>JBFWXN010000111.1:0-14855 GCA_050187415.1 Hyphomicrobiaceae bacterium | reverse complement strand
TGAATGTCTACGTTCGCCAGTCCTGGGCGTATGCGGATTGGATGCCCACGGTGGCCGTTGGAACCATACGCATCGGCGTCTCGCCGCTGCTGCAATGGTTGGTCGTCCCGACGTTGGCGTTCCTGGCGGTCAAGTCCGTCGTTCGCAATCGCATGAGAGCTGAGCCTGGACGTTAAGGTCTGTTAATGTGCGTCTAATGCGGACGAATCTTTCATCAGCAGGCAATCAGAAACGCAAAATTGAAGTTGGCGTGGTATGGGCTGACTTGACCCCTGCCCCTCGCCCCGAGGATAGTAGGGGCGGAGGTTGCTTTGGCTGTACACCGCTTTTTGCTGGCACTGCTGCTTGCGGTCGGCGTGACGCTCGCGCCGATTGGCGCAGCTATGGCCGCGTTGGCGCAGACGCAGGCCGCGAGTATGGCGGACATGCCGGACTGCCCGAGCAAAGCCAAGCAGACCTCGAAAGACTGTGGTTGCTGCGATACCAAGGCACCGTGCCAGGCCGATTTCTGTCTGGCCAAATGCTTCAAGCTGAGTGGTGAGATCGTAAAGACCGCGATGTCACTTCACTGGTCGAAAGCAGCCTTCGTCGCGGTAGCTCCCACCAGGCCTCCCGACAGTTGGCCTGAACCGGAAGCACGACCTCCCCGAGCCTGACTTCTCGAACGTCTTGGCGGCCCGCAATTTTGCGGAAGCTGCGCGGGACGGTTTTATCGTGCGCGACATATCGCGCAGGCAACTCGAGAAGGAAGATTCCGCAATGGTTATCCAATCACGCCTTATGGTGCTGCTCGTGGCTCTGGCGGTGAGCTTGGGCGCACGCATCGCCTATGCCGCGCCGGCCGACTATGTGTTCGAGCCCGTATCGGTCGAGGTGCGCAATGGCAAAGACAGCGAATTTGCTGTGCGCCTCGTCAACAAGGCAACCGGCAAGCCGGTGGAAGGCGCCGTGCTGTTCCGCACCCGTCTCGACATGTCGCCGGATAGCATGGGCGAGATGACGGCCAAGCACACGGCCATGCCGTCCACGGAACCTGGGGTCTACAAGTTCAAGGCTGAGTTCACCATGGCCGGCGGTTGGGCTTTCAAGCTGATGGCCAAGGTGCCCGGCGAGAACGAGACCGTGCAGGGCACTGTCGTCTTCAAGGCGAAGTAGGCCAGCCATGTTTCGCATCGCAATTGCGGGGATCGCCTTGATGGCGATCCTTGCAGGCAGCGTTGCCGGCTACCGACTAGGAGCCGGCGCGTGGCCAGCATTGTCCGTCACTGGGCTCGTGAAAACTACGTACGGCACGGATGCCAAAAGCACGGGGCCAGCGGCTGGGCGTGCCGTGCTGTATTGGAAGCACCCCGATGGTGACGCCGATTTCTCCCAGGAGCCCAAGAAAACGCCGGACGGTCGTGACTACGTCCCCGTCTATGACGATCAGGAAGGCGACTTCAAGGACGGCAAGTCGCAGCCAGCAACCAAGGCGGCCAGTGACAAAGGCGGCAGCCGCAAAGTCCTCTACTACCGCAATCCGATGGGGCTCGCCGACACGTCACCGGTGCCCAAGAAGGACTGGATGGGAATGGACTACATTCCCGTTTACGAGGGCGAGGACGAACCCGGCACGGTCACGGTAAGCCTGGACAAGGTGCAGCGATCCGGGGTGCGCACCGCTCCCGTCGAGCGCCGCAGCCTGATCCAGGCCGTTCGCGCACCCGGCACCGCGAAGCCGGATGAACGCAGCTTGCGCATCGTCTCGCTGCGCGCCGACGGCTTTGTCGAGAAGCTCTACGTCAACGAGACGGGAAAGCACGTCAAAACGGGAGACAAGCTGTTTCGCGTCTACAGCCCGGCAATCGTTACCGCGCAAATCGACTTTCGCACCAGCACGATCCCCGGTGGCGGTCCACGCAGTGAGAGCGGGGCGCTTCAGAAGCTCAGAAATCTCGATGTGCCCGAAGCGGTGATCGAGGCGCTGCGCAAGGATCCCAGTCCGCAGATGTCGATCGACTGGCCGTCACCGACGACGGGTGTCGTGATGCAGAAGCGTGTCATCGAGGGCCAGATGGCCAAAGCCGGTGAAGAGCTGTACCGCATCGCCGACCTGACCAACATTTGGGTGATTGCCGATATTGCCGAGCAGGACCTGGATCTCGTGCGGATCGGTGCTCCGGCGACGGTCTTGTTCCGGGCCTACCCTGGCCGGACCTTCGAGGGGCGCGTGACGTTCGTGCTGCACGAGCTGGATATGAGCACGCGCACCGCAAAGGTGCGCATCGAGGTTCATAACCCCGATCACATCATCAAGCATGAAATGTATGCCGACGTCGAAATCAGCGCCCGCGCAGGTGAAGCGGCACGCCTGGTGGTACCCGCATCGGCGGTGATCGACAGCGGCAATCGGCAGGTGGTGATCGTTGCCAAAGGCGAGGGCCGCTTTCAGCCGCGGGCCGTGAAACTGGGGATGCGCAATGGCGACCACGTGGAGATTCTCGAAGGCGTGACCGAAGGGGAAGACGTGGTCACGTCCGCCAACTTCCTGATCGATGCCGAAAGCAATCTCAAGGCGGCTCTGCAGTCCTTCACCCAGCCCGCCGCGCCGGAGAGCAAACCATGATCTCCGCGCTCATCCGGTGGTCGGCCCGGAACCTGTTCCTGATCCTGATCGGCACGGTGTTGGCGACCGGGGCCGGCATCTATGCGGTGCGCAACGTGCCGCTCGACGCGTTGCCTGATCTCTCCGATACGCGGGTGATCATCTACACGGAGTACTCCGGCCAGGCGCCGCAGGTGATCGAGGACCAGGTCACCTATCCGCTGTCGACCTCGATGCTCTCGGTGCCGCGCTCCAAGGTTGTGCGTGGTTTCTCGTTTTTCGGCGTGTCCTTCGTCTACGTCATCTTCGAGGACGGCACCGACATCTACTGGGCGCGCAGCCGCGTGCTCGAATATCTGTCATCGGCGGCGCGCACCCTGCCAGCCGGGGTAACGCCGACGTTGGGGCCGGATGCGACCGGTGTGGGCTGGGTCTACCAATACGCTGTGATGGCAAAGAATCGCACCTTGGCCGAAACCCGCGCGACGCAGGATTGGCAGGTGCGCTTTGCCGTCGCCAAGGCGGAAGGCGTGGCGGAGGTTGCGAGTGTCGGCGGGTTTGTGCGGCAGTATTCCGTCATCGTCGACCCGCGCCGCCTGAAAGGCTTCGACCTGACCTTGTCGAAGCTGCGGGAAGCGATCCGCATGTCCAACATGGACGTCGGCGGGCGCGTGATCGAACTCGCCGAAACGGAATTCATGGTGCGCGGGCGCGGCTACCTGCGTGGCGTTCAGGATCTCGAGCAGATCGTTGTGAAGTCGGAAGGCGGCGCGCCCGTGCTGTTGCGCGACGTTGCGCGCGTAGAGCTTGCGCCCGACGAGCGGCGGGGCGTAACCGAGCTCAATGGTGAGGGCGAGGTCGCCTCCGGCATTGCCGTGCAGCGTTACGGCCAGAACGCCCTGTCGGTGATCGAAAACGTCAAGGCGCGCCTTGCCGACATCAAGGCGAGCCTACCGGCTGGAACGGAGATCGTTCCGGTCTACGATCGATCTGACTTGATTCACCGCGCCATTGCCACACTCAGGACGACGCTGATCGAGGAAAGCATCATTGTCGCGCTGGTGTGCATGATCTTCCTGCTGCACGTGCGCAGCGCTTTTGTCGCAATCATTACTTTGCCGCTCGGCGTGCTCATCGCCTACATCTGCATGCACGTACTCGGCCTGTCGTCCAACATCATGAGTCTCGGCGGCATTGCCATTGCCATCGGCGCGATGGTCGATGCAGCTATCGTCATGATCGAGAATGCCCATAAGCATCTTGAGCGCGCCCCACCTGACAAGCCGCGCAGCGAGGTCTTGATCGAGGCTGCCAGTGAGGTCGGGCCAGCGCTGTTCTTCTCCCTCCTCATCATCACCGTCTCGTTCCTGCCGATCTTCACGCTCGAAGCGCAGGAGGGGAGGCTTTTCAAGCCGCTGGCTTTTACGAAGACGTTTGCGATGGCCGCCGCAGCGATGCTCTCCATCACGCTCGTGCCTGCCCTGATGATCCTGTTCGTGCGCGGCCGCATCATCCCTGAGCGCCGCAATCCCGTGAACCGGTTCCTGATCTGGATCTATCGTCCGGTCATCCGGGTGGTGCTGAAAGCCAAGACGTTGACCATCGCCATAGCTTTGGCGCTGCTCGCGGCAACCGGCTTTCCGGCGACCCGCATCGGCGCCGAGTTCATGCCGAACCTGAATGAAGGCACGCTCTTCTACATGCCGACCACGTTGCCGGGGATTTCGATCACCAAGGCCACCGAGCTGCTTCAGATCATGAACCGGATTCTGAAAAGCTTCCCGGAGGTGCTGTCGGTGTTCGGCAAGGTCGGCCGCGCCGGCACGGCCACTGATCCCGCACCGACAGAGATGTTCGAGACGATCATCAACCTGAAGGACCCGAGCGAGTGGCGGGAGGGTATGACGCTCGACAAGCTCATCCAAGAGATGGACCGGGCTCTGCAGTTTCCCGGCGTGTCGAACGCCTGGACCATGCCCATCAAGGCCCGCATCGACATGCTGGCAACGGGTATTCGCACACCGTTGGGCATCAAGGTCATTGGGCAGGATCTGAAGGTCATCGAGCAGCTGGCCCGTGAAATCGAGGGCGCGATCAAGGGCGTGCCCGGCACGGCCAGCGCCTATGCCGAGCGCATCATCGCCGGCTACTACCTCGAGATCGAGCCCGACCGGACGCAGCTCGCACGCTACGGCCTGATGGTCGGCGATGTGCAGCAGGTGATTGCCACCGCCCTCGGCGCCGAGACCGTGACCACTACGGTGGAAGGCCGTGAACGGTATGCCGTCACCTTGCGCTATCCCCGCGATGTTCGCTCCGATCCGCAGGCGATCGCCCGAGAGACACTGATCCCGCTTGCCAACGGCTCATCCATCCCGTTGGGCCAGGTTGCTAATGTGAGGCTCACGCAAGGACCCGCTTCGATCCGCACCGAGAACGCGCAGCTGGCGGCCTATATCTACATCGACGTGCGTGACCGCGACCTCGGCGGGTACGTGGCCGATGCGCGCAAGGCGGTGGCCGAGAAAGTGACGTTTCCGCCAGGCTATTATCCGATCTGGAGTGGTCAGTACGAATATTATGAGCGCGCCAAGCAGCGTCTCACGATCGTGGTTCCTTTGACGCTCATCATTATCGTTCTGCTTCTCTACCTCAATTTCCGGCGCGTTGCCGAAACGTTGATCGTCATGCTGTCGTTGCCGTTCGCCTTGATCGGCGGCCTGTGGATGATGTGGTGGCTCGGCTTCAACATGTCCGTCGCAGTAGCCGTAGGATTCATCGCGCTTGCTGGTGTCGCGGCGGAAACCGGAGTGGTCATGCTGATCTATCTCGACCACGCGCTCAACGAGTACAGGGCACGCGCCGAGCGAGAAGGACGCGCTTTTTCGCGGGAGGATCTGAACGCGGCCATCATGGAGGGCGCGGTCGAACGGGTGCGCCCCAAGATGATGACCGTATGCGCGATCGTCGCCGGCCTTCTCCCGATCCTCTGGAGCACGGGAACAGGATCCGAAGTGATGCAGCGCATCGCTGTGCCGATGATCGGCGGCATGCTGTCCTCCACGGTTCTGACCCTGATCGTCATTCCCGCCATCTATGCCGTCGTCAAAGGCTGGGGATTGGATCGCGGTCTTCCAACCGCACAATCAGCGTCTCCATCGACGGCGATGCAGGAGGCATGAGCCATGATGCACGATGGCATGATGTGGGCCATGATGCTCGGTGGGCTGGTTGCCCTCGTCATTGCCGTGCTCATCATCGCGGCATTGATCAAGTATCTGTTTTTCCGCTGAGGGCAGCGTTCACGCTCTCATAGGGACCGGCGTCCTCGGACGCTGGGATGTTGCCCGACTCAAGGGTGCGCGACTGGCCGTCCGGCGGGCACCGTCTCACAACCTGCAGGGACAGTCGCTCCGGTAATTCAACTTCTCCGGCAACTGGCTCCGCGAGGGCCCATTCACATCTTGCCGATCCGGCCCAACAGCATCGCAACCCCGAGCCCAAGCACACCGAGTGCACCGATCATCTCGAGCGCCCAGCCCGCCGTTGATCGGAAGCGGTCGCTGCGAGCCAACAAGGAGGCCAATCTCTCCCTGGCAAGCACCGCCGACACCGCGAAGCTTGCCAGCGTCACGATCACGCCGAGCATCATGCCGAGAACGGCAGCTAAGCCGATGGCGAGCTTTCCTCGCGCCAGCGCATAGGTGAGGATAAACGTGGTCAACGGGCAGGGCACCAGTCCTGTCGCGACGGCCAACGCTCGGCCATCTCGTATATCCCCGTGTCGACGTGGTCGGAGTAGTCGGACAACGAGAAAGATACCGATCGCGGTAATCAGTATTGCGCTCGCCAGCTCGAACACGGGAGCGCGTCCGCCAGCCGCCAGGGAGCGGGAGATCACCGCCACACCGGCCAACACAAGGACGACGGCGGTACCGATGTGCGTCAAAGCCAGGAGCGTGCCGGTTCTCAGGCCTTGATGCCAACGCGCCTCGCGCCCGAGGTGGTAGGACACGAGCACAGTCTTGCCGTGACCGGGCATAAGAGCGTGCACAATTCCGAACAGGAATGCGAGGGACATCAACGCCGGCAAGGCGGTCATGTCGGTGGCTGACCGCATGCTCTCCGCCATTCCGCCGTAGAGCCATCTCTGGATCGCGATCAACCAATCCATTGTCGCGTTACGCTGTCGCCTCGTGCCGGCACGCGTGCACCTCGACGGTCACATGCGACAGACCGGCAAATCCAGCGAGTCGCGCCTTGTAGGCATCCGGCGTCTGCGGCACGTCCGACACGATCGAGGCAACCACGCCCAAATGTCCCGGTCCAAGCCGCCACAGATGCAGATCGGCCACCCTGTCGGTGCCTTGCTCCAGGCTCCTCTTCAACTGGGCCGCGAGCCGCGCATCGGGCACGGTATCCAGCAGGACGGCGCCCGACGACCGCAACAAGCCAAGCGACCAGTGAGCGATCACCAGCGCCCCGACAATGCCCATGGCAGGGTCCATCCATACCCATCCGTAGAGCCGGCCTGCCAGCAAGGCAGTGATGGCCAGTACGGACGTCAATGCGTCGGCGAGGACGTGCAGATAGGCGGCACGGAGATTGTGATCGTGGTGATGGTGGTGGTTGTGGCGATGATGCTCGTCTTGACCGTCCAGGTCATGATGGCCGTGGTGATCTGAGTGTTGGCCATGCTCATGCTGGTCGCGGAGCAACCAGGCGCTCGCAAGATTTACGGCCAATCCAACCACCGCGATGGCGATCGCCTGATCGAAGCTGATGGACACGGGGTTGAGCAGCCGAACCGCCGATTCATATCCGATCAGAAGCGCAATCATGGCAAGGATGATTGCGCTCGAGTAGCCGGCAAGCTCGCCGAGCTTGCCAGTGCCGAAGCCAAATCGCTCATCCTGGGCGTGCCGTCGCGCGAAGCGATACGCGAGGGCGGCGATGGCCAGAGCGCCGGCGTGCGTCGACATGTGCCAGCCGTCAGCCACCAGGGCCATTGAGCCGAAGATGGTGCCACCGACGATTTCGACCACCATCATGAAGGCTGTCAAAGCAACGACGAGCCACGTCCGACGCTCGTTCTCGTCATGCCTGCGGCCGAGAAACACATGACTGTGCTGCCAGCCCTCCAGCGTATGGGTATGCATCGTCAGGCCTCCATGCTCTGTCGGCAATGCTCACGTCTTGCGTGTTTTTCGCGGCCGTTGTGCTGGCGTCTTGGTATCCTTCGCTAAGGGCCAGGTTGGCCGACGGCCACGTTCGCACTGCACGATCAATTGGCGAAATGACTCGATCATCTCTTCGATCTGCTCAACGCGGTGCTTGAGTTGTCCAACTTTCGCCAGAGCTAGCTTCTTGGTCTCTGCGTCGCTTCTTTTCCGATCGTCCCACAGAGCGAGGATGTCTTTGATGTCCACCAGTGAAAATCCCGAATCCCTGGCGATCCGGATCAGGCGCAGACGGTGAATATCCGGTAGCTCATACTGCCGGTAGCCGCTTGGCCGTCGCTTAGGCCGCTGGATTAGGCCAATAGCTTCGTAGTATCGGACCATCTTTGCCGAAATGCCGGAAGCCTGGGCCGCCTCGCCGATGTTCACGATCTACTCTTCTCAGCTCTCTTGCGTGAAGGGCCGATTTTCTCGATGCCGCGCGATCGCGGCGACGCCTTTGCTTGCCGGTCGCTCAGCAAGGCGTCAATCACCCGACACTCCGCAATTCTGCCGCGGCGGCATTGCTCGATCATGCGCGTCACCTCCTGACGGAGAGCGGACAGTCGGGCGATTTTGTGCGTGATGGCGGCCAGGTGGTCCCGGGCGATAGCGTCGACCGAATTGCACGGCGCATCGGGGTGGGCTGCCAGGCGCAGCAGGCTTCGAATGGCGTCCACCTCGAAGCCGAGGTCGCGGGCGTGACGAATGAACAACAGCTGCCGGAGCTGTGTCTCATCATACCGGCGCTGTCCACCGGCGGTGCGGGCGGGCGCCGGCATGAGGCCGTTTTGCTCGTAGTAGCGTACGGTCTGCACGGCGTAGCCGGAGCGGCGCGCCAGTTCGCCAATGGAAAATTCCATAACGAGTCTCTTGAACCTACAGTGGCTGTAGGGACTATGTGTATGCTCCGACCAAAAAATGCAAGGCAGAGACCGTGAGCGCGAGCTGCTGCGGCGGAAACGCCAAATTCGAAGGGCTGGATCCTCTTTATAAGCGCAGGCTTTGGGCCGTGATCGCCATCAATGCCGCGATGTTCGCGATCGAGCTGACGGCAGGTGTCATTGCGGGCTCGCAAGCGCTGCAGGCCGACGCGCTGGACTTTCTCGGCGACACGCTCACCTACGGGATCAGCCTGGCCGTGATCGGCATGGGCCTTCGCGTGCGGGCAACTGCCGCCTTGGCGAAGGGCGTCAGTCTGACGTTGATGGGGTTGTGGGTGTTCGGCTCCACGGCCTACCACGTGCTGGTGCTGGGCGTTCCGCGCGCGGAGGTGATGGGCCTCATCGGCGCGCTAGCTCTAGCAGCTAACGTCACCAGCGTTCTGCTGCTAATGCGCTACAAGGACGGAGACGCCAACGTTCGCTCGGTCTGGCTATGCTCGCGCAACGATGCCGTCGGCAACGTCGCCGTGATGGTGGCAGCGGCCGGCGTGTGGCAGACCGCGACGGCTTGGCCGGATCTCGTCGTTGCCGGCATCATGGCCGCGCTGTTCCTCTGGTCCTCCACCCAGATCCTGCAACACGGCTGGAGGGAGTATCGGCAAGCCGCGACACCGGCCACCGTGCCCGGCACCTGACGCCCGATGCCACGGATCACGTGACGGCGTCTGAGCCTTGCGCCAGCTGGCGTGGCCTACTCGCGATCCAGGCCTTGATCTCGGTGGACAGCCACGCGACCCGGCGCAGGCCCAGGCGCCGTTGCGCTGGGAAAGTGCCATCGGCGATGTAGGCGTAGATCGTGGACCGGGACAGGCCGGTTTTCGCCTTCACGATCTTCAAGCTCCACAGCTCTTCCTCTGGCTGACCGGTCGCCGTATCGGCACTTCGCAACAGATCGGACTCAGGCATTGGCCGGGCTCGGCTGGCTTGCGCGTCTCCTGGAAGGTCGAGGATGCGGCGCGGACCGGTTGGGGGCAACCGGATTCGCGGGTAATCGCGTGCGCTTGCGTGCAGTCCGACTGATGCGCGAGCCAAGTCGCGACGCCTATGGAGTAGAGGGGATGAGCGTGGTTCTGCCTATTTCTCGATGAGCTTGACGGCGTCAACCTGCAGAGCTTCGGCAAGGGCTTCCAGCGTATCGACGGTTGCGGCATTCTCCTGCCGCTCGATCATGCCGATATAGTTGCGATTGAGTCCGGCCTGGTCGGCGAGCTCCTCCTGTGAGAGCCCGCGTTCCTTCCGCAATCGCTTGAGATTTCGCGCCACGATTCGCCGCAGAGACATGGGCCGCAGCGCAGCCCATCGCCTTCGTAGCCTCTACCTAGTATACTAGGTTTCTGTGCTGCGCGCTGCGAGATGAGCTTGTGCCGACCGATACTCCGACCATCGAGGTGGCGTTTGCGCTCGCCGGAGACGCCTATGTCGCCCGCGTTCGCTCCACTGCCGAGCGAGAACCGATGGCCACCCTCATCCTGCCGCGTACCGTGGTCGACAGGGCCGTGCTCGATGCCGCGCAAGCAAGGCTTGAGGTAAGGCTCGATGGCATGGTCGCGGCTTATCTCGACACGGACTCGCGAACACTTAGCAGCGCGAAACTGTCTGAGCTGATCGCCGCGGCGGTTTCCGTGGACGCGCTGGCGGCGGAGGACGATCCCATACTGATCGGCCGGCTGGAGGCAGAACTCGAGCGGGCCCTAGACATCGTCCGTCGGGCGCGAATTTGACGGGCGGACCATTTGGCCACTCGGAAGCAGGTGTACCAGGCCATTGAGGTGGGTGACCGCAAGAGCAGATGCCGCACCGGCGCTTGGGCCTGTGCAGGTGAACGGTTGCAGCCTCTGCACGGACGCGAGCGGAATGGGGCACGCGCGCCGGGACGTCGCGTCCATGAGCACAGCAACCGACTGTGCCGTGGCAACGCAGCAGTCGTTCTGAAACAGAGCCTGGGCGAGCGTGATCGAGGATCGGCCGATGCGCTCGATCCGCGTGCCGATCTCCACGGCACCCGGCCAGTGCATTTCCCGGCGATAGTCGAGGATCAGGCGGGCCAGCACGAACTGCGACGATAACGGTGTCAGCTGTCGCGCCGGATCGGACAGCAGGCCGAGCCGGCCGCTCTGGCAGCAGATGGCAAACACCGAGCTGGTGATGTGCCCGTTGCGGTCGGTATCGGCGAAGCGCAGCGTCTCGATGATGCGGTGGGGAAAGTCTTCCGCGCGGGGCTGCATATAGGGCGAGCGCATGGGTTACGGTCCTTGGCTGTATAGGGCGCGTTGCACGTCCGCCCATTTAGTGTCGGTGATGCCGACCGAGGGCCAACGCGCCAGTCCAGCGAGCGACATGCGCGCAATGGGACCCTCATCGGGCACGATGGCGGTCGAATGCCGCTGGGCAGCTTCGTCGTTGTCGAAATTTGCGGCAACAGTGGTGGCCGGCGCCTCGACGACGTAGGCGAACATGTGCGAATGGCCGGTCATCGCGAGCGTGATGGCGAGGCACAGGCAGAGCCCGGCGGATGCGATGCCGATGCGCCGCCAGTGCGCAGCGTGCGATCGTGCGCGCGCAACATGATGCGCGAGAGCGAGTTGCGCGGTGGCGTAGTCGATTGGCGCTACACGGTGCTGCGGCGTGGCTGAGACGGGCATAACCGGCCGCGGCGCGCGGAATACAGGCGCCTGTGCGGCCCGCGCCGTGACCAGGAACCAAAGCAGAGCCACGCTTTGCAAGATCACGCCGAGTCCAACGGCGGCCTGGTAGGCTTCGGCTGGTGGATGGCCGGCCTCGGGCGGCCAGAGGGAAACAATAACGCCGGTCACGTATTGGAGGAGGAATGCGCCGGCAAGATGCAGGATGTTCAGCGCGGCGTTGGCGCGTGCCGACATCTCCTTGGGGAAATATTCAGGCAGAATGGCGAAGCTGAGCACGGTGGCGGCGCCGACGGCGGCAATGAGGCACCAAGAGATATAAGTCGGGATCGGCGCGCGCACCGCCAGCGCGAGCTGCGCGGCGATGAAGGCGATGGCGATCACCGCCAGGACTGTCTCACGCGCGATGCCGCGGCGGCGCAACCGGTCGGCGCCCCAGCCGAGCAGCAGGGCGCCGATGCTGAGGGCGACGCCCATGACTAGCAGATGATGCACCACGGCCGACCGGTCGAGGCCTTCCACGTGCTCGAGCCAGGGCGCAGCCCACAATCCCTGCAGCGACCAGGCCGTGCCGATGCACATGGTCGATAGCGGCGCGAGCCGCAAGAAGCGGGCGTCGCGGTAAATGTCGCGCAGCTTGACAGGGGGTGGACGGGAGATCGGTCTGATCGCGGCGGCTTCGGGCACGATGATGAAAATGGCGAGCGCGCAGACGGCAGTCGCCGCCGCGAGCAGCAGGAACAAGCCGCGCCAGCCGAACAGGGCGACAAGCGACTCGGCTGGCAGCGTGGCGGTGACGGCGCCCAGAGCTCCCAGCATCACCACCCAGCCATTGGCCAGCGCGATGCGCTCCCTCGGAAACCACAGCACGATGGCTTTCAGGCTGGCCATCAAGGCGGTGGCGACGCCAACACCGATCAGCGCCCGTCCGACCATCAATCCCAGCATATCGTTCGCGCAGGCGAAGACGGCCGCGCCGGTGGCCGCAAAGACGAGGCAGGCGCTCTGCACACGCCGTGGTCCATATCGGTCGAGCAGGATGCCGAGCGGGATTTGCACGGCAGCCATGGCGAGAAAATAAACTGACGTTAGCAGTCCGAGATTGGCTGGGCTGAGGCCGAGCTCCTGCGTCAGCGCGCCGGCGATCAGGGCGTTGATGGTGCGAAACACGTAGGACAGGTAGTAGCCCGCCGCGAACGGCAGCAGCACCAGCACGAACGGTCGCCAGGCGGCCATGGAGGTTTCCAGACTCTCGTTGAGCGCTGCGGGCAGTCAGGCCTGTTGGCCGTCGTTGTTCTTCTCGCGCCGCCACAGCAGAGGCAGCACGCCGTCGTCGGTCTTTTCGATCAGCGCGGCCCGGATCGGCTCACGAAAGGACGGATCGTCGAGGCGCACGCGCAGATAAGACGTCTGATCCTCGGCGGAGGTCTTGCGCCAGGCGGCCCCGATCTCGGTGGTGCCGGCGAACACCCGGAAGTCCGGCGCCGAAGCCGACTGCTTCTGGTCGTTGGCGACGATGCGCAACTTGGCGTTGAGACTGAGGGTGCGGATGGTGCCGGCATAGCCGTCCTTATCCGCCTTGAAGGTTCCGATCACAGGCATGCACACAACTCCTCTCTTGCAAGATTCAACCGCGATAGGGGGTCAGGATCAGGTCCTTGTGGACGATGACGCGCAGGGGCCATCCCGGCCTGACGGTGAGGGTCGGCTGCACGTTGAGCTCGCGCTCGATCAGACGCTGTCCGGCGCGATTGGTGGTCTGGCCGGTCGACTCGCGCAACGCGCGGATGATGTCGCTGTCGCCGCTGCCCGATCCGAACGCCAGACTGGAGCCGACACCGAGCACAGTGGCCAGCGCTACACCCTTCAAGAGCTTCCAGGTGTGCAGATCGACGGCATCGGACAGCCCGGCATAGCCGGCGGTATCGGTGGCCGGCAGATTGTCGATGACGATCGACGAGCCGTCGGGGCGAATGATGCGCTGCCAGACGACGAGGGCACGCTCCTGGCCATAGGCGACGACGCTGTCGTATTTGCCGATCAGCCGCGAGCCTTGCGGGACGAGCAGGTGTCGGCCCGACACCGTATCGTAGACGTGCTCGGTGACCTGGGCGATGACGAAGCCGGGCAGATCGGCGTTGAGACCGGTAACAAGGCTCGCGGCGATGATGGTACCGGCCAGCAGCTGATAGGGCGACACCGGTCGCTGCTGGGCGTGCGGATTGTAGATCTCCTTCTCCGGTCCGGTCCGCAAGAATGCCAGCTTGCGCGTTTGATCGGTCGGGTCCGTTCCCACGGCCGCGCCATCGAGCTGCGCGCGCAGGCGATCGACCGCAGCGGTGCTGAGCGTGGTCGTCTCGGGCTGCAACGGTCGCGATGTCGGCTCCGGGCGAGGCATCGCATCGGGTCGCGCCTCGGGCGCCGGCGATTTCAGCTGCAGGCGAAAGAACGGCGCCGACTCCCGGGCTTGCACGGCTATCCGCGCCAGGCGCACGCGTTCGGCCTGCTCGCGTTCGCTCTCGGCATCGGGCAGTTGCAGATGCGGCACGATCGGTGCCTTTGGACCCTCCGGCGTCTTGCGATCGGTGCCCAGGCCCTCATAGGTGGCCGGCAGACGGGCCAGGCCATCCGACTTCGGCTTGTTGTCGACGTTGTAAAGCTCGGTCGACGGCGTGGCGCCGCGCCAGCTCGGCGGGTTGAGCGCGACCATGACGAGGCCGGCGAGGAAGAACAGGCCGAGGCCGGCGACACCCGCCAGCAGCTTGCGGTTGATGCGCGTGACGGGACGCGGCCGGGCGCGCAGCTCGAGTGTCTCCGGTGGAGCAGTCGGGCCCTGGCCGGGTGCAGCGCCGCTTGCCTCGTCGCTCATTGCTGCCGCTCCTTCCACACCGCGTCGCTGCGAACGATGCGCACCACCTGTTGCGGCGCAGTGCCAAGGCGCAGCTCGGCGGCGGCGAACAGGCGATCGACGATGTAGGTGGTGCCCTTGACGCGATAGTTGACCAGCGCCGGCTTGCCGTCGCCGTCGATCACAAACAGGGGTGGCGCCTCGCCCTGCTTCAAACCGGACGGGAACTGGATGTAGACCTTGGTGCCGTCGTCGAACACGCGTTGCGGCTTCCAGGGCGCGTCACCTTCGATGCGGTAGCGGAACCGGAACGACGCAGGATCGGGCGCAGCCTCCACGGTCGTCGTCCAGCCGGGATCGGACTCCCGCTTCAAGGCGAGCAGCGCCGCCGGCGGATAGGTCCACGACACCGATGCCATGTAGGTCTTGTCGGTGGCGTGCAGCTCCACGTGATAGGTGCGACGATCGGTGGTGATGACGAGGTTGGTGGTGAGGTCGGGGGCGATCGGCTTCACCAGGATGTGCACCTGCACGTCCTTGCCCTCGCCGCTGGTGGTGTCGCCCACCACCCAGCGCACGGTGTCGCCGGCCGACACGGACAGCAGCTTCTCGCCGGAC
>JBFWXN010000110.1:0-14966 GCA_050187415.1 Hyphomicrobiaceae bacterium | reverse complement strand
CTGCAACCACGTGCCGCACTCATCACACAAATTTCCGATCTATGAAGGCGCCGTGATGCGGCAGCATCTGACACACTTAACCCAATCGTCCACCAGAACCGCGCAAGCTAAGATTTTTATTGCAATTGTCGATCGATGAGACGATCTACAACGCGGAATCGCGCTGAACTGACGGTGCGACATCTCGACAGTGAGAGTTAAATGAGGGATGGGCTCAAGTCCGGTCGGCGGATCAGCTTCGCCAGTCACCGGACCAATTCGTCTATGATGTTCGCAAGCGTGAGGCGAACGCTGATCCGAATGGGACTTTACGTGCGTGGCACCATTGGACAGGGCGCACGCGCGGTTGCCGATGCCTGCGGTGATTTTCCTGAAGCCGGCCGATTGACGAGCACGTCGAAGCCAGTGGCCAGCGGTCCTCGGCGCATCTCGCAAAGCTTTGCGGATTTGCCCCTCTACCGGGGGATACTGAAACACAAAGAGATCGGACGGCTATTCAATATCGATAACCCATTTTACCGGTGTCATGAAGCGAGACGCGGTGTAACGACGCAGATCGCCGGCAAGAAATACGTGAACTTCGCGTCATACGACTATCTGGGTCTCAATCAGCACCCGATCGTGGTGGACGCAGCAAAGAGCGCTATCGAAGTCCTTGGGACATCGGTTTCAGCGAGCCGTATCGTCGCAGGCGAGCGCCCGCTCCATCAAAATCTCGAGCGGACGCTCGCCGAAATCTACGGTGCGGAAGCTGCAGTCGCCTTCGTCAGTGGTCACGCCACGAACGTGTCGACGATCAGCACCTTGATGACCCCTGACGATCTCATCATCTATGACAGCTTGTCGCACAATAGCGTGCTGGTCGGGATCAAGCTCTCCGGAGCCACATCATTTGCCTTCCGCCACAACGACAGCGAGGCGCTCGAGACACTGCTGCGGGAGCACCGCCATCTGCACCAGCGTACGTTGATCGTCGCCGAAGGCCTCTACTCGATGGACGGTGACGTTTGCGATCTCCCCGGGCTTGTCGCGCTGAAGGAGAAGTACGGCGCGTGGCTGATGATCGATGAGGCCCATGCCCTCGGTGTTCTCGGATCCACCGGTCGTGGCTCTGCCGAGCACTTCGGCATCGATCCCACGCGCGTCGACATTTGGATGGGCACGCTGAGCAAGTCGCTGGCGAGCTGCGGAGGATATATAGCCGGTAAGCAGGAGCTGATCGAAATCCTGAAATACCAAGCTCCCGGGTTGGTCTATTCGGTCGGACTGTCGCCGCCGCTGGCTGCAGCAGCGTCGGCGTCACTCGACGTTCTGAAGGCAGAGCCGGAGCGGGTTGCGCGCGTCCAAGCCAACGGAAAGCTGTTTTTGTCGCTCGCTCAGGGCGCGGGATTGGATACCTCCACGAGCGAGGGCTATGCGGTCGTATCCATCATCGTGGGCGACCTGATCACGGCCGGGCGGTTGGCTGACCGGATGCTGGCGCGTGGACAAAACGTATTGCCCATCATCTATCCGGCCGTACCGATCAAGGCGGCACGCCTTCGCTTTTTCCTCACCTCCGAGCATACGTCCGCACAGATCTCGGAGGCCGTATTGATACTCCGTGAGGAAATTGACGGAATGGGCAAGAAGCAAGAGCAGGCAGCTTGACGCAAAGCCGATTTCGGGGCTCCTCCGAAGCGGTCGTTTGAGAGGTCGCGTATGTCGCAGACGTCGTCCGCCGCCGTAGTGTTGGTGACCGGTTGCTCATCGGGACTTGGAAGGGCCATTGCCGATCAGATCGCGGCAAGCGGCAAGACCGTCTACGGCGGCAGCCGCACGATCTGCACCGCGTCCGGCTGGACGCATCTCGCACTTGACGTCACGGACGAGAGGTCCGTGCAAGCCGCAGTATCGGAGATACTGCGGCGCGAGTCGCGACTGGATGCGCTTGTCGCCTGCGCCGGAGTCGGTCTGGCAGGATCGCTCGAGGATACCGAGGACGAAGAGGCAAAACGGCAATTCGAAACGAACTTCTTCGGAACGGCCAGGATGATCCGCGCGGTGCTTCCTGCCATGCGGGAGCAGTCCGAAGGCAAAATTATCGTGATCGGTTCCATTGCCGGTACCATCGGGCTGCCGTTCGTGCCGTACTATTGTGCATCGAAATTTGCATTGGACGGTCTGGTCGAGTCGCTGCGTGGCGAGATTGCACCGTTCGGAATTCAAGCGACGATTGTGCATCCTGGAGATCTGAACACGGGGTTCACATCGCACCGTGCCGTTTGTCGCAACGCCAGCGCTTCGTCGGCCTACCAGGATCGGTTTCAGGTCGCGCTCGAGTTTTATGCCACGCAGGAAACTGGCGCCGCCTCACCTCTAGCGCTCGCGCGGAAGGTCGAGAAGCTTCTCTCCAGGCGATGGCTGCCTGCGCGCGTGATCGTGGGCACTCCCTTGGAACGGCTCGGGGTGACGGGTAAGCGTTACCTGCCCGGTCGCAGCTTCGAATTCCTGCTTCGCAAGGCTTACGCGCCCTGATTGCGACCCGCTGAATATACTTAGCCCCGGCACTAAGTCTGCCGGGGCCCATGCGCGAGTGGATTGATCGATCAGGCGGCTTTGGAGTGCGTGTCGAGCCGATCGAGAGCACGCCCGATGCTGCGAAACATGTCGTCGATTTCGGCGTCGGAAATGATCAGGGGCGGACAAAAGCAGAGCGCCTCGCCGACGTTGCGCGTTACCACGCCCTCCTCGAGAGCGAGCATGCTGGCGGATTCGGCTGCCTTGCCGGCTTTGCCCGCCCAGGGCTTGATCTCGATAGCACCGATAAGGCCGACACCCCTGTGGCCTGCCGCCGCCGGATGTCGGCCAAGGTCGGCGAGGCCAGCGAGAAAGCGAGGGCTGCGCCGCCGCGCATTTCCCACGAGATCGCGCTCCTCGATAATTTTGAGGTTTTCCAGACCGACAGCCGTTGCGACAGGGTGGCCGGATGCGGTGTAGCCGTGGCCGAAACCCCCGATGCGATGCGACTCATCGGCTATGGGCTGGTAAAAACGGTCATTCATCAGGATGGCGGATAGAGGCAAATAGGACGATGTGATCTGCTTTGACACGACCATAACGTCGGGACGAATGTCGTAAGTCTGGCAACCGAACAACTGGCCGGTCCGACCGAAACCACAAATCACCTCGTCGGCGACGAGCAAGATATCGTGGCGGGCAAGCACGGCCTGAATGGCTGCCCAGTAGCCCTTCGGCGGAACGATCACGCCGCCCGCGCCCATCACCGGCTCGCCAATGAATGCGGCAATCGTATCGGCGCCTTCGCGCTCGATCAGGGCCTCGAGGTCCGCAGCCATCCGCCGCACAAAGTCTGCCTCGGTTTCACCCTCGCGGGCGTCGCGCGGCCAGTCGGGGCATGTCGTGTGAACCATCTGCGGCAGTGGCAGATCGAAGCTTGCGTGATTGCGGGGGATGCCCGTCATCGAGCCAGCCGCGATAGTAACCCCGTGGTAGCCTTTGATGCGGCCGATGATCTTCTTCTTCTGCGGTAATCCCAGGGCATTGGAGCGATACCACGTCATCTTCGCGACAAGGTCGTTGGCTTCCGACCCTGACGACGTGAAGTACACCTTGGACATGGGTACCGGAGCCATCGAAATGAGCTTCTCGGCGAGGTCGATCGACGGCTCGTGCGTCTTATAGGAAAACGTATGATAGTAGGGCAGTTTCTCCATTTGCGTCTTGGCGACTTCGGCCAGTCGATGCTCGCCGAAGCCGACGGCAACCGACCAAAGCCCTGCCATCGCTTCGATGTAGCGCTTGCCGCTCGTATCGAAGACGTAGATGCCCTCTCCCCTGTCCATGACCAGCGATCCCACCTCCTCGTGGTGGCGCAGATCGACGTTGGAATGGAGTTGGTAGGCGATGTCGCGGGCCTCGACAGAGTTGGGAAGTATCGACATGGGTTCTCCGGCGGTGAAGGTTTGCTATGCACGGGGCGCGAGATGGGCATCTAGCGCTTATTGTAGCCGACGAGGCGGGTGTTCGCTGCTCTGATCTCTCAGCCCGTGACGCTTTCGGCTACGGGATCGTCCGCGCGGGCCGAACGAGAAAGATCCTAGTCCATCCGCGCGGCGGCCCGCTTGGCGACATCGATGCGGCGTGCCTGCGACGGCGCCATTTTCGCCCTCAGGGCTGCCAGCACCTCCGGATCTGCCGTTTCTGGTGAACCGGAATTGAAGGGTGGCGCCGGATTGTATTCAATACCGAGTTGGATGCCCTCGGCCGTTGGACGGTCGATCAATTGCGAGACCAGGGTCAGTGCCATGTCGATGCCGGCTGTAACGCCACCGCCGGTGATGCGATTGCGGTCGATCGAGACACGTTCCCGCGACGGTGTCGCCCCCAACAGGGGGAGAGCTTCTATGGCACTCCAGTGAGTGCTCGCGCGGTACCCCTTGAGGAGGCCGGCCGCGCCGAGCACGGTCGATCCCGTGCATACCGAGGTCAGGTATTTGGCGCCTAGGGCCTGTGTGCGCAGAAATGCAAGCACCTCGTCGTCCAGCATAAGCTCATCGGTACCATAGCCACCCGGCACGCAGATCACGTCGAGTTGCGGGCAGCAGGCGAAGGTGACAGTCGGTGTAATGGACAGAACCGTATCGCTCTGCACCGGCTCCAGGCTTTTCCAGATGAGGTGCACCTTGGCGCCGGGGACCCTGGAAAAAACCTGCAGCGGTCCGGTGAAGTCGAGCTGGGTAATCTGTGGGAAAACCAGAAATCCGATCTGAAGCGACGACGACACGGGACCCTCCGACGATGAAGCTTGACGCACGGCAACTTGCCATGATCGCGTTCCGTCCGACAGGGCGTATCGTGTTCATGACAGCAGTGAGCAATACGTTTCGATCGGCCCGTGGCAAGGACATTCAGTTTCTGGGGAGCACAGCCGATGCATGACTTGATAATCCGCGGCGGTCGGGTCATCGATCCGGAAAGCGGTCATGACGCGGTCGCAGACGTTGCGCTGAAAGGCGGCACGATCGCCGCTGTCGGTCGAGATCTCGGGGCTGCGGAAGACATCATCGAAGCCGAAGGGCTTGTCGTCGCACCGGGATTCATCGACCTGCACGCACATGGGCAATCGCTGCCGGCCGACCGCATGCAAGCCTTCGACGGCGTGACTACGTCGCTTGAATTGGAACTGGGGGTTTGGCCGGTCGCCCGCTGGTACGATCAGCAGGCCTATGCCGGGCGCACTCTGAACTACGGCGCATCGACGGGTTGGGTTTTTGCTCGAATAGCCACGATGACGACGCAGCAGGTCGAGGCCAGCGTCGAAGGCATGGGGCGCGCTATGCGTGATCCGCGATGGTCGGCGGCCGTCGCCAGCACGACAGAAGTCGAAGATATCATCGAGCGCGTACATTCGGGCTTGGACGAGGGCGGGCTCGGGATTGGCTTTCCAAGTGCTTATGTTCCCGGTGCCGGCACCAAGGAGATGTCGGCATTGTGCAGTCTCGCCGCCGCTGAGAACGCACCGACATTCACGCATATCGCGTATATGTCGAATATCGATCCGAGAAGCTCGATCGAAGCGTACATCCGGTTGATTGGATATGCTGGCGCCACGGGCGCGCACATGCATATCTGCCATTTCAATTCGACCAGTTTGCAGGATGTCGAGCGCGCGGCCGAACTGGTTGGCACGGCGCAAGCGCAAGGGCTGAAAGTCACGCTCGAGGCGTATCCCTATGGAGTGGGCTCGTCTGTCGTCAGCGCTTCTTTCTTTACCGATCCGGAATTCCCCGAGCGGACCGGCGGCGGCTACGACACAGTCGAATTGCTAGAAACCAGGCGCCGCTTCACCAGCCGCGACGACTTGCTTGCCGCTCAGGACCATGATCCAGGTGCCTTGATCCTGTGGCACTATCTGGACGTCGACATCAACTCCCGGCACAGCGACTTGCTCGATGTCTCGGTCCTTTTTCCCGGTGGGGCCATCGCTTCGGACGCCATGGCGTGGACCCTCGATGGCATGATCTACAAGGGCGACGCCTGGCCGCTGCCAGATCACGCAGTATCGCATCCGCGCTCCTCGGGCACTTTCACAAAGTTTCTCAGTCGGTGGGTGCGGGACCGCAAGACGATGCCTTTGATCGAAGGACTGCGTAAGTGCTCGCTCATTCCCGCCCAGATCCTGGAGGCGAGCACGCCGCACATGCGCCAGAAGGGACGCATCAAGCAGGGTTGCGATGCCGACCTTGTCGTCTTCGATTACGATAGGCTTCAGGATCGTGCATCTTTCGGTCGCATGAACCTCCCCGCTTCAGGTGTGCGGCACCTGTTCGTCAACGGCCAGGCTGTGATCGCGGACGGCAATCTGAAGCTGGATGCCCGCCCCGGCCAGCCCGTGCGTCGTAGGCCAAGCTGATGGCCGTCCCAATTCTACTGATCACGGGGTTTCTCGGTGCCGGAAAGACGACGCTGATCAATCGCCTGCTGAGCGAGCCGCGTGGTCGCCGGCTTGCAGCCGTTGTGAACGACTTCGGCGCCATCGACATCGACGCCGCATTGCTCGGCAGCATTTCAGACGGCGTGGTCAGCTTGAAGAATGGCTGCATATGCTGCAGCCTTCAGGGCGATCTCCTTCAGACGCTGAGTATGCTCCTGCGTCGCGTGCCGGCACCTGACGGTATCATTATCGAAACGAGTGGCGTTTCCAATCCGGCCGAAATCGTGCAGGCGCTGCTCGATCCCGTCGTCTGGAGGGAAGCGGCACTCGATGCGGTCGTCTGCGTCACGGACGCCCGCAACCTGACGGACCAGCAAGAGCTGCTCCACGACAGCTTATGGCAATCGCAGGTGATGGCTGCGGATTACATCGCGATGAGCAAAATAGATCTCGTGAGCCAAGCCGAGCGCGATAACGTCAGCGCGAAACTTCGCGGCTACAAGGGAGATCGAGTTCTCTACGAAATGGTGGACGGTCAATTTCCACCGGAACTTCTATTCTCGGCTGATCTACATCGGCGAGCAGTGGCCGACATCGCCCGATCGACGGCGACGTTGCCGGACTTCCAGACCGTATCGTGGACATCGCAGTGCCCACTTGTGCTACCGCGGTTTCAGGCGGTCGTTGCGCAAAATTCCACAATCTTGGTTCGTGCAAAAGGCATCGTGGTGTTCGCCGAGTGCCCCGACGAACCCATGGTGTTTCAATTGGTGGGACATCGCGCGACGATTGGTCGGGCCCCAGCGCAAGTACCCAAAGTCCCGGCGGTCCAGCTGGTTTTCATTGCCAAGAGTGGCACGCTCGATGAACGCGCGTTAACGGCGAGTTTGGAGGGATGCTGCGCTCGCTGAGGGCTATCGTCGCGGTGATGGCGCCATTCGCGTCGTCAAGCGTGGGCAAGGCTGACCTTCCGGCCGGGTTATCGCTAGTCTGTGGTCATTGCAGGAGCAGCCAACGCCCCGACGAAAACCGCGCTCGACCCGGACCTGTGCTTTCGCTCGGGATCAGCGTGTCCGCAACCTCGTCCATCGCGCCGACATAAACTTCGCATTCACCTGTCGGCTGCGAGGTCCGTCGAGCGTCTTGAAATCTGAGCGGGCGGTGTGCGAGAGCTGCTCCCGAGCCGATCACGAGATGGAGCAACGATATGACGACGAATTCCGACACCGGCACCGTCCGTCTGCACCGCGTCTTCGCAACCAAGCCGGAGAAGGTCTACCGCGCCTTCCTCGATGCGGAAGCCATGGCCAAATGGCTGCCGCCATATGGCTTCACCTGCAATGTCGAGCATTTAGAACCGAAGGTTGGCGGCACATTCAGGATGTCGTTCACGAACTTCACCACAGGCAAAGGTCATTCGTTCGGCGGCGAGTACGTCGAACTCGTGCCGAACGAGCTTGTCCGGTATACCGACCGCTTCGATGATCCGAACCTCCCTGGCGTGATGTCCGTCACCGTGACCTTGAAGGCGGTCTCCGTCGGCACCGAGATCCGTATCGAACAAGCCGGTATACCCGCCTTGATCCCAACGGAGGCCTGCTATCTTGGCTGGCAGCAATCGCTCGTGCAGCTCGCACATCTCGTCGAGCCGGAGATACCCGAATAGGTAGCGGTGGCTTGGGCGCCCGACCGACGAAGCGTTGGCGCTGGCAACCGTCGCGCCACAACTCGGCGGGCTTCGCCGAGTTGCGACATAGAACGCAGGTACGCGCAGGACCGGGTTTTCATGCCCTTTCCGCCTCCGAGTTGGTGAAGGGTTCCGCAGCGGCGACTTTCAAGGGTAGAGCGGCGAGGAAGCCTAACGTGCCGAGGATCAGGGCGACTGCGATGCCGCCACTGTGGCTGCCGAAGTGGTCGACTGTGAGGCTCGCGAGCAAGGGCCCTGCGAGGCCCGCTATCCCCGTTCCGGTGAAGAATGATCCGAGTAGGGCGCCTAATTGGCTGGCGCCGAAGAGCTGGATCAACACCGGGGCGACGAGAGCGATTCTGATGCCATAGGCGAGGCCGAGGACTGCTGCGAATAGGACGAGCCAGCCGTAACTCGGCGACAGGAGCCAGATCATATAACTGCCGGCCATCGCGAAGATCGAGGCCTTATAGAGGCGTAGTGCCCCATCCGACGAATGCACGTAGCCAATGCCAAGGCGCCCGATCACGCTGGCCCCGCCAATGATCGAGATCAGCCACGATGCGGCGATCGGATCGGCACCGCGACTGACGGCGAAGGCCGGCAGAAAGACCAGCGGTACGAAAAGCGCCATCGTGCCGAGCACCCAAGAGACGTAGATCTGACCGAAGGCGCGCGATCGGAGGGTCGCGCCGAGGGGTTCGGTCGCCGCGATGCCGGGACGCGGCGGGGGTGCACGTATGGCTACCGCACTGATCGCAAGCGTGACGCCGCTGATGGCGGCCAGCGCAAGAAAGGCTGCTCGCCAGCCGAAGTGCTCGATAAGGATGGCTGCCAAAGGTGGAAGAGCGAGCATGCCGAGACCCGTGCCGGCCACCGCAAAGCTCAGTGCTCGCGTTCGCCATCGGTCGAACCAGCCGCCGACGACGGCGAAAGTCGGGATATAGGTGCACGCAGCACCGATGCCGACTCCGAACCCGTAGCTGACATAAGCCATTGTAAGATCCGTTGCGAACGCGGTTGCGGCGAGTCCGGTCGCCATCGCGATTGCGCCGCCGGCGGTGATCACGCGAGGGCCGACACGGTCCCCGATCCACCCCGTGACGGGACCGAGAAAATAGAAGATGGAGCTGGAAATGGCGTAGAGCGCCGACGTCGGCGATCGTCCGGATCCGAGATCCGCCATGATCGGCTCGAGAAAAACGCCAAAGCTGTAGACGATCCCGAAGACAATAAAGCCGACGGCGAACGCCACGCCGGCCATGCGCCAGGCGAAGTTGGAATCAAGGGAGTGGTGCATCACGACCGGGAGCTCTCTGGAGAACGATGGGGATACGCCCCGCGACGCCACTCAGTCAGCGCGGGACGTCATCGACAACCCGATTCTTGCGCGGCTGCGCCACACTCCGATGCGTCAATCGCGCGCCAATCCGAGGCGCAGGAGCGATCGCTCGACCTGCGAGCGGACGGCGCCGGGTGCCAGCGGAAAGGACTTCAGGAAGTCCGACGATGTGAAGCCCGGATTGAAGGCTTTGACGTGTGCGATGTGGGCCTCGGCTTGCGCGCGAAGACCGGCGAGCTCGCTCGAGAACGCGGCGATGACAAAAATTTGAATGTGGGCGTTGGGGGATTGAGCGGCTCGGTTCGACCATTCGGCGGCCGTGATAAAGTCGCCGCGCACCGTGAACGTGAGCGCGCGCGTTGCGAGCATGGCATAACTGAGCGGATCGATCGGGCTGAGCGCGATGGCCTTCGCGACGCGCGTCTCATTCGTTTCGCCGTCGCCCAACAGAGTGCCGACCAGTGCACTGTTGTAGATGGCAAAGGCGTAATTCGGGCTGAGAGCGATGCTGCGTTCCATCCAACTAAGGGCAGGTTGTAGCCGGCCCGCGATCCAATCCGCCCGCCCCATGGTCAGATTGACGAAAGGATCGAGTGGATCGAGTTCCATACCGAGGTTTGCATGACGGCGGGCCTTTTCGCGTTCGGCTTCGACGTCGGGCACGTATCCGATCAGCGCCGACTGGAAATGGGTGAACGATAGTCCGGCATGGGCGCGCGCAAACGCCGGGTCCAGCGCAACGGCACGCGCGAAAAGTCCTGCGGCGACGGCGTTATCGCGCGCGTTGAAGCGATACATGTGCCAGAGGCCGCGATGATACGCAGCCCAGGCATCCAATTGCTCGGTGGGGACCCTCGCGGCGATGGCCGTCTCGTTGAGTTGAATTCTCGGCTCCAATGCGCCCACGATCTGGGCGGCGAGCTTCGATCGCATGTGCATCAGCCCCTCCATCGAGATGGTGATGCTGTCGGCCCAGACGATGTTGCCACTTCCGGGCTGGCAAAGCTCGATGCTGATGATGCAGTCGCGCCCCGCCCTGACGATGGTTCCCGTGACGAAATAATCGGCACCAAGGATCGATGCCGCCTGAGCCAAGTCCTGCTCCTGTCCGCGAAACTGGAACGACGAGCCGCGCGCGATGACAAACAGCCAATGCAGACGGGCCAGCTCCAGGATCAGCTCCTGGGATATCGCGTCGCCGAGTAGCCTCAGCTCATCGTCGCGGGGCAGCGGGAAAAGCGGCAGGACGGCAATGCGGGGAGGTGATTGCAAGGCCGGTCCCGCTCTCGACGGTGCGGTTGTGCGGTCGACGGGTGCCTGCTGCGGACGCCCGACGACCCGCGCGGTCGGAGCGGCAGCCTCCAATGTCTTCGCAACGAACTGGAAGCCGCGGCCACGGACGGTCCTGATAAAGGCTTGCTTCTCGCCGCTGTCGCCGAGCGCCTTGCGGGCGGCCTTGATGGCACTGGAGACTGTCGTGTCGGATACGAAGCGGCCCTTCCAGACGACGGCGATGATGTCGTCCCGCGTGAGAACGCGCCCGGCGTTGGCAACAAAGACGCGCAACAGGTCAAACACGAGCGGCTCGACGTGGACGGCGACCCCGTTGCGCTGCAATGCGAAGTTGTCCAGATCCAGTGTGAATTCGTGGAACCGATATTGCACGCCCAGCTCCGCTCTTTAATGCGCGCTCAACAAGGCCCCCGCCCGAAATCCCCGCAAGTTCCCCACGTGATCTCCTCGTCGTCCTCAAGCAAGAAATCCGCTCCTCAGCGATATGTGCAGCGCCGGGCAGCGTGCAAGTGGCGACTTATTCCGGCGCAGCTATTCATCGGCGCTTTTCGCATCGGGAGTTCTACGTGAACATCATCATTCCACCTATGCCCGACTACGGGGCAATCAAATCGAAGCAGAACGCCGCGTGGGCGTCAGGCGACTACGCCCGCATCGGCATCACATTGCAGATCGTGGGGGAGACCCTCGCCGAGGCGATGGATATCGATCCCCGCGCCAAGGTACTCGACGTTGCAGCCGGCAACGGCAATGCCACGCTCGCTTTCGCTCGCCGCTTCTGCGACGTAACGTCGACTGATTATGTCGAGTCTTTGCTCGCCAAAGGCCGTGTCCGGGCCGAGGCGGATGGACTGCCTGTTCGCTTCCAAGTGGCGGATGCCGAACAGCTTCCCTTCGAGGACGCCTCGTTCGATGCGGTGGTCTCGACGTTTGGCGTCATGTTCACGCCGAACCAGCAGAAGGCTGCTAGCGAATTGCTGCGCGTCTGCAGGCCGGGTGGCCAGATCGGTCTCGCCAATTGGACTCCGGCCGGCTTCATCGGGCAACTCTTCAAAATGCTCGGCGGCCATATCGCACCGCCGCCGGGGGTCAAGTCGCCTGCCCTCTGGGGTGACAAGACCTGGGTCGAGGAGAGTTTCGGGGGGGCCGCTTCGGCAATCGCGATGAAGCCGATGATGTACGTCTTCCGCTACCGATCACCGGCTCACTTCGTGGATATGTTCCGGCAGTATTACGGGCCGCTGCACAAGGCCTTCCTGGCGCTCGACGATGCGAGCCAAAAGGCGCTCGAAACGGATCTTCTGGCGCTCATCAAGCGGTTCAACCGAGCCACCGATGGTACGTTGATCGTGCCGAGCGAATACGCCGAAGTGGTCATCGCCCGGCGATGAGTTGGCCGCGCGGGCGAACCCGCTTGCGCGACCGGCTTGCGAAGCCATACCGATCATGAGCACGGGCGGTCAGACAGATGGCCGCCCATTTTTCCATTTCGTCGCTGGATCAGATCGCCAAGTCCTTGGTGTTGTAGTCCTTGATCCACCGGTCGCGCGTCTCCGGGGTATAGCGGAACTCAGATGCGCGCCCGGCGAACGGTTCGTACTCGAAGGGAGTCTCGTCAGGGTAATGCTGACGGCGCGCGTCGATCGCGAGCGGGATCACCGCGGACCGCTCGAAGATGCGATGATCGTCATAGACGACGTTTTGCTGGGTCATCGACAATCCGGCCTTGGCACCGAGCACCGAACGGCGGCGGTGGAAGCCGAACGTCAGCGAGATTCGAATGTCGGGTGACGAGTTGGCGAACGAGCCGTGCAGGCACTGCCGATTGACCATGGTGACGTCGCCAGCGTTACAGATCAGCGGCACCGCATCGGGCAGGCGGTCGTCGCCCCCGTTCTCGGCCACCCGTGTCTTGATGTCGATCCGGCCAAGCTTGTGGGAGCCCGGCACGACCCAGAGGCAGTTGGCGGCGGTCGTCGGATAAAGCTGAACCTGGAAGTTGAACCCGTGAATGCCTTGGTCCCAATCGGGCGCGCCCCAGTGCGTCACGCCGTCCTGATGCCACGCGACCGAGCCGCCGACGCCCGGCTGTTTGACGAAGATCGCGTCGTTGAAGGGGACGAAGTCGCGTCCGTTGATGGTCTGAGCAATCGCCAGCAGATGCGGATGCCCGTAGACGCGCAAGCCCGCGGGCATGCCCATGCACATGCCGTACATGAGGAAAACAACGTGCTCAGGTGCACTGGCATCGGCCTTGGCCTCGGCCATCTTGCTTGGATGGCGGCCATTGAGCTTGTCGGTGCCGCCCCAGGGATCGGAGAGCGGCTTGATGAACGTGTAGGGTTCGCGCGCCCAGTCGCGGCCCATGGCGGGCCGTCCCCTGGCGTCGAGCTTGCCGCCGGGTGCCGTAGGAGCGCACTCGAGCATGTTCATGGCATCGGCGCGAAGCTCTTCGATCTCGGGTTCGCCGACGATTCCCTCGAAGATGTAGAAGCCGTGCTTCCAATAGGCTGCAACGATGTCGGGATGGAGCTGGCCGTCGTCGGCGAAGCGCACGGGGCCCTTGTTGCCGAGGGCGCGGGCGCGTTCTTCGCCCGACTTGAGGTAGTCGGCCATACGGGCCTGGTGCTCTGCCCGAGTTGGCGCGGCGGCTTGGTCGTTCATGGGCGTTCTCCCGAGTGGGCTGCTGGCACTTTTGTGGGCCGCGACCGCTTGCGGTCTCAGGCCGTGCTCACGCTCGGGGTACAGGATGTCGAAATGAGGGAGGGGGCGTCAACGTGAAACGCCGTCGACTTGGCCTGGGGCACTGCCCGCACCCGCATCGCCGGCTCGTCGGAGGACCGGCGTCGTTCCGGAGCCACGACGTCAATTCGAGCCATGCATGGCGAGACGCGCGATGCCGACCGCCTGGTCCCAGGTGATGCCCTCGCTCTGGTCCTTGTAGAGCGGGTGATCGCAGGGACGGACGACGACTTTCGGGCGTCGGCCCTTGGGTCCCCATTCGACATCGCAGGCCAGATGTTCGAGATAATCGCCGGGAGCGGTGCGGCGGTAGTGGGGCATCACGACCGCAAGCCAGCCAAATGCGCCGTCGTCGGTCTGGTCGGCGTTGAATGTCGCCTCATAGCGATGAAACGCCTCTTCCGAATGGGTGACCCAGACACCCCAACAGAAGGGCGCGTCGCTATCGACGATGGGAATGTCGAGGGTGGCGCGGACGCAATAGATGGCGTCGCTGCCGTCCGGCCGAGCGGGTGCTATCCGGCACAAGTCGTCGTTCATCTCGACCCGGGTCTCGCGATCGACCTCCGGAACGTCGAAGTAGTATGGCGGGCGCTTGTGGGCGAACGAGGGGGGACCCTCGTGCATGCTGTTGCACAAGCCACATTTAAAGCTGAACGTCTTTCGATTGGCATCAATGCCAAGCAACCGAACCATCCCTGACACCCTACATTACCGGAAATGGAGATGGGAGACTGGCATAGAGACGTTAAAACGAGCCTTCTTTCGCGGCGCAATCCGATCGCGCGTCGCGCAGCCGGCCGCATAGCGCGGGGTTGGGTTGCGTGGCGCGTGCCTTGCCTCGCGGCGCGCTGCCGGTAAGAGTGTGGTCACCCAGTCCCTTCGCATGGCCAAGCATTCATGACAGCACCTGCCAACACATTGAAAATTGCGCTTGCCCAGCTCGATCCTGTGGTCGGCGATATCGCCGGCAACGTCGAGCGGGCCGTGCGCGCGAGCCTGGACGCGGCGGCGAAGGGCGCCGATCTCATCGTTTTCCCGGAGCTCTATATTTGCGGCTACCCGCCGGAGGACCTCGTGCGCAAGCCGGCCTTCGCGGCGGCTTGCCGCGAGGCGGTCGAAGATCTGGCGACCAAGCTGGCGTCGGGGCCAGCATTGCTGGTCGGCACGGTCTGGCCCGATGGCGACAAGGTTTACAACGCCGTCGCCATGGTCGAAGGAGGCCAGATCTCCGCCGTCCGCTACAAGGTCGACCTGCCCAACTACGGACCTTTCGACGAAAAGCGGGTGTTCGATGCCGGACCTCTGCCGGGACCGATCAGCTTTCGCGGTGTCAGGCTCGGCGTGCCGATCTGCGAGGACATATGGAAGGAAGACGTGGTCGAGTGCCTGGCCGAGTGTGGTGCCGAGATCCTGATCGTCCCCAACGGCTCGCCCTTCGACTGGCGCAAGATCGACGTGCGAAT
>JBFWXN010000109.1:0-14967 GCA_050187415.1 Hyphomicrobiaceae bacterium | reverse complement strand
TGGCTTGCCAGGGTTGGGGCGGTTCTGGCCCGGAGCGGCTTTGCCGCCCTCAAGGACCGCATGGATCCGCGGCGCAGCAACGGCGGGACATTCCTCGGGCTCAACGGGATCGCGATCAAAAGCCACGGTGGAACCGACGCGGTGGGTTTCGCCAGAGCCATCGAAGTGGGCTATGAGATGGCGGCCAGCGGCATCCTGGAACGACTGGCGGCCGATCTTACGGCCTTCCACGGCAAGATTAGCCAGGCCGAGACCAAAGAGCCGGCGCAGCCTGGCCCGATCGCGAGGTAGCACGTGGCAGTCATTCGATCCGTGATCAGGGGAGTGGGTGGCAGCCTGCCCAAGCGCATCCTGACCAACGACGATCTTTCGCGGATGGTCGATACCAGCGATGAATGGATCACGGAACGCACCGGCATCAAGCAGCGTCACATCGCCGCCGACGGCGAACTGACCTCCGACCTCGGCATCGCCGCCTCGAAGCAGGCGCTGGTGCGTGCGGGGGTCGATCCCATCGATATCGACCTCGTCGTCTGCGCCACCTCCACGCCGGACCGGACCTTTCCCGCCACGGCCGTGCGCATCCAGTCCGAGCTTGGTGTCACCAAGGGCGCGGCGTTCGACGTGCAGGCCGTCTGCTCCGGCTTCGTCTATGCGCTCGCCACCGCCGACAACTTCCTCAAGACCGGCCAATTCAAGCGCGCCATCGTCGTCGGCGCGGAGACCTTCTCGCGCATTCTCGACTGGAACGACCGCGGCACGTGCGTCCTGTTCGGAGATGGCGCCGGCGCCGTGGTGCTCGAGGCGCAGACCCTCGAGGGAACGCGAAACGACCGCGGCATCCTCTCGTCGCGGTTGCGGTCGGACGGGCGCTTCGAGGACCTGCTGTATGTCGATGGCGGACCCGGCTCGACGAAAACGACCGGTCATCTGCGCATGAACGGCCGCGAGGTGTTCCGTCACGCCGTGCAGAAGATTTCCGGCGTCATCGAAGAGACGCTTGTGAACACCGGCTACACCATCGGCGAAATCGATCTTTATGTGCCGCACCAGGCCAACCGCCGCATTCTCGACGGCATCGGCAAGAAACTCGGCATCGCCCAGGACAAGATCGTGTTTACGCTCGAGAAGCACGGGAACACGTCGGCGGCGTCCATTCCGCTGGCGCTCAACCAGGCCTTCGAGGACCACCGCCTGAAGGAGGGCAGCCTCGTCCTCATGGAGGCCATGGGCGGCGGCCTGACTTGGGGAGCGGTGCTCGCCCGCTGGTGATCGCTGTTCTTCCTTTAAGTGTGTGATTTCAGCCGGTTGGCGAGCTTTGACGTTGACCCGTTATCACTGCGGGTCTAGCATCCCTCCGGGCTTTGTTGGGGAGGCGTTGTCAAGTCATGGGTGGCAAAACACTGACGCGGGCTGATCTCGCGGAGGCTGTGGTGCAGAAGGTCGGGCTGCCGCGCAACGAATCTCAGGAGCTGGTCGAGCTGATCCTCCTGCAGATTTCGTCGAGCCTGGCGAGCGGCGATCCGGTCAAGCTGTCCTCGTTCGGCTCCTTCGGCATCCGCCAGAAGGGCGAGCGCGTCGGCCGCAACCCCAAGACCGGGCAGGAAGTTCCGATCACGCCGCGGCGCGTCCTCGTCTTCCGACCGAGCAACATCATGAAGGACCGCATCAACGTCGGCCTCGGGCGGCGCCGGGCGGCGGAATAGCGGGTCCAGCAAAGAGCGGGGTGTCAGGTGCCCAAGGCGGCCGAGGCGTTTCGAACCATCAGCGAAGTTTCCGATCTGCTCGATCTTCCCAAGCATGTGTTGCGCTTCTGGGAGAATCGGTTTCCGCAGCTCCGCCCCATGAAGCGAGGCGGCGGCCGCCGGTACTATCGGCCGGCCGATCTCGAGCTGCTGCTCGGGATCCAGCATTTGCTTCGCCAGTCCGGCTATACGATCAAGGGCGTGCAGAAGATTCTGCGCGAGCAGGGTGTCGAGCACGTGAAGCGGCTCGGTCAGCCGGCCGCGGCCGAGGTGCCTGCCGGCCGGTCCGGTGCGCGCGCGGCGGCGAAGGGCGGCCGCCGGCGAGCTTCGGCGCCCTCCGCCAAGACAGCGCCCGTCGCCCCGCCGCTGGCGGTGATCGCCGCGGAGCTGGAGGCTTGTCTCGCCATGTTGCGCCCGTCGGCGCGCGGCGATCAGAGGCGACGGTCCGTATCCTGACCGCAGGTGCGCCCCGGCCGGCGATATCCGACATATGATGCACCGGCAGCCCGTCCGCTCCTGTGAGTTGTGGCTGATCGATGCAGCGGCCAGCTCGGCTGCGCTGGAGGCGCTCGAGCGGGAGGTTCCGCGGCTCTCCTCCGATGATCGACGCAGATTTGCGGCGGTGAAGGATGAAAAGCGCCGGCGCGTGCGTCGTGCGGCCGGCATCGCGTTGCGCGTTCTTATCGAGCGCCATTTCGGCGCTGCGGCGCGCGGCATTCGGTTTCATCGGTCGCGTGGCGGCAAGCCGGCTCTGCCTGCCGCACTGGGCCGGATGTCGTTCAGCGTCGCGTATGCGGCACACTACGCGTTGATCGGGCTCGCCGGCAAAGGCGCCATTGGCGTCGATCTCGAGGGGGAGCGCCGGCTGCGCCTGTCCGCTCAGCGCCGCCAGGCCATCAAGGCCATCGGCGCGGGGTTGGGCGAGAGCGGAGCGGACGATGACACCGACGCCGCCGTGCTGCGCGCCTGGGTCCGGATCGAGGCCTTTGCCAAGGCTTGCGGCACCGGCGTCGGCCGCCTGCTGGAGGAGGCCGGCGTGCGGGATGGCGACATCGGGGCGCGTGGCGCCGAACGAGCGCGGAAGCTGGCGCGCGCGGCCGGTCTGTCGACACATGACATTTTGCCGGGGCATTCCCTGTTCGCGGCCGTTTGCGCACCCCGCGGCGCCCGGATCGGACGCCTGCAGGCTTTTCCAGCCACGCGTCAGGCCATCGCAGCCCTCGGGATTGCGGGGGGCCGCAGGGCCGGCGTCCGAACAAGTTGACCGCTGCCCATGCGCGGGGCAAAAGGGGGGCGGCGGAGCGTAGCGCAGCCTGGTTAGCGCACCAGTCTGGGGGACTGGGGGTCGGGAGTTCAAATCTCCCCGCTCCGACCAACAAAATCAAATAGTTACCCCAAATTGAACTCTGCGACATTTCCTTTGGGGTTCCCGTGGGGTTCCCGCGCGACACGGCTTAAGCTGGACGTTGGCGGCTTTCCTACGACACGCTTGTCATTGATTGAGATGCGCAAGAGCGCTTTCGCTTTAGCCCGCACAACACTGGGCCGGTAACACCACCTGCTAGGGCCGAACCGCCGCACCTCGTTTGTGCTCAACCCAGAAGGCGCGTGGTGCGGTGTCTGGACGAGATGCTATCGACGCGGGGACACTTGGCGCATGCGATTCGTTCCCGACGGGCCGGTGATCCCGAACGAGCTAATCAAAGAGTGGCGGGATGGTCGGGTGCTGTTTCTGGCCGGCGCGGGTGTGTCCAAGCCAGCAGGACTTCCACTTTTCGATGGTCTGGCTCTCGATATCTATCGTCACTTGAACGATGGCGTGCTCGAGGCCCTGACGGCTGGCAGCAACAACGGTAGACGTTCGCGGTTTCTTGCAAGCGACCGGTTTTCGCCTGAACAAAAGATCGAGGCTGAGCTGTTTCTTGACCGACAGCTGGACCGCCTCTTTGCAGCTATGGAGGCGAGGCTAGATCACGAGAACGGCCGACTGAAGTATCGCAAGGTCCGGGATGGATTGGAGGCGGTCCTGCGGCGCGCGCCGACATTTGCCCAAGGTCACAAGGACCTCTTACGCCTTTCAGTTCCTCCCGGCACCGTTGATGCAAGAACGGGTGCGCTCTGCCGGATGGCCACCACGAATTTCGACCTGCTTTTCGAAGCAGCTTGGCGCACTGAGTTTTCGACCGATCCGAGAGCGTATGATGCGCGCGTTGCGCCGCGCCCCGGCGCTCATGACTTTGCCGGCATTGTTCACCTGCACGGGATGCTCAATAACGACGCTACAATCCCGGGTCAACTCGTCCTGTCGAGCAGAGATTTCGCGCGTGTCTATTTGCGTTCTGGCGTAGTCGCCAACTACATATACGACTTGATCCGGCGGTATACTTTGGTGCTCGTGGGCTATTCGGCCGACGATCCGCCCATGCGGTATCTCATGGACGCGATCGGTGAGGATGCATCGCTGTTCGAGGACATGAAGCAGCCGTATGCTATCGACGCCAGGACGGGGAAAGCTCCAGACGACAACGGGGCCTTGGCGCAAGCTCGGTGGGGCGCCAAGAACATCAAACCCATCCTCTTTGTGGCGAGAGGAGGAAAAGACCCCTTCGCGCCCCTTTGGGAGACGCTTCACGCATGGGCCGAGTGGGCTAGAGACGACGCCAACTGGGTAGTAAGTCAGCTCAGCGACAAGATGCGTGTGCCCTACAGTACCTCAAGCGCCTTTGCATCGAGTTTTGTGCGCGATCTGCTTTCTTTACTCGACTCCGATGAGAAGGAACGAGCAATCCTTGCGGTGAGGTCAAGCGGCGTTGACTTTGGATGGATCGAGGCTTTGGAAGGCTCGTTCGGGAGCAAGGCGTGATGGCGGTCCATTTGCTGAAAGAGCGAGAGCGCGCACTGTCCCTGTGGGTTCAGGACCGTTTGCACGAGCGACCCGCGGTTGAGTGGGGCACGAGAGCGTTGAAGCGAATCCACGGCGAACTTGGCAATGAGCTGATGACGCTCTTCGCATTTCTCGACGAGTACGCTCAGAAACATGTCGGACTTGATCCGAAGGTCCAACATGTTTGGCGGCTATTTCACGTCGTTGCCCGTGAGAGTGCAGGAGGGCACGGCGGCTTTCAGGCGTACGAAATTAAACAACAACTACAACGTGGCAAGGTTCAACCGGAGTCCGCAGACAAGTTGATCGAGCTTGTAAGGCCGCGGCTGACAGCTGAAGAGCCGTCATCGTGGGCACGCAAGGAGGAGGAGAGGCAGGACGATCCAGTCAAGTGGGTGGCCTGGAATTTCAAAGCGCGAGCGGGATCGCTGGACAGCTTTGAAGCGAGGTTCGGACAGAGTGAGCTGCAGCGCTTCTCCAAAGACGTGCTGGTCCGTCTGCTTGAACGCGGTACTGCCGCTTTGGTTGACGCAATGGGGCTGGCGAGAGAAGTCGGCTGGTTGAATGAGGAAGTCGATTTGCCAAACCTCTACGTTCACCGAGTTGTTGCTGCTGCCGCAGCACTCGGTGACACCGACGCAGATGACGATGAGCGCGACCCTGATGCTTACGATGAGCACTTTGCGCCACTCACGCGCTTGCTATCGGGCGGATTCCAGAGGCTTGCGAATTTGGACTTGAGCGTGGCGAGCGATATCTGCAACCGTTGGGACCAACAACAAGGAGGATTGTTTCTGCGCCTAGCAGCATTCGCACGCTGGAACGAGCAGCTCCGGCCGGCAGTCGACGTCGGCGCGTATCTGACAAAGCTTCCGGAGTCAGCGTTCTGGCGCTGGACGAGCTATCCCGAGATTGCGACCTTAAGGTCCAGACGGTGGAAGGACCTATCGAAAGACGCACTCATTCGAATTGAAGGTCGGCTGGTGCGGGGCCCGTCCGCCGAAGCATTTAGTGATAGCGCAGACCTTGAACTGACGACCGCGTTTCATCGCGATCACGAGTTGGCGCGGGTTGTCGACAACGGCGGATCGGTGGGCGAACAGGCTAGGCACCTCGTAGAGGCTCGCCGTCTGGTGGATCAACGATTTCCGCGACACGTCCCCACCGTCGAACGAGGCCGGGAAGGCGTCCGGGTCACCAGAGTGCCAGACGGTGACGCAAGCAAGTTTGATGGCGAGTTGCCCGAGAGTCTGCTGAAAAAGTTACAGCAGGCAGGTGGCAGCCGGCACTTTGGCGAGGGCGATGACGCGCAGGCGTTCGGCCGCACGCTGGCGGGGAAGATGCGGATCATTGAGGCGCTGGAGAAGGCGGAACCAGCCGACGAGGGGGTCGAAAACGGCTGGCAGTTGCTGTTGTCCTATCCACCACAGAAGGCTGATGATGCGGCAGCGGTACGTGCGCTCGCCGACAGAATAACAACCTTGGCACTGCGGCAGTCAGTCTCCCGAGTAAGCCGATTGGCCGACCGGCTAAGTTATTGGCTCGATCAGGCCGACGAGGTAGCACCCGGTTTTCAGGGCGCCGAGCAGCTATGGGCCCGTCTGCTGCCATTTGCCATCACCCTTGCAAACCAACCTGAGGATAAGCGCGGGGAGAGGGCGAATGATAAGGTCACCGACTTGTCGGGCGAAGCTCTCAACGCGCCCCTCGGACACTTAATTTCTATGTTCTTGCGGCGCTGTCCGACCATGCCCGCGCAGGGTGTACGCCCTTCATTACCAGCGCAATTCACAGAGCCGCTTAAGGCGCTGACGGGACGTGCGCGCGAACTGATGGCAAACAGATTGGCCGTGCATATGCGGTATTTCGATCTAGCCGACCGCCCATGGCTGGAAGCCATCGTCCTTCAGCCCATGATGGCTGAAACTCCAGAGGCCGATCGACTTTGGGAGGCCTTCGCCAAGTACGGTCAGATTCCTTCGCCAGAGATCTGGGCAACGCTCGAACCGTTCGTTTTCCGGCACCTCATGTCAGCGCGTCTTTCGCGTGACGCGAGCGGGCGGCTGACGGAAATGGTCGTTGTTGTGTGGTCGTGGTCAAAGGACGCAGAGCCGCACTATGCGGTCAGCGCAACTGCATTCCGAAGCACATTGAGATTAGCGCCAGACGATGTCCGCACTCAAGCAGCATGGCAATTTCAGATCCTCGTCCGCGGTTCAAAGACTAAGGAGGAGGATGGGAGCGCCGCTGACGCGTGGGCACGGTTCGGCAAGGCATTCTTTGCGGAAGTGTGGCCCCTTGAGCCGGCGTTGCAATCGTCGAAAACATCCAATCATCTTGCGGGCGTGCCAGGCCAACTGAGTAGCGAACACTTCGTTGAGGCGGTCGAGACAATATTACCCTTCCTGCGCCCGTTCGACGTTTGGAGCCTGTCCACTGAATTCTGGCTTGGCAAAGAAGAAGCCGAGATTGTTAAGATTGTCGCGGCACACCCGGAGGCCAGTTTGCGTCTCTTGGCAGCTTGCTTGAGCCCAACACAGCAGCATCGGGTGTTGGAATTGAAGTTAGTGCTGGACCGGATTGTAGCAAGCCTACCCCGTTTGCAAAGTGACGCGCGCGTGCGAGCGCTGCGACGACTCGCACCGCAATAACTGTGCGCCGTAGACCAGCATTGCCATCAATGCGATGTCCGAAGGACGTCACACCATCCCAGAAAATAACCTTCCTCGCAGAAAATAGCCTTCGACGACCTAACCGAGCCTCCCGCGCACCTTGGCGTCAGTGTCCTCCCAGTTCGCTTCGCGATCGTAGGATTCTGCAATGCTTTCGAGGATGCTGCTCACATAGGGGAACTCATAGGCCACCTTGCGAGCCCTCCCACGGTACTTGGCCGAGAGTTCGCGCTCCTGATCGCCGCCTTCGCCGCGCCAGTGAACGCCACGCGCATTGCGCGTGGCGACGTGAAATCCACGCCCGACATGTTCCGAAGACATCCATTCCATAGCTTCGCGCACGGGCCGGCATGGCCACGTTCCATCCTCGTCTGCAGGCGCGTTCGCCAATAGCTGCCCGATCATCTGGTCGCCGATTTCAGCGCGACCATGCTCCTTGCACAGGTCGCGCACCTTCGACAGCCACTCCTTGAGATTGTTGACTTGGATCTGTCCGTCCGTGCCGGTGCCCGGAATGCGCCGTATGCGATCAAGGAGTCGGTATGTTCCGGTTGCGACTCTCTCGAGCCTTTCCTTGTCGTCAATGCGCCATTCGGCCGGATCTTCGCCGCCGTCATTACGTCTGAACGTCGTTGCGATCGCCTGCATGTAGAGCGCGGGCGAACGGCCGATCTCCTCTTCTAGATTTGGGATGCCGTGCTCACCATCGTGGAGCGCTTCAAGAAACATAAACTCAAGCTGCGCCTTCTCCTGCGTCGTTACGCCCTGCCGCTTCTGCAGATCCTTAAACGCAGCAGATATGTCGTACTGGGACAACTTGAATGGTTGGGGTGTTTCACCGGCAGTTGTGGCAACGGCGTTGAGAAGCCGCCTGAGGCGCGCCGTTTCAACCTTGTCCCAATCAAGATGCACCGCATGAAAAGCCGCGACGGGACGCTTTGCTTCAAGCAGCCTGTCGAGCAGCTCGGTGACATCCTCGGGTGCATGGTTGCCCCAGTGAGCCTGGACATTTTGCCAGTACCAGTCCCGCAACTGCGGAGCCTGCGCATCAATCTCACGCCACGTTGCGCTGGAGAACGGCATGCACAGAAACAGCAGGAGCAGATCATCCTCTGTGCATGATCCGGCGATCGCCGTAATGACCTTCGGCAGTATGGCCGCGTCGATAGTGAAGAGGTATCCCCGAAGGCAATCTTCGAGCCGGGGTTTTACATCTCCCTGCGCGGCCGCAAGGCATGAGCGCACGAAGGAGATTGATTTCGCGGAGCCGCGAATCAGGCCGGCCATCAACGCCCCTACGCTGCGCCCTGCGTTGCCTCGTGACAGCAGTTCCTTGATGCCCTCGAACCCGCGTTCATCCCAAATTTCGCGCAGGGCCTGCGTCCGCTGCAGACGTGTGCGTTTCTCGCGTGCCTGATAGCTGAAGTCTTGGTTCTCGAGCTCATCGAACGACTCCTCGACCCATTCGGACGCGAACAGCCAGCGATACCGTACAACCGGGTCCTTCGGCTGCAACCGCTCGGTTGCCTTGCGCGCCCGTTTGGCATTTTCCTTGGAGATATTCCTGTGGCGGCTTTGGCGGGTGAAGGCATACCGGCGGATGCGCTCGCGCAATGCCGCCTTCTTGTCTTCCGGCGGCCCGCTGTCGGCCCAGCGGTCAACAAGGTCCCATACCGTGGACTGATCCTCATCCGTAATCATCTGCAGCCGCTCGATCAGGTCGCCGAGCGTCCGCTCGTCATGCGTCGGCCATGTCAGCGCAATGTCCACCGCCTTGCGCACAAACTCGTAGTTTTCCTTGCGCGTCACGACCTGCCCGGCACCGGAGGCGTCACCACGCCATTTCGGCCGATGGCTGTAGTGGCCGATGCGCGAGCCGGTCTCGAATTGCTCGACGCACAGCTCCCACCCGACTTCGCGATGGCGCGCGGCCAGCGACTCGAGCGCCTTGATGCGTTCCTCAAGCGATGCTGCCGTCTGCGGCATCCATGAACGGTAGATGGCTTGGAGCGAAGCCTCGGGTTTGTTGGCCCAGTTGTCTTCGATTTTTTGGGAGGAAAGTCGTGCCAGAATGTCGGTGGCACGCGGGAGGTAGCGCGGGTTCCACGCAAGACCTTCCAAGGCCCACAACAGCCCTGACCGCGGGCATCCCCCACCAAAGATGGAGCTGTCGGCCGACTTCAGCAACCCGAAAACCACAGGAGCGTTGCTGCGCAGGTCTGTCTCGATGAGGCGCAGGAATTCATCCGGGGCTGCCTCGGCGTAGTTGGGCAAATCCCGATCGTGGGAAAGGAATTTATCGAGAGTGAGCGGGCCGAGCAGCTTGCGCACGAGCAGTGCGACGCGCACCTCGATATCGATTCCCAGCCGCTCGAAGAACAGGTCGTTGCCGTGAACGGCGAGAAGCACCAACGTTTCGCAGATGCCTGCCCGCAATGTGGCAGAGTGATCGCGAACCTTACCATAGAGTCCAGCAAACGGCCGCTTGTCCTCGGGAAGCTCCAAGGAGGGATCGGCCTCCGAGAGCACATACTCCGCGGCAAGGAAGAAATCGTCGAGGTCTGACGAACTGATGAAACCGCTCACGGCGAAGACCGCGTCGATCTTCGACGCAACGCCGCGATACTTACCGATAGACCACAGCGGACTGTCTTCGCTGCGCCGTAGTGCGGTTATGCTCGCCTCGAGGTCCGCATAGCTGCTGCGGGCAAGCAGCGTCATGATCTCCTTGTCGGCCTTGGTATCAGCGTGCCATGCGCCTGCCAAAGCGGCGGGGATAAGCGCCCTCGCCACGCCCGCATTCTGTGCCCACGCCGGATTCTTGATGGCGTCGAGCGGGGACAGACGGCGGCGCAGAATCGTCGGTGAGCGTCCGGATTCCACCGCGAGGCGGTCCGCATCATGTTCGCTGAAGCCCATGGGGGTCAGCGCCTTGCGGAAATCCTCGTGCCGCAAAAGATCGAGCGTGATGTCAGGTTCCGAGTCCACCAGGTTGCGGGGCCGGACGATGATGCAGTGAACACGGGCGTAGAACCCCGCGAGCTGCTTTTCGACCTCGGCACTGCGCGCGACTGCGATGAACGAGCGCGGCGATGCGGAATCCAGCTTCGTCAGAGCATCGGGGTTATCGAACACGATAACCTGATCGTCAACGCCGTGTTGACCCTTTGGCGCATCCTTCATGCAGCAAGCGAGGAACGCTATCGCTTCTCCCCGTGAATCCGCGGCGATGACAAAGGGGCGTTCCGGCGCATTCGCGAGCCAGCTCTTCAGACTGTCGCCGTAGCTCTTGATGGCGGGCGCGAACAATTCCTCCGACAGGATCGGGTCGGTGGCGTTTGCCCAGTCGAACCAGCACTGGCCGAGGGATCTGTAGCCGCTCACAGGGATGCCAAGGCGCTCGGCCAGCCAGATCTGTGCCGGTGCCGAATGTTCGAGCCACTGCTCAAGGTCGCTCGCGTCGTAGGCCCTCACATCCTTCCATTCGCCGAGGGCTTTCTTTTCTTTGACCCAGGCGTTCTTGCCCGGCCAGTGGCGGGGCGTGACGAATACGAACACCTGCTCGGCGCGCTCGGCTTTCAGCACCGAGGACACGCGAGCCGCATAGTCGTCGTCGGCCTTGGCTTTCGGATTCTTGTTGCAACCGAATTCCCAGCCCGCCTTGCCCGCTGGTATCCATGGTGTGGGCGTGGCCGCATCGGTGATGCCGTCCCAGCCCTTTCGTTCGGCATTGTCGTAGGCAGGGAAGTCTACGAGACCGAGGCCCTGCGCGGTTGAGTTGACCAACTTTCGCAGCAGCGCGGGCAGCTCGCTGCGCGAAGCAATATTCCCTTCACACCATCCTTCGATTTGCGCCGCTTTGATAGTGATGACGGAGGGCGCGTACCCTTTCACGACCGCCGGCTGTACCTGCGCGAGCTGCCTTTGCGCATCGTAGCGCGCCTGCATATCGAGCAGTTCCTGACCGTTGGCCCCGAAGGCCTTCTCGAGCCGGGCCGCCATTTCGGGCGACAGGGCCGCCTTGCCATTCAGAAAATTCGACAGAGCCGGCCTGCCCAGACCAAGCAGTTTCGCCGCGTCCTTCACGGTCAGGTCACGCGGGATTACGGCTTCCCGGACGTGAGGGCCCGGGTGGCCCTGGACCTCGATTTTTTTGCTCATGGAACACCTTGCTACCGCCTTCGCTCGCCTCTACATAGTGTGTAGCGCTACGCAATACAAGTACTGCAAATGTTCTTTAAAAAGAGAAAAATACGGAAATAGCTTGAAATACAGAATTATAGCCACATATCACAGGCATCTACGAGCGTATGGAGGTCCATGTGCCCACCGTCGACATTTCTGATGCTACGTTCCAACGCCTGCAGGCCCACGCGAAGCCGCTGGTTGACACTACCGATTCGGTCATCGACCGGCTTCTCGATTACTTCGAAGACGCACACTCCGATGCGCAAGCCGGGACCAGTGCCGTCAAAGATCCGGTAGCCTTGATCCGTTTCAACCCGCACGAGCTGCCATCGCTGACGCACACCAAATTGCGCAAGGCGGAATTTGGCGGTCGCGAGTTAGCGCGTCCCAACTGGAACGAGCTCGTGCGCACCGCTGTCGAGGCCGGCCTCGACCGGCTCGGGGGTGTTGAAGAACTCCTGCGCGTCACCGACGCCCGCATCGTCAAGGGCACAAAAACCGACGAGGGCTTCAGCCCTCTCGGCACCCGCGGGATCTCCGTGCAGGGCGTGGATGCCCATGATGCGTGGCGCATCACCTACGGCCTTGCCCGCAAACTGTCGATGCCGGTGGAGGTCATTTTCCAGTGGCGTGACAAGGAAGGTGCCGCCCATCCCGGCGAAATCGGAGCCGTCGAATGGGCGCCGCAACCGCGGCAGCCTCCCGCATGAGCACCAAGCCCAAGGATAAAGACGCCCGGCCGCCGCTTAGAGTCCTTGCCGACACCTGCGTCTGGCTCGACATTGCCAAGGACTATCGCCAGAAGACGCTCATAAGCGCGCTGGAAGAGCTGGTGAGGATCGGCGAGGTCGAGCTGATCGTTCCGCAAGTCGTCCGGGAGGAGTTCGCGCGCAACAAGGCGCGCGTTGCGGAGGAGAGCGCACGCGGTCTTTCAAGCGTGATGAAGCGCGTGAGGGAAGCCGTCGATCAGTTCGGTGCCGATGACAAGAAGGCGGCCGTGCTGGCCCAGCTCAACGACATCGATCACCGCGCGGGCACCCTCGGCGAGGCGGTCAACGGGTCGATCGAACGAATCGAGGCGCTGCTAGAAAAGGGCGTCATCGTCAAGACGACCGGCACCATCAAGGTTCGTGCTGCCGATCGCGCGATAGCAAAGCAGGCTCCCTTTCACCGGCAGCGGAATGGCATAGACGATGCGATCATCATCGAGACCTATGCCGACGCCGTGGCCAAAAGGAAGGTCGAAGGGAGCCGCATCGTCTTTGTGACCCACAACACCAAGGATTTTAGTGATCCCTCCGGCGACAATCGCAATCCGCATCCTGATCTCGCGCCTCTCTTCACAGGCAAATCGGCATACGCCATCAGCCTCGGCGAGGTGCTCAACAAGCTTGAGCCGGACCTTCTGGAGGATTTCAAGTTCGAGCTTGAGTGGGCCGAGGAGCCTCGCCGCCTGTCCGAGATACTCTCGGCGATGGACGAACTGTTCGACAAGGTTTGGTACAACCGTCATTGGAACACGCGGATCGCCATCGAAGAGGGCCGGACGAAGATCGTCGAGAAGGAAACATTTCCGGTAAAGGACCACGCAACGCGACCCATCCAGCACGATGTCTGGGAGGGTGCGCTCAAGGCCGCCAAGCGCGTCGAGAAGAAGCACGGCAAGAAGAACCTCGGCCCGTGGTCTGATTTCGAATGGGGTATGATAAACGGCAAACTATCCGCGCTTCGTTGGGTCCTCGGAGACGAGTGGGACATGCTCGACACGTGAGGTCCCGGGTCTGTGCGCTACGGCCCAGCGCGTGCGTTTTGCTGCGCGTCGACTGTCTGGCAGGATCGAACATGATCGAGCTGATTCGCCGAACTATTGAAAGGCGCTACTTCATGGCCAAGGAGCAAAGGGCATTCCCGGACGCGGCATATGCCTTCACCGATCTTTACGGCGGGGTTGAGAACGCGCTCCGCAAGACCGGCTTCTGCAAGGAGCATGTTGAGCGCGCGGATGCTGACTGGAACAGGTTCGCAAAGGACAGGCTCGGCGAGGGGTTCTTCCAGGAGGCCCAGAAATCAGGACTAGCCAAGACGCTTGTCGAGGGCCGACCACGCAAGCAGATGAAAGAAGGCCTTGTGTGGAAGCCGAACGAAGCGTTGCCCATTACCAACGTGACCGAGCTGATCGTGAACGGCGTCTGTCAGGTCCGCAATCATATAGAGCATCGTCAGAAATTTCGCGGCGACGAGGAATCGCAGAAGCGCGATCTCGCGCTGATAGCGGATGCCCATCAGGTCCTTGAGTTGATCTTGAAAAAGCATCCGGAGCTGAAAGAGCACCTTTAGCTCGTGGCACCAGCGCATCGGCGATCCCCCGAACAAGCGCTGCGACAAGCCGGCTTCGTTCTAGCAGCCCGACCGAGGATAACTGTGAATTATGGTCTCCTCAGAAGACGCACGTCGCGCCATGTCTGGGGCGCCCACCATTGCTGTCACCGGCGGCAAGCGATTCTCTAAGTCCCGCAAAACGTCTGGCGCACCACTTGGTCTGGCCGGGGAGGGACCGCATACCGGGCCAGGGTTGCCGGCACGTCCTCGTAGGGTCTCGCGAGCACCGCGATCAGTTCTTCGAACGGTGTGAAATCGTTGTTGTCCACGGCAGCCGAGATGGCTTCCTCGACGAGATGATTGCGCGGAATGACGCCCGGATTGGCTGCGCGCATGACCGACATGCGCTCGTGCACAGCGACAGTGCCGTCGTCAGCCAGCCGACGGCGCCATGCCTCGGCCCAGGCGTCGTAAGCGGTCGGGTCGGTGAATAGGTTGCGAACACCGGCGTCACCCTCAGGGCTGGCGGCAGCTTCGCCGAGGTTGCGGAAGGTCAACGTGAAATCAGCGCCGTTCTTTGCCATGAGGTCCAGAAGACCCTGCGCGAGTGACAGGTCGTCTGCTTGCGGCTGAAGCAGGCCGAGCTTGTTTCGGAGGCCTTCGACATATGCCGCCTCGAAGCGGGCGCCGAAACCGTTGAGCGCTTCATTTGCCTTCTGAACGGCGTTGTCCTTGTCTTCATCAAGGAGCTGCAGGAGTGCTTCTGCGAGCCGCGCGAGGTTCCACAGAGCGATGCGCGGTTGATTGCCATAAGCATAGCGACCGACGCTATCGATGGAGCTGTAGACCGTTGCAGGGTCATAGCTGTCCATGAAAGCGCAGGGCCCGTAGTCGATGGTTTCACCAGCAATCGACATGTTGTCGGTGTTCATGACGCCATGGATGAAACCAACGTGCAGCCATCTGGCGATGAGATCAGCCTGCCGGGCTATGACTTGATCGAGAAGTGCCCGGTAGGGATTCACAGCGCCAGTCGCTTCCGGGTAGTGGCGCGCAATCACGTGGTCGGCGAGGTGGCGGAGCGCATCCACGTCTGCGCGGACGGCGAAGTATTGGAAGGTGCCGACGCGAATGTGACTGGAAGCGACGCGCGTGAGGA
>JBFWXN010000108.1:0-15200 GCA_050187415.1 Hyphomicrobiaceae bacterium | reverse complement strand
AGTATTAAGTTACCGTCGCCTATCCTCTGCTTGAACAGCGAACTTGGTCGCCAAGGGCATCATGCCGTCTCGCTGTACCGGACGATCCGGTATGTCCCGATTGTATCCACTTGCAACGCATCTGGGGCATCTACATGAGCAGCATCAATACCAACTTCGCCGCGATGACGGCGCTCGAATCGCTGACGCGGACGAACAACAGCTTGCTCGAGACGCAGTCGCGTATCTCGACGGGCTATCGCGTTGCGAATGCCGAGGACAACGCCGCCTACTGGTCGATGGCAACCACCATGCGATCGGACAACAAGGCACTTTCGACGGTTTCGGACGCACTTGGTCTTGGCGCCGCAACGATCGACGTCGCCTATACCGCGATGAACAGCGCCATCGACGTCGTGACCGAACTCAAAACGCAGCTTGTTTCCGCGCGCCAGCCCGGTGTCGATAAAGCCAAGGTGCAAACCTGGATCGACGAGCTGCAGAACCAGCTCCGCACGATTGCTTCCTCTGCGTCTGTGGCCGGCGAAAACTGGCTCGCGGTCGACGTGGCAGGGTCCAGCTACCAAGCCACCGAGGAGGTTGTTGCCTCCTTCGCGCGCTCGTCCGGCGTGAACGGCGAGCAGGTCAGCGTTGGCACGCTCTCGATCGACGTGGCGTCCTCGTTCCTGTTCAACGCGGATACCGATGGCGCGGGCGGTGTGAGCGGTAGCGGCGCCGCGACGGCCGACGCGCTTGGCATTCTCGCCTCGGCGCGTCTTACTAGAGACGACGCCGATACGGCGGGCGTCGCACGCGGCTCGATCGACGCCGCAGGCACGATCGTGATTGCAAACTACGACCCGGACAACTTGGGGTCAGCTCCGGCTGAAATCGACATCACGAATGCTAGCGTCGACGACCTCGACGACTACATCCAGGCTGTCGATGCCGCATTGTCCGAGATGACCTCTGGCGCGGCCAACCTGGGTGCCGCCAAGAAGCGTATCGACATCCAAAAGGACTTCGTTACGAACTTGATGAGCGCCCTGGACCGTGGCATCTCCTCCCTGGTCGACGCAGATATGAACGCGGAATCGACCAAGCTTCAGGCTCTGCAGGTCCAGCAACAGCTGGGCATCCAGGCTCTCTCGATTGCGAACTCGTCCAGCCAGAACATCTTGTCACTGTTCCGCTAATCGGGGCCATCCTGGTAGTGGCTCGTACTTAGAATAGCTGAGACTCGGCCTTTCATGCGGGCGGCGATGCCAACTGGGCATCGGCGCTCGCTGAGGCCGAGTAATAGTTCACACATATGTCTTTCGACCGCAGAGTTGGATAAAGCGCAAGCTTTGCGCCACCTTGATGTGCTTGGTTCTCGCGGGTGTCTCGCTTCGACCGCAGGGAGGTCCTGGTCCATGGATCCGAGCATCGTCATCTTCGTTGTCGGGAGCGGCACGAGCTTCATCGCTTTCTATTGGTTCTTCAATCGCCGTATTGGCGCCGTCGAGGCGCGCCAGCGGGCCGATCGCGCGCGGCACTTCGGCTTGAGAAAACTGTCCTTCATCGATGACTTGAGGCATGAGGCCGGGCTGCGCGCGGAATCCGTTATCAATGCGGCAGCCGAGCGCGTCAGATCAAGCAGCGCGCATCCGGGATCCGCTCCAATCAGCGCGGCCACGCTCGAGCGCTTGAAAGAAACGCGCTCCATGCTGCAACCGCTCCTGCCCGACACCTTTACGGCAGAGTTCGATCATATCGTTCGCGTCTTGCATGCCGCACCCGCGATGCGAGAAATGGAGATTGACGCGGCGCTGGGACGGTTGGCGCGTCAGGTGGCCGCGATCGGCGCCGCTACGAAGTCTCCTCCGCGCCGCAGAGCTATCCGGCTGGACTGGCGTTTGTCGAGGCTGCTGCCATTGCGGACCGCAGGTGATGCCCGATGACCAAAGATGCCGATCCGCACAAGTTGAGCGAAAGGGCGATGGCCGTTTCCGAGATCTCGGAAAGGCGGGATAGATCGTTGGAAGCTATTACCCGACGAGTGTCGCCTCGCGTGGACGCCAAAGACAACGGCTCCGTATCCTTCCGGACCGTGAGCTATGCCGTAGAATTCTGCAACGTGTCCCGGGGCGGCGCCCAGATTCGCGTGCGCCAGGGATTGATCCCCGCCGTGGGGCAAAGCGTTACGCTACAGTTTGTCGACGGGACGAACATCGATAGCCAGGTCGTATGGCAGCGCGATACGCTGCTCGGCCTCCATTTCAATGAGCCGCTTTCGGACGCCATGGATGCAGTCTACTTCGAGGGCCTCGGCGCCGACTATTTTCGTGCGGTGCTGAAGCTCCAGATCATGCGCGCCTAGCAAGATGCAAAAGCAATCCCTCTCGTCAGAGATCTCGCTTCAGTAGATCAGGCCGCCGTTCGCGCGTCAGGCGCTCGGCTTCGGTGCGACGCCATTCCTCGACACGCTTATGGTTGCCCGAAAGAAGTACGTCAGGGATCGTGCGGTCCTCCCAGATGCGGGGCTTGGTGTATTGCGGGTATTCGAGGCCGCCAGCCTCAAAGCTCTCCTCGGCGAGCGAGGTCTCGCCGCCGAGCACACCGGGGAGCAATCGAACACAGGCGTCGATGAGCACCATGGCAGCCAGCTCTCCACCCGAGAGCACGTAGTCTCCGATCGAAATCTCCTCCAGGTCGCGGGCGTCGATGACGCGCTGGTCTACGCCTTCGAAGCGCCCGGCCAGCAGTAGCACGCCTGGACCGTGGGCCAGTGCTTTTGCGCGATCCTGGGTCAATGGCTTGCCGCGGGGGGAAAGATAAATTCGAGGCAGGTCGGGCGATGATGTCAGCGCTGCATCGATGGCAAGCCCCAGGACGTCAGCGCGCATGACCATTCCCGCTCCGCCGCCAGACGGCGTGTCGTCAACCTGGCGATGACGACCGATGCCAAACTCGCGAATGTTTACGCAGTCGAGGCGCCACGTTCCGGCTGCGAGCGCTTGGCCCGTCACAGATACGGCCAGCGGGCCGGGGAACATCTCCGGAAAGATCGTCAGCACGGTCGCCTGCCAAGGCACCAATTGACGCGCGGAACTCGTCTCGCTCAAGCGTAGATCTCCTTAGATCGGGCCATCATAGTAGTACCCGCATGATCGGTGATCCGTCATTGGACGTGGACAAGCGCCGACCTAGATGCCGAATATATCCCCGGTTCCAACAATTCTCGCAACAAAACAGGAACCATTCCAACGGAGGAGACAGCCATGAAGAAGGCGCATATTCCAATCGCGCTAACCGCCTTGACCTTATCGGCCACGCTCGTGCCACCATCGCTGGCCGAAGAAGTGACGCTGCCGCCCTCGATGGTCTGGAGTGCTTATGATCTCGGTTCCAGCGGGTATGCGGAGGCGTCTGGCATAGCCAATGCGCTACAACAGACGCACAAGACGCGAATTCGTATCGTCCCTGCGGGCACGTCGATCGGGCGCATGCTACCGATGCTGACGGACAAGGTCCGCTACGGTTTTCTTGCCAACGAAGCTTTTTTCGCGGCCGAGGGCCTGTTTGACTTCGGCGTACCGTCATGGGGTCCTCAGGACATCCGCATCGTTCTCGGGCGGCCGGCCTCCGGCGGACTTGCCGTGGCGAACGATATTGGCGTCAAGGCAATGTCGGACTTGAAGGGCAAGCGGATCGGCTATGTGAAGGGAAACCCGTCGGTCAACATCAAGAACGACGCCTATATCGCGTTCGGCGGTTTGACGCGCAAGGACGTGCAAGTCGTCTGGTTCGGCAGCTATAATGCCATGAAAGATGCCATCGTCGCCAATCAGCTTGATGCAATGGCGTCGGTGACCACGTCGGCCAACATGCGTCAGATCGAGGCGTCGCCGAGGGGGCTGACCTGGCCGGCATTCGAGCCTGGAAACAAAAAGGGCTGGAGCGCGCTGACGAAGATCGTGAGTTTCGCAGGTCCCTTCAAGGAGACGGTCGGTGCGGCAATATCGAAGGACAAGCCGGTCGACTTGATCCTGTTCCGCTATCCGATGATCACGACCTACGCGAAGACGCCGGTGGATGAAGTCTATAATCTCGTCAAGGCGATAGACGAGGCCTACGACGTCTTCAAGAATACAACGGGAAGCTCCGCCAACTGGGAGGTGAAGCGCTCCGGTGTTCCCCCGGCGGACGCCCCGTTCCACGATGGCATCATCAAGTATGCCAAAGAAAAAGGGTTCTGGACGGCCGAGCATCAGGCTTGGCAGGACGAGCGCCTTGCACGCCTCAAGATGGTGCGGGCCGCCTGGGAAAAGGCGACGGGGGAATTCAAGAAGATCGCAGCGGATAAAGCCGAGAAGAAGGAACAATTCGATTCCGAGAAGGAGTGGTTGGCTTTCTGGGAATCGTACCGCGCGCAACATTTGAACTAGAAGTAGGGGTGCCGGTGGGAAGGGAGCCAGAAATGAGCCTCTTTCCGCCGACACTTTGGATCGGCAATCTAGCCGATCGAGACGTTAGACGTTCCTCATAGAGACCGGTGCATGTCGGATAAACCCAATATCCTCTTCGTCATGGCGGATCAGCTCCGCTGGGACTATCTCGGGTACGCCGGGCATCCGCACATCCGTACGCCCAATCTTGACCGACTGGCTCGACGTGGGGTCGCCTTCAGCCGCGCATTCGTGCAATCGCCGGTGTGTGGTGGCTCACGCATGTGTATCTATACGGGCCGCTACAACCTGACGCACGGGGCGACCTATAACAATTTTCCACTCAGGATCGACGAGTGGACGATCGGCGACTACATGCGCCCACAAGGCTATCGCGTGGCTTTGGTGGGCAAGACGCATTTCAAGCCGGACCTCGAGTCCATGTCGCGCCTTGGCATAGATCCGGGAACAAATCCGGGTCTTCCGTACTGGCAATGCGGTTTCGAGCCATTCGAAAGGGATGATGGGTTGCATCCCGAAGTGGACGGTCTGCTCGCGGGCGCTGATCCTGCGTACAATGCATGGCTCAGACAACTTGGCTATCCGGGTATCAATCCGTGGCACGAATGGGCAAACTCGGTCGAGGGCGAGGATGGCGAGGTGCTGTCGGGTTGGGCGATGCGCAACGCGCGGAGGCCCGCACGCGTCAAGGAGGAACACTCGGAAACAGCTTATATGACGGATCGTGCGCTGGAGTTCATGCGTCTGGCGCGAGGCACGAAGCCTTGGTGCCTGCACGTCTCATACATAAAGCCGCATTGGCCCTACATCGCGCCTGCTCCCTATCACGCCATGTACGGACCGGAGCACGTGCTTCCTGCCAATCGATCGGAAGCCGAGCGGCAGAATGCGCATCCTGTGATCGCGGCCTTCATGCGGCATGACGAAAGCGTGAATTTCGCGCGGGACGACGTGCGCGCGACGGTCATTCCGACCTATATGGGTTTGATTTCGCAGTTCGATACCCATGTCGGTCGATTGATCGATCACCTCGAAGCGACTGGCGAAATTGACGACACGATCATCGTTGTGACCTCGGACCACGGCGACTACCTCGGCGACCACTGGCTCGGGGAGAAGGATCTTTTTCACGACGAGGTGGTCCGCGTCCCCCTGATCATCGTGGACCCGCGAAACGGGGCGGATGCGACGCGTGGTTTCACGTCCATGGCGATGGTCGAGGCCATCGACCTGGCGCCGACGTTTCTCGAATGGGCGGGAGGCGCGCCCCAGCCGCACAGGATGGAAGGGCGATCACTGGCGCCGCTGCTTGCGTCGCGGTCGGTCGCCGATTGGCGTGAGGCGATCTTTTGCGACAGCGACTTTGCGCTTCGCCACGCACGGAAACATTTGAACCTCGCGGAGGACGAGGCGCGCGGCTTCATGGTGCGGACGGAGCACTGGAAGTATGTGCATTTCGAGCACTTCCGACCTCAACTCTTCGACCTTGAAAACGATCCCTCCGAGTTGCAGGATCTTGGCGACAGTCCAGCGCATGCCGAGGTTCGTGACACGCTAAAGGGTCTGCTCTTCACCTGGGCATTGACACGCAAAACGCGCACGACCGTTACGTACGACTACATTCGGCGTGTGACGGGCGGCGCGCGCGCCCGAGGTTACAGGTTCGGGGAGTGGTAATGCATGGATAGGCGGCGACTGAGTATCGATGACGTGAGCCGGCTGGCGGCATTCTCGGCAGCGGCGCCTCGTCCATTCGCTGTCCTCGAAGCGATCGGAGCCCTCGCACAAAGGGTGATCGGTGCTAAAGCCTTCACGATGTTTCGATACCTGCACGAAGCGCAAGAGGTCGAACGCATTCATTCGAGCGACCCGGTGTTTTATCCGGTCGGCGGTCGAAAGCGCGTCAGCGATTTTCCGACAAATCAGAGCGTTCTCGGGCGGGGTGAAGTTTATGTTGCCGAGGGGCCGGATGACATCCGTGCCACCTACAAGGACTACGAGAAAATTCTGAAAATGGGGGTGACTTCCATCATGAACGTGCCGGTTCGCCTCTGCGCAGCGAACATTGGCGCGGTGAACCTGCTCGGCCAGGCTGGGCAGTTTGACGAGGCGGCCGCTGGGGATGCGCGCGTGCTCGCTGCGTTGATGGCGCCGATTGTGCTGCAAATAAACGGATCTCTCAGATGATGCCGAGCGACGCCCATGTGTTTCGCGCGCCAATCGATGCCTTTCCGATAAATCGCGAGCGACTCGGTGGGTACCTGCAAAGTGTGGGGCTGCCGCTCGATCCCGCCGAGCCTATCTTGCAGTTCGGAACGGGGCTGGCGAACATCAACTATCGTTTGAGGGCGGGCGGTCGGATGCTCGTGCTGCGCCGTCCGCCAGATGGGGATCTTCCGCCGGGCGCGCACGACATGGCTCGCGAGCATCGTATTCTCTCTCGGCTCTGGAGGGCGTTGCCGCTGGCGCCGCAAAGCGTGCATCTGTGCGAAGATCGCGGCGTCATCGGCGTAAACTTCCAGCTCATCGACTATCGACCCGGACTGGTCATCAAGGGCGACGACAAGCGCCACTTCGAAGGCAAGCCGGAGGTTGCAGCACGCACGGGTAAGATGCTGGTCGAAACGCTGGTCGCGATACATGGCGTCGACGCCGACTCGGTCGGCCTGGGTGACCTCGGCAAACCGGATGGCTTTATTGAGCGCGCACGGAAGGGCTGGATGGGACGAGCCGAGCGACTGGAGCTTGCGCCGGCGGCCAAAATGCTCGTTCGCGAGATCTCCGGCTGGCTCGAGCGGCAAACCATACTCGCGCGCAGCCCCACGCTCCTGCACTCCGATTTCAAGCTGGACAACTTGATCGTCGAGCCGGGCGCGCTGAAGCCGGTGGCGATTGTCGATTGGGATATGGGCACGCGAGGCGATCCGCTGTTCGACGTTGCGACGATGCTGAGCTACTGGGTGCAAGACGGTGATCCGGACTGCATGCACGACATGAGGCAGCTGCCGACCGCATCGCCCGGGTTTCCGACGCGCAGCGAAATCGTCGCGGAATACGCACGTCTGACGGGGCGCGATGTCTCCGATTTCCCGATCCTGCGGGTGCTCGCCATGTTCAAGCTGGCTGTGGTCCTGCTGCAGCTGCATGCGCTCTGGAAGCGCGGCGCGGCCAAAGGCGACGACTACGCGGCGTTCGATCGTATCGCGACGGATCTCCTCGCTTTCTCGAAGGACGCGTCGGCGGGCCGAGGCTGACCTTGAAGGACGCGCGAGCCAGATATGGTGCTGGCAAACCAAGCTGCTTAGATTTTTCGCCGACCGGTCGACACAGCTTGACCGATAAACGGGAGACGCCTCATGAAGATTACAGCTATCCGGGCCCACTATGTACGAATTCCCTACGATATGGGGGCGCCGACGACCGAGTTCGCGGGACTTCGCTTTCCGTCGCAGGATCATCTGCTTATCCAGGTGGACACGGATGCTGGCATCACCGGTTGGGGCGAGGGCTTCGGCCATAACATCATTCCGGCGACCAAGGCCGCGCTGGAGAGCTACGTCGCGCCGTGGTTCATCGGAAAAGATCCCACCGACATCAACACTTTGCACCGGGAGGCAGCCCAGGCGTTCCATATTTTCGGGCGCAACGGGCCGGTGGTCTACGCGCACTCCGGCATCGACATCGCGCTGTGGGATATTGCGGGCAAGCGTGCCGGACTTCCGGTTTCGGATTTACTCGGCGGTGCGCGCCGTAAAGAGGTTCGTGCCTATTGCAGTCTCATGCGCTACGGCAATCCGGATGTGGTGCGGCGGATCTGTTCGGAGCGCGCGGCGGCCGGTTTCACACACATCAAACTGCACGAGCATTCTGTTGCGGCCGTCATGGCGGCGCGTGAGGGGGCGGGGGCTGATGTCGGCATCATGAACGACGTCAACTGCCCGTGGAGCGTGGCCGAGGCGCTGGCCATGGAGAAGGCCTACCGGCCCGCCAATCTCTTCTGGCTCGAGGAGCCGGTGTTTCCGCCAGAGGACCACAAGGGTTTGGCGCGAGTCAGGCGCGAGGGGCAAACCAGGATTGCGGCCGGTGAAAACGCCGCAGGCCTGCACGATTTCATCGACAGCTTCGAGAAGGGCGCCATCGACATTGCCCAGCCCAGCGTGACCAAAATAGGCGGCATTACGGAGATGCAAAAAATTATCGCTGCAGCGGAAGCGCATTCGGTGCAGCTCATTCCACATTGCGCGTACTTCGGGCCAGGCAATCTTGCTTCAATCCACATCGTGGCGTCGCTCTCGACCGACACGATGCTGGAGAATATTTACGCCAACCTCGAAGCGAGCCCGTACGGCGACGCGATGGTGGCGAATGGAGGAAAAGTGCGTGTGCCGCAGGCGCCAGGTCTCGGCGTCGAGCCGGATATGGCGATCGTCGAGAAATATCGGCAAGGATCTGTCGCGACAATAGAATAGGCGATCGTCGGCCACCCCCTCAGATGACGTTGGGTCTAAGACCCTGCTCGTTGAGAATTGGCGGAGACACCTAGCGCGGTATCTTGAGGATGCCGCGTGTCCTTTCGAGATCGGGTGCTGCTTCTTTGGCCCCGCGTTCGAGCGCGCGCTCATAAAGTACCAGCGCACGCTGCATATCAGGAGCTCCGTCCGCGGTCGGCAAACGGCTCAGGTGGTAGGTATCATAGGAACGCGCGAGTGCGAGCAGAACTTCCGGCACGGGTCCGTTCATAGCGGCGACGAAGTGACGGCGCGCCTGAACGACCTTGCCTTGCTCGAACTGAGTGAGCCCTTCGGCAAGCATCTCCGCAACCGCGGCGGGCTCGACGACCGGCGGCAAGGGACCATCAGGAGCCGGCGGCGCCCGGGACGCGGAGGCCGGAGTGGCGATCCTTTGACCGGGCTCGGATGCATCCGGTTGCGGCCCGGACATCCGCCTGCCGGACGCCGACGATGCCTTGGTGCCGTGCGCCTGCTCGGCGGAGGCCGTCGATGGTGGCGCCACGGCTGGCGCTTCGATCTGGTGGACTGCGGCGTATCGCCTGACGGGGGATTTCGCCGATCGCTCGGTGGTTCCCGTGACGATGGGGTCATCCTTCAGAGAGCCGTAGCGGTGCACAGGTTGGTATGCATCTTGACGGACACACGCGGCCACCCCCAATGCGCAGACCGTAATTGCGAGGCCAGTTGGCCCGACACGTCTCACATATCGCATCCTACCTACCCCACAGCGATTCAACTTCATCGCATCAGCGGCGATTCGCTTGGTCAGGTCAGGCAGGCAAATGAAGTTCTCCAATTTACTCCGCAATATCCACAGAGGGGAGTCGAAGCAGCTTACTCTGCGGCCAAGGAGTTGGACCGCTCACCGATGAGACCAAGGCGCATTCGCGCCTCCTCGCGAAGCAGGTCGATGGGACGACGGCGCCCGCCGGTCTCGTAGTGCCAGAAGGTCCAGCCGTTGCAGGCCGCCTTGCCCTGAACTTCGGCGCCGAGCCGGTGAATGGATCCCTGCCTAATCACGCCACGCGGCCCAGGTTGGGCGAGTGATCCATCAGCGCGCACCTCGGCCCAGATGCGACCACGCTCGTCGGAAACGCGCGTGCCGGGCCGAATCATGCCGAGCTCGACGATGGCGCCGAAGGCAACGCGTGGCTCAGCGCGGCGCGGCCGTATCGTCTCGAGCGCGGCGGTCGAGAGCGACTCTTCCTTGCCGATGCGCTCTTTGGCGGCCCGCACGTAGTCCCGCTCGCGCTCGATGCCGATCCAGCGCCTGCCGAGACGTTCCGCAACTGCACCTGTCGTGCCGGTACCGAAGAACGGATCGAGCACCACGTCTCCGGGATTGGTCGTACCGATCAGAATGCGGTGCAGGAGGGCCTCCGGCTTCTGTGTCGGATGCGCCTTGCGGCCTCCGTCGTCCTTCAGTCGCTCGGGTCCCGAGCAAATGGGGAATAGCCAGTCCGAGCGCATCTGGACGTCCTCGTTGCCGGCCTTCAGCGCATCGTAATTGAAGGTGACGCGCGAGCGGCGGTCTCGGCCGGCCCAGATGAGTGTCTCGTGGGCATTCGTGAAGCGCTTGCCGCGAAAGTTCGGCATGGGATTGGTCTTGCGCCAGACGACGTCGTTCTGAAGCCAGAATCCGAGGTCCTGAAGCGCGACGCCGAGCCGGAAGACATTGTGGTAGGAGCCTATCACCCAGATGGCGCCGTCCGGCTTCAACACGCGGCGCGCCTCGGTCAGCCATGCCCGGGAGAAGGTGTCGTATTCGGCAAAGCTCTGAAACTTGTCCCAGGCGTCGTCCACGCCGTCGACCACTGTGTTGTTGGGTCGGAGCAACTCGCGGTCGAGCTGAAGATTGTAGGGTGGATCCGCAAAAACGAGATCTATCGCTTCCGTTGGAAGCTCGCGGAGCCGGTCGAGGCAGTCTCCCTCGAGGATGCGGCCCACGGGGACATTCTGAAACCTGCGAGGACGCTCGCCCATACGACGCTACTCTCAATCGACTTACTCGAACGACAACTTGCTCGTGCAGCGAGCGGAGCGCGATCTTCACGCCAAGCTCGGTAAACAGAGTGTGAAGCGGTGGAGTTAACGAGACGTTAATCCACCGAATACGGAACAGCAGGCATTATCGCCACTGATTGCGTCGAACAAAAGACGAACGACTTCGACGGATGGACGTCATGCGTCCTTCCTCCGTTATGGGTCGCGTGGGATGAGGCGGCCGAAATGCCCGCCTGACCGGGCAAGGTCGACGCCAGTATCGACGTCATGGTGGCGTGTGGTGCGGGCGAGGACGAGGTGCCGGAGATTGGCCTCGACGCAGGCCAGCGTGTCGGCACGCGACCAGCGAACGCCCTCGTAAGGGGATGCGAGACGCGGGCGGCGGCGCAGACCTACAAGCCAGAAGCCGCCATCCTCGGCGGGCCCGAACACGGCGTCATGATTGCCCAACGATCGAAACGCAGCTCGAATATCCTCGATGCGGATAGCCGGAATATCGGTACCGATCACGCAGACGGGGCCGGGCGGCAAACATCGCATCGGGCGATGCATGCGCGCTCCAAGGTCGCCTCCGCCTTGTCCCATTCGGCGAATACCCGCGGGCAACATCCGGGTCGCCACGCATCTATCCGGGCTGATTGCCAGGTAGGTCTGCCAAAACGGCTGCCGGCCGAGGCGCGAGATAATGGTACGTGAGGTGGTTCGATAAAACCGGGTCGCCTCGGCAATTCCGACGTCTCGGGCAAGTCGGGTCTTCACCCGTCCCATGATAGGCAGCTTGGTAATGATCACGAGGCGGCATGCGAAGGGCGCCGCACGTGTCGGCGGCGCCCCGTCGCCCGTCGAGCCGAGAGAGCGATGCATCAGCTTTCAATGACCCCGCGCTGTGCGTCAGGCCGGCGTGACAGGCACCAGAGCATACCCATCGCCGTCCTTCTTGATTGTTCCAGCCCCCGGCATGCCCCAGTGATAGCCGGTGAGCGTCGAGCCGTCGGACACCGCCTGACTGAAGACAGCCTTGCGGGATTTCTCGGCCAAGGCTGCATCCTGATCGAATGCTGCATGCCAGCCGGGGTGTTTCATGAACAGGGCCGGGATGTTGGTCACGTCGCCAGTGACGATCAGCTTGGCGCTGCCGGAAGCAAGCTCGTAGCTGGTGTGGCCGGGCGTATGGCCGTTCGTGTTGAGAGCCCTTATGCCAGCCGTCGCTTCGGCCCCGTCTGCAACCTGCTTGAGATTCTTCCAGCTCGGCATGGTGGCTTGGACGCGCTTGACGAGCCCTTGCCGGGCGGCCGGCAGCGTGGTGAGGAGCGCAGGATCCGTCCAGTACTTGTATTCGCCTGCAGGCACGACAATCTCGGCGTTGGGAAAGATCTGGGCGTTGGTATCCTTGGCCATCAACCCGAAGATGTGATCGGGGTGAAAGTGGGTCACCACAATCGTCGAGATCTTGTCGGCGTCGATGCCCGCGGCCTTGAGATTTTGCTTCGCGAGCAGTCCGGCCTTGGGGCTGAGCTGTCCCCCAGTGCCGGCATCGAACATGACAATTTTTCCGTCCTTCTCGACAAGTGTGACAGTGAACGGAACCGGCACGAACGCATCCGTCATGCCGGCGTTCCTGAGTTCCGCTTTGGTGTCGTCGACCGAGGCATTCTTGATAAAGCCGGGATCGTGAGCCTTTTCCCAGATCCCGTCGTAGACGGTCGTGACATTCCAGTCTCCGACCTTGAACTTGGCGAAGCTGTTGGAAGCGGTCTGGGCCCGGGCTGGGCGGATGAACTCGAGTGGACCGTCGAGGCCGAATGCGGCTCCGGCGGCGGCGGCCGATATGACGAAACTGCGGCGTGAAATGCTCTGCATAGGCGTCTCCCTGGACAACGCGCTTTTCGAGGCAATGGCACCATAGGGGCAGCCGGTTTCGCGGACGATAGAAAGGCAAAGCCGGTCGGCGGGCCTCACGGCGAATTGAACGGCCGTGATCTCGCCCTTTTAGCCATAGAGGCGAGCGATGATGCGAGGAGGCACGCGCAGATAGTAAAGGGTCAGGCATGTCAAATTTCGGGCGACGCGTGGTACATAGCCATCTCGCTTGTAGCGGACGGCGCTGGTGACCGCGGTCGCCCGTAAGATCACTGTGCGTGCTCGTCCGAGGCGGCGGATCAAGTCCACATCCTCCATCAATGGCATGTCGCTGAAGCCGCCGACGCGATCATAAAGCCGCCGCGGAATGAGCAGGCCTTGGTCACCGTAGGGAAGCCGCATTATGGACGAACGCGCTGCGGCTCCCCACTCTACGAGGCGCGGCAAGACTCCCAAGTCGTCCAATGCCAAACGGAAGACAGCTGCCGCCTCGGGGCGCCGGCCGACCGCAACGCGCTCGATGAATGCCCCGACCTCACGCTCCCAGCCGTGCTGGAGAACGGTGTCGGCGTGCAGGAACAAGATCCAACCAAAGCGCGCTGCGCTGCCCCCGGCCTGGAGTTGCCGCCCCCGGCCCGGCGGTGATGTGATCACGCGGGCTCCGGCCTGATCCGCGATGCGCAGAGTTCGATCATCCGATCCGCCGTCGACGATGATGACCTCGCGAATGAGGCCTTCAACCGTGGCCGACACCAGCGCTGAAAGGCAGTCAGCGAGCCCAGCTTCCGCGTTCAGGGTCGGTATAACCACGGAGATCATAGCTTAGCATGTGTCCTGGAGGCAGTCGTTCGGTACCCGGACTGATTGCATCTATCGCGACGTCTCGCAAAGCACCAGAGTGTCGCTTCCTCCTCACGTCTGCGGTTCTGCTTGGGCACCCTTCTTGACCTGCAGATCGTCGCACCGTTGCTCGCGTTGGCCACCGGGATCGCCTCAGGCTTCATTGCTCACTCTCGAGCGAGCCGGCGGTGGCGCGGTGCCGACAGCGGACAAGCAGGGCTGATCGTGAGCCCTGACAACTTGACCGTGGTCATATGGCGCAACGCGATGGAGGAGGTGATTGCGGGCCACGCCACCATCGGGTATCAGTGGGCCGAGCAGCACCCGTAGCTCAGCTGGATAGAGTGTCGCCCTCCGAAGGCGAAGGTCGTAGGTTCGAATCCTACCGGGTGCGCCATTTGCCAGCAAGATGATAGCTTGCAGTTCGTCGTACCGCGTTCTGGCTCCAGCGGGTCCGACCATGGAAACTGCGTTCAGCATCGATGCTCTCGACACAACGTCGCTCGTTGAGGCCTTTGGAGAGCGAGGGCTCGACCTCTCTCACTTCCCGACCAGAACAGAGCGCAAGCGGGCCGGCAACGGCTTGGAAGAGGAGCTTTATGTTCTGCGCCGCTACCTGTTCACGCTAGATGCGGCCAGATTACTGTCTTACCCCGTGAAACTATCGAAGTCTGAGACGCCGGACTTTGTCGGCACTACCGACGGGGCTGCACTTGGAGTCGAGATCACCGAGGCAACATCATCTGCCGACCAACGCGAAATGACCATCCAAGAGCGGTCGGGACAACCGGCACTGCTTGGAACATATGGTGGCCGCTACAGAGGCGGTATACGTGATGACGCACTTCCCGAACGCGGTCGCAGAGCAGACCGTGACCTTACCGCGGACGTCATGAGGGCTGTGCGGCGAAAGCGAGGATTGTCCTACCAAACGCCTCAGGTGGATTTGGTGCTCTATGCGAATGGCAACGCCAACATGATGGCAGACTTCGCGACCTTCTCGCCGCTCGTCTGTCAGCAACTCGATCGGTGGAGTGCCGCTGTCACAGCTTCCGGAAGGGTTCGTCGTGTCGCGATCATGAAGGAGCCAAAGTTGATTCTCTGGGATCGCCCGGGACGCCCAATCGTGATGAACTTGTACACGACGCTTCCGCCTCAGAAAGACGTGGTAACTTCAACCACATAGGTGTTCGCACTTTTGTTCAGTACGGCGCGCCAAGTATTTTTCATTCCAGATCAGAAGCTTGCTTAATCGCTTGCGCCATCGGAGGCGATATGGACGCGCGGTATCGGCTTGAAGGCGCGAGAAGCGACGAGGATGGCCTTCTGACTTCTGCGCACGACGCGCTCGCGGTTTGGAGCCAAGACGGAGCTGGGCCAAATCGGCGGCCTCGCCTCTTTTGCCGAAAACCAGCAAGTCCGCATCGCCCTAGAGTCCTTCAGGTTTAGCTGGAAGCATATCCTGCGTTCCTGAGGTAGCTTTCGCACTCGCTGTGTGAGATGGCGGCGACGAGCTTGGCGATGTGTTCGTGGATGGCGTCAACGGTTCGGGCCT
>JBFWXN010000107.1:0-15545 GCA_050187415.1 Hyphomicrobiaceae bacterium | reverse complement strand
GCTCGCAGGTCTGCGGAGTAGGGCTTTGCCATGTGTGCTGGCCTCCAACCTCCAGCACACATCTTGAATCAGAACCCCACTGATTTGGGAATCCCCCGATTCCGCCTAACGCTGAACGACTCTAAGCCCCCCGCAGCAACAGGACGCCGCCGAGGATCAGCACGATCCCGACCACCTCCAGCGACCGGATGGTCTCGTTGAACCAATACCGCGAGATCAGGAGCGCGAATACGATCTGCACCTGCGCGACGGCGGCGACATAGGAAGCGTTGGCGAGGGCCGACGCTGTGAACCATCCGACCGACCCTGCCGCGCTGCTGAAGCCGACGAGCAGTGCCAGCCCCGGCCAATGCCGGAGGCGTGCCAGCTCGCGACGTTCGCGGACGAGCAGCCAGGCCCCGATGAACACGAACGAGACCAACGTCGTCGCCACAACGGCCGTTGCCGAATTGACCAGCGGACCGGCTGCCGGATCGAGGGTCAGGATCGCCTCGCGCAACGCCAGGTAGGAAATCGCGGCGCAAAGTGCGCTCGACAAGCCAAGTCGCGTCGGCGGTCCGAGCAGGATGTCGGAAAGTGCGCCCTGGCCCCACGCAGAGCGCCCCATCCGCGCCGCCGAGGCCGCGAGCACGCCGGCGACGGTCAGCGCGATCGCCAACCAGCCGAGGCCGCTGATCACCTCGGAGAACAGCAGGCTGCCGATCATCGCCGTCAGGATCACGTCGGCACGCTGGATCATCACGCCGACTGCAAAATTGCCGTGCTGGAAAAGCCAGACCATGAGGATGGTCATGGCGAACTGGAGAAAGGCCGTGAGGCCGCAGCACGCCCAGAAGATGACGTTGGTCCGAGGAAGCGACACGCCTTGAATGTGGAGGACGGCGATCAGATAGGCGATCAGCATCGGTAGCCCGAACAGCATGCGCATATACGTCGTGACAGGAGCCGAAAGGTGGCGGTTGAGCTCCTTCAGCGCCGCATAGCGGAGCGCTTGGAAGAACGCTGCCGCGAGGCTCGCGACGATCCACAAGTGCTGCATGATCTCAGCGCCCCGCCACTACTGGGCCGCATCGCGCGGTTCGGCCCGCGCGAACTGTGTGGCCGCGAGCCGGGCATAGGGTCCGTCGCGCGTCTGCAATTCGGCGTGCGTACCGAGTTCGACCAACCGACCTGCATCCATCACGCAGATCAGATCGGCGTTCTGCACCGTCGACAGGCGATGAGCGATGACCAGTGTCGTGCGTCCTCTGGTGAAGCGCGCCAGAGCGGCCTGTACCAAGCGTTCGCTTTCCGTGTCGAGCGCACTCGTCGCCTCGTCGAGCAGGAGGATCGGCGCGTCCTTGAGGATGGCACGCGCCAAGGCGAGGCGCTGTCGTTGACCGCCTGAAAGCCGTGATCCGCGATCGCCGATCGTGGTCTCGTAGCCCTGCGGCTGCTCGAGAATGAACTCGTGCGCCGCCGCCGCCTTCGCTGCCGCCTCGATCTCGTCGTCGTCCGCGCCGAGCCGTCCGAGCGCGATGTTGGCGCGGATGCTGTCGTCGAACAGCGTGACGTCCTGGCTGACCATCGCGATCTGATCGCGCAGGCTGGCGAGTGTCACGTCACGCACGTCCTGCCCGTCGATTCGGATGGCGCCCGCCGTCACGTCGAAGAGACGCGGCACAAGGTTCATGACCGTCGACTTGCCAGAGCCCGAACGGCCGACAAGAGCCACCGTCTTGCCGCCAGGAATGGTCAACGAGAAGTCACGCACCGCCGGTGCCCGGTCATGTCCCGCGTAGGCAAAGGAAACGCCCTCGAACCGGATCTCGCCGGTCGAAAGCACGAGCGGCGCCGCGCCGGAGCGGTCGACAATGGTCGGCTTCTCGTCGAGGAGGGCATAGAGCCGCTCCGCCCCGGCCAACCCCTCCTGCACGCGAGCCGATAGATTGCCGATGCCGCGGGTCGGTTGCGCGGCCATGCCGAGCGCCGTGATGAAGCCGACGAAATCGCCGATGGTCGAGGATCCCGCTGCGATCCGCCACGTCGCGAGAGCGATAACGCCCGCCACCGCCAATCCGGCGAGCGCCTCGAGCATCGGATCGAGTTGCGCGCGGTTACGAACCGCCTTCATGCGCAGCTTCAGAATCTGCTCGAACGACCCGATCATTCGGCCGGCGGCGTAGTCCTCTAGCCGGAATGTCTTGATCAGGCGTGCTCCGCCAAGCTTTTCCGAGAGCAATGTCAGCATGGCTGCAAGCTCGACCTGGGTCGACCGGGCGACCCGCTTCAGGCGTTTGCCGATTGTCATGATCGGCAAAAACGCAAACGGATATGCGCCAAGCACGATCAGGGAGAGCAGCGGATCGTTCCACACCATGTAGCCGACGACGGCCACAATCATCAGCCCGTCACGTACCGCCGTGCTGAGGGCCGCCTGCAGCGCCACTTGAATGCGATCGATGTCGTTGGTCAGCCGCGATATCAACTCCCCCGGCGCATCCCTCGCAAGCCGCGCAAAGTCGGCCTTCAGCAAATGCGTGATCGCCGCCTTCTGCATGTCGACCGTAATGCCGAGCACGATGCGGTTCGATGCTACGGTCGTGATGTAGAGCAACAGCGCCCGAGCACTCGTCGCCAGCACGATCAGGCCGGCAATGATGAACATGTGGTTGCGCTGCCCGTCTCGGGGCCCATCGATGGCGTATTTGATCAGGGCCGGATAGCATGCGCTCACTGCGGCAAGCGCCGCCATCAGTAACAATGCACCGGCCAGCGGCCGCCAGCGCGGCCATACCCAGTCGGCCATCAGCCTCGACAGTAAGCTCCGCTGCGCCGCATCGAACGTCAGCGGCGGCCCGCGCCGCAGCTTGTCGCTCTTGCTCGCTTCGGTCACCTGTCCCAAGTGAACCCCTGATGCTCCAAATGATGGCGTCGGTCCGAACACGTGTCGGTCGGCCTGCCTACCACCGGGCCGGCCGGCCCGCCAGCCCGGCTCCTCGGCACCGTCGCCGCATCAAAGCGAAATCCGCCCCCGTCGTCCGGCCTCGTCCTCGGGTTCGACGTGGATCAGCACTTCCGCGCCATCGATCGATTGGCCGATCGCGGTCTCCAGCAGGTCACAGATGCGGTGCGACTCGGCGACTGTCATATCCCCTGGCACCACAAGATGAAATTCTATGAATGAAATCGGGCCGGCATGCCGCGTTCGAAGGTCGTGCACCTCGATCGCGCCGAGCCCGGAAGACGTCTTCGTGATAGCCGCCCGTATGCGCTCCAACTCGGCCGCCCCCACAGCCTCGTCCATCAGGCTCGACATCGAGGACTGCGTCAGACGCCAGCCCGTCCACAAGATGTTGATTGCGACGGCTGCCGCCAGAAGCGGATCGAGCAGCGGCCAACCCGTTGCCTGGGCCATCAGCAGGCCGACGATCACGCCGACGCTCGTTGCAACGTCCGTCATGATGTGGCGGCCGTCGGCGACCAGCGCTGGCGAGCGCTTGATGCCGCCCCAACGGATGAGAAAAGTCGCCCAGGCCCCGTTGAGGGCAGTCGCGGCCCCGGAGATGAGGAGGCCGAGCCACGGCTCCGAAAGCTGGCGCGGCGAATGGACTGCGTCCCAGGCCTCGCGCAGGATCAGCCCGGCCGCGATCAGAATCAGGACGCCTTCGACGACCGCCGAGAAGTATTCAGCCTTGTGGTGTCCGAATTGGTGGTGCCGGTCTGGAGGGCGGGCACTGATCCGCACGGCCACCACGGCCAGGAGGCCCGTGATCACGTTGACGATGCCTTCCAGCGCATCCGAGTAGAGCGCCACGCTCCCGGTTTTCACGTAGGCCAGATACTTGACACCCATCGCCGCCAGCGCGACCAGCACGCTCGCGAGCGCCACGTATGTGATTTTCGCACGCTCGTCCGTCATGACGCAGCGGCAGGAGGCTTCATTGGCACGGCGCGAGTTCCTGGCTCATGGGTCTCATGGGACGCATGCCGTCTCCATTGCCCGGCACGTGGAGGGTGCTAAAGGATGTTGGTGGATGGCGCCAGCCTCCTGGCGCTAGTCGTCCGATCTTGTTGCGGTACAGCACGGAGCCCGTTCGATGAGCCATGACGAGCAGGATCGCCTCAAGGGAGGCATCAAGAACGACCCGGGACGGGCCGGGCGTCTGGCGGCAGAGCTTCGGCGCAATCTTCAGCGTCGCAAGCAGCGCTCCAGGGCCGTCGCCGCACGCGAGCAGGCGCCCGAGGAACGGGCCTCTCGGCCTCGGCCGGACGAGCCATCGCAATGAGCCGTCGGACGTCGCCGACCGAGATGTTGTGTCGCAGCTATTGTCGCGATGCCGCCGATTTGCGACAGCAACACGAAGCTGGGCGCGGTTGATTCGCCGCTGAGCTGCCCGCACCCATGCACGAGGAGAACCGAGATGGATCGCATCACCATCGCAGGCGGACGCAAGCTCGAAGGTACGATCCCCATCTCTGGCGCCAAAAACGCCGCTCTGCCGCTCATGATCGCAAGTCTTCTCACGGCCGATCGTCTGACCCTGAAGAACGTGCCCAACTTGGCCGACGTCAATCTGTTGGCCCGCATCCTGAGGAATCACGGCGCAGATCATTCGATCGAGGGCAAGCGTGCCGGTCCGTCCTTGCACTTGGGCGAAACCTTCCATCTCACCGCACGCGACATCGTCGATACGACCGCACCCTACGAGATGGTGTCGCGCATGCGGGCGAGCTTCTGGGTGCTAGGCCCTATTCTCGCGCGCATGGGCGTTGCCCGTGTCTCGCTGCCGGGTGGCTGTGCCATCGGCACGCGGCCGGTCGATCTACACCTCATCGGATTGAAGGCGCTAGGCGCGGAAATCGACATCGACGCCGGCTACGTCGTCGCGAAAGCGCCGCGGGGTGGCTTACGCGGCGCCCGCATCGTGTTTCCGAAGGTCTCCGTCGGAGCCACTCACAACGTTCTTCTCGCCGCGGCGCTGGCCAAGGGCGAAACTGTCATCGAAAACGCCGCCCGAGAGCCCGAGGTCGGGGACGTCGCGTCCTGTCTCACGAAAATGGGGGCGCGCATCGAGGGTATCGGCACCTCCACCTTGCGCATCCAGGGCCGAGACCGCCTCGAGGGGGCGGTTCATACGGTGCTGCCGGATCGCATCGAGACGGGCACGTTTGCATTCGCGGTGGCAGCCACCGGCGGCGACGTTCTACTCGAGGGCGCCAACATGTCGTTGCTCGAGACCGCGCTCGGGACACTGGGTCAGACCGGTGCCCTGATAACGGAAGAGGCAAACGGTATCCGCGTGCGCCGCAACGGATCGGGTGTCGAGCCCGTGACCGTCGAGACGCAGCCGTTTCCAGGTTTCCCGACCGACCTGCAGGCGCAGCTTATGGCCCTGACCACGCGAGCACGCGGCACCAGCGTCATTCGCGAGACGATTTTCGAGAACCGCTTCATGCACGTGCAGGAGCTGGCCCGCCTTGGCGCCGACATCCAGCTGCATGGCGACACCGCCACCATCCGCGGCGTCAAGGCCTTGCGGGGCGCTCCCGTGATGGCAACCGATCTGCGGGCTTCGGTCTCCCTCGTGATTGCCGGGCTGATCGCCGAGGGTGAGACCACGGTCAATCGCGTCTATCACCTCGATCGTGGCTTCGAACGCCTCGAGGAAAAGCTGACCCGCTGTGGCGCCGCCATCGAGCGGATCTCGGGCTGACGGGGGCCGGGTGTCCGACGCGAACGCCGCAGTATCTCGCCAAAGCCGTCAACCGCTTCTCGCAGCATTCTTTGCGGCATTCGCGGCGCTCTGCTGGTCCGGCAATCACATCGTCGGTCGCGCCATCGCTGGAGACGTTCCACCGTTGGCGACGGGCTGCATTCGCTGGATCGTGCCGGCATTGATACTGGCGCCGTTCGTTCGTTCACATCTCGTCCGCGACTGGCCCGAGATCCGTCGCACGTGGCCGACCGTCGTCGCATTGTCCCTGATCGGTGGCGCCGTTTTCGGCACCTTGCAATACGTGGGGCTCACCTACACGACCGCTCTTAACGTGTCGGTTTTGAACTCGACTGCACCGGTGTTCATCATCGCTGCCGGATGGCTGTTGTTCTCGGATCGGGTGGGCGCCGTCCAGGCTGCGGGCATAGCCACGTCGTTTGCCGGCGTGCTGGCCATCATTACGAAGGGTGATCCGACCGCCATCACCGACCTTGGATTCAACGTCGGCGACTTGATCATCCTCTTCAATATGGGTCTTTGGGCGATCTATTCGGCATCGCTTCGCAAGCGCGGCGCCATGCACTGGATGTCGTCCACATTCATTCTGGCCGCATTGTCGGCGTTGGCCACCATGCCGCTCTGGCTTGCCGAGCACCTATCGGGCGCCGAACTCCACATCACGCCCGGCAGCCTCGCGGCCCTGGCCTATGTCGCCCTCTTTCCCAGCCTGCTTGCCTACGCCGCTTGGAGCCGAGGAGTCGAGATGCTGGGCTCGGGCCGAGCGGGGGTGTTCCTGCACCTTGTCCCGCTCTACAGTGCTCTTATCGCGGGCTCTGCCCTCGGCGAGCGCATCGCCCCTTATCATCTTGCGGGCTTCGCACTCATTCTTGCCGGAGTGTGGCTCGCTTCCCGACGGGCCTGATGTGGGGTGTTGCACCCATGCTGCACCGCATATATCAGTGAGACGGAACAAGCTCGGAACACGCGCCGCTTTGACCCGAAACTGATCATGACCACGCTCAAGCTCATTGCCTTCGACCAAGACGATTTGAACGTCGTTTCGGCGCATATCCAGGATGCTGTCGTTCGGGTAGGCGATATAGCATATCTGCCTCGCGAGAAGCGTTTTGCCGGCGTCTTCAACCGGTTTGATTGGACGCGAATACTGTCCGAGAAAGCGGATGCCGACGGCCCCCGGCCGGAACCAGACATCGCCCGGGTGCGCACTGCGCTGCGCTTCGAACGCGTCCTCGGCGTCCGCTCGACGGGTATCGACCTCGATCGCCCCTCGGACGTGCTTGCCTTATTGGCTGTGTCGTTCGAGCCGAACGCGCCGGACGACCCGTCAGGGACGGTCACACTGACTTTTGCGGGCACGTCGACATTGAAGTTGGCGGTTGAGTGCCTCGAGGCCGAGTTGAAGGATCTCGGCGGCGCCTGGGCGGCGCGGGCCCGACCGGACCACCCATCTGGGGAGGATTCGGGTGTTGACTAAGGCCATGGACTTGAAACGCGCCGATTAGGCGCCGCGTCCGTCCGACAACGAACCGCGCTGGAGGCGCCGCGACCGATGCCTATCAGACTGCGCACAGCCGATCCCCTGTTCGAGCGCGCTTTTGCTGGCTTCCTTACCGAAAAGCGGGAAGCGTCCGAAGACGTCAACGAGGCCGTCAGAAGCATTTTGGCCGATGTTCGAGCGCGCGGCGACGCGGCCCTGATTGAACTGAGCGCACGCTTCGATCGCGCCGATCTTTCGCGCGTCGGATTGCGCGTGACCTCTGACGAGATCGAGGCCGCCATGGCCGCCTCCGACCCGGCGATCGTTGCGGCTCTGACGATAGCGCGTGATCGGATCCTGGTAGCGCACCAGCGCCAAAAGCCGGAACCCGAGGTCCGTTGGACCGATGCCGTCGGCGCCGAGCTTGGTCATCGATGGACCGCGGTTCAGTCCGTTGGGCTCTATGTGCCGGGGGGGCTCGCGTCCTATCCGAGCTCTGTGCTCATGAACGCCGTTCCAGCGAAAGTGGCCGGCGTGGAGCGCGTCGTGATGGTGGTGCCTGCTCCTGGTGGAGAGATTAATCCGCTTGTGCTTGCGGCTGCACGTCTTGCCGGTGTCGACGAGATCTACCGTGTCGGCGGTGCCCAAGCCGTGGCGGCGCTCGCCTACGGCACCTCGACTATTGCGCCCGTGGCCAAGATCGTCGGGCCAGGCAATGCCTATGTGGCCGCTGCCAAGCGCCAGGTATTCGGCATGGTGGGCATCGATTCGATCGCTGGCCCGTCCGAGGTTCTGATCATCGCTGATCGCGACAACGATCCCGAGTGGATCGCCGCCGATCTTCTGGCCCAGGCCGAGCATGACACTGCCGCGCAATCGATCCTGATGACGGATGACGCGACCTTGGCGAACGAGGTCGAGGCAGCGGTCGTGCGCCAACTCGCCGAGCTTCCGAAGGCGGCAATCGCCGGGGAAAGCTGGCGCACCTTCGGCGCGGTCATTCTGCTTGGCTCGCTTGACGAGGCACCGCCTCTTGCCGACCGTATCGCCGCCGAGCACCTCGAGATCGCGACCGCCGACCCTGAGCGCCTGTCGGGACGCATCCGCAATGCGGGCGCCATATTCCTCGGCAAGCTGACGCCCGAGGTCATCGGCGACTACGTCGCCGGTTCCAACCATGTGCTGCCGACCGCCCGCAGTGCCCGTTTCTCGTCGGGTCTCGGCGTACTCGACTTTATGAAGCGAACGTCGCTCCTCTCGCTCAACGCCGGCGCGCTCGCGATTCTCGGTCCGACAGCCATGGCCTTGGCTCGTGCGGAAGGGCTCGAGGGGCATCGGAATTCCGTGGCGATCCGCCTGCAGCCGCGGGACCGTTCATGACACGTGACGATGGCACCGCACCGGATCCCGAAGTGCCCCACGCCGGGGCGACGACGGACCGTTTGGCATCGATCACGCTGGATCAGGGCTCGATCCGTCGCTCGAACCCGAACGTCGCACACGAGCGGCAGGTGGCCATTTATGACATCCTCGACGGCAATCGGTTCGCCGTCGACGGACGTGACGACGGCCCGTACGCGCTAAATCTGGCGCTGGCCGAAGATCGCCTCGTGCTTCACATCACGACCGAAGAGGGTGGCGAAGCGGCCTGCCCCGTGACCTATATGCTCTCGTTGACGCCATTTCGGCGCATCATCAAGGATTACTTCATGGTGTGCGAGAGCTACTATCAAGCCATTCGCACGGCCCCGCCCTCAAAGATTCAGGCCATCGACATGGGACGCCGCGGGCTGCACGACGAGGGGGGCCGGGTCCTGGCTGAGCGGCTGAAAGGCAAGGTCGATGTCGACCATGACACCGCTCGTCGCCTGTTCACGCTCATCTGCGCGCTGCACTGGAAAGGGTGAGGTCCATGCGCGTGGACAGGGTGCCGGGTTCGGTGCTGTTCGCGTGCACGATGAATGCCGTCCGCTCGCCGATGGCTGCGGCTATTCTGCGCCATCTTGCCGGGCACGAGATCTACGTGGAGTCGGCGGGCGTGCGTGCCGGTGTCGTCGATCCCTTCGTCGCCGCCGTGATGGACGAAATCGGTATCGACCTGCGGGCTCACGAGCCACATACGCTCGCTGAACTGAATGACACGTCGTTCGATCTTATCGTGACGCTGTCGCCGGAAGCGCACCACCAGGCTCTCGAATTGACCCGCACGATGGCGGTCGACGTCGAATATTGGCCGACATTCGACGCGTCGCTGATGGTAGGGCAGGGCAACCGCGACCAGGTGCTGCAGAGCTACCGTTCGGTGCGCGACGGCCTTTTCAGGCGGATCAAGAGCCGTTTTGGCCTCATTGGTGGCCCATCGGTGTGAGCGGACAGGCGCGAAACGCCGCGAGCGGACCCATCACGCCTCGAATTTTTCGTTGGTCCAGAAATATGACCCCTGACCATCGAGGCGCGAACACCGCATTTCGGCGCGCGGTAACCGAGTTGCGTCTCGCGGGCTGGGGAGGATCGACATCGGCAATCCATCCCACCGCACGTCCCGACCGTCGGCGAGGCAGCTGGCCCGCGACGGCACCCGTCAAATTCGGGCCGCCCCCGCAACTTGAGCTGCCGCCTGCAGCTTTGCCTGGATGCCGAGCCGCTCTTCTGCAGAAGCCAGGATCTGCGCCAGAAGCTCCGCGTAGCGCAGTCCCTGGAAGCCCGCCATCAGGCACAGCTTCCCGTCCCAGCACCAGCCCGGATTCGGATTGACCTCGAGCAGCTTGATCTCACCCTTTGCATCGGCGCGGAAGTCGAACCGGGCATAGTCGCGGCAGCCTAGCCGCTCGAACAATCGGGCCGAGCTTTCGATGAGCTGCTGTTGAACGTGTTCCGGCAGATGCGACTCCTGATAGCGTACCTGGGTCCAGTAGGGGCTCCCAGGCTGCCACTTCGACTCGTAGCCGAGGATTTTCGGTAGCCCCTCCTGCAGGTTCGAAAAGTCGACCTCCAGGATGGGAAGCGCCCTCAGGCCCTGGTCCGGATTACCGATCAGGCCGACCGAATACTCGGCCCCCGACAAGTATTCCTGTACCAGCACGCCCCGCTTCGGGAACAGCGACCTCAGCCGCTCCAGGTAGTCGATCAGCGTCCGCTCGTCGTTGACCACAGCGTCCTTGGTGATGCCCTCGGAGCTGTCGCCCGTGTTCGGCTTGAGCAGCGCCGGAAATACCGACGGCAGAGTGGCCACCTGATCGCCCGGCCGCAGGTAGGTTTCGAGCGGCACGGGCACGTCGAGCGATTGCGCTACGGCGCGCACCAGCCCCTTATCGTAGCACATGGCCAGCGCACCCGGAGCGGCGCCGGTATATGGGATCTCCAGCATCTCCATCAGCGCCGGCACGTGCAGTTCCTTGAAGGGGTCGTTGTTGAACCCCTCGTCGCAAAGGTTGAACACCAGATCGGTCTTGAGGTCCGACAAATCCCGGTCGAGCGTCGCGTGATTGTCGAGATAGCGCACCTTGTAGTTCGGCAACTCGGCCAACGCGTCTTTCAGGCGCCGGATCGTCTCATGGTCCTCGGCGTTGAATTGACCGTTCAGCTTGACCGCATCGGGTAGCCGCGGATCTCCCATCACGACCGTCAAGTCGATCTGGCGCACTTTGCCGCGCGGTCGTCTGGCGGGCAGTTGTGGAGCGTCTGCGCTGATCAGCAAGCGCCGGGCCATCATCCCCAGATCCTGATCCCGATCGGAGAGGGCCTCCGTCGTGCCATGATGCCGGATATTTCGGAACCCACAGCGCTCGAGCAGTTTCGTTATGCTGACGCGCGTATAGAGGCGCTCTGCGTAGAACTGGTCGGCAATGACGCCCGTCTCGTCGTTGACGATCACCTCGCGGCTGATCAGCCGCTCCTTGTCCTGGCTGATAGAACGCTCGCGGCAAACGAAGTGGTGCTCGTCGATCCACTCCCACGACCGGCGCTCGAAATGATCCGCCATATAGGCGCCATCGGTGATGTCGAGCACGATCTGGCCCGACGGACGCAGCAGCTTGCCGACGGTCGACAGCACCTTCTCGTCGTCCTTCGGGTTCGAAAAGTACCCGAACGAATTGCCCATCACGGCAACGCAATCGAAATTCGCTTCGTTGAGGCGCGGATTGCGCGCATCGCCTTCCTTGAAGACGGCCTGCAGCCCTTCGGCCTGCGCGCGTTTTCGCGCGAGCCGGATGAGATATCGAGACCGATCGACACCCGTCACGTTGCGGAAGCCGCGCCGGGCAAGCTCCAGGCAGTGCCGGCCCTGGCCACAGCACAGGTCGAGAATTTGGCTGTGCGGCTGCACCGCGGCGGCTGCGACGATGAAGTCCACGTCGCGGCGCGTGTTCTCCGCATTCTCGACAACGTCGCCATCCGTCTTCACGTAGAGCGCGTTGAACAATTTCCGCCACCACTCTGATGGCAAGTGGCTTTCGAGATCTGCGACAGGACCGAGACAGGAACGGGCGGGTGGCGTCCGGCGAGGACGCTTCGTCTTGGAAGCGATGGCCATGATGGACCAGTGGTCTCCCGGAGGGTGGGCTGCGGTCAAGCCTGCGGGAGCATCCGATCACCCGCCTGTCGACCTTCAGCGGAGGGCCTTCTCGGCCCCGCCGGCGGTTCATTTAGTGTGCCAGCGTAACGTGTCAAATTAAGATTTGGTTGCGCGGGTCGACAGCGGCGGATTTCGATCGCTCTGCGCCCCATAAAGCGCACCTGCGGGCGCGACGCACTCACTCAACCGACCGCTCCAGGACTGCAACGAAAAATCCATCTGTGCCGTGGCTGGCGGGCGTCAGCAGCAGCGTTTCATCGCTACCATCGGCGGATGCGGGTGGCTCCGTGTCGAGAGCCTTGCGCCACACCTCACCATAGGGAACCACTCGAAAGCCCTTGTGACGCTCGACGAACGCCCGCACCTGACCCGCGTTCTCGCGCGCCAGCAGGGAGCAGGTCACATAGACGATGCGTCCGCCGGGCTTCACATGGCTGGACGCGGTATCGAGCACGCTGACTTGCTCGGCCATGCGCGCCTCGAGGTTTTCGGCTTTCAGCCGCCACTTGGCCTCCGGCCGACGTCGCCAGACGCCCGTTCCGGTACACGGGGCATCGACCAGAACGACGTCGAAGCGGTCGCCGAGCGCCGCTAGCGCCGTCCGATCCCGGGCTCTGAGCACTTGAATGTTTCGCGTCGCCGCTCGCTTCACGCGCTCGAAGATCGCCTTCAGCCGGTCCCGATCATCGTCATAGGCATAAAGCTGCCCGGTATTTTGCATCGCCGCCGACATCGCCAGCGTCTTTCCGCCGGCGCCCGCGCACAGGTCGAGAACTTGTAGGCGCGGCCCTGCACCCGACAGGATGGCGGCGAGCTGGCTTCCCTCGTCCTGAACCTCGAACCATCCGGCCTGGAACGCCGCTTCCGCCTGCAAATTCGGAGTCCGCGAAGGCCCTGTCGGCGGCGCAATGCGCACGCCGATTGGCGAGAGGGCCGTTGCCTGCGGCGTGAACGAAGCCAGCGCCTTCAAGACGCGCTCACGGGTCGACTTCAAAGTGTTGACGCGAAGGTCGGCCGGCGCCCGCTTTGCCAATGCTTGCCCTTCGACGATGGCGCGGTCGCCGAACTGAGCCTCGAACTCCGGCCAAAGCCATTCGGGCACGTCGGCGGCGACATGGGATGGCGCATCGGGGGGCGGCGCGACGAGACCTGAAGCTTCGCGCTCATTGAGCGGCGCTGGAGCATGATCGACGCCGACACACATGGTCGTCACCTCATCGGGTGTCACGCCGAAGGCCTCTGGTGCCGCCCCGAGCGCAATTGCCCGCGGCGTGTCGGCCCCCATGGCGAAAGACAGCGAGGCCCGGCGTCGCAGGCCGTCATAGACGAGGTTGCCGATCGCGCTCCGATCGCCTGATCCGGCAAAGCGGTGCGCCTTTCCCCAGTCGGCCAGCGCGAGAGACACCGGCCGGTGTCGTTCGATGACGTCGCCGAGCACTTCGATGGCAGCCGAGATGCGCGCGCCCGGTCGCATGGTGGTTGTAGCCTTTCTGGTCAGAGAATGTGAATTGCAAGCATTACCCACATCGCGAGGACGGCGAGCAGCCCCACGATGAAAGCCGGCGCGCGCCACGCGATGACATTCGGCCCGACGTGAATGGTCGCATGCACGATGCGCGAGATCGCGAAGATCCACGCACACACCAGCATGAACACGTTGACCGCGCTTGTGATCATCGCAAATGCCGAGGCGGCATAGAACAGCACAGGCAACTCGAATTGGCTCAAGTAGCTGCGACCCGCCTTCGTTGCCGCGGGGGACCAGGTGTTCTGCCCGAGCTCGACGTCGGCGTCCGTCAGCTTCTGATCGTGTGCACGCATCGATGCGCCGCGGGCGCGATTGAGCACGATCAGCAGGCCCAGGGTTAGGGCAACCTGTACAAGGACCGGATATAGGATGACAGTCGGCTGCATCACACCTCGCGAGTAGCGGTGGCCGAGAGGAACCATTGTGACGTATGGGCGGATAAAGCACTCGGCCTCATCCGTCGAGCACCATGACGGACCGGTCAGCGAAAGAGTAGGGGCTGAAACGCAGCTAGCAGAGCCGAGGCCGCCCTAAACCATGGAGGCAAGCGCAAGCTCGATCCAGAATCGATCGGGGCTCCGCGCCAGCTTGCCCGGAGCCCCGATCGTTGAGCGAAGCAATCAGTTCGCGAGTGCGGCTATGTCTCGGATCGTGCCGGTGACGCCTTTCACCTTCCCGACCATCGTTGCCTTGCCAGTCTCGATCGCGACCGTGTAGAGGCTGTTGTCGGCGACCAGCCACGCGGTGTTCTTGCCGTCGGCACTGGTGTGCACATCGAACGCGTAGGTCTTCGCCTTCTCGAAGCCCAGCTTGCCGATCGCCTTCAGCGTGCCATCATTGGGCTTGGTCTGCTGGATCAGCGCGCCAATCGTCGCATCGATGTCATACATCGCGGTCTTCTCGGGCTTGGAGTACGAGTTGATATAGGCGGCAGCCACAATCGCGGGCTTCTCGCCATGGTGCATGTCGCCCTGCTCGAAGGCTAGGCTGCCGTCCTTCGTCACCTTGCCAGTGTCGACGTCGGCCCGCAGGTTGGTGCCGTCGGCACCCATGAAGCGGAGTTTATCGGCGGCGGGATTGAAGTCGACGATTGCCCAGGTGGGTTTGCCCGGCAGCATGGTCTCGAACTGGGCGACCTTCTTGGCCTTCCCGCTCGCGGTGTCGATTGTCACGACGGTACCATCGGCGGACACGCCGTAAAGGCTTTTGTTGGAGGGCCGCACGTCGATTCCCAGCAGGCGGTCGACGCCGCTCACTTGCATGGTTTTTGTCGCGCTCGCCTTGGCGAGATCGATGACAACCAGTGTCTTGTCGCCGACAAGCGCCACGGCTTGATCGGCGCGGCTTTGAGCCGTTCCGGCAGCGAGCACGACCGCGGTCGCCGCGATAAGAGATAGCGATTTCATGAGTATGGCTCCGTTCAAAACGGCTGATTGGGCTGTGTGCTGTGAAACGGCAGAAACAGCAACGAAGCGCCTGTGAGCGTTCCGGGCTCTTCCTGGTCCACATTCCGTCAACACGCCGGCCATCACGATTGGATGCAGCGACAGTCGGTTTTTCTTTCACAGCCCGGGCGGTCTGCCTCCAAAGCCCGGTCTGGCGTGTTACATGTCGGCCGACATGACCGGTGCCAATCCAATCGGCAGAGGCCTGCCCGCATGACGTTCGACTACGCGAGCGCGCTCGCAGCTTGCGCTGGCGGCGACCGTCAGGCGCTGAAGCGGCTCTATGACGAGGAGGCAAGCCGTCTCGTGGCGGTTGCGCTGAGAATTGTGCGTCGGCGCGAGCTGGCGGAGGAGGTCGTGCACGACGCATTCATCTTGATTTGGCAGCGCGCCGGTACGTTCAATGCGTCTCTCGGCTCTGCGCGGGGTTGGATCTATGCGATTGTGCGCAACCGTGCGCTCAACGTTATCCGTGACGGCCGGCGCGAGGAACTCGCCGACGTCGACATTTTGACCAGGGCGCTCGATACGCGCGCTGTAATCACCGATGCAGTCGACCAGCTAGCGCACGTCAGCCGACTGCGCGAATGCCTCGGTCGGCTCGATGCGTCGAAGCGCGAGAGCCTCCTTCTTTCGTATGTGACCGGCTATTCGCACGGCGAGATCGCAGGCCACCTCGGCGTCCCGCTCGGCACGGTGAAATCATGGGTCAAGCGAGGGTTGGCTGCACTGAAGGACTGTATGGCATGACCGGCGCAGACGACAGCGACGAGGGCCTGGACGTGATTGCGGGCGAGTA
>JBFWXN010000106.1:0-15716 GCA_050187415.1 Hyphomicrobiaceae bacterium | reverse complement strand
CGACTACATGTCCTTGCTACATGAATACGATCCGATCCGCCACCTCGCGGGTGAAGTTTATCTCGTGGGTCACGACAATCATTGTCGTGCCGTCCCGGGCGAGCTGCTGCATGACGTCCAGGACCTCGCCGACGAGTTCGGGATCAAGCGCCGACGTAGGTTCATCAAACAGCATGATCTCGGGCTCCATCGCCAAAGCTCGGGCAATCGCCACTCGCTGTTGTTGTCCGCCGGATAGCTGCTTTGGGAAACGATCCGCAAATTCGGCCAAACCCACTTTCGCAAGAAGCCGCCTTGCGAGCACCTCCGCAGCAGCCTCGGGCGTTTTCTTGACGATCACCGGGCCGGCCATGACGTTTCGAAGCACGCTCATGTGCGGGAACAGATCGAACTGCTGAAAGACCATTCCGATCCGCGCCCGGAAGGATGGTAACTCCTGCTGCCTTGGTTGAAGGGAACCTGCTGCTTCTCCAAATGCAAACTTACGATCCACGACCATCAGGCTTCCGTTCGAAGGCTCCTCAAGGAGGTTCAAGCAGCGCAACAGGGTCGATTTTCCACATCCTGATGGGCCAAGGAGCACTACAACCTCGCCTTTGCGTACATCGAAGCTGACGCCCCGCAACGCTGAAACCTCGCCATAGAATTTCTGCAGTTTCTCGGCGTGGACCATGAGCTTGTCGGCCCGCTTGAACTCGCTCATTGCTTCCCCTCCAGCCGCGCCGCCCAAAGCGTGAGCGGATATAAGATCGCGAAATACATAATCCCGACGCTGGTATAAACCTCGAGTGGCCTGAATGTGTATCCAACAATCACAGAGCCAGTGTACATCAAATCGGGTACTGCCACGACGTATAGCAACGACGTATTCTTAAGCTGAGTAATAGATTGATTGATGAATGGAGCCACCATTCTTTTCGACGCCTGCGGAAGAACGATGTTCCGCATCAGTTGAAAATCGGTCATGCCAAGGGCGCGACCCGCCTGCCATTGGCCACGATCAATCGAGATGATGCCTCCTCGAAAGATCTCTGCTGCGAATGCTCCCATGTAGAGCGTCAAGCCTAGGCCGGCCGCCAACCAGGCCGGCATATCAACCTTCAACACGACCGGAAGAGCATAATAAAACCAGATGATCTGCACCAGTAGAGGGGTGCATCGAAAGGCCTCGACATAGGCGTGTATGGGCAGGCGAATCCATTTTCGACGGGATAGCAACATCAGCCCGGCAAAGAGGCCGACAATCAACCCGCCGATAATGGTACCAGCCGAGTATGCGAGCGTAATTCCGAGGCCCCGCAGCCAAAAATTGGCATACTGGAGCACGATCCCAAAGTCCCAGTTGTACTGCATTGCCCCATTGCCCCGGGTGGTTCGGTGGCGGCAGTTGCCGCCACTCAAAAATGGTGTTTCGGCTCGCATCGTCGGTGATGACGCGAGCGCGTTCGCTCACGGACCGAAGGAAACGGATTCAGGGATTTCGAGGCCGATTTTCGCTGCCGCGTCGCGCATGCGCTTTTCGTTGAAGCCCATGACCACGTTGTACTCGCCCCAGCGGTTCAGGAACTTGAGGAACCGCTGATCGCTTTCCAGGCGGGTCGCGATGTAGCCGGGCATGGCAATCCGCGGGGTCGGTTTGACGAACTCACCAAGACCGGGATTGCGCTGTTTCATAACCATGCTCGACAGAACCGATGTCGTGAAGGCATCGGCCCGGCCCGAGGATACCGACAGGGCAGCCTGCGTGACATCCTTCAGTTCGACTTTCGTGGCCTTCGGCGCCATCCGGGTCAGGATCCAGTCGTCGGCCGAGGCGATCTGGATCGCCACTTTGACGTCGGGCTTGTTGTAGTCTTGCCAGACTTTACCTTGAAACTTCGGGCTGTTTACCGCGACCCACTCGACCCAATAGATCGGACCAGCAAAATCCACCGCCTTTGCTCTCTCAGGCGACGCTTGCACGCCGATCTGCATGTCGGTCTTACCGGATTGGACCGCCAAGATGGATTCCGACCATGTTCCGACTTCGACGATTTCCAGCTTCACATCGAGGACTTTGGCAATGTCATTGCCCATGTCGATCATGGCACCGGTCCAGCCACTGCCAGAGGGGTCGCGCATGAAGTACGGTGGGTAGTCGACGACCCCCATCCGGACTTTTCCCGTACGCTGAATTCGTTCCCACGTGGACCCACCGTCAGCGGGCTGCTGGGCAGAGACGCTGCCCGAAGTGGCGAATAGACCTGCGGCGGCGACCAATCCGGCAATCTGTCGGCGGCTGATGTTCATAATCTTCGTCCTTCCCCTTTTTGAGATTCAGTATTGTCTCCAACCCGAGCCCAACTGTGATCATTGAGCGCGTCGTTCATATCTCACCGAATAGGCAAGCCTTGTCTCATTTATTCTGAGCGATACTTTTTAATCTTCCCAGTGAACGACGTCGTCGAGCTGCGCGCGATCAGTCATGTATTTGTTCGCAGGGTGGGTATTGTCTGGCCACCCGAACGAAATTCCACAAACGACACGACGGTTATCGGGGATCTGGAAATGGTCGCGGATATCGCCAGCGTACTCAGCTAAGGCGCCCTGCGCGATGGTCGCGATCCCCAGAGATTGCGCTGCCAGCATGAAATGGGAAACGTAGCCGCCGCAATCGACCGCACCGTAAACGCCGAGCGCTTCCTCGCTGGTTATGACGGCCACATGGGGAGCATCGAACAACGCGAAGTTGCGCAGCGTTTGCCTGGTGTAGGCCTCCTTGTCGCCACGCTGGATGCCCACAGCGCCATAGAGCTGGAAGCCGCAGGCTCTGCGGCGCTGGAGATACTCGCCCGCATATTCTCGCGGAAACGCAAAATCACGGCGCGGCGCGTCAACAGAGTTTGCTTTCGCGAGCATGGAGTCTCGGAAGCGTTCAGTCGCAGCTCCCCGCGTCACGATTACTTGCCACGGCTGCACATTATTCCACGAAGGAGCGCGCTGCGCAGTCCGGAGCACATTCAGGATCAATTCATCGGGGACCGCGTCGGGCAAGAATGCCCGGCAACTGCGACGTTCTCCCGCCAAAGCGTCGAAGTTCATGTATTTTTCTGCAGCGGTAGCGTTGGTAAGATCGACGTGCTTTTGCATGGCCATTTTTCCGTCTAGGCGAACTTCGGCTGGCGTTTTTCGAGAAACGCGGCGATGCCTTCCTTGGCATCCGGCCCGTGCATGAGCTTGCCGGACTCGGCCTTGCCAAACGCCTCCGCCGCGTCGATGCCTTCGCGGGCGAATATTGCGAGCGCCGTCTTCACGCTGCGCACCGCCTCTGAAGAGTTCACAACGATCTGCCTCGCCATTGCGATGGCCTCCACGAGGGCTTGCCCGGGTTCCGAGATCCGATTGATGAAGCCGTGACGGAAGGCCTCATCGGCCTCGAGGACGCGCCCGGTTGCCAAGAGCTCATACGCCACGGCGTAGGGCACGAGTTGAGGAAGGCGACCGATCTGCCCGCCAAGGGGAAACATGCCGAGCCTGACGGCATTCGCAGCGAAGTTAGCACTCGGCTCGCTGATACGAATGTCGCAGGATTGCGCCAGGACGAAGCCGCCGGCGCGGGCTGCACCATTCAACACGGCGATCGTCGTTTTCGTCAGGCGGAGAGGATAGCTGAAGGGCTCATCAGAACCCTCCTCATCCCCGGAGGATTTCCCCATCTCCGACAGGTCATGGCCGCTGCAGAAGGCCTTATCACCGGCTCCGACGATAACCACGCAGCGAACCGAAGCATCAGTTTCGGCCTCGGCCAGGAAGCGCTGGAAACCTTGCGCCATGTCGCGTGTGAGAGCGTTTCTCTTCGGCTGATTGTCAATCGTTAGGACGAGGACACCGTCCATCTGACATTTCTCGATCACAGGCACGGCGGTTAGCCCTCTACATCAGGCAGCTGGAAAGCCTCGCTTCGGCCACACCAATTTATGGTGGAACTACCAAAGGCTCATTATGAAATGTGATACTCATACTTTCAAAATGTCAATTACAAAATTTGACATTTTTCTTTTCACTCGAATTCCCGGACCCGCTGATGGAGACCTGCGCAGCCCGCGCGCTAAGCAATGGCTGATGCCGGCCCGGCGGCAGATCTCCGCGACCAGCACCTCCTCCGTGCCATGCTTCAGGATGACGTCTTCTCGGCGTCCGGAAACTTCGAGTCCTTCATTGCCTCCCGCTCCTCACAGCCCAAGGGAAGCGGCGCGGAGAACTCTAATCCAAAGGAGCATCCCAACTGAACGAGCTTCGCCTTGGAAAAAGGGGGGGCGATCTAGCAAACATCGATTGGGAGACGATGCTTTGTGCGAGGGTTCAGAGATATCGTTGGGGTACTCATGACCGTCGAGGTCCCCACCGGGGGACTGTCTGGGCTGACACCAGCCAGTCGGAGCAGGGCGTCGCGCGGGCTCCGATCTCGACGGCCTTCAGCCGTCTTCCGCCCGCCGGCGCGCTTCAGCCGCCCGGCGCATATAATCTCGCAGATTCCCTTTGTCGGTTGGTGCCGATGGGCTGGCTCCCGAATCCTGGGCTGTTTCGTTCGACCGAAATGTCTCTCGCGCAGATCGCGCGGCTGGCGCCTGGGTCTGCGGGAAGGCCGGCCGTGGAGGAGGGGGCTGCTGCGGCGGCACGGCGATCTCTTGCTGCCGCTCTTGCCGCGCCCGCCACACCGTCGACGACAGGTGGCCCCGAGAAAATGGCAGTCCATTCTCGCGCATCGCGCCGGCGTCCGCGAGGACCCGGATCATCTGATCCCAACTGAGGCCGCGATGCTGCACAAGGTCGAACCAGTCCAGATGAGCGCCGACCACCCGCGCCAGCTTGACCTGTCCGGCCGGGCTTCGCAGCGCGGCTGCGATCCGCCGCGCGCCTTCCTTGATCGCTTCATCGTCCACAGCAGCCTCCGGCACGGTCAGTCTCTGCCCAAATCACATAGGGCAGCTACCGGCTTCTGCAACCTTCTGCAAAGCGCTTCGCAGCGGGACGCAGCAGAATGAAGAACTCACACCTGTGCATCTGTGGATGGCGCCGGCCTGGCAAGAGCTATTTCGACGCTTCTGCGACCTGTAAGTCGGGGATGCGGTCATCGGTCCGGCCTCATCGACGCGGAGCGGTTGTCCACAGGACCCAAATCTTACTGTGTTATAAATTTCGCGATTTATGCAAGGATGGAAGATTAACCCTCGTGGAGAGCGGGTATGGATCTCGGATGTTGCGGGAAGTGAATCGCGGTTCGCGACGTTTGTCGAGCGGTTGGCGGGGGCCTGGGGCCACGCCGACCGGGTCGCGCCGCTGAAGGCGTACTGGACGGGGTTGATGCTGCCGGGGGAGCGCAAGAGCGTCGAGCCGATGGCGGCGCGGGTGGAGCCGGGACGCGTTCGCGCCGCCCACCAATCGTTGCACCATTTCATCGCGAAGGCCGACTGGGCCGATGCCGCGGTAATGGAAACGGTGCGCGATCTCGTGCTGCCGGTCATCACGAAGCGTGAGCCGATCCGCGCCTGGGTCATCGACGACACCGGCATCCCAAAAAGGGCAACCATTCGGTCGGCGTGCCGGCGCCATCCACACCATCGAGATGGATGGCGCCGGCCTGGAAAGAACTATTCGCGATGAGCCCCTTGCCCAGGAAGGGCAATCCGCTTCTTTAAAAACTCTCCGGTCTTTTGTCTTGACGCAATTGCGGGCGCAAAAGTGTGGAGCACTTTAGCGCCCGCAATTGCTCCTTCAGGATCTTGCCGACCGTGCGCGTGATCGAGCGCGTCGAAACGTTTCTCGCGTGCGCACGCCTGCCCGGTTCCCGCCGCAGCCGGAACCGGGCCCCTGCCATCAGGCCATGGAGAAGATCATCGTCTTCTTGTTGGTGAAGTGCTCAAGCATCGCCTCAAGCGAGGCCTCCTTGCCAAGACCGGAATTCTTCACCCCACCATAGGATAGGTTGGCCTGGGCGACGATGTTCTGGTTCACCTGAACCGTGCCGGCTTCGATACGGTCCGTGGCAACGAGCGCTCTGTTCAGATCACGCGTCCAGACGGAGGCGGCGAGGCCAAAATTGGTTGAGTTCGCGGCCTTGATTACCTCGTCGAAGTCGTTCCACCCCATGATGCAGGTCACCGGGCCGAAAATTTCCTCCTGAGCAAGGCGGCTGTCATTGGTGATGTGGGTGAACAACACCGGCTGCAGGAATAGGCCCTTGGCCAGGTGCGAATCCGTCGGCAGTGCCGAGCAGCGGATCGCCTTCGCTCCCGGAAGGGTTTCGCCAAGGGCGATATACTGGTTCACCTTGTCGTACTGGGCCCTGGAGATGATCGTGCCCACATCGGTGCTCTCGTCGAGCGGATCGCCGATCTTGAGTTCGTCCACTTTCCGGCGCAGCTTCTCAACATACTCATCCAACACCTTCTCATGGACGAACATGCGGCTTGCAGCCGTGCAGCTCTGCCCCTGGCGGGTGAACCGCATGCCCTGGACGGCACCGACAACGGCACGGTCGATGTCCGCGTCCTCACAGACGATCATCGGGCTTTTGCCGCCGAGCTCCAGCGCCACGGGGATGATCTTCTCCGCCGCCATCTTGTAGATGATGCGACCGGTCTCCACGGAGCCGGTGAAGGTGATTTTGCGCACCAGAGGATGGGCGACGAGCGGGGCGCCGCAGTCAGGGCCCATGCCGGAGATGACGTTCAGAACGCCGGGAGGCAGCGCGTCCCGCATGATCTGGGCCGCCCGCAGCACCGCGAGGGGTGCCTCCTCGGCGGACTTCAGCACGACGGTGTTTCCGGCCGCCAGCGCCGGCGCCACCTTGAGCGCCATCAGCATCAGCGGCGCGTTCCACGGAATGATGGCCGCCACCACCCCCACCGGCTCGCGCTTAGTGATCGTCAGCATCTGCGGATTGAAAGGAACGGTCTCGCCCTTCAGCTCGGAGCCGAGCCCGCCATAGAAGGCGAAGACGTCGGCCAGCACGGAGGCTTCGCCGCGGCTCTCGGTGCGCAGCGCCTTGCCGGTTTCGAGGCTCACCAGCTGGGCCAGCTCCTCCACATGGGCATCGAGGCGCCGGCCGCATTCCACCAGCATGCGGCCGCGCTCGCGGGCGGGTGTGCGGGCCCAACCGGCCTGCGCCTTGGCCGCGGCGAGTACGGCACGCTCGGCATCTGCGGCGGCGCCCAGGGCCGCCTCGCCGATCTTTTCACCGGTGGCCGGGTTGACCACGTCGAACGTGCGGCCGGAAACGGCCTGAACCAGCTCGCCGCCAATCAGCATCTGATTGGAACTTTTCCACGCAGTCTCGCGGGAATCGGTGGGAACCAACAGCTTGTCTAGCATAGAACTCCTCCTGTCCGCCGCGCGGGCGCACTCTGCGTGCGGGCGCCCGCCTGGACGCCCTGATCTGTGGCGGGAGCTGCCGGGTCTGTCCGCGACAGCTCCCAGATGGTCAGTTCTTCACCAACGGACAGGTGCTCAGCGACAGCGGCTGAAAGGCCTGATCGCCCGGAACTGTCTCGATCACTTCGAGATAATCCCACGGATACTTGGAATCGTCAGGCCGCTTCACCTGCACCAAGTACATGTCATGCACCATGCGGCCATCGATACGGATCTTGCCGTCCTTGGCGAACATGTCGTTGATGGGGGTTTCCCGCATCTTCTGCATCACCTCGCCGGCCGCGTCGGTGCCCGCCGCCTGCACCGCCTTGAGGTAATGCAGGGTCGCGGAATAATCGCCGGCTTGGGTCTGGGTCGGCATCCTGTTGGTCTTCTCGAAGAAGCGCTTAGACCACTTGCGGGTCTCATCCGTGTGGTCCCAGTAGAAGGCCTCGGTGTAGACGAGGCCCTGGGCTGCCTTCAGACCCAAGCTGTGCACGTCGGCGATATACATGCCGAGTGCGGCGAGGCGTACCTTGCCGTCGCGGGTGATGCCGAACTCGCCGGCCTGCTTGACCGAATTGATGGTGTCGGCACCGGAATTGGCAAGGCCAATGACGTTCGCGCCCGAGGCCTTGGCGGTCATGAGGTAGGAGGAGAAGTCGGAGGCGCCGGTCGGCACGCGCACCGAGCCCAGCACCTTGCCGCCGGCCTTCCGCACCACGTCTGACGTGTCCTTCTCCATGGCGTAGCCGGCGGCATAGTCGACCGTCAGGAAGAACCAGGAATTGCCGCCGTTCCTGATCAGGGCATTGCCAGTCACATGGGCCCAGGCAAAGCTGTCGAACGCATAATGCACGCTGTTGGGGGTGCAGGAATCGTTGGTTAGGCGGGTCGTGGCCGGACCGACCGCGATGGCGATCTTGTTACTCGACTTGGCCAGGCTGACAGTGGCCAGCGCCACCGCCGAGTTGGTCAGGTCGATAATCATGTCGACATTCTCGGCATCATACCACTTGCGGGCGATGCCGGCGCCGATATCCGCCTTGTTCTGATGATCGGCCACCACGAGCTCGATCGGCTTGTCGAGAACCTTGCCGCCGAAATCCTCGATGGCCATGCGGACGGCCGTCTCGGCGCCGGAGCCGCTGAGGTCGGAATAAGGGCCGGACATGTCCGTAAGCAGGCCGATCTTGACCACGCCACCCGACAATTTGTCGGAAGCCGCAGCGATGGATAAAGGCCCGATGGCCGATGTCAGCACGGCCGCCAGGGCCAGGGTCGTCTTCTGCAGTTTGCGCATGTTTTTCCTCCCACAATTATCTTGTTTTTGCCGGTTAGTCCGGCTTGCTTTGCGAAACGGTCCGCAACACGCTCGAATAGTCGAGATGTCCGAGAGCGCGGCAATGCTCGGCGAATTTTTCACGCGCCGCCTCGCCCACGCTGGCGCGCAGCCCGCTGGCGGCGGCGAGAGCGGTGGCGAGTGACATGTCCTTGAGCATCAGCTCGGCACGGAAGCCGCCCTCATAGTTCCGCCCGGCCGGCACGTTCGCCATCACGCCCGGCACCGGATTGTACTTGTCGAGCGCGAAGTTCGCGGCCGTGCTGGTGCGCATGATCTCCGACAAGACCACTGGGTCGAGGCCGTTCGCCATGCCCATGGCCAGCGCCTCGCAGGTCGCGACCATGCAGATGCCGGCGACGAGGTTGTTGCACAGCTTCGCCGTATGACCCGCGCCGCTGGCCCCGGCATGGACGATGGTCTTGCCCATGGCAGCAAGAACCGGCCGGGCTTTCTCCAAATCTTCTGCGCGCCCGCCAACCATGAAGGTGAGCGTTCCCTCGACGGCGCCGCGCGTGCCGCCGGAAACCGGCGCGTCCAGCATGCGAAGGCCCGCCGCCTCGGCGGCCGCAGCGAGCCCTACGGTGGTCTTGCCGTCGATGGTGCTGCAGTCGATCAAGAGCGTGCCGGGCGCGCAGAGCGCCAACAGGCTGCCCGCGCCCTGATAGAGCTTCAGCACGTCCTCGGTGCGCGGCAGCATGGTGATGACGATCGCCGCATCCCGCACCGTGGGCTCCAGCGCCGTGCCTGCACTTCCGCCGGCATCGCGGAATGCCGCGATCGAAGCCGGCGAGAGGTCAATTCCGCTGACCTCATAGCCGCCCACCACCAGGTTGCGTGCCATGGGAAGTCCCATGTTGCCGAGGCCGATGAACGCGATCTTCACGAGCAACTCTCCCAGAATTCACTATCGTTAAGAAACAAATCTCAGACTCCAAGATATGCATGGAGCTTGTCGATGTTTTCGGGCACTTTATCGTTCGTGAAGTGATCGACGACCCGTCCGTGCTCCACGACGTAGTGGCGGTCGGCGACCGTCGAGGCGAAGCGGAAATTCTGCTCCACCAGCAGGATCGTGAAGCCGCGCTGCTTTAGGGTCCGGATCAGCGTACCGATCTGCTGGACGATGATGGGGGCGAGCCCTTCCGTCGGCTCATCCAGCAGCAGAAGCCGGCAGCCGGTGCGCAGAATCCGGCCGATCGCCAGCATCTGCTGTTCGCCGCCTGACAATTTCGTACCCTGGCTGGTCCGGCGCTGCTCCAGGTTCGGAAACAACTGGAAGATTTCCTGGATCGTGAGGCCCCCGGCATGCAAAACTGGCGGCAGGAGCAGGTTCTCTTCAACGTTTAGGCTTGAGAAAATTCCCCGCTCCTCGGGGCAATAGGCGATGCCGGAGCGGGCGATCTGCTCCGGAAGGTTGGTGATTAGCTCTTCGCCGGCGAACTGTACCGAGCCGGAGCGGCGGGGCAGGATGCCCATCACCGCGCGCACGGTGGTGGTCTTACCCGCCCCGTTGCGTCCCAGCAGCGTAACCACCTCACCCGCGCCGATGGTGAACTCCATGCCGTGCAACACATGGGATTCGCCGTACCAGGCCTTAAGGTCGCGGACGTTCAGCAGGGGCGTCGGCTGCGCCGCCATCGGCACCGCGCGCGCACCTCTGTCGCGCAAAAGCTCACTCATGGTCGGCTCCGATATAGGCATCGCGGACATCCCGGTTGCTGGTCACTTCCGCATAATTGCCCTCGGCGAGGACGCGCCCGCGCGTGAGCACGGTGATGCGGTCGGACAGGTCGGCGACCACGGAAAGGTTGTGCTCCACCATGAGCACCGTGCGGTTGGCGGCGATGCGCCGGATCAGATCGCTGATCCGGCCGACATCCTCGTGCGCAAGGCCGGCCATCGGTTCGTCGAGCAGCAGCAGCTTCGGGTCCAGAGCCAGCGTGGTGGCAAGCTCGAGGGCGCGCTTGGCGCCGTAGGGCAGCGTGCTCGTCTGCTCCTCGGCGTAGCCGGCGATGCCAACCGCCTCAAGCAGTTCGTCGATGCGTGGATCGAGCGCGACAAGGCGCGCGCGGGGGGTCCAAAAGCTGTAGGGGTTGCCGACCTTGCGCTGCAATGCCAGGCGCACATTCTCCCGCACCGAGAGCTGCGGAAACACGGCCGAAATCTGGAACGAGCGCACCATGCCGCGGCACGCCACCTCCGAGGCCACGGCGCGGGTGATGTCGGCGCCCTCATAGAACACGCTGCCGGAGGTGGGCGACAGGAAGCGGGTAATCAGGTTGAACACCGTCGTCTTGCCGGCGCCATTGGGGCCGATGAGGGCGTGGATGGTGCCACGCTGCACCTTCACGCTAACGCCGTCCACAGCGGAAAAGCCCTTGAACTGCTTCTTCAGGTCGCGGGTTTCGAGGATGATGTCGCTCATGCCCGGCCTCCCTCCACGGTAGCCTGCCGGAGAGCTGACGCCTTGGCCTCGTTCCCTGCCGGGCGTTTCGTGCGCTGCGCGATGAAGCCGGACAGCTCGCCGAACATGCCGCGCCGGAACATCAGCACGCAACCGACGAACACCGCCCCCTGGATGAAGGTGACCCAGGCGCCGAACTGGGCGAGATAGCTCTCCAGCGAGATGATGAAGAATGCGCCGAAGACCGGCCCCAGAACCGTGCCCATGCCGCCCACCAGTGTCATGAGAACGGCCTCTCCCGACATGGTCCAGTGCACGTCGGTGAGGGAGGCGAGCTGGAAGACGAAGCTCTTGGTGGCGCCGGCCAGCCCGGTGAGCGCCGCCGACAGGGTAAAGGCGATGATCTTGAACCGGCCCACCCGATAGCCGAGCGACACCGCGCGCGCCTCGTTCTCGCGAATGGCGAGCAGCACGTTGCCGAACGGCGAGTTGATGATGCGCCAGATGATGGCGAAGCCGATGAGGAAGACGGCAACCACCACGTAATATAGGGTGAGCGTGTTCGACAGGTCGATGAAGCCGAACAGCATGCCGCGCGGGACCGCCTGGATGCCGTCCTCGCCGCCGGTGAAAGGGGCCTGCAGGCAGAAGAAATAGATCATCTGCGCCAGAGCCAGGGTCACCATGGAAAAGTAGATGCCGGTGCGGCGGATGGCGAGCCAGCCGAAGGCCGCGCCCAGCAGCGCCGACACCGCGACCGCGAGCAGCACGCCGAGTTCCGGTGGCGCGCCCCACACCTTCATGGCGTGGGCCGTGATGTAGGAGGCGCCGCCGAAGAAGGCGGCATGGCCGAAGGACAGCAGCCCGCAATAGCCGAACAGCAGGTTGAAGGCGCACGCGAAAAGCGCGAAGCATAGCGCCTTCATGATGAAGACGGGGTAGACGAAGAACGGCGCGATCAGAACCAGCGCGATGAGGAGCACAAGCACGCGCAGCGTGAGCCCGTCGCCGGCGTCGGAGGGCCTGGCAGAAGTGGACATCTCAAGCGATCCTTTCTGACGTGTCGGCGCGCAGCAGCAGCACGATCGCCATCAGGATGAAGATGATGGTGCTGGAGGCTTCGGGGTAGAACACCTTGGTGAGCCCTTCGACGAGGCCCACGGAGAAGCCGGCGACGATGGCACCCGAGATGGAGCCCATGCCGCCGATCACCACCACGGCGAAAACGACGATGATGAGATGGGAGCCCATCAGCGGGCTGACCTGATAGATGGGCGCCGCCATCACCCCGGCGAGCGCGGCGAGTGCGGCGCCGAAACCGTAGGTGAGCGTGACCATCCGCGGCACGTTGATACCGAAGGTCCGCACCAGCGTCGGATTTTCCGTCGCCGCCCGCAGGTACGAGCCGAGCCGGGTCCGTTCGATGAGGAACCAGGTGGCCACGCACAGGAACAGCGAGAAGACGATCACCCAGGCCCGGTAGTTGGGCAAATACAGGATGCCCAGATCCTGCCCGCCGCGCAGCAGCTCGGGGATGGCATAGGGCTGGCCGCTGGAGCCGAACCGCCAGCGGAACACCGATTCGATCATGAGCGCCAGACCATAGGTCAGGAGCAGGCCGTAGACATGGTCGAGTCGATAGATCCTCTTCAGGAAAACCTTCTCGAGCAGGATGCCGAACAGCCCGACCGCCAGCGGCGCCAGCACGAGCGAGGGCCAGTAGCCCACGCCCAGCCAGTTCAGCAGAAACCACGAGCAGAACGCGCCCATCATGTATTGCGCGCCATGTGCGAAGTTGATGATGTTGAGCAGGCCAAAGATGACGGCGAGGCCGAGGCTCAGCATGGCGTAGAACGCGCCGTTGATGAGCCCGATCACCAATTGCCCGAGCAGGGCCTGGGAGGAAATGCCAAAGATCATCTCCATCAGGATATCTCCACCTTATACGAGAGGCCGCTCATTTCGCCTTCGCCTGCACCATCGGGCAGTTGCCGTCAGCCAGCGGACGGAAGGCCTGCTCGCCCGGCACGGTCTTCAGGATGGTGTAGTAATCCCACGGATACTTGCTCTCGTTCAGCGTCTTGACTTCGACGAGATAGATGTCGTTGAGGCTGCGCCCGTCCTCGCGGATGACGACATCCTTCCACAAGGCATCGGTGACAGGCGTCTTCTTCATCTGCGCGACCGCAGCCTTGCCCGAATTCGACTGGGCGGCGGCAACCGACTTGAGATAGTGAAGCACCAGGGTGTAGGCCCCGGCCTGTGCCATGGTGGGGGCGTTTCCGTTCATGCGCGCCATGTATCGCTTGCTCCACGCCCGCGTCTCGTCGGTGCGATCCCAGTAGAATGTGGTGGCCAGCTTGATACGCTGGGCGGCCGGCAGGCCGAGCGCATGGACGTCGGTGATGAACAGGAGCAGCGGCACCACCCGCTGGCCGCGGCGGGAGATGTTGAACTCCGCCCCTTGCTTCAGCGCGTTGATCGAATCCGCCCCGGCATTGGCGAGGCCGATAAACAAAGCCTTGGAATCGATCGCCTTCAGCAGATAGGAGGAGAAGTCGGGTGCGTTGGCCGGGTGGCGGATCGAGCCGATCACCTTGCCGCCGGCCCGCTCGACGAACAGGCGCGCCTGCGCCTCCTGCGCGTGGCCTCCGGTCCAGTCGCCGGTGATGAAGAACCAGGAGCCGCCGGGCTCCTCGCCCGCCGTGGCCGCGACCGAGGAGATGCCGTAGCTATCATAGCCCCAGTGCACCGTGTTCGGGCTGCAGCATTTGCCTGTCAGGTCGGTGTTGGACGCCGACGAGATGAGCAGCGCCTTGTCATGCTGGTTGGTGATCTGCTGGACCGCCAGCGCGACCGCGGAGGTGGTGAGGTCGACGATCGCGTCGACGCCCTTCGACTCAATCCATTCGCGGGCGATGGCCGAGGCCAGGTCTGCCTTGTTCTGGTGATCGGCGCTCAGGACTTCGATCTTCTTGCCGTTCAGCGTTCCGCCGAAATCCTCCACCGCGAGTTCAGCGGCCACCACCGAGCCGCGACCGCTGAAGTCGGCATAGATGCCGCTCTGGTCGTTCAGCACGCCGATCTTGACCGTGCCATCTGAAATCTGCGCCGCCGCCGGCACCGACTGCGCGGCGAGCGCAAACATGAGAAACCCGACTATACTGATCCTTGGCATCATCCCCTCCCGCTTGTTTTGTCTTGTTCAGTCAGGCTCAGCACGCGAAGAAGCGTGCCCCCAAGCCCGAACCGGAAAGATCGGCATAGAGGCCATTGACGTCGTTGAGCACTCCGATGCGGATCGACAGCGCGCCGGCCTGGGCGCCGGCAAGCGAGATCGGCATCGAGCACTCAATCACGGCTGCGGCAAGGCGCATCCTCGGCGTCATAAGCTTCCTCCCGAAGGCAGGGTCATTGTTCTCCGCATCCACTTCCCCCAAGGTGGAGGAGCGCAGGAAGCGGCCTGCCCTTGTGTCGATGCGGACCGATGCCGCACCGCATTAATGTAAACACATTTACATTAATTGCAGGGCGGGTCAATACCGTCCGGAGCCTGTTTGACGGAACTTTCGCCCCCCGGAGGTACGCTTTATGCCCCGGACGGCTCCCTGCAAAAGCCGAGCAACGCCGGAGCGTCTCGCCATAAGCTGCTATTCACCAGTGAATATCGGCGCACGACGCGCGAGGAACGCTGCAGCACCCTCTCGCGCGTCGGCGCTGTTCGCGGCCAGATCGAAAAGCTCCACGATCCGCGCTGCATCGCGCTCGACCGTTCCGTGCGCTGCAGAATTCAGGATGAATTTCATGGCCTTCAGGCTGAGCGGAGCATTGCGGATGATACTCTGCACTAGATCTGATACCGCCTTATCAAGGTCATCGACGAGCAAATCCACGAGCTGGAGCTCGTACGACTTCTGGGCATCGAAATGGTTCCCGGTGAACAGGATCTGCTTAGCCCGGGCGAGTCCCACCTGATTGAACAGCAGCATGGCTTCGAGGCCAGGATAAACGAGCCCCAGACGGGCCGCCGAGATACCCATGCGGGCGGTCCTGTCGGCGACCCTCACGTCGCAGGCGAGCGCGATTCCGCAGCCCCCGCCCATGGCGATGCCGCGGATGGCCGCGATCGTGGGCTTCGGGCATTGCGATATGATCCCAACGGTTTTTTCGGTGACGGCCTCGTAGGTATGGGCTGATGCCGCGTCGCGACGGGCCTCGGCAAACTCGCCGATGTCGGCCCCGGCGCAGAAGCAGTCTCCGACTCCGGAAAGCACGATGCATCGCACGTCGCGACGTGATCCAAGTCCCTCGAATTCTTCACCGAGTCTGCGCCACATGGCGAGGGAAAGGCAGTTTTTCTTTTCGGGGCGATTGATGAAGACCGATGCGACACCATCGGCTACATGCGCGTAGATCGTAGCGTCCGACATTTGCGTCCCTTGCCTTAAGCCGACATTCCCCAAGTGGCCCGCCGCTTGACTTCAAGATCGCCTGATTTTGCTCGCTGGGCAAGCGTTTTTCGCCCCGAGCGGTGTCTGTCGTCGCGCAAACGGCCGAAGTCGGGTGGATCAAGCC
>JBFWXN010000105.1:0-15969 GCA_050187415.1 Hyphomicrobiaceae bacterium | reverse complement strand
TTTTGTTCTATTAAAAAATGAGGTTAGACCATAGAAACTAATCACGTTTCTGTGCGGACGAACAACCGAGATCGCTCACCAATAGGCCCGCCGCGCTCCCCTCTTCTTGCGTCCGCGGCGCGCACCAGTTTCAGGCTCGCTGTCCTGCTTCCCGGAGCCGCCCTTACCGGTCCCCGGGGCGGCCCGGGAAGCAGGCGGGGTCCTGCTTTCTGGTGGGCCCGGCCGTCCGGTCGCATGGTCTCATCGGCACGCGGTCATCGTGGTCCGGCCGAGCGATCGTTACCCGCATGGGCGGAGACGCGCGCCAAGGCACGCGGCTCCGGTGCGCGGCCAATGCCGGCCGCGCACTAGAGCGCGACCCGAGCCCATCGGGCGAGGGGCGGCCCCAAGCGCAACAGCGCTTCGCACGAATCATCAGCTTCAGAGCAAGCAAAGTGTCGAACTCATCGTTGCGGCCCGACACGGCCGCGCGTGCGTCCGAGCATGAGCTCGTGTGCTCCCATGGTGCCGACAACCTCACGCCCACGCATGTGCTCGAGGCGTCGCGACCATGGCACCACTGTCACGTCGCCACCACGATGCAGCACGACAATCTTGCCGTTGGGCGCATCGATGGTCTCGCCGACACGGGCCCGGATCTCCTGTCCGACGGAAATCGGCTGATAGGGCAGGCGCAGGCGTTGAGCCGCCTCCTGGCCGACGCGCCGCAGTTCCCGCTGACGCAATTGCGCAAAGGCCGATGGCCGCAGTTCAAAGGCACCATCGTCGCGCACACGGCCGAGGTTTTGCGCGACCAGCCAATTGCGGCGCTCTGTGACAGCGCGGGAAAGCTCGGCACCAAAGCCGCGGTCCCCCTGCGCCGACGGGTCGGAGGCGATCGTCAGTCGGTCGAGCCAGGCGGGGCCGTCATAGGTGGCAAGGCGACTTACGTCGTCACGGGACACGATCTGCAGGCGCGGCGCCGACTGCGGCTTGCCATCCAGCCGATCCGCGGTGATGCGCACGATGCTGTCGCGCGCCGGGACGTTCTCGGACTTCAGCCGGCCGAGCTCCACGTAATGCACCCGGGCGTCGGCACCGTCGACTACCACGTAGAGGCGGTCGGTGATCTCGTCGACGAAGCCGACCCCCACCACCTTGCCGACCAGCGGATGGCGGCGCGCGCCGCGGTCGAACAGGGCGTAGCCCGCCACGCTGCGGTCAAGCCCGGCGTCGCTCAACGCCCGCTGCATCATCTTGATCTTGTCGGCACGTTCGCCGAGCCGGCGCAGCTTGCCGTCGAGCTCGGCATCGAGCTGCCACACCCCGGGCCGGCGCTCCTGCGCCAATGCCATGCGTTCGAGGGTCTTGAGCCGCCCCATCCGCAGGGCGTGGCGGCTGTGATCGGCCTCGTCGGCCGCGGTGATGGCCAAGACGTTGTCCTTGGCGCGCGAGATCAAGCTGCGATCGAGCAGGGTGAAGCGCTCCTGCACAACCTCGCGGGTCAGCTTGGTGATGCGCTCGATCTCTGTCTCGGGGCCCAGCTCCAGCGTGACCAGATCCTGGGCGCGGGCGCGGATGCCGTGGCCGATGTAATCGCGAGCCATCACCAGGTCCTGGCCGCGGTCGTCGCGGCCGCGCACCACCACGTGGGTGTGCGGATGCCCTGTATTGAAATGATCGACCGCGATCCAGTCGAGCTTGGTGCCGAGATCGCGCTCCATCTGCTGCATGAGATCGCGAATGACGGGTTTCAAATGCGCAAGCCGCTCGCTGTCCTCGGCCGAGACGATGAACCGGAACTGGTGCGGGTCGTGCTCGGAGCGCTCGAGGAAGGCTTGCCCATCGGCATCATCGCTGCTGGCATCATACAGTCTGCCGGGATGGCCCTCGCGCGTGACGCCATCGCGCTGGATGTAGCGCAGATGCGCGCGCGCCGCGCCCATCTCGCCAACCTTCTGACGCGTGTAGCGCGCCTTGACGATGACACGTCGTGTGCCGGGCACGAACAGCCCGGAAGCGGATACCGCCCCCTGCGCCAGGCCGCGCTTGAAGGCGTTGGGACCGATGTGGCCCGGGCGCTGCAATGGTCGTGCCTTGACCGCCTCGCCGAGCGCACGTTGCGTGTGGCGCAGCGCTCGCGCGCGACCGGGATCGCGGATGCGACCGAGCTTGGGTGTGAAGTCGCTGTCGGACACGGGAGTCCCTCCTCCGTCGTTCGACTCCACGACTTGGATCGCTTCGCCAACGTTTCAAGATGGCGTCAAAAACAGCGCGCGATTCCAGCGCCTTACCCCATGCTTGACGTATGGTCGCCCAGGCATGGCGTCAATAAACATGTGCAAAATCAATATCTTACCTCACCAGCAACGCGCGTCTTTTATCTTGAATGTCCTCTTCTCCACCAACCGCACTGCACGCATCTACGCACAATGTCATCACGCCCGTTCCCAACGCGAACAATGGAAACGATATGGACAGCAACAGATCGGAAAGGCGTCCGCGAGTCCGAGAGCATAGCCCGGCACGATCAGCGGCAGGGGGTCAGGTGGGCGGGTGGGCGTCGTGGGTCTCGAGACCTGCCGCGTATCCAGAAGCACAAAGCCCCCGCGCCCGAAGGCGCGAGGGCCGAAGCGCGTTGCGCTTACTCCTGCGGATTCCAGATCAGGGCGTAGACGTTGTCGTCGCTCTGACCGGCAGCACGTCCGAGGTTGGCGTAGAGCGTGCGTGCTCCAAACTCGGGCGCCGAGATCGAAAGCGACACGTAGTCCTTGCCGGATGTCTGGCCCTTACGCAACCAGCCAGCACCGATCTCGATGCCCTGCGAGAGCACACGGAAGTCGGGCTGGTTCGCAGATGTTTTGTCGCTGACCGGCAGGATGACGATCTCGGCGCGGATGGAGAGCGTGCGGAGCTCGCCCTCGTAACGACCGTCGCTACGCTTGGTAACGGATCCGATGGTAGCCATGGAAATGCTCCTTTGCTTCGGTCCGGCGGAAGCCCATCTCCCGCCGGATGTGCGCATCTCGTCGCGGGCTAGACGCCTGTGGCACCCAGAGGGCCGAAGCTTTAGCGGAGGAGCCGGCGCAGCCGGCTTGCCTCACGGCGTCGCCTGCGACACCCTGCGCACCTCCATCGGCGGGCATGGGCGCTCGGAGCGAAGGAAGGGTGCGTTGTGGCGCCGAGGACGAGCGTCAGCGGACACGGTCACGGCGGAGCGCAGTACCACTTCGCTGACAATCGGGTCGACTGCGATCAAACCGCGCAGTGGCGCCACGGTCGATGAGGTTCGTTGTTGCGTCGGGTGCTGTCCACGAGCGGCGCGGGAGCGATCGTGACCCGAATGGGCCGAGACCCGCTTTGTCGGGGCTCGGTCGCGCGGCCTTATTTGCCGCGCGATAGAGCGCGACCCGAGCGTGGGCCATCGGCCCGCGGGAGGGACCGCCATGGTGTTATTCAGGACGCAACCAATCGGTCGCTCGATCGGATCGGAAATGCTCTGGACGTGCACCGCTTTGATCCACCACCGAACCCTGCACCATCGATCGGTGGTTCGGCACGAGCGCCTCGCTGGACTAAAATTCGCATCGACCAGGGCGGTGTCGTTTATCTTGCTCACGCGCGGTCATGCCGTAGCGTGAGTGCAAGCGATCAATCCGCAAAGGTCAGCAGAGGACGAGCGATCCCGCGCGCGAGGTGCAGTCCCACGGGCCCGAAGTAGCGGCTGTCGAAACTATGCGGATGCCGAGCGAGCAAGAACACTTGGGAGGGGGCAAGCCGCCGGCATCCTCGCCAAGTGGGCAGGGGGCGGCCTTGCTGATCGACGCGACGGGCGATGGCCGCGACGCGCCCATTGACCGAAATCACCGAGTCGAAGCGGCACACGCGATCGTGGACGATGGCCGCGACCGGTTTCAGGACAGGTGTTCTAAGGGCGAGTAGTCCGCGGGTGACGGCAAGGAGCTCCATCTCGCGCGGCAGGCGCACCACCAGAAGGTCGCCGCGCGCGGGTTTTGTTTGGGAGACGAGGTAGAGCCCGATAGTTGTGCTGGCCGTGGTGTTCCAGATCACTCGCAGGGGCGGCGGCGAGATGATGGACGCTATGACGGCAGCAACTACAATTGCGGCGGCGGCGATCGCGGCCCTCAAGGCGCCTTCTCGGCCGTGGACCGTCGCCGTCTCGCCCTTGACCAGGCAATGACATCGCGGAAGCTGTAGCAGATCCGCCCGCCATGCTTGCAGTAGATGGGACCAATCCCATTGCAGCGCATGTTGTCGAGCGTGCGTGGCTTGAGGCGCAGGTAAGCCGCCGTTTCAGCGACGGTTAGATAAGGCGAGCCATCACGCTCGATACCGCCGCTGCGCATCGCCTCGAGTATTTGTGGATTGAGCTGCAGAAAATGAGCAGCTTCGGCGGATGTTTGAATGCAGGACTGTTCGTGTTCCGACATGACACACCGTGCGGAAGTGAGACATGACGGGATGATGCATGATGGAGCACCGAGCAGGCAGTGGCTGCTACAAATTTTCTGCAAATGCCACGGGATCAGCGCAGCAAGCTGCGGTAACCACCTTGCATGTAGCGTACACCGCGGCTGCGGCAACGGCGGACGTAGTCCTTCAGGTTGCAGCCGTCGGCGATCCACTCCGCATCGACTTTGACAGAGCCAAAGATCATCTTGGCCACGTCACGGTAAGCGACATTGTTTGCAGATGCGTCGATCGCGATAAGAGCATCACGTTTTTCGAGCGCAGAGGTTGACCAATCCGAAAGAGGTGCAGTTGGTTTGTCGAGGAGGGTCTGCAAGGCAGCAATATTGCGCTGCGCCCCAAACAAGCCAGCCAATCCTGGGAATTCGAATGTAATCCTGGCCGGGGCGACGGCCACGGGCGCTCCTCGGAAACAGATCGTTACGCGGCGACTAGCGCACTTGATGACAACATGCTGCTGGCCAACAGCATCAATGTGGATCGATGCCAAGCCGGGCAAGGTGTCAACGCGAAAATCGGCGTCCGATCTCGTGGACGGGTGATCGACGCGGGCCGCCATGATCGGAAGTTCGCTGCTCGGCAGCCAGGTGACCGGGGCTTGGAGCACCGGCAGCAGCGGATCCACGAAAGGAGTAGAGGCCCCAGGCCTCGGCTCGGCGGCAGCGCCGGCGGGTTCGTGTCAAAAGCAGGCCTCGCGAATGCCGGATGGGCCGTTCCGAAGCAAGGGAGTTGAGGCGATGATCGCGCTGATACGCGGGATTGCGCCGCAAGTACTCCCAGGCCCAATCGGCATTGCCCGCGAGGCGCAGGTAGTCATAGTCGCTGAGTTTGGCGGGCCAGTCTGGCCCCACGTAGAATCGTCGACGCAGCATGCGGCACCTCGAACCTGATGTTCGAGGGGTGGAGCGTTGCGCTCGGCGAGCTCACGATGCTCGGTCTTGCACTTGCGGAGTAAGACGCCTGCTTCGTGCCGGCGCCGCAACGCCTCCCCTTGGGGCGCCTGGATTCAAGGGGTAGGCCAAAGGTGGGACCATTGTTTTGGCGAGATCAAATTATGATGAATGCTGACCGAGTGCGCTCAGCCGCCAATGTCGCCGGTTCTAGGCAGCGTCCGGATGCGGCAGCGACGCTCAGGCGAGAGCCAGCAGTCGACTTCGTTGGGTCAAGTCGAGCACTTCCACAGCCCACTCCCGGATAACCTGCTTGGTGCTGGTAGGAACTACGCCCGCCTGAACAAGGCGCATGATTGCGGTATCTCGTTCCCCTGCTTCGAGCGGCGGCGACGCATCCGTCACTAGGTAGGTGTCGTAGCCTTCGCCCAGCGCACTGAGTGCTGTAAATGTGACCCATTCATCGAGCCAATAGCCACAGATCAGCATCGACGAGCGGCTCATTCCCGCAAGCGCAAGACCCAGGGGGGTGTTGCCCCATTGAATTGTCGTCATCGGCAAAGGTGCGACTTGCAGACGGCCCGACATGGATAAGGGAGCGGGTGTATCGGTTGCAAGATTGCGAACAGCGAACAATGTTGGGACGTCGCAAACGCTAGCAGCTTGTAGTAGCTGACCGCGAGACACCTTGGCGGTTCCGTGGTGATCGTCGGCATTCGGTTGATCGGCGCTGTCCAGCACCAACAGAGTACATTCCGATGGTTTGAGAAGCGGCGGCATGTTCGTACACCGTCCTCGACTTCAGCGTCAGCGCTCCTTGGTCGGCCGCAGAAGTCGAGATAAATCACCAATGCAAAATTTCTTCAGTAGCGATGAGCGTTGCGCTGGATTTATCTAAAGGCGTTCTTCTATTACTCGCGAAGCTTGTAGTTAGGTGGGAGTGTTCACGATCAGTCGCATTCCGGCATCGAATACGTCGAGCTTCCGCAGGTGACCATGGCGGCCATCCCAGGTACCGTTGGCGAGATCGCGCTCCACGGCAGTGACGACCCGAGCCACGATCTCTGGTGGCATCCGGGCAAAGCCCGATGTCCCCTGACGTGCTGTGACATCCAAAACCCGCTCTGGGTGAGCCCAAAACGACATCAGCGTCCAGTCGGGAGTGTTGCGGTGAATGGGGAGCACCTCCACACGGGTTCGCCCCCCTAGCCAACCCGCTATCTGGTCAGGTCGCGGAAACATGCGGCGATCCAAGGTCGCGACCTCCGGAATGTAGTCGGCCATGAGCCACATCGCGGCGCTCACTTCGGGATCGCTGGTCAGAATGACAACGGGACCGGCGGCGACGCGCCGCAGCTCGCGGACGCCCCGCTCTTGCTCCTCGTCCCAGTGATGAACCGAAAGGACAGACATTGCCGCGTCCACGCTGCCGTCGCGTAGCGGCAGGCAGCCTGCGGTCGCACGGATGGCCGGCGCGAGTTCGCGCGGACGCTGAGCAGCCATCACATCACTCGGCTCGACGGCAAACACGTAGCGGTCGCGCGGTTCATAGGAACCGGCGCCGGCGCCTACGTTCACAACCGTGCGGGCAGCGCCCAGCGCCTCGAAAATGCGCTTGCGGACCTCGGGGTCCTCCTGACGGGTGCGGGCATAACCGCCGCCGATATCGTCGTACCGTGGCTTGCTGGTTGTCATGCAACTCCCGAGTCACCTGTTTGGCGATCGCCGCGCCGTCGTGGCCGAGGCTGGCGCTGTTCGCGCTATGAATCATCTTGCATTCTGCAACTGCTCTCTTTCCGCGGAATTGACGAGAACCGCCATGTCGACAGGGCGAAGATCCGGCGCAATCCAACCGGATCGAGCGTCGCGGGAAAAAAGCCGTTCTCGGCTATAGTAGGCAAACATCAGGTTGGAGCTGGCCAAGCGTGAAGACAGCAGCTCTTTGCAAGCTTGTGGCAGATCAAGGTGTCGTCGCGGTGCGAGGAAACGCTCGATCAGCTCGATGTAGAACATCGTAATCGTGTGATGATAGCCAGCAGTGTCGGTGTTCTTGCCCCCATTCGCTTCGTTGAAGCGACGAATACGGTTGGGCAGCTCCGTGAACCAATCAACACTCGGATATGTTCGCAACACGTAGACCGTGGATATGAGATGTTCTCGGTGATGGTAGTCGGCCCCTGGGAAGGTGCAGGCCAGAAAGCCCTCCCCGATGCGCGCAATCTCGGCCAGATCGGGTGTGCTCCAGGGGTCACGCCTCGATGGTCTAATCGATGCCGACGCTTCCGCAGATGAAGTCGTCATAAGCTGTTGCCCCCGCGTTCTGAAAGGGTATGCGCGTCTGCGGAGCAGAGCGTCAGTTGATAGATCTTCCGCAGTTTCCGAGCTTGCTCCAGTGTTGCCGCCGAAAACGGTAGCTTCCCCTCAAGGGCGTGGAGGGCGACGCCTTCCAACAGGTCGCCAAGGGACATGTCGAGCAACTCCGCTAGACCTTTGAGAACCTTAAGGAGCCGCGCCTCAATCCGAACGCCGGATTGGACACGAAGGATTTCGTTGTGATGTTCGGTCGCCATCAGGTCCGCTACCACGGTACATTGAACCATTCATCCGCCACTGTAAGGACGCGCATCCCCGTGCACGGCGGCAGTAGCTAGAATTGCCGTATGCCGCGTTCAAACGAGTGTCTCCCGTGGCGCACGACGCAATCGATGCCGCAGCGGGAAACACCAATGTCCTTAAGGTGTCGGTTGTTCATGCGGTGCAGCGCTCGCGCCGCTCGCCAGATTGTTACCCTTTCTCCGAGCTTCTGAACCACGCGGTTGCAAGACGCGAGCAGGTTCTTGCGACGTTTGTGGCTCCTGATCGGCTTGCGATCCGCCAATTGGGAGACAGGCCAGTCTCCTCGTTCATCAGTCGCGCCAACAACCGTCATAGCTACTGTTATGTACTCTGGTACATTGGTACAGTCAAGAGAATAGGCCCATGTTCTCGGCCTTTCAGCGGCCCTGGCCGTGACGAGCGCAGGTTGCGTATTCCTCATTTCTGCAATGTTCTTGCGGTTTTTTGGCAGCCAGATCGCCCGGCGACAGGATGCCAAAATTTCGCTTGATATAGGATACAGCCTCTACTACCTATTTTAGAGAGGGCGTGCGTGTCACGCGAAGAACGGAAGGTGGCCAGGCCTCAGGCCTAGCACAACGAGAGGTGTGCACGCATGGAGCGTGAGGAGAAAAAAGTGTCAGAGAAGCTCACGCGGGCGCGCGCTGTTCTGGCCGCGCAACCGTTCAGCGTCATGCTTGGCGCGGAGATCACCGAGTACGCAAGCGACGGCGTGGAGATACGTCTGCCGATCAATGATGACCTCAAACAGCAGGCGGGGTTCGTGCATGGTGGCGTATTGAGCTACCTCGCCGACAACGCCTTGACCTTCGCGGGCGGAGGCTCGCTCGAAGGCCAGGTCGTAACCGGCGAATTCAAGATCAATTATATCCGACCGGCGGTGGGGTCGGTGTTGGTAGCGCGGGCGAAAGCCATCAGTGCCGGTCGAACGCAGGCCGTGACACGCTGCGACATCTTTGTCGTTAAGGATGGAGAAGAGCGCCTTTGTGCCGCCGCGCAAGGCACGATCACAGTTGTGCGCGCGGTTACCTGAATGGTCGGAGGAGTTCAAGTGCGGCTGGAGAAGCGGCGATGACGTCGCGGTTGACTTGCGCGTGACAACGCTACTCACCGCTGCAGCAATTTGGATTGGGATCCACACATTCATCTCGGGCGGCACGATGCGTGGAAGATTCGTGACGCTTATTGGCGATGGGTTCTACCGGGCCGCGTTTGCTCTGCTGTCAGCGGCAAGTCTTGCTGGCTTGGCTCTTGCGTATGCTAACGCCAAATCGGCCGGCCCCGTGCACCCGGCTCCATGGGCGATAACAGGACTTGCCGTCTGGCATCTGGCGGCGACCGTATTGATTGTCGGCGGGCTGACTACCAAAAATCCAGGAACGTCCGGCATGGAGGAGGCTATCAAGAACCCAGACGCGGTCGTCGGCGTCTTGCGTATCACGCGGCATCCCTTTCTCTGGGGCGTTGCAATGTGGTGCCTGGCGCATCTTGTCGTTCGCGCCGATCCCGCAAACTTGGTCTTTTTCGGCGCGATTGGGTATGTCGCTCTAGCGGGAACCGTGAGTATCGACCGCAAGCGGGCGCAATCTCTGGGCGCGGCTTGGGCCGGCTTCGCCGCGGCAACGTCGAATGTGCCGCTTCTTGCCATCATCAAACGGCGGCAGCGGATCTCGTTCAGCGAAATCGGTCTATGGCGCTTCACTGCGGCGCTGATCCTGTGGCTGACACTTATCTTTATGCACCCCCTGATCAGCGGCGGCACGCCTCCCCTGGTGCAGTTGTAAACGTTACGTTGGGTCCAACATGGAGCAAACAATGAACGCGACCGGTGGCTGCCATTGCGGCGCAATTCGTTACGAGGCTGAAGGTAAGGCAATTGTCCATGCACTGTGTCATTGCAATGATTGCCGGCGTCACGCCGGTGCGCCGATGGTCGGCTGGATGATGTATCCCCTGGCTTCGGTCAGCGTGACTAAGGGTACGCCCAGCGTCTACGAGTCCTCTAAGCACGGGCGGCGCCATTTCTGCGCCGAGTGTGGTACGGGCTTGTTTTACACAAATGCGGAAATCCTCTCCGGGAGGATCGATGTACGGAGCGCTACCTATGATGATCCCGCTGCGGTTCCGGCGCGCGTGCATTTCCAGGTCGCCGAACGCCTCAGTTGGATGGAACATGCGCACGAGCTCCCCACGTTCGAGCGCTATCCACCACAGTCATAGTCGGATGAGGCAGCGCGGCCTAGGCAAGGTGAATGTAGAGGCGGAATGCTAGGAGGGTCTTGCAATGCGTGATGTTCAGACCGCCATTGACCGCTACGCAGCCGCTTGGTTGAGCGGCGATATGCAAGCCATCACCGCCTGCTATCACAATGAATTCACCCTTCACTATTTTGGCAACAACGCGCTGTCCGGCGACCATATCGGCAAGGAGCGCGCACTTGTGGCTCTAGCAGCCTTCGGTCAGCGCACGCGCCGACGCCTTCTCGCAATTCAAGCCAAAATGTACGGCCCCGAGCGCGGCGCCATCCTGGCGCGCGAGGCTCTGCGGCGTGGAGCCGAAATCGTCGAAGTCGATCGTCTTCTCGTTTATGCGGTCGCAGACGGGCTCCTGCGCGAATGCTGGATATTCGACCAAGACCAAAGGTTGATCGACGAGGTTGTCGGACGGGCTTGAGGCGCGCCCGGGAACGGTGCGCCAATATCTCCAAGTAGGTGATCCGAACGGAAGCGTCGGAAGCAGGAGAACGATAAATGCGGCTCGAAGGCGGGTGCTATTGTGGTGCGGTTCGGTATGCTGCGGAGGCTGCGCCAATCCTGAAAGCGCAATGTCACTGCCGCGCGTGTCAACATGTCTCCGGAGGAGCGCCTAATCTCTTCATGCTCATTCCAGCTGAGGCATTTGCCTACACCAAAGGCGTGCCCAAGACCTACACGCGCCCTGACAAGACCAATGCCGTAACGCGGGAATTTTGCGCAGCTTGCGGTACGCACATGATCACCCGGCGGCCCGGGCTGCCGCCGGTCGTCCTCAAGATCGGAACTCTGGACGATCCCTCAGTCTATGGCGGGGCCGCAATGGCGATTTTCACGGCGGAAGGTCAGCCATTCCATCTCGTCGCGGACGGTGTGCCCACCTTTGAAGGCCTGCCCCCGCCCCGGTAATTTAGAGCTAAGACGGTAGCTGCTCAACGTACGGCATGGCGATTCGCACTCTTCGACTACCGAGGCGGTATGGAAATCAACGTCCGGGAAATGACGCTCGCCGAGACATCAGTGGTCGTCGACTATTTCCGCCGCGCCACACCTGAGCACCTTGAAATTCTGGGCGTCGATCCATCGCGACTGCCCGATCCAATCACGTGGTCTGAGCGATTCAAACAACTCTATACGCTTCCATTGGAAAGACGTTGGGGCTTTTTTGTTGTTTGGCAGTTGGATGGCCGATCTGTCGGTTTTTCAAGCTGTGACAAGATTAGATTTGGTGAGGAAGCGTTCATGCATTTGCACGTGACGGAAACAGACAGCCGCCGGCAAGGAATTGGGCATGCATGCGTGAGCAAGAGCGTCGAGATCTATTTTTCGGCCCTTAAGCTGAGACGACTGTATTGCGAGCCCAATGCCTTCAATGTTGGACCAAACCGAACGCTTCAAAGGGCTGGCTTCAAATACATCAAGACCCACAATACCGTGCCTGGCGCCCTCAACTATCATCAAGCGGTCACCAGATGGTTATTCGAGCCGTGACGCATGGACCTTTGGTGGATAACACAGGGCGCGTGAAAGCGAGACCGCGGTATAAGAAGGCTGCTTGATCGCTCGAGCGGTTCAATCGTGTCAGTGCCGCGCATGTCAGGGTGTCTCCGGAGGAGCGCCTAATCTCTTCATGCTCATTCCAGCAGAGGCATTTGCCTACACCAAAGGCGTGCCGACGCCGTAACGCGGGAATTTTGCGCGGCTTGCGGTACGCACATGATCACCCGGCGGCCCGGGTTGCCACCGGTCGTACTCAAGATCGGAACTCTGGACGATCCCTCAGTCTATGGCGGGGCCGCAATGGCGATTTTCACGGTGGAAGGTCAGCCGTTCCATCTCGTCGCGGACGGCGTGCCCACCTTTGAAGGTCTGCCCCCCCGCAACGGTAGTCCGAGTTGCCTGGGCGGTGTGGTGAGCGAGCGCGAACGACGCTGATGCGGCGACGCGGACCGCGTCTGCACACACCCCTCCAGGTGGATTCTCGACGTTCTCTCAGCTCGGATGGAGTACCCGGAAGCGATCGGGCTTTGCGGGATCTCGGTCAACGACTTGAATGGGTGGCATTTCCCATTGCCAAACGCTGATGCCCGGCGTGCGCGTAAACTGAATGCGCCCGCGGGTACCGTCGACTGCGACACTTGCCCAGGATCCTGGCATGCGTGCCTGGTCCACGCCGCGAGAATGCAGCAGCTCGGCGAGCACGGTGACAGTGTCATAGCCCTCGAAGGCGACAAAGGAGGGCGGTTCGGATAGCCGCTCGCGCAGCGCCCTCTCGACGCGCGCACCGAGTGGGCCGAGGCGTTCAGGCAGGTAGCGCAGGAACGGGATTGCAGTGCCGTCCTCGCCCAGCAGAGTGGCCCACCCGGCGAACTCTGGTTGCCCAGCCGGAGCGCCGATCATGACCTTCGCCAGGCGCTGGTCGCGGCGGACAGACCTGACGATCGTCACCGCCGGCTCCGGGTAGCCGACGAGCAGCAGGAGGGCTGTCGCACCATTGCCGACGACTTCGTCGCACACCGCCGTGGCGGCGAGCGAGCGCATGTCGAGTTCAACGGAGGTGCCGCCGCGTGCAGCGAAGCAATCTCGCAGAATGCGCGCGCCGGCCGTCCAGTAGATACTTGGCTCGGCTGCCAGGGCGATTCGTCTGTGGCCCGCGGCGAGGAGGAAGTCGGCGTAGATCCGCCAGCCGTGGGACTGCGCCGGGGCGAGGCGCGCGACCCATCGCGTTGGCTGTTCGATGAGCGCGTCGAGAACCGCCGACGAGCACAAGAACGGCAGGCCGAGGGCCTCGGCCCTCGCAGCAGCGGCGCGAGCGACGACGCTGTGATATTCGCCCGCCAAGGCAGCCACGCCCAAGCGCGCCAATTCGTCCACTGCTGCCGCGGCCCTTTGCGGATCGGCGGCGGTGTCTTTGACGATCAGCTCCAGTGGTCTGCCTTCGATGCCACCGGTGTCGTTGACGTCGCAGACGCCGAGCTCGAGGCCAGCGAGCAAATGTCGACCGGCATCGACCCAGCCAGGTCGGGTCAGCGGCGCCAGAGCACCGATCCTGACGACTGTTTCGTCACGCCGTTCTGTGCCGGGCCGCGGTGGTGACCTAGTCATGCCTCGGCGCCAACCGGTTATGACTCAAGGGGGGTCGGCATCGACGACAGCCGCATACGCCTTTGCGATGAGATCATCGACCAACGGCGGGGGCGCCTGTCGCGCCGCGACGAACCGGCGGACGGCGGAAAAGGGCAAGTCCAGTACCGCAAACGTCGCGACTTGACGGGCCGAAGCCGTGTTCCGGCCGAAGAGTTGGCGCGTGATGTTTGCGAGCGCGTCCTCGACTTGTTTTCCAAGGCGTTCGGCTTCTTTCTGCATCTCGCGAGGCCAACCGCTGCTGAGAAAATCTTCGCGTCGATGCAGCAACATGATGCGGGCACCCGTTGGGTCCTCTCGGACCGTGCGCGGCAAAGACAGAGCGGCTCGAAGACCGGCCTGCCGCGCATCCGGCCACTTGAGCGCTTCGGCCCAGCGGTTCTGGAAGAATTCAGCCTTCGTCAGCCATAGACGGCCGAGCAGCTCATCGCGAGATCGAAACCGATGATATATGGAGCCGTTCGGCGCGCCGATTTCTGTGCCGATGGCCGTGATGGTCGCGGCATTGGGGCCGCGCGCCGAGATGATCGCTGCGGCAGCTTCCAGAATGCTGGCCTGGTCGTGTTTGGCTGGGCGTGGCATTGAAAATAGATACCGCGCTCCAATATCAAGGGCAACTGGCGATGTCGCCATGATCCGTTAGCAGATGGGCATAAGCGTGGATTGGCAGGATGCCGCATTGGCGATGGCCGGCGTTATCGGGGGGTGCGTCGCCGTCGTGCATGGCATCCTTACGCAACGGCTCATGGTGAGGCCGATTCAGGAACTCACGCGCGGCGATGCGCGATTTAGGGGTTCGGTCGGGAGATTGGTGCCGGGGCTGCTACACTTCAGCACGCTTGCGTGGTTTCTGGGTGGGGTCGCGTTGATCGCCGTTACGCGGTTTGGGCAAGACGCGAGGCTGGCGACGGGGCTGTGCGTCGGCGGCCTCTATCTCTACGGCGAATCTTTGGGCGACACGTGGCCGCCATCCGGGCTGGGTGCTCTACACGCTCGCGCTTGTTCTGATCTTTCTCGGCGTGGCGCGGTAGGCGCGGCGCCCTAACGTCAGCTAGCAATGCTTTGCGGCCCTGCGCGGGGCCCTTGGTATCGCCATTGTGACTTGAATTAGATAGTAGGGTCTATTATCTATTATTGCTATAAACTTGTCCTTGCAGAGGAGGTTGACCATGAGCCCGCGGGAGAATGCGCACCTAGTGCTGAAGATCTTAAGTGTCATCGAGCAGCGGCAGCTAGAGCAACTGCGCGACTTCTATCACCCCGATATCACGTTTCACTGGCAGCCAGGCTTGCCCTACAGCGGAAGCTTCGCCGGGCCGGAGGTGGCGCGGATGAGCGAGCGGTTCGCGGCCACGTGGCTGCCGTTGCAGCCGACCGAGGACACGCGCCGAATGGATCCTGAGGTGCTGGCCACCGGCGAAGATGGCAGGGTCGTCGTCAACTACAAATGGCGGGGGCTTGCTCCCAATGGTGATCGTTTCGAAACCGAGGTTCTGGCCGACTATCAGGTGCGGGACGGCCGGCTCGCCCGAGCGCAAATGTTTTACTTCGACCTTCCCGGCATGATTGCTTTTCTTGAAAGCGCGCGAGCCGGGCGCGCGGCCTGATCCATGCGGATCCTTGTCGCGGGCGCGGGTGGCGTGGTCGGTCGGGCCCTTGTGCCGCTGCTGATTGCTCGCCGTCATCAGGTTTCTGGACTGGTTCGCAGCGATGCGGGCGCTTCCGTCATTGCCGGTCTCGGCGCGGAGCCGATCGTCGGCGATGCGCTGGACGCCGACTTCGTCATCGGTCAATTCAGAAGACTGCAGCCCGAGGCCGTGATCCATCAGCTGACGGCACTACCCGTCACGACCGACCTGCGCGATTTCGACCGTGTATTTGCGCAGACCAATCTTCTCAGGACCAAGGGAACCGACAATCTGGTGACCGCAGCGCGTGAGACGGGTGTGCGCCGCTTCGTCGCGCAGAGTTTCTGCGGATGGCCATATGCCCGCACGGGAGGGCCGGTGAAGACTGAGGCGGACCCTCTCGACCCTGACCCTCCGCCGGGCTTTCGCCGCACGCTGGAGGCAATCCGATATCTGGAAGCTGCCGTCAACGGCGCGCCGGGACTGCAGGGGATCAATCTACGCTATGGCGGCTTCTACGGGCCCGGGACATTCCTCAGCCGGACCGGAGCGATGGTTGACCAGGTACGCCGGCGGCGCTTTCCGCTGATCGGTGATGGTGGTGGGATCTGGTCTTTCATTCACATCGCGGACGTCGCCGGCGCAACCACGGTTGCTGTAGAAGGCCAGGCTGCCGGCACGTTCAATGTCGTCGACGATACGCCCGCACCGGTCTCCGAGTGGCTGCCTTATCTTGCCGATGTGATCGGTGCAAAACGTCCATGGCGAGTGCCGGCAGCCTTGGCGCGCCTCGTTCTGCCGGAGCATCTGTTTGTGATGATGACCGACGTTCGCGGCGGGTCCAATGCGCGGTTCAAGCAAGAATTCGGCTGGAAGCCGGAATTCTCGACATGGCGGGAAGGTTTCAAGCATGGCCTTGGCTAGCGCTTTTGCAACCGGCATCGCCCGAGCTCACGATGGATGCTGAC
>JBFWXN010000104.1:0-16257 GCA_050187415.1 Hyphomicrobiaceae bacterium | reverse complement strand
GCCGCTTGACGCTCACTTCATCGGGGAATGGGCCGCCGGTAGCATGATCGTCGACGTCATCTCGTCCAGAAGGGGGCCCGCCTTCTTCAGGAAGGCCTGCCACTGCGGATCGGCGACGGCGGCCGCGCGAGCCGCCGCGCGAGCATTCAGGTCTGTATAGGCCCAGATGTGCACGACCTCGTTCGGCTGGCCCGCTTCGCCGATCCACATGCCGACCGGCTTTGAGTATTTTTCGCGCGTGGGCATGACCTCCATGATGTGGTTTGCCCACTCTCTGGCGCGACCGGGCTTGATGCGGTAGACCCGCATCTCGTAAATGTTGGGCCCGTTTTCGGGCTTCCTCGGCGCGATGACGGGGTTCATCAGGCGGATATCCTGCCGCAGCAGCATCGGGCGGATGAGGGGCAGATATTCCTTCGTCCAGCGCTCGTTCTTGCCAAGCTCGGCCCGAAGGCGCGAGCGTTCGTTGAGGTCCGAATACGACCACAGGTGAACGACCTGGTTAAGCGCACCGATCTCGGTGATCCAGTAACCTTCGAGCTTGCCGTAGTTGTCGCCGCGGATCTCGCGCGCGACGGTGCCGGAGTTCTTGGTCATCTCGCCTGCCATGCCGGCCGGGGCGGTGTAGATCCTGAGCTCTTGAATCATGCGGTTTCATCCGTTGACGAGATGCGATCGCCCGTTGAGCGATGGACGTAGACGATGAGGATAGGCGCAGCCAATCCGCTCGTCATCTCGCCCGGCCCGCGATGACGCGAAAAAGCTGGGAGCGCGCAAAAAAAGAAAAAGGCGGCACCTTCGGGATGCCGCCTTCTCGAGAAGGTCGTCGGGCGTGCGCCGGTCGGCTTTAGTTCGCTGAGGCGCTGCGCACGTGCGAGGAAGAACTCGACACGCGACGCTTGGAGGAGCGGGCCTCCCGCCTCGGCTGCACGTCATCCACCGAGTTGGAGGAGTAGCCGTTGCCACGGAAGGTCTTCCAGGTGACGGTCACCTTGGCACCGACGCGGACCCGCGGATAAAGGTCGAGCACGTCGTTATTGTACATGCGGATGCAGCCCTTCGAGACCGCGGATCCGATCGTCCATGGCGCGTCGGTGCCGTGAATGCGATAAGCCGACGAGCCGAGATAAAGTGCGCGCACGCCAAGCGGGTTCATCGGATGCCCACCGGGCACCCACCGCGGCAGACGCGGATTTTCTTTCAGCATCGTGGGCGTCGGCGTCCAAGACGGATTTTCACGCTTCATCGTGACCGACGTGACGCCTGCCCAGCGGCTCTGCTCGCGCGGAATAGCGATCGGATAGGCGATAGCCTCGCCGGGGCGCGTGACGAAATAGGTCCGGCGGTCGCCGAAGCTAACCACGATCTCGCCAGGTTTGTAGTGTGAGTTGAAACGAACGACCTCGCGGCCGCTGCTGCCCCAGGATGAGCCGCCACCCCAGAGCCAGCCGTCCTGGGCATTGGCTACGGGGGCCACGGCGAGCGTTGCCGTTGCGATCGCCGCGGAGGCAAGCACAGCGCGGATGGAGGGTATCGTCGGCATTCTGATCTCCAAGGTAACGACGTCTGTCTGGACGAGGATCGATGCGCTTCCAAATCTGGCACGGGCTTGTAGTCTGATTCTGACTGCCCGTATGTGCGGCACTGCATCGAGGAACGGCGTGCCTGTCTGACTTGTTCCTCGATCCGATCCGACTTGTTCGATGGCGTCTGCGCGTCCCTGGTCGAGGCTGCGCCGGCCATCGAGGCTGAACCTGCCACGACAGGTTGAACAGTTCGTTTATCCGTGTCCCTTCCCCAGTCGCGGATCGGCCCGGCGATGGGTCGTTGACGAGATAATCGCGATGCTCGCCCACTTGTGCAACGGTCGATTGAAGCTTTGCTGCCTACTCATGCGGCAGTTCGGTCGTTTGCCGACGTTATGTGGGATTTCAGTCACCAACTTTCTGTGATCTCAGCGGCTTGTGCTCATCGGCATCATTTTCCGCGTGCGCCGTGTCCGCAGCGCGCAAGGGGCTTCGCACCGCTCGGCGGTCGATCATTTACATGAAAGTTATGGAGCCGCCCGGCGATCTTACTTTCCGGCCCGCGGATGGGTGACTAGCTGTGATCTGCGATGCGGGAGATGGCATCGCGGCACTCTGACCCAGCGGTGATCGAAATGACCGAGGCTCTGTCTTTTCTCGTCTTAGGCATGGCCATTTGCGCGGCGAGCGCCTTGCTGTTGCATATTGCAGCTCGCAAGTGCCGCACCGCCGCTGTCGGCAGTGCGTGGGGCACCGAAGCCGTCGCAACCGGCCTCTCGCTCGGCTTGGTGGCGCTGATCGTGGTGGGCACCGCCTGGACCATGACAGCCACGATCATGATGATGCCGGAGGCGCTGAGCGGCATCGGCGTTGGCATGATCGTCGTGCTGGCGACGATCTTCGCCACGCTGCGCCTTGTCGGACGCTTGCCGGGGCTGGCCGACGACGGACCGGACACGATCTCGTCTGCCGAATCGAACGGCCCCTTGAAGCGGGTCGCTTGAGCTCTTCTGTCGCCGAGCGGTGGTCTAGTACCGTCGGCGACCGGCGGCGCCAAGGGGGCTGGCGCCGGCGCTGGCGCACCCTTGGCCCTGCGCGCTGAACGATCATTGCGCCTGGGGGGCAGCAGGATTACAAGCGCCGGCATGTCGAGCACTCCCCGCACCCCACCTGTCGCGGCCTCGTTCAAGACGAGCGCGAAGCGCACCGCCCATGGCTCCCGGCCGCCGGCCAAGGCCCGCCGAGCTACGTCCCGTGCGAAAGTGGCGGTGCCCAAGGTCGGCATCGTCTCGCTCGGCTGTCCGAAAGCGCTGGTGGACAGCGAGCGCATCATCACCCGGCTGCGTGCGGAAGGCTACCAACTCGTCCCCGATTACAAGGGCGCCGATGCGGTGATCGTCAACACGTGCGGATTTCTGAATTCGGCCAAGGAGGAGAGCCTTGCTGCAATCGGCGAGGCCATCGCCGAGAACGGCCGGGTAATCGTCACGGGGTGCCTCGGCGTCGAGAAGGATAAGATCCTGGACGCCCATCCCGGCGTGCTGTCCGTGACGGGGCCGCACCAGTATGAGGCGGTGATGGAAGCCGTACACGCTGCCGTGCCGCCGCTGCACGACCCCTTCCTCGATCTCGTTCCGCCGGAAGGCCTTCGGCTCACGCCGCGCCACTACGCCTACCTGAAGATTTCTGAGGGCTGCAACAACCGTTGCACCTTTTGTATCATACCGGCGATCCGCGGCCGGCTGGCCTCGCGGCCCGTCAACCAGGTGATGACCGAAGCCGAGCGTCTGGCGAAGGCCGGCGTGAAGGAGCTGCTGGTCATCAGCCAGGATACGTCGGCCTACGGCGTCGACCTCAAATATGCGGAAAGCCCGTGGAAGGGACAGCCGCTCAAGGCGCGCTTCTACGACTTGTCGAAGGCCCTCGGCGAGCTCGGCGTATGGGTCCGCCTGCACTACGTCTATCCCTATCCGCATGTCGACGAGGTGCTGCCGCTCATGGCGGAGGGCAAGGTACTGCCCTATCTCGACATTCCGTTTCAACATGCGAGCCCCAGCGTCTTGAAGGCCATGCGCCGGCCCGCCCATCAGGAGAAGACCCTCCAGCGCATCAATGACTGGCGGCGGACGGTGCCCGACCTGGCACTGCGCTCGACGTTCATCGTCGGCTTTCCGGGCGAAACCGAGGACGACTTCGAGCAGCTCCTCGCATTCGTCGAGGAGGCGCGCCTCGCACGCGTCGGGTGTTTCAAGTACGAGCCCGTCGACGGTGCGCCGGCCAATGCGATTGCCGACGCCGTACCCGAAGCCGTGAAGGAGGAGCGCTGGCACCGCTTCATGACGGCGCAGCAGAAAGTCTCGGCCTCGATCATGGCGGCCCGGACCGGTCGCGAGATCGATGTCCTTATCGACGAGGTCGATGCGGAAGGCGCGATCGGGCGCTCGCAGTGGGATGCGCCGGAGATCGACGGTTCGGTGTTTCTCAACGGCGAGGATGACGTGAAACCCGGCGATCTCGTCAGGGCTCGCATCGTTCACGCCGACGAGTACGATCTGTGGGGCGAAAAGCTCTGACGTAGGCTATCGGCCGTGCCTCTTCCGGCGCTTGGGCCGTGGATGGCTCGTCGGCGCGGGTGCCGAGGTGCCCGGCGGTGGTGTCTCCGGCGGCGTTTTTCCGAGGGGCTGACCATCCGCCGATGGAGCGACGGCGCTCGCCATCGACGCTGCTGAGCGCGAGGATTCGGCCGGTGCTGCCAACGCGCCTGCTGTAACCGTCGCAAGGAGTGCCCGCGTGCGGATCGCCATCGTCGCGGCTACCGCGCCCATGATGAGGACGACGACGACGGCGGCCAGTGCATCGCTTTCGGCCGTGCCGAAGACGTGGGCGGCGGCGAGAGCGGCAAGCGTCGCGCCGATGCCCGCAACCGCGGCCATGCTCGTGACGACGAGCGTATCGTGAACGATCCGATCGACAGGCACCACCGCATGGGATTGCCGCGCGATAACGATGGCCAGCCCTGCCTGCAGGGCAAGCATCGCCGACAGCGTGACGAGACCGGTCGGCAGGTCGCTCAGCACCCGGGGCGCCTGTAACCAGCTTGTGCCCTCGTTGAGCGCGACGCCTGCACCGAGCGAATAGATCAGGATTGGAACCACCAGCGACCAGAAGTGCCACTCGCGCCGTACCGCCTTCGGATCCCGTCCACGGGGCGGGCGACGCATCGCCACCAGAATGAGGGCCATGCTCGTTGCCGTCGCGATGGAGTGGATGAATTCGGCCAGCAGTGCGCCTGAGCCCGTCAAGGCGGCGGCAACGAGCTTGCCGCCGCCGAAGGCGGCGTTGAGAAGGAACGCGGCGAGAACGAGATTGCTCGGTGCGCTGGGCGGCATGTTTGTCCTGGCGGGGCGTAGCTCCGGCGTTCCTGACATTGAACGCTGGCGGCGTGTCTTATACACCTCCCTTGCGCCCTGGGCAGGCGTGCGCGGTGCGCATCGGGCCACGCCCATTCGGGTCAAGTCCGCTGATAGCTGATACGCCGGCTCGCCGGACGGTCGTGCGAAGGGATGCGAGCGAGATGAGCATTACCGCCACCACCACGCTACCGGACGGCTACGCCGATGTCCCGTCGGGGCGCATTGCGACCGTCGTGACCACGCTCGAAATGCGCGCACCACCGCCCGCCCGGAAAGTCCCGGATCTACCCGACGGCATTGCTGTTCGTCGCGTACCGCGACCCGATCTCGATTGGTATCGAGGCGTGTTTCGCCTTGTTGGCGAGCCGTGGCTCTGGTTCTCGCGGCTGCGGCTCTCGGACGCGGCACTTTCCCGAATCATCCATGACGAAAAGGTCGAGACCTGGACGGTCTCGACGGGGGACGGCGACGGTACGAGCCATCGCGACCAGGGGTTGCTCGAACTTGATTTCCGCGTCGCCGGAGAGTGCGAGCTTGCCTACTTTGGTGTCAGTCCCGCCCTGACCGGTCAGGGCATCGGGCGGTACCTGATGTCGCGCGCCTTGGCCGAGGCCTGGCAGCGGCCCATCGAGCGATTCTGGGTGCACACATGCACGCTCGATCATCCGTCGGCGCTCGGCTTCTACATCCGCTCGGGATTTGCGCCGATCAAGCGGCAGATCGAAATCGCACCCGATCCGCGCCTCGATGGAACGGTACCGGTGACAGATGCGCCGCAGATACCGATCCTCCGTTAGACGGGCGGCCATCCGTTTGACGAAAACCCCGGCGCCGACAGGCACCGGGGCTCGTTATGCGTTCGTATCGTCAGCGGTTACGGGCGATGCGCACTTTGGACGCAATCAAGCTCGCGCTTACTGCTTCGGAGCGGGCTGGGCGGCGTCCTTGGCCTTGTCAACGGCGCTATCGACCGCTTCCTTGGTCTTTTCGTAGGCTCGCCCGGCGGCTTCCTTGGCCTTCTCGTAGGCCGGACCGGCCTGCTCGCGCGCCTTCTGGGCGGCCTCGGTGGACGTTTCCACCGTCTTGTCGGTCAACTCCTGCGCCTTCTCCTTGATCCGGTCGAGCATGGACTTCTCCGGCTTGTTGCGCTTGAACGCCGGCAGCGCCTTCAAGACCTCCTTCGTCGCGGGCTTCAGCGTGACGATGGTCTTGCCGCCCTTTTCCTCGACGTCGAGCGCCGACAGGCGAACTGCGATCCGCTTCTCGCCGGCACCGAGGAACCCGCCGACGCCCATCAGGACGCCGACGACCTCGTTCCGGTCGTTGACGAGCAGGTCCTCGACGTCACCGATGATCTTGCCGTTCGCGTCGCGCACCTTGGCGAAGAGCACCGTATTGCGCGCAAGATAGACGTCGGTTGGCTGCTGCTGGATGAAGACGCCTGTCGGAATGGTGACGGGCGCGCCGGGAGGGTTGGCCTTCTGCTGCGCCATGGCCGGCACAATGCCGATGATTGCGCCGAGAGCAACGAGGCTGACGATGGTCTTGTTCATGGATATCTCTGTTCCTGGACGAGGCCTGTTATGTGGGGTGCGGCAGGGGAAATGCCATTGCAAACCCGTCGATAAAGGCCCTGGGCCAAACGCACCTGCCGCCCTCTGGGTTCAACCGCCACTCGGCAGCATGGACGAGCGCTGACTAGCGCTTTCGTGTGTCGTGGACAAGGCGCCCCGTGGAATGACTGTTCATCGAGCGGGCCAAAAGTGTGTCACCAGGCCATGGCGTCGATGCACGGCCCGCAGTCGTGGTGGTACCCGGCATCTTCAGGGCAAAACGGGCCTCGTGCGTTGCGGCGGGGGCCGGTCTGGGCTATCAGTTCTGCGAGTCGATCGGGCACTCGTTTCCCCGATCGCGAGGCGCGTGCCGAGCGGCGCGTCGGTGCGGCGAACTGGCCTTCGGCACCGGGCATCGGCCTCACGGCCGACGGGCGTCCGGGCGACGCTCCGGAACGGATTGCCGGCACTTCATCTGAGGGAAGACCCGACGCGTGGCTGATGACGACAAGACGAGCGGCGGCGAGCCGCCGAAGGGCCCGAACGACATCCGGCCCATCGCCATCTCCGACGAGATGCGGCGGAGCTACCTCGACTACGCCATGAGCGTGATCGTAAGTCGCGCCCTGCCAGACGTGCGCGACGGCCTGAAGCCCGTTCACCGGCGCATCCTCTACGCGATGCGCGAGATGGGGCTCAACTGGAACTCGAAATACGTGAAATCCGCGCGCGTCGTCGGCGATGTGATGGCGAAGTACCATCCGCATGGCGACAGCGCGATCTACGATGCGCTCGTGCGCATGGCGCAAGACTGGTCGCTGCGTCTGCCGCTGGTCGATGGCCAGGGTAATTTCGGTTCCATGGATGGCGATCCGCCCGCAGCCTACCGGTATACCGAATGTCGGCTCGAGAAGGTCACGCAATTCCTCGTCGACGACCTCGACAAGGATACGGTGGAATTCAACGAGAACTACGATGGCACGGAGCATGAGCCGGTTGTCCTGCCGGCGAAGTTCCCGAACCTGCTCGTCAACGGGGCCGGCGGCATCGCCGTCGGCATGGCCACGAACATCCCGCCGCACAATCTCGGCGAGGTCATCGACGCCTGCCTGTCGATGCTCGACAACCCCGAGATTACGCTCGACGAGCTTTGCCAGATCGTACCCGGGCCCGATTTCCCGACCGGAGGCACCATCCTCGGCCGTGGCGGCATTCTCAATGCCTACCACAAGGGCCGCGGCTCGATCATCATGCGCGCTCACGTCCAGACCGAGCAGATCCGCAAGGACCGCGAGGCCCTGATCGTCACGTCGATTCCCTATCAGATCAACAAGAAGGTGATGATCGAGAAGATCGCGGAGCTTGTTCGCGAGAAGAAGATCGAGGGCATCGCCAATATCTGGGACGAGTCGAACCGTGATGGCGTCCGCGTCGTCATCGAGCTGAAGCGCGACGCCATGGCGGACGTGGTGCTGAACCAGCTCTGGCGTTTCTCCGACCTGCAGTCGACGTTCGGCGCCAACATGATCGCCCTGAACGGCGGGCGGCCGGAAAGCCTCAACCTGCGCGACTTCATCCACGCCTTCACGACCTTCCGCGAGGAGGTCGTCAGCCGGCGCACGAAGTATCTGCTGAAGAAGGCGCGCACGCGGGCCCACACGCTGGTGGGTCTCGCGATCGCGGTGGCCAATATCGACGAGGTCATTCGCCTCATTCGTGCATCCGCCAGTCCGGCCGAGGCCAAGGTCGAGTTGATGGCACGGCCGTGGCCTGCGAAGGACATGGCGCCGCTGATCGAGCTGATCGCCGATCCTCGGCACAGGCTTGCCGACGACGGCACCTATCGTCTGTCGGACGAGCAGGCTTCGGCGATCCTGGCGCTGACCCTCTCGCGTCTCACCGCGCTCGGGCGCGACGAGATCGGCGACGAGTTGAGGAAGCTCGCCGACGAGATCAAGGATTACCTCGACATTCTCTCGTCGCGTGTGCGCATCGTCGAGATCATCCGGAACGAACTCACCAACATCAAGTCGGAGTTCGCAACACCCCGGGTCACGGAGATCCTGGACGTCGATGGCGACGTCGAGGACGAGGACCTGATCCAGCGCGAGGATTGCGTCGTCACCGTCAGCCTCAAGGGCTACATCAAGCGCGTACCCCTCTCGACCTATCGGGCCCAGCGCCGCGGTGGCAAGGGGCGCTCGGGCATGTCGACGCGCGACGAGGATGTGGTCACGCAGATCTTCATCGCCTCGACGCATACGCCGGTGCTGTTCTTCTCGTCGCGCGGCATGTGCTACCGAATGAAGGTGTGGCGCTTGCCGGTTGGCACCCCGCAGTCGCTGGGCAAGGCGCTGGTCAATCTGCTTCCGCTCGCAGACGGCGAGGTCATCACCACCATTCTGCCGCTCCCCGAGGACGTGAGCACCTGGGGCAATCTCGAACTGATGTTCGCGACGATGGGCGGCAACGTGCGCCGCAACAGTCTCGCCGATTTCGAGAACATCAATCGCAACGGCAAGATCGCCATGAAGCTCGACGAGGGCGACCGCATCGTCGGGGTCGAGATCAGCCGTCCCGACAACGACGTGCAGCTCACGACCGCCAACGGGCAAGCCATTCGTTTCGCCGCCGAGGACGTGCGCCTCTTCAAGGGGCGCGACTCGACCGGCGTGCGCGGCATACGCCTCGAGGACGGCGACACCGTCATCTCGATGGCGATCCTCTACCATGTCGAAGCCACCCCCGACGAGCGCACCGCCTATCTCAAGCAGGCATCGGCCTTCCGCCGCGCGCAGGCGGGCGAGTCGGCAGGGGAGTCCGCCGACACTGACGTTGCTGTCGAAATCGAGGAGGGGGCAGAGGGTACCGGTCCGGCCGAACTGACGCCGGAGCGCTTCGCAGAGCTTGGCGCCCGCGAGCAGTTCATCCTGACCGTCTCGCAACGCGGCTTCGGCAAGCGCTCGTCGTCCTACGAGTACCGGATTTCCGGACGCGGTGGTAAGGGCATTGCGGCCATGGTCGTCAACGACCGCAACGGGCCGCTCGTCGCATCGTTCCCGATCGACTCGTCCGATCAGATCATGCTCGTCACGGATGGCGGCCAGCTTATCCGGACGCCCGTCGATGACGTGCGCATTGCCAGCCGCAACACCCAGGGCGTCCGCATCTTCCGGACCGATGTCGACGAGAAAGTGGTCTCCGTCGAGCGTATTCCGGATGACGGCACCAATGGCGACGGCGACGTCGAGAACGGCCATGCTGATCTGCCGGGCCCGCCCGACGCCGGTGACGAGCAGCCGTAGAGCGGCGGGCGCTCCATGCGCCGCCATCCGTCATCTCGAAAAGGGGCACCCTATCGGGTGCCCTTTTTGCGTCACGCGTTGACGTTTGCGGACGAGCGCGCGCACACTCGCGCAAAGCCAATAAGAACTGCGGGAGGCGACAATGCTGACGTCCGAGGACAACCGGCTTCTCACGCAAAGTGATGCCGCGACGCCGATGGGCGAGCTGATCCGGCGTTTCTGGGTGCCGATGCTGCTGTCCGAGGAACTCCCGGACCCCGATGGCGCGCCGAAGAAAATAACGGTCTTGGGCGAAGAGCTTCTGGCATTCCGCGACACCAAAGGGCGCGTCGGGATCATCGACCAGTATTGCCCGCATCGCGGCACCAATCTTTGGCTCGGCCGCAACGAGGAGTGCGGCATCCGCTGCGTCTATCACGGCTGGAAATTCGACATTACCGGCCAGTGCACCGACATGCCGACCAGCTATCCCGATCTCAATGCCAAGGACCATATGCAGATCAAGGCCTATCCGGCGCGCGAATGGGGCGGCATGGTCTGGGCCTATATGGGTCCGGTGGAGACGATGCCCGAGCTGCCGCACCTGGAGCTGGCGCTGGTGCCGCCGTCGCACCGGTTCGTCTCCAAGAAGTGGCAGGACTGCAATTGGGTACAGGCGCTCGAGGGCTCGATCGATACGGCGCATTTCACCTATGCGCACTTGGTCTTCGACAAGAAGGAGGACGAGGAGCTCGACGTCGACAAGCATCTCGTCCTGCCCATCAACCGAATGACCGGCGACCTGACGCGCTGGATCGCGAAGGATCCGCGCCCGGTCATCAAGGTGGAGGCGCACGCGGCCGGGCTTGTGGTCGGCGGCGGCCGTGTCACGGAGACGGACGATCTCTACTGGCGCATCGCGCAATACCTGATGCCGTTCCACAGCTACACGCCGAGTGCGTTGCCGGGCCAGACGATCTTTGGCCAGACCTTCGTACCCTACACCGATCGCAACTGCTGGATCTATTGCTACGCGTGGAATCCCGAGCGGCCCCTGACCGACGAGGAACGTCAATCGTATGCCAACGGGGGCGCCATTTTCCCGGAGATCGACGAGAATTACATTCCGCTGCGCACCAAGGCCAACAATTACCAGATCGACCGCAAGGCGCAGCGCACGTCGAGCTACATGGGGATCAAGGGCGTCTCCGAGCAGGACGCCGCGGTGCAGGACAGCCAGGGCGAGATCCAGGACCGCACGCGCGAGCACCTCGGCCCGACGGATCTTGGCATCCTGCGCTTCAGGAAGCTGGTGATGGATAGTGCGCGCGATCTGCAACGCGGGATCGAGCCACCGGCCGCCCGGGCCCACGAAGCCTATGCGGTCAGGTCGGGAGCGTGCATCACGCACAAGTCGAAGTCGCTCGCCGAAGTCATGGTCGAGCGCTTCGGCGAGGCGACTGGCTTCATCGGGCGCAAGGACGCCGCCGAATAGCGGGAACCGGCAGCCCCGCTCCGTAATCCCGAATGCGCCCTGTGGGCTCGATCAAGCCGCGAGTGCCGTCCGGGCGGCTTCGGTCCAGCCTTTGATTCGAGCCACGTCCGGCGGCTCGCCGTCACGCAGGATGCGTCGGCCGGGATCGCTTGCGGCAAAGGCCAGCAAATCGCTGCAAAGTGCCTTCGGGTCGGCTGCAGCGATAGCTTCGACGTCGCGATAGCCGGCACCGACGAAAAGCTGTGCGCCCGTTCCCGTCAACCCCGGCACCGTGCAAACAAGCTGCGCTTGCGCTTGCCAGGCACCGACTGTGTCGGCCGTGACGCCCGGCAAGTTGAGCGCCTCGGCGAGGGCGGCGGGCTGTTCGTTGAACAGATCTTGCACGGTGAACACGCCGAGATTGCCGAGTCGCTCCGTCATGCGGGGGCCGATCGACGGCGCATCGACAACATTGTCTCTCGGCGTCAGACGCACGCGCGCAGGTCCGCCCGACACCGCACGCGGCTTGATCGAGGGAACGCTCGTCGCCGGCATCGGCCGGGGCGCGGCTTCGGGTTGAGCGGACGCAAGACGCATGGCCAAAGACGCGCCGTCCGGCAACCTGTCGCTGGCCGGCTGGTGATCCGGCGACACGTCACCGGCGGGTGAGCTTTCATCCACGGTGCGCGCGTCCTGCGGCACCGCCATGGGCTCGCGCAGCACGTCTGCTGCATAAGCTTCACGAACCAGCCTGTCGTCCTCCGAGAGCGTCCGCTCGACCGTGCCGGTCGCCCGCAATTCGTCGTACATACGCTCGACCGCGCGGCGCTCCGCTACGTCGTCCAGCCGCTTGACGAGTTGCTTGATCGGTATCTTCAGCGTGGCAAGCACGAGGTCGATGGAGAGGGACACGGGCGGAGGCGGCACCTGCGCGTCATCGAGCGCGCGCCCAAGGATCATGCCGTAGAGACGTGCCGCGTGCAGGATCAGGTCGCCCACGATGCGCTGGCCGACGGCATCTATCCCCGACGGAGGGTCGACGACGCCGCGATTGATGTCGTAGTGCGCAATCACTTTCTCGTAGTGGCGGTTGGCGCGCACCGCTCCCTGACGCAGCATGTCCTCGAGCCAGTCGGCACGGTCCGGAACTGTGATTTCGCTCGCGGAATCTCCGGAAGCGACCGCTTTCAGCGCGTCGTAGGATTTGGCCGTGCTCCATTCGAAGGCCCGGTGGATCGAATTTTCGGCTTCCGACTGGCCCGTGTGGAAGGGGTGGACCGCGTCGGTCACGTAGTGGCTGAGAATACCGGCCGCGTGCACCGCGTCGGGCCAGTTCCCGTCGCGAAGCGTCGAGACGGTCTTGTCGTACCACTGGCGGGCGGCGGCGGGTGCCCCGCCCCAGAACTTGTCGCGCGGATGCAGGACGTGGTTCTTGAAATCCTTGAAGACGTCGTCCGGTGCCTTCGAGCCCGCCATATAGGTGTCGGCATGCTTGAGGAAGACGCGGCGCCAAGCATCGGCATCCGGGCCCGCGAGGTGGGCCAAGGCGTCGAGCGCCAGCTTATGGTGCGTTCCCTTGGCGTGTGCCGCGTAGATGATGCGGTAGAGCAGGCTCATGCGCACTCCTGCTGTTCGTGACGCCTGCACCGGATGGCCACACATGGCGTGAGTCGCAGCCGAGGGTAAAGCCGCCGAGGCGTTGTGCTGTGGGCAAACCGATCGGCGGCCGGCGTTAGTCTATCTGCGGCAGAGATCGCAGCACACCGGGCAAGGCTTCGGGGATATCCTCCGCGATCAGGCCCGGTCCGAATCTGTTCGCGCATTCGCCATGCAACCATACCGCCGCGCAGGCCGCCGCAAAGGCAGGCATGGTTTGCGCGAGGAGGCCCGTCACGAAGCCTGTCAGAACGTCGCCGGAACCGGCGGTGGCGAGTGTCGGCGGCGCATTGTCGTTGATCGTCGCGCGCCCATCTGGCGTGGCGATGACCGTATCCGCCCCTTTGAGGAGCACGACGGCTCCGCTTGCCTCGGCGGCACGTCGGGCCCGGTCGAGCTTCGATCCGGCCACTTTCGGAAACAGGCGTTTGAACTCTCCCTCGTGCGGGGTGAGCACGACGGGCCGGTTCGAGGCCTTGATCGTAGCAAACACGGTCTCCGGCGCGTCGGCAGCGACCGTGATCGCATCGGCGTCGAGCACAATGGCCGCGCCAGATGCGAGAACGGCTTCGACTTGCGCCAACGCCGTGTCGCCGCGTCCCAGTCCGGGGCCGATGGCGACCGCGTTGAAGCGCGCGTCACGCAACAGGGCATTGAGCTCGTCCGGCGTGCTCGCCGCTTTCAGCAGAGCCGCATTGAGCTGCGACGCGTGGGCCTGGAGCGCATCGGGTGGCGCGGCAACGGTGACCAGGCCGGCGCCGGCGCGGAGCGCTCCGCGTGCGCACAGACGTGCCGCGCCCGACATCTCGATCCCCCCGGACACCACCACCGCGTGTCCGCGCGCATATTTGTGCCCGCCGGCGCTCGGGCGGGGCAGTTGGCGAAGCCAGCCGCCGAAGATGCTGGGCTCGTTGCCCGACACGGTCGGCCCCAGCCTCGGCAGCACATCATCGGGAATTCCGATGTCGGCGACGACGACCTTCCCGCACAGGGCGCGTCCCGGCATCAGGACGTGACCGAGCTTCCTGCGAAAGAATGTTACCGTCCGCGTGGCGCTGACGACCGGACCATCGGCCCGGCCGGTATCGCCGTTGAGACCGCTCGGCACATCGACCGAGAGCACCGGCGTGCTGCCGATGCGCGCGAGCAGTTCGGTGAACCTGCCCGGCTCGATCGGGCGCGACAGTCCGGCTCCGAAGACCGCGTCGACAACCAGATCCACATCGACATTTCCCTCATCGTCAAAAGTTCGGTCCGCCTGTCCACCATCCCAAAGAGCAGCCATGTGTGCGGCACTGCCCTTGAGCGTGTCGCGGTCGCCATGCAGCCAGACTTCGACGCGATAGCCGCGCTCGCGGAGCAATCGAGCCGCAACGAAGCCGTCGCCCCCGTTGTTGCCCGGCCCGCACAGCACCAGCAAGCGCCCGCCGAGCGGCGCCATCTGCGTAGCCTCGTCCGCAACCGCCCGGCCCGCGTTCTCCATCAGCTGCAGGTAGGGCACACCCGCGTCGACCGCCAGCCTGTCCGCCTCCGTCATCTGCGCGATGGTCAAGATCGACGACGGCAACCGCGGCGTCATTGTGCCGGCCTCGTCCCATCCTGGTAGACCGACAGCTCGATCAGGTTTCCATCGGGATCGCGAATATAGACGGAGTTGATGGGCCCGCGTGCTCCGGCCCGCGTCGAGCGGTCGAGGAGCAGGGGTACGCCGCATGACACGAGATGGGCCTCGATACCCTCCAGGCTGTCGACCAGCAGGCACACGTCGGCGGAGCCGACGGTCGGGCGATCCGCCTTCGGCTCGAACGTATTGTCGGCCTGGTGGAGATTGATCTTGTGAGGTCCGAAGCGAAGTGCCGTGCGCCCTGCGCCGAAAGTCTCGGTGGTCATGCCCAGTACGCGCTCGTAAAAGTCCGACGTCACCGGAATGGAGGTCACGGTCAGTACCAGATGATCGAACCCGACGACGTACATCTGCCACTCCTCTGCGGCCGTCCGGTGTGAGCTTAGCCTTCGGGCAGTGATTTGTCGTCAGACACGCGTCCCATCCTGAGGTGATTAAAAATCTGGCATTTAGATTGAAAAATCGACAGGCAATTGCCGCCAAAGCTGCCCTATAACTAGGCGCTGAGGCCAATGACGTTGATCGGCAAGGCGTTGCAACTCGTTTACCGTCTGGCACGTAGCATGCTTAGCTGGCCACCACGTTTGTCGGTATCGATGCCCGACGTCCCGCCTAGCCCGAGGTCGACATGAAAAAGATCGAAGCCATCATCAAGCCCTTCAAGCTTGACGAGGTGAAGGAGGCCCTTCAGGAGATCGGACTGCAGGGTATTACGGTCATCGAGGCGAAAGGTTTCGGCCGCCAAAAGGGCCACACGGAGCTTTATCGTGGTGCGGAATACGTGGTCGACTTTCTGCCCAAGGTGAAAATCGAGGTGGTGCTCGCCGACGAATTGCTCGACAAGGCCGTCGAAGCGATTCAACGCGCGGCCAAAACAGGCCGCATCGGCGACGGGAAAATATTCATCTCGACGATCGAGGAAGCCATTCGCATCCGCACGGGCGAGACGGGCGGCGACGCGATCTGATCAATTAACGCTAATTCGCCCCGGCCTCCGGACCGGGGTTAAACGCTTGCCGGAGCTTCGATGAGCCGGCACAAGATTTACCCGTTACCTAGGAAGGGGAGCCAACATGGCAGATGCACCGAGGACGGCCGCAGACGTTTTGAAGATGGTCAAGGACAAGGACGTCAAGTTCCTTGACCTGCGCTTCACCGATACCAAAGGCAAAATGCAGCACGTCACGGCCGATGCGTCGTGCGTCGACGACGCGATGTTTTCCGAAGGGTATGCCTTCGATGGCTCCTCGATCGCCGGCTGGAAGGGCATCGAGGCGTCGGACATGACGCTGATGCTCGACCCCGCGTCCGCTCATATGGACCCTTTCTTCGCCCAGACCACGATGGCGATCTTCTGCGACGTGATCGAGCCGTCGACCGGCGAGCTCTACGAGCGCGATCCGCGTGGCATCGCCAAGAAGGCAGAAGCCTACGTCAAATCCACGGGCGTTGGTGACGCCATCTATTTCGGCCCCGAGGCCGAGTTCTTCATCTTCGACGACGTGCGTTTCTCGTCCGATCCCTACAATACGGGTTTCAGGCTCGACAGCTCCGAGCTGCCGACGAATACGGGCACCGAGTACGAGATGGGCAATCTCGGCCACCGTCCGCGCACGAAGGGCGGGTACTTCCCGGTACCCCCGATCGACAGTTGCCAGGACATTCGCTCCGAAATGCTCTCGGTCATGGCCGTGATGGGCGTCGTCGTCGAGAAACATCACCACGAG
>JBFWXN010000103.1:0-16489 GCA_050187415.1 Hyphomicrobiaceae bacterium | reverse complement strand
CGACCGGCTCGCCGACGTGACGCACTTGATCTTGAGCCAGCACGGGCCACGGTGCGCCGCGCGGTGGTTGACCGTCCGCATCCACGAGGCGTCGCTGCATCGGAATTGTGCCGAGACCGGCGTCGCGCCAGTCCTCACCCGTGAGCACGAGGTGCGCCCCGGCGATAAGCATGGCGCGCGTCTTGTCGATCGCCCGCAAGCGAGCGTGCGCGTGGGGCGACCGGACGAATGCAGCCCAAAGCGCTCCCTCGGCGGGCGTGTCATCGGTAAACGCACCGCTGCCGGTGATGAGACGATCGTCCTCGACCCTCATGGCGTCGCTCCATGCTGAACTCCGACACCGAAAGCCCGTGCCGCCTGCGAACGTCCGTGCCAACTCCGAGCCACCAGCGTCCTCAAATCACGCCTCGCTGCGTCAATGACGCTATGTCGGCGGCACTGTAGCCGAGCGCCTGGAGCACCTCGGCATTGTGCTCGCCAAGTTTCGGCGCGCGTCCAATGTGCGCTGGCGTCTCCGAAAACTTCCAAGGCGTGCCGTGCACCTTGAGGCGGGTCCCATGTTCGGCATAGTCCATCTCGGCCACATAGCCGTTGGCGACCACGTCCGGATCGACGGCCGCCTCGAGCATGGTGTTGATGGGGGCCGAGACAATGTCGCCATCGCGCAGCTTCGCCACCCAATGGTCACGCGATCCCGTTGCGAACAGCCGGCCGAGCAGGGCGAGGAGTTCCTCCCGCTTCTCGTTCGATTCCATCGCGACCCCGAGGTGGGCAAATCCGGCGTCCGAGACCTTGTCGTAGAAACCGCACGCCATCATCGCCTCTTTCCATTGGTCGCGCGCCAGTTGGAAAACGAAAGGCTTGCCGTCCCGATCGTTGAACGAGGCGGACATGGCTGGCCGCTCCCGGGTGCCTGCGACACGCGCTTGGCCGACCACGGGGTCGGTGCCACGCCACATGGTCGTCTGGAAGGTCCAGCCGAGCAGGCGCACGATGCTGCCCAGCAGCGACAGCTCGACCTTCTGGCCCTGTCCCGTGCTGCGCGCGTGCGTCAGCGCCGCGAGCGCCCCTCCGAACGCGAGAATGGCGCACGTCTCGTCGGCGACCGACGCGATACCCGTCTTCATCGGCTGGCCAGGTGTGGCGTACGCCTGCGCGATACCACCCAGCGCCTGAGCCATGGAATCCGTGCCCGGCAGATGCGCGTTCGGGCCGCTCGGCCCGTAGCCCGAAATGGAGATATAGACGAGCTTCGGGTTCACCTGCCGCAGTTCGTCCCAGCCGAAGCCGTTCTTCTCGGCGGCGCCGGGCCGGAAGTTCTGGCCGAAGATGTCGGCTTCCTTGACCAACTGGTGAAGGATCTTGCGACCCTCAGCGCTCTTCAGGTCGAGCGTGACGCTTTTCACGCCCCGATTGTTCGTCTCGAAGAACGAGCTCGGCAGCCCTGGCAGGATGGACATCTGCCGTGACGCATCGCCGCCTTTCGGACTTTCGATCTTGATCACGTCCGCGCCAAGGTCGGCCATGAGCATATAAGGCACGGTGCCGGCCTGCGCCGTCGAGCACGAGACGACCTTCACTCCTGCGAGTGGCCCTTGGCGTTCTGTCATGTGACGTCTCCCATTGCCCTTGCCCTCGATCAAGCCGCGCTCAGTATCGCCGAGATATTGCCTCTGATGTCGTCAGGAAACGGCGTCGGGCGTCGCGCATCGAGATCGAGCTGCACACCGGCCTGCACCATGGAGGCGATGGCGCGACCGTCGGCGCCGATCATGCGATGCACATAGCGCATCGACGTCGTGCCGAGATGGCCAACGGCGGTGTGCACATCGATCCGCTCGCCCACGCGCGCCGGTGACGTCAGCTCGATATCCAGGAGGAACGTCGAGAAGCCGCGGCGGTTGGCGTGCATGTAGGCGCCGGTCATGCCGATCGACGAGAGGAAGTGCATGCCGGCGCCCGAGAAGCGATGGATATGATCAGGTAGCGACAGACGGCTCCGCTGGTCCAGCTCCCACGGCTTTACGCGGTCGCGTGCGCTGAGGTTGCCCCTCGAGGCTGGCAGCGGCGCCGGCTCACTCACCTTGGGGCCTGGCCATGCGACCGCGCGCGCGGCAAGCCGCGATCGCAGATCGGCTCCGAGCGTCGGCGGGAGCGAGAGACTTTCCGCGAGCCACGTGACGGGCTTGCCCTTGGCGGTGTCGATGAGCTGATGTCCGACGCGCAGGGTATCTCCGTCGATCCCGGTAACCGCGCTCAGCACATGGAAGGCGGCGCCCCCGCGAAGCTCACTCTCGAACGTGGTGACAAACCGGGAGGGACTGCTCCCTGCGTGGGAACCGAGTTCCTCGCCTGCCCCGATCAGCTCGACGAAATTCTGGGTCGCATCGGCAAACTTCTCGAAATAATAGGCGATCGTAAAATGCTCGACGACATCGCACTCCCAGGCGCTGACCACGCCGCGGTACGTTTCTATCCACTCGGCCATTGGGATCCCTTCGATGGCGCCGGCATGATTGCCAGACTTTCGCCTAGCATGCCGCGCGCCAAGCCGCGCGGCTAGCCCCAAGGCGGCCGGCAGGTCGCCATGCCAAGTGTCGACATCGCTAGCGGAGGCAACTGGTGTTGACGCGCTGCATGCGTCCCGAAACGATCTGCGCGACGCGGGCGTTACGCGGCTCGAGACGGGCGGCGTCACGGCCTACGGGGTCCGGCAACACGACGGCAAGGCGCGACGCCTCGCGCGGGGTCAGCGAGCGCGCCGATTTGGCGAAGGAGTCGCGCGCGGCGGCCTCGATGCCATAGATGCCCGGGCCCCATTCCGCGATATTCAGATAAACCTCGAGGATGCGTCGCTTCGACCAGACGAAGTCGACAACCATTGCCAGTGGCAGCTCGATCGCTTTGCGTACGTAGCTCCGCCCCGGCCACAAGAATACGTTCTTCACGACTTGCATGGTGATGGTGCTCGCCCCGCGGGGGGACGCCCCATTCTGCGCGTCCTCGATCGCGGCCCTGAGCTCGCCGAAATCGATGCCCCTGTGAGTGCAGAACCGCGCATCCTCGGAGGCGATCACGGCGCGGATCAACAGTGGCGATACGCGGTTGAGCGGCACCCAGTTCTGCGTTACGGGCTCGCCGAGCAGATAGCCGATGCCCATCGTCGGCGTCCAGGCCGGCATGGCGAACCGATAGACGACAATCTGCGCGAGGAACGCCAGCCCGAGCATCACCAGAACGACCGCCACGCGGCGCAGCCAGCGGCGCGGCCTGCGCGCCACCTGGGCCGGGCGTGCCGGGCCGGTGACGACCGGAGGCCAGTGCGGTGCCGTGTGGGGCGCATATTCGGGCGGCATGGTCGGAGGACCGACGCCGTCGGACCCATCCGGCCCAAACGGTCCACGCACCTCCATCAGGCGAGTTCCCGCAGCAAGCTTACCCCCGAGGGGCACCGCATTCGCGACGGGCTGGGACGCAGAAGAACGACCATCAAACGCAACTCTGGTCTACGATCGCGGGATCATTCCCTCATACATTCAGTAACATGGCAGCCAATACGGAGTCACGGAGCGACGATCTCGAGCCCCCGCGCAGCGCCTATTTCGCAGTGGAAGTCTTAATATCCGCGAACCGGATACCCGGGTTCCGTTCGACGGCAAGGTCAAGGTAGAAGGCCGACGGCGCCATGTAGACGTGATCGCCATCGAGATCGATCGCAACGGACGAGCGGTTCTTAGACGCGAAACCGTCGATCGCCTTTGGATCGTCTGAGACGATCCAGCGCACCGTGTCGGAGGGCGCCGGGTCAAAGGCAGCCGCCAAGCCATATTCATTGTTCAGGCGATCCGCGAGCACATCGAGTTGCAGCGCCCCTATAACGCCCACGACCGGAGGCGAGCCGTCGATGGGCGAGAAGAGCTGCACCACCCCTTCCTCCGCCATCTCGGCCAGCGCCTCTCGCAGTTTCTTGGCGCGGATCGCATCCTCGAGGCGCACGCGGCGAAGAATCTCCGGGGCAAAACTAGGGATACCGACGAACGTAAGATTCTCGCCCTCCGTCAGCGTGTCGCCGATGCGAAACAGTCCCTTGTTCGGCAGCCCCACGATGTCGCCGGCGAATGCTTCCTCGGCCAACGAGCGGTCCTGGGCAAAGAAGAATTGCGGGGCCTGCAGCATGACGGTCCGGCCGGTGCGCACGTTCTTCACGCGCATGCCGCGCGTAAGCTTGCCCGAACACACGCGCATGAAGGCGATCCGGTCGCGATGAGCCGGGTCCATATTCGCCTGCACCTTGAACACGAGGCCCGTCATGCCCGGCTCGGTCGCGATCACGTTACGTGGCTCGGCCGGCTGGCCGCGCGGCGACGGCGCATGTGCGATCAGCGCATCGAGCAGATCGCGCACCCCGAAGTTACGGAGCGCACTGCCAAAAAACACCGGCGTGAGTGTTCCTTGTCGAAACGCATCCAGATCGAAGTTGCCGCAAGCACCCTCGACCAGTCCCATTTCCTCGCGCCAGTGGGCGGCCCGCTCCTCCGACAGCAAGGTATCGATGAGCGGGTCACCGATGCCGGCGACCTCGATCCCGTCGTCCCCTTGATCGAGCTGGCGCACCCGGCGTGCGGCCAGATCGAAAGTTCCGCGGAAATCTCGGCCCTGACCGATCGGCCAGACGATAGGTGCGGTATCGAGCGCCAATGTCTTCTCGATCTCGTCGAGAAGCTCGAGCGGATCGCGACTATCCCGGTCCATTTTGTTGATGAATGTGACAATCGGAATATCGCGGAGCCGGCAGATCTCGAACAGCTTGCGCGTTCTCGCCTCGATGCCACGCGCGGCGTCGATGACCATGATGGCGCTGTCGACCGCGGTCAACGTCCGATAGGTATGGTCGGAGAAGTCCTCATGGCCTGGCGTGTCGAGCAGATTGAAGACGGCGCCGCCGTACTCGAACGTCATCACCGACGTCGCGACCGAAATCCCGCGCTCCCGCTCGATCGCCATCCAGTCCGACCGCGTGCCGCGCTTGTCTTTCTTCGCCTTCACCTGACCAGCGAGCTGGATTGCGCCACCGAACAGCAGCAGCTTCTCGGTCAATGTCGTCTTGCCTGCGTCCGGATGCGAAATGATCGCGAACGTCCGACGACGACGGACCTGGCCGGAGAGCGAGCCGTCGATCGACGGGTCAGCGAGCATTTCTGTACTCCTCGGTGCCATTGGGCAGGGCGGTCGCACACGTCCGCCCAGCGCTGTCATTTGGGGGATGCCGCAAGACCCGGCAAGACGCAACTGCGAAGCGGCGTCCTCGCGTTGCAGAAACGCACGTCGAATGGCGGTCCGCCGGGACCCTCTGCCCTGCTCGATGGTCATTCGGCAAAGACGCGCCACCGCAGCAAGGCAAGGCAGCGCGACTTTCCCTACCGTGATCGATCCCTTGAGCCAATGCTGGCGCCTTGGCACGATGGGTGCTTCGCCGCACTGAGCATCGAAGCGGCCGCGTCGGTCGTGGGAGCGGCGGGCGGGAGTTGGGCCGCCAGCAGGGGTGCGATGATTCCGCCGACGACGACCAGCGCGAAGGCAAGGCCGAGGCGCGCCAGAACCTCCGCGACGCTCCGAACCAGCCATGCGAGCACCCACCAGACCTCCCTCGACGACGAGTGGGCGGAATGGGTCGTGGCAATAGCTGTCTGAGCGGTCACGCGTCAGGCTCCTTATCGTCATCCTCCTCGGACGCGCCATCGGGCTCGTCGTCGGGCTGCAAATCGAGATCGGCCTGATCGTCGACCTCTTCGAGCGGCAATTCATCCGGCATCAATGCTGCCACATCGGTCGGTTGCGGCACCTGGGAGCCCGGAGGCAGCGTGGCATCCAGCAACCCCGCGCTTTTCAGATCGGCAAGGCCCGGAAGCTCTTTGACCGATTCCAGACCGAAATGATTGAGAAAACCTTCAGTCGTGCCGAATGTGAGAGGTTTGCCCGGTGCCCGGCGGCGTCCTCGCGGGCGCACCCAGCCGGTCTCGAGCAGAATGTCGATGGTGCCTTTCGAGGTTTCCACGCCTCTAATTTCCTCGATCTCAGCCCGGGTCACCGGCTGGTGGTAGGCAATGATCGCCAATGTCTCGAGGGCGGCCCGCGACAATCGCTTTTCCTCGACCGCGTGCTTCTCCAGCAGATATGCGAGGTCGCCGGCCGTCCGGAACGCCCATTTGGAGGCGACGCGCACGAGGTTGACCCCGCGCCCCGCGTAAAAGCCCTGCAATTCAACGAGTAAAGCTCTGACATCGACGCCCGATTGGAGATGCCCGGAGAGAAAGGCTTCGTCGAGGGGCTCCGGCGCTGCGAACAGCAGCGCCTCGACAATGCGCAGGTTGTCGCCGCGATCCGCAGACGGCAGAGAGGCTATGTTGTCAGCCAACGTTCGGCCAGGCCGCATGCTGGCCGGCGCGGCCGAGGTGGCAGCGGGGCTCTCGGTTGCCAGCCGCCCGGCTGGCTGTCCGGGCCGGCGCATTTGGCCGGCATCGAGCTTCGAAGAGTTCATGCTTGGCCCCTTCTTTCGCGGTGCCCTAGCCACGCGCACACTCCCTCACGCCAGACGGTCCTTCCTGTTCACGGTGTACTCAACGCCCGCTCGGCCGATCCGCGGCGTCGGCACGCCCGCGCAACTCGATCGGCGCGAACGGCACGTCCTGGCGAATCTCGATCAAGCCTTCCCGGGCCATTTCGAGAGTGGCGCCGAACGAACTGGCGAGGGCCGTCCGCCCAAGCTCGGGCGCCGGCAGAAACTGCTCGATAAAGAGATCGAGCTGGATCCAGGTTCCGGCCGCAGCCCCCACGAGACGCTCCAACCGCTGCCGCGCGTCCTTGATCGACCATACGACGCGGCGGCGCACCACATGCGCGCGCTTCACGGTCGTGCGCTTGCGCTGGTCGGCATAGGCCTTGAGAAGGTCGTAGATCTCAGCCGCGTATTGCCGCTCGCGGATCGTGCGAGTGCCTTCGGGCATACCGCGCGAGAACACATCCCGGCCGAGCCGCTGGCGCGTGAAAAGCTGCGCCGCGGCTTGTCGCATCGCGAGCAGGCGCTGCAGGCGGAAGTGAAGCCTTGCAGCCAATTCCTCTGGGCTCACCTCGTCGTCCCGCTTCTCCTCCCGAGGCAGCAGAAGGCGCGACTTCAAGAAGGCGAGCCAAGCAGCCATGACGAGATAGTCGGCGGCCAGCTCCAGCCTCAATTGCTTCGCATCCGCAATGAAGGCCAGGTACTGGTCGACGAGCCCGACAATAGAGATCTGCGCGAGATCGACTTTCTGAGTACGGGCGAGGGCAAGAAGTAGATCCAGAGGGCCCTCGAACCCGGCCAGATCGACGACGAGAACGTCACCCGGCGCCCGCTCGTCCTCGGCCCATGGATCATCGAAACTCTGCGAGGCGCCGGCCGCGGCGGCGCCATTGGAGTGAGCAGATCTTTCGCTCGGGCCCATGCTCGCTCCACGAGACTGCGCGCAGACCAGCCAAGCCTCGGATCAGACTGGCGTTTCACGATCATTCTATACTGATTCAGGCGTCGCGAGCGACAATTGCCGTCAGCATTGCCCTGGCGGCCGCCTCGTCGAACGGCTCCGCTGGCCGCTTCGCTACGGCCAGAGCCCTCTCGAAGCGCTCGAGTGACCGCCCGGCCAGCCGGGGCGCCGCCTCGGCCACTTCTCGCATCTCGTCGAAGTTGCCGCTGCAATGAAGAGCGAGGTCGGTTCCGGCGTCGAGGACGGCACGCGTCCGTTCGGCGAATGATCCCGTCAAGGCGCGCATACCGAGATCGTCGCTGATCAACAACCCATCGAAGCCGCAATATCCTCGAATGACCTCACGCGTCACGTGACGGGACGTGCTGGCGGGCGCCGACGGATCGAGAGCCTGGAATACGACATGCGCGGTCATGGCGGCCGGCAGGCCGGACAAGGCCTTGAACGGCTGCAGGTCACTGGATTCGAGGTCGGATTTGTTTGCCGTTACCACCGGCAACTCGAGGTGGCTGTCCGCCGTCGCGCGGCCATGGCCCGGGATGTGCTTGAACACCGGTAAAATGCCGCCGCCCATCAGGCCTTCGGCAAAGGCCCGCCCAAGCGCAATCACCGTCGCAGCGTCGGTACCGAAGGCTCGGTTGCCTATGACATCATGCGAACCCGGAACGGGCAGATCGACCACGGGCGCACAATCCGTGTTGATGCCAAATGATCGCAACTCGTCCGCCAGCAGCCGAGCCACCGATCGCGCAGCTTTCGCGGCACCATGGGTATCTCCCGCAAAATGAGCCGCATACGCAGCGGCCGGCGGCAGCTGTGATGCGATCGGCGGCCTGAGACGCTGCACGCGTCCGCCTTCCTGGTCGACGAGTACGAGTATCCGCTCGCATCCTGCGGACGCCTTGAAGCTCGCCACAAGATTGCGTACCTGCTCCGGCGATCGCACGTTGCGTGCAAACAGGATCAATCCCGCCGGGCGTGCCGAAGCGATCAACTCGTGCTCCGGCGCCGTCAGCTCGACACCCGCAACCGCCGCAATGAACGCTTTCTGCATCGGGCGCATGCCTCGAGCGTTGCCGTATCAAGCCTATCGAGCCGCACTGGCGCCGCGTATCCGAAGGCGACGCTCCGCGAGAGCCAAGGGCCAAATGTCAGTAGGCGACCGGCCAGCAGTCTTTCATGCCGCGTGACTTGAGTTTCACGCAGACGTTGCGCGCCGCCTCTCGCGAACCAGGAGGGCCACCGATCAGGCGATACCAGACGCCTTTCTCGCCAAGATTAGCCTCGCGCACGTCCGGCGTCACGCTGCCAAGGATGTCGGGATATTGGGAGTGCAGATCAGCAAACGCATTCAGCGCTTCCTGCCGCGACCGCTTCGAAGCGAGCACGGCGACAAATCCACTCCGGCTTACCGAAGGCGTCGGGGTCCGGCGCGGCGTATCGTGCCCCACGGCGGCGCTGGCAGTCGTGCGTGGCACATATGCGTCATCGCGCTCGGGCGGGCTCGGCTTGCGCAGTGGCGGCGGCGTAGGCCGCTCCACAGCGGCCGCCACTTGCGGACGCGCATTGGTGACCTTTGGGAGCGGTAGATCGGCGATCCGCGGCGGCGTCCGCTCGACGGCCGGCGGCGGCGGCGGCAAGCGCGACGGCTGCGCCTCGGCAGAACCAGGCGAAACGCTCGAACGCAGCTGGGGCGGGCCGGGCGGCGGCCGAATCCCATCGAGTACCAGGCCCGGCACTCCGGAGCCGTCGGAGGGTACCGAACCGCTGGACGACTGTGGCGTCAACGAGCCGTCGCGATTGACGACAATCGGAATGGTCGAAACCTTCTTGGCAGAACCATCGACATCGCTTTGCCGGCTCTCGGCGCCGCTGCCGCTCGCGCGATTGAGGAATGCATTGCTGCTGTGCTCGATCGTCTTGCCGCCTGGGTCCTTCGGACGAACCTTCTCGGGCGACGTTTGGCGTTTGATTTCAGCAACGTCCATGGAGCCGCCTCCGCCGAGGCGCTTGTAGGCGAACGCCAAGCCGCCACCGACGACGATGGCGCCGACCAGCATGCCGACGACGAGCACCGTGCTGGGACCACGCCGCGCCTCCTCCGGCGCGTCATACTCGTCGCCCTCCAGTGCCGCATGCTGGGCATCAGCATGCTGAAAACGTGAATCGAGTGGATATGGGTGGTAAGGGTCGGGGGCGTTCGGATCGTAGTGCTGTCCCTGCAGATGCCCGCCTCCGGGGGACCATTGACCGTGGGCGTTTTGCGCGTGCTGCCAATGCGGCTCGTGAGAGGCAGGCGACGGCGCACCCCACTCCGGTTGCGCATGCAGGTCATGCGCGGACTGGCCGTGATAGCCCTCCGGAATCTGTGCAGGATGGTAGTTCGCAAGATCCCAGGATTGGGGATCGGCACGCGCATCGAGGTGGCCGGCATGCGCGTCCTGCGGGTGCCCCGCGCGAAGTTGGTCGTGCGCCGCGTAGCCATGGTTCGGGTCGAGTGCCTGGGGCGCATCGAATTGCGGTACTCCGCGCCTCGGACTGAACGGATCGTGCACGGCCTCATATCCGCCGGACGGAAGCTGATGCGGATCATAGGCCGGCGGGTAATCGTGCGGATGAGGCGCCGGCGCAAAGCGCTCGAATTGCGGGGCATACTGTCCCTGTTGGCGGCGCAGGGGATCGCCATGCTGCTGCTCGAACGGATCCCGGGCCGGCGGATTGGCGTCGGCGGGCTGAGGTTGTCCGTACCCACCGTGCTGAGGCGGATGGCCGTACTGCGCGGGGTCATAAGGCACAGGCTGGGCGAAGCCCGGCCCCGGTTGTTGATAGGCTGGCTGGGCGTGGGGATGCGGATAGCCTTGCTGCGCGTGTTGTGCCTGATGCTGGCGCCAGCGCTCGAGCTCCAGGGAGCGGGCCTGCTCTTCGCTCTCAGCCGGCCAATGCGGTGGCGGACCACCTCGTTGTGCAGGAGACCCGTTAGAGCCAGCCATTTGCCTATCCCCTTACCAGTATGCGCGCCGCCGATTCGTTGGTGATTATCGCATTTCTGACGGCGCCTCGACGCCCAGGAGATCAAGCCCGGAGGCAATCACCTGTGCACAAGCTTGGACCATGGCTAGTCGAGCCAAGGTAAGTCCTGGATTTTCTGGACGGATATAGCGCAAATGTGGCGAATCAGTGCCTCGAGACCAGTGGCCATGGAACAGAGACGCAAGCTCGTACAAGTAGAAAGCGATGCGATGCGGCTCGTGCGCCCGCGCGGCTCCGGCGACGATCCGAGGCCATAGCGCCATGCGTTTCAGGATCTCGATTTCCCCCTCGTCCGTGATGAGGCCAAAATCGGCTTTGGCCAACGCCGCCGCACTCGTATCGAGATCGGGTATCGCCTCCCGCGCGTTCCGGAAGACGGACTGCGAACGCGCATGGGCGTACTGTACGTAAAAGACCGGGTTGTCCTTCGATTGCTCGACGACCTTCGCCAAGTCGAAGTCGAGCGTCGCGTCGTTCTTGCGGTAGAGCATCATGAAGCGCACGGGATCGCGTCCGACCTCGTCCACCACCTCGCGCAATGTGACGAACGTGCCGGCCCGCTTCGACATCTTCACCGGCTCGCCGTTCCGCAGCAGCCGCACGAGCTGGCAAACCTTCACATCCAGTTGCGCCTCGCCGTCGGAGAGCGCTTTGACCACCGCCTTGAGCCGCTTGATGTAGCCGGAATGATCCGCACCCAGCACGTCTATCAACTGCTTGAAGCCACGGCGCAGCTTGTCGCGATGATAGGCCATATCGGCCGCGAAATAGGTGTAGCTCCCGTCGGACTTTACGAGGGCACGATCGACGTCGTCTCCGAATTGGGTGGCGCGGAACAAGGTTTGCTCGCGATCTTCCCAATCCTCGGCCTCGTGTCCTTTCGGCTTCTCCAGGCGTCCCTTGAAAATGAGGCCCTTCGACTGCAACTCGCCGATCGTGTCGGCGACGGCATCGTCATTGCCGCGCAGAAGGGTCCGCTCGGAGAAGAATACGTCGTGTCGGATGTTCAGCGCAGCCAGATCACTCTTGATCATCGCCAACATGGCGTCCGTCGCGAAGGTCCGAATGAACGGCAGCCAGTGTTCCTCGGGGAGCGATAGAAAAACCGTATCGTGCTCCATCGCGAGCTGGCTCGCGACCGGAATGAGATACTCGCCCGGATAGAGGCCTTCGGGGATCTCGCCGATCTCCTCGCCCATGACCTCGAGATATCGCAGGTAGATCGAGCGGGCGAGCACGTCCACCTGAGCGCCGGCGTCGTTGATGTAGTATTCGCGCGTCACCTGCCAGCCAGCAAACGCGAGCAGGTTGGCCAGCGCGTCGCCGAAGACCGCGCCACGACAATGCCCGACGTGCATCGGGCCGGTCGGATTGGCCGAGACATATTCGACGTTGATCGCCTCGCCGTGCCCGATGTTCGCCCGTCCATAGTCCGCGCCGGCCGCCAGGACGTCCGCTACGACCTGCTGCCAAGCGGCAGGTTGCAGGCGCAAATTGAGAAAGCCAGGCCCCGCCACCTCGGCCGAGACAATCAACGGGTCCGTCTCGACGATCGCTTTCAGGGCCTCGGCTATGTCTCGCGGCTTCATGCGGGCCGACTTGGCGAGGACCATAGCGGCATTCGAGGCAAGATCGCCGTGGGCGGCATCGCGCGTCGCCTCGATATCGACGCTACTCGTGTCCAGATCGGCCGGCAGCGTGCCGTTGCTTTTCAAGGTCTCGAGCGCGGCCGCGATCCGCGTCTCGATCGTCGCCAAGGCGTTCATGCGATTCCTCACGGCAAACCGCCATCCAAGGCCCTGGGCGGGCCTCTCTTCGGCGTGATCCTGTTGCACGCGGCCTAGCCGAGATCAGGTGTCAGGTCAAACAGGCGGCGGTGCTCGGCGACGGCGAAACGATCGGTCATGCCGGCAATGAAGTCTCCGACCGCGCGCACGCGTTTCGCCTCGTCCGACCGGAGCAACGCGCATCCGCGCTCGCCAGGCAAGGCGGCCAAATCTGTCGTGTACCGCCGAAAGAGATCCGACACGATGCTCTCGGCGGCATCCATGACACGCATGACACGCTCGTGCCGGTAGACTTTGCCGAAGAGGAAGCGGCGCAGGTCTTGAAGCTCGGCGAACATGACCGGAGAGAACACCACGACAGGTTCCCCCGCGCGCCGAACATCGTCCGGCGAGACCGGCTCGAGCCGCGCGATCCGGGCCCGGCTCGCGGCCAAAACGTCCTCGATCATGGCGGTGATCATGCGCCGGTTGACCTCGTAGAAGGCCCGGCGCCGGTCGCCGCCCTCGGCTCGTTCCGCTGCCTGACGGGCGAAATGACCGACGATCGGGACGCTGGTCAACTCGTCGAACCGGAGAAGTCCGGCCCTCAGAGCATCATCGATATCGTGATTGTTGTAGGCGATATCGTCGGCGATGGCGGCACACTGGGCCTCGGCCGGAGCTTGCAGCGCCTCGTCGATCCGCCCGGCGAGCCCGGCCTCCGCAACGGCATCGACGACTAACGGATGGCGCGCGGCATCGATCGGACCGTTATGCTTCACCAACCCTTCGAGCGCCTCGAGCGTCAGATTGAGCCCGTCAAAGGCCCAATATTTCCGCTCGAGCCTGGCCACGACCCGAAGGCTCTGCGCGTTGTGATCGAAGCCGCCGAGGCATGCCATTGCGCGATCGAGCGCCCGCTCTCCGGCATGGCCGAACGGGGGGTGACCCAGATCGTGAGCCAAGGCCAGCGCCTCGGCCAGATCCTCGTCGAGCCCGAGCTGGCGAGCTATGGCGCGGGCGATCTGGGCGACTTCGAGCGAATGGGTCAGCCGGTTGCGGTAGTGATCACCCTCGTGCAGCAGGAACACCTGGGTCTTGTAGTTCAGCCGGCGAAACGACGTCGCATGTACGATCCGGTCCCGATCCCGCTGGAAAGGCGTGCGCATCGGACACGGTGGCTCGGTGTGGATGCGGCCTCTGGATGCGGACGGCGCGAGGGCCCACGGCGCGAGGTTGCGAGGTCGCGGCGACCAGATCTCGGAGGATTGCTGCATGGCTGGGCTCCAGAACGGGACCTGCTCGTCATAGCAGCGATTCCGTCAGGGGGCATTTGACACTGCGCCCGGGGACATTATCTAAGAGTGTCGACGCCTCGATTGTGGCTGCTGCGGCGCCTGACTGAACCTGATCAGGGACACCATGACCGAAACGCTTGTGAAGGGTTCCGATATTTCGTTGACGGCGCGCGCCGCCGAGCGGCTGCTCCAGCTTGCGTCGGGCGATCCCGATCATTCCGTGCTCAGGATTATCGTGGAGGGCGGCGGCTGCTCGGGTTTTCAATACAAGCTCGATCTGGTGGCCACACCGGAACCGGACGACGTCGTCGTCGAACGAGGCGGAGCCCGCGTCGCGATAGACGGCATGTCGATACCGTACATGACCGGATCGGAGATCGATTTCGTCGACGATCTGATCGGCTCGTCGTTCCGGATCAACAATCCGCAGGCGACCGCCGCCTGTGGCTGCGGTACGAGCTTTTCGATCTAGCGCTCAAAGGCGTGGACAGGCGCAGCGACAGCGTCGCGTTATCGATAAATCACTAGTCAGTGCCAATCGCCTGGCGTCAGGTAGTACCACCCCATCACCAGCGCCAGCATGACCAGGGGCACGCCGACGAAGGCGTAGGCGAGCGTCTTGCGGCCGGCCTGCATGCTCAGCCAGGCTCCGAGGACGCCCAGCAACGGTAGGCTCCACAGCATTACGAATGGGTACTCCAGGACGCCGGCCAATCCGAACCCGCGCGACACCGGCATCCAGGTTGCCCAGGCAATCGGCTCTGAGAGGATCAGGGCGACGTAGGTCCAGGCAAAGACGATCGCAATCGAAAACAGGGCGTTGATCATCATCAACGTGACGACCAGACGGGACGTGCGGACCGGCGCGACACCACCGTCCTCGTAGTAATTGATCAGCATGGCCCCTCGCATTTCGCTCCATGGGCGGAGCATCGAATGCAGGTACTTCTCTGGGCCAATCGTAAACCTGCCGCGTTAATTTGAGCTTACTGTTGCGAAGGCACGCAACGCGTCCCCCGCCTCAGGAGATCCGGCCATCGCGGATCTTTTCGCCCTCGAGCTTCTTTTCGGCCTCGAGCGCCTGGGCCAATTCCTCACGCGCTCGCTCGGCATCGCGCTGACGGTTCCAGAGCGATGCGTAAAGACCGTCCTTCTCGATCAATTGGGCGTGCGTACCCTGCTCGACCAGGCGGCCCTTCTCGAGCACCAGGATGTTGTCGGCGGCGACGATCGTGGATAAGCGATGCGCGATCACCAGTGTCGTGCGGTTCTTCGAAACCCGATCGAGAGCATCCTGGATCTCGCGCTCCGTGTGACTGTCGAGGGCGCTCGTCGCTTCGTCGAGCATCAGGATGGGCGGCGCCTTCAGGATGGTCCGTGCGATGGCGACACGCTGCTTCTCGCCTCCCGAAAGCTTCAGCCCCCGCTCGCCGACCATGGTGCCGTAGCCTTGGGGAAGTGCGCGGATAAATCCGTCGATCTGGGCCAGTCGCGCCGCCTCCTCGACCTCGGCGTCGGTGGCATCCGGGCGACCGTAGCGAATGTTGTAGAGAATTGTATCGTTGAACAGCACGGTATCCTGCGGCACCACGCCGATGGCCGCGCGGAGCGACGTCTGGGTGACATCACGGATGTCCTGGCCGTCGATCGTCACGCGGCCACCCGCCACATCATAAAACCGCATCAGGATACGGCTGATGGTGGACTTGCCCGCGCCTGACGGCCCGACAATGGCGACCATCGTTCCCGCCGGCACTTCGAAATCAATGCCCGAGAGGATCGTGCGCGCGCGCTCATAAGTGAAGGAAACATTCTCGAACCTGACGGCCCCGCCCTTGATCGCGAGCGGCCTCGCACCCGGCCGATCCTCGACCTCGGGCTGCTGTTCAAGCACGTCCATCATCCGCTCGATGTCCGTGATTCCCTGCCGGATCTCGCGATACACCATTCCCATGAAGTTGAGCGGTATGAACAGCTGCAGCATCAGCGCGTTGACCATGATGAATTGGCCGACGCTGGCATCGCCGCTGATGACGGCATTCGCGGCCAGAGCCATGCAGGTTGTCAGCGCAATCGTGAAAATGATCGCCTGACCGCCATTCAGGATGGCGAGCGATGTGTACGTGCGAACCGACGCCTGCTCGTAGCTCGCCATCGACGCGTCATACCGTGCCGCTTCGCGTGCCTCGGCGCCATAATACTTCACCGTTTCGTAATTCAAGAGGCTGTCAATGGCTTTGGTGTTGGCGTCCTGATCGCTCTCGTTCATCTGGCGGCGCAATCGGACCCTCCATTCGGTCGCCCGCACCGTGAAGCCGAGATAGCAGACGATCATGGCGAAGACGATCAGCACGAAGCGCCAGTCGAACTCGTAGGCAAGAATACCGAGCACAAGCGCGAACTCGATGATGGTCGGAATCAGTGTCATCAGCGTCATGCGCGTGATGCCCTCAATTCCAGACCGCCCCCGCTCGAGAATGCGCGTCAGACCTCCGGTCTTGCGCTCGAGGTGATAGCGCAAGGACAGTCGGTGCATGTGCTCGAAGGCCGAGAGCCCGAGCCGGCGCACCGCATTGAGGGCGACTTTCGCAAACAGTCCTTCGCGCGATTGATTGAGAACGACCATCGCAATGCGGGCCAGACCGTACGCGAGCGTCGCCAGAACGGGCGCACCGATCGCCCAGGCGACCTGCGACGTCGGCACCTTGCCGCCGGAAATCGCAACGAGCGCGTCGGTCGCCCATTTGTAGGTGAACGGCATCGCCACCGTGACGAGTTTGGCGGCGAGCATGAGCAGCAGCGAATAGATCACGCGGCGCTGGAGATCGGGCCGGTCTTGTGGCCATACGTAGGGCGCGATGGCTCGTAGTGCGCGAAA
>JBFWXN010000102.1:0-16897 GCA_050187415.1 Hyphomicrobiaceae bacterium | reverse complement strand
GCTCGCAGGTCTGCGGAGTAGGGCTTTGCCATGTGTGCTGGCCTCCAACCTCCAGCACACATCTTGAATCAGAACCCCACTGATTTGGGAATCCCCCGATTCCGCCTAACGCTGAACGACTCTAAGCGTTACCACTTCGACGAGACAGAAAGAAACCCGGCCACCGATCTCGATCGGCGGCCGGGTTCGATTTTCATGGGCTCTAACGAGACCGAAGCCGGGTGAGCGCAGCAACATCGCTGCGCCCCCGACCTTTCGTTACTTCAAGGCATCGTGATGATACTCGGCGTCGCGATGTCCAAAGCGATAGTTGAGGCCGAACCGAACGGTATTCCCCGTAACGTCGGCGTCGAAATTGGAGGCCGTGTTGAAGTGCTCCTTGCCGAGGTCGTAGTACATGTATTCGGCGTTGGCGCTCCACCCGCCAAGGAACGCAAATTCGAAGCCCGCACCGGCCGTCCAGCCGGTCATGGTCTCGCTTGCCGAGTCCGCGGGCAGCAACCCTTGCAGTGCCGCGACCGTGGGCCCACCGTTCGGTGAGTAGCCGAGGGACACGTCGGCAAAAGCAACACCGCCCTTGACGTAGACAAGTGCCCTGTCATGCGCGAGGCCGATGCGGCCCGTTACCATCGACAGCTGCTCCATTTTGGACTTGCACGTGAAGAACACGCCGTTCGGACAGCTCTGACCACCCTCGCCGTCCGTATATGACGTGTCCGCCGCGATACCGAAAACGAGAGGTCCCGTCTGCAAGTCGTATCCGACTTGCCCACCGATCAGATAGCCCGCGTAGTCGGGATTGGTCGTCGTGCCCACGGGAAACGTGAAGTCCGGTCGACCCCAGTTCGCGCCCGTGAGCAAGCCACCGTAGAAGCCGGTCCAGTTGTATCCAGCTGGCATGTAGCTCGCACCACCGTCATCCTTCAGGCCAGCCTGCATGCCCGTGATCGGAGAGAACTGATAGCGCATGCCGGCATTAACGGTGAAGCTCTCGAGATCGTCACCCTTCCGATAATCAAGCCGAGCGTAACCGAGCCAGCCGGTGTCGAGGATCGTTCCCGCGACTCCCCAGCCAATGTGACCGTATGTGCCGACCCGGCTGGAAGAGATGGTCGCCGCACTGGCGAAAGTATCCGTGGCAGCCCCTACCAGGCGATCATCGGCAACGACGCTCGAACTGACGTTTCCGGCAAATTCGTGAAACACGCTCGCTGTGACGAATGATGTCCACGCCAGCTTCCCGGTGACGAAGTTCTTGCCGACCCGCACGCTGGCGCGTCCCGTAACGCTGTCCACATCCTCGATGCTGAGCGTGCCCGGCGAGCTACCGGCAAGGTTGCCTGCGGCGTAGGTCCCCGGAATGCTCAAGTCGTCGATCTCGGTGTTGGACCAAACGCCACCGACCGACGGCTCCACGTACCAGCTTTGCGGAAGATCGATACGATAGGCGACGTTCCAAAGGAAAGCCGTCGAATGTGCGTTGTGGTTCTGCGAGAAGATACCTTGGTTCGGATCGGTATATTCGTTCTGAATGAAGTCCCAGCGGACCTGAGCGTCGATCGTCCAAGGCCCGGCATAAAGAGCGCCATAAATGCCGCCGAAGGGGATCTGGGAATCCGCCTCGAACGTCCCGAGGCCCTGCGTCTTGTCTTTCGTGTTGACGTCGAACCAGCCCGCGGTCAGGCCGACATGGAGGTTCGCTCCGCCGTTGAAATTGTGCCGCGCGATGTCGAAGCCCGTTTGCGTGCCAACGAAATTTTGCTTGGTCGTCGATTGGCAGTCGACGGTTCCGCCAAAATTCACCCCGGTATTGAAGTTCTGGACGTTGGCCGTCGCCGTGCTGTTGGTCGTCGTCTCGACCGACCCGCCAATGACCCGGCTCCAGGTGCCCGCGCCTTGCTGATCTGCTTTCGCCCCTGGCGGAGCGCTCACGAATGCCGTCGACTGCGCCAACGACCCCGTATTGACGGTATTCACCGTCGAGATAATCGCATTTACCGAGCTACCCTGGGCAAACGGCACATAGGCACCGACGTTTGGGAAATTGGCGAGCCCTCCAGTCGGAGCGCACTGCGCCCAGGCCGCGGTGCTGCCGAAGATAACCGTAAGCGCACCGGCGGCTGCGCAGCGCGTGGCCTTCGCGAAACGAACGAGCCGTCCCCGCGATGCTCGGCGTTCCCCGGTTCCAAACACATGCTGCATCTGATCGCCCCCTACCAATCTCGGAATAGATAGATCCCCTACTTTGGGTAGACGAAACCTCGATTCGCCGCATCATGTCCATGCGCGCTCCCGGTTTCCAGAGCCAATGCGGCCAAGTCACCTCACTCCATCGAGGGTTGCAGCAAATCGGCCACAGCCGACGAGCGGGATACCACGTATGTTTTCGGAGAAAGCGCCCTCGTCTGAATTTCATTCCGACCGGAGGGCAGATCGATGATGATCTGCTGGCCGATCCGCCGTCGACAGCTGGATTTATGTGCTCATCGACGACGCTTTTGCCCAACCGCGAAGTTGACCGGCACCCGATCGCCTGATTTGATCGGCCTACACGCTACGCACTAGGACGATGGACGGGGAGTACGTCCCCTGGTTGCGGCCGAGAGGCATCGCCGCCTCTGAACCTGCGTAACTGGAAGCATGCGCCCGAACGGGCCTGGGAGGTCATTTATGGACGACACGAAGCTCCGCAAGCTGATCGGTGATGTGAAGGACGGCCGCCTTACGCGCCGCGGGTTCCTTCGGCGCATGGCCGCGGTCGGCCTCGCGGCACCGCTGGCCAACCAGCTTCTGGCCTTCGGCGGGGTCGCGATGGCCGAGACCAAATACGACTACAAGCCAACCAAAGCAGGCGGCGGGGGCCCGCTCAGGGTGCTTTGGTGGCAAGGCCCCACATTGCTCAATCCTCATTTCGCAGTCGGCACCAAGGACCAGGATGCTGCCCGCATCTTCTACGAGCCGCTTGCCGCGTGGGATCCGGACGGGAACCTTGTCCCGGTTTTGGCGGCTGAAATCCCCAGCCGCGAGAATGGCGGTCTGGCCGCCGATGGGCTTTCAGTGACTTGGAAGCTCAAGAAGGGGGTGACGTGGCATGACGGCAAGCCTTTCACCGCGGATGACTGCGTCTTCAACTGGGAGTTCGGCCGTGATCCCGCCTCTGCGGCGGTGACCATCGGCACCTACAAGGATGTCAAAGTCGAGAAGGTCGACGACTATTCCGTCAAAGTGATCTTTGCCAAGGCGACGCCCTTCTGGGCTGATGCGTTTGTCGGCATTCGCGGCGCGCTCATACCAAAGCATCTCTTCGAGCCGTACGCAGGCGCGAAGTCGCGTGAGGCTCCGGCCAATCTCAAGCCGATCGGCACCGGTCCGTACACGTTCGTCGACTTCAAGCCGGGCGACATCGTCCATGGCAAGCGCAACGAGAAGTATCACCGCGAGAACCGTCCTTACTTCGATACGATCGAGCTCAAAGGAGGGGGAGACGCTGTCTCCGCGGCTCGCGCCGTGCTTCAGACCGGCGAGTTCGATTTCGCTTGGAACCTGCAGGTCGAGGACTCGGTTCTCAAGAAGCTGGAGGAGGGCGGCAAGGGCAAGATCGAGATCACCGACGGCGGTAATATCGAGTTCATCCAGCTGAATACCACCGATCCGTGGACCGAGATCGACGGTGAGCGCTCCAGCCTGAAGTCGAAGCACCCGTTCCTGACGGACCCGGCCGTGCGCGAGGCTCTGAACCTGCTGGTCGACCGCGCCTCAGTCGAGAAGTTCATCTATGGCCGTACCGGCATCGCCACGGCCAATTTCGTCAACAACCCGCCCAAGTATCGATCGCCGAACACGAAATTCGAGTTCAACGTCGATAAGGCTATCAAGATCCTCGAGGACGCCGGCTGGAAGAAGGGCGGTGACGGTATCCGCACGAAGGACGGCAAGCGCCTTAAGGTCGTGTTCCAGACGTCGATCAATCAACCGCGCCAGAAGACCCAGGCCATTATCAAGCAGGCCTGCCAGAAGGCCGGCATCGAGATGGAGCTGAAGTCGATCACCGCGTCGGTCTTCTTCTCGTCGGATGTCGCCAATCCGGACACCTATCCGCATTTCTACACCGACATGCAGATGTACACGACGACCATGCCCCAACCCGACCCGGAACTGTTCCTCAATCAATACTGTTCCTGGGAAGCCGCCACGAAGGCCAACAAGTGGCAGGGGCGCAATATCACGCGCTGGCAGAACGCCGAGTACGACGAGACGTATAAGGCGGCCCAGAAGGAGCTCGATCCGGTCAAGCGGGCGTCCCTCTTCATCAAATGCAACGACTTGGTGATTTCCAACCGGGTGGTGATCCCTGTCGTTGCCCGTCCGCGCGTGAGTGCGTCAGGCACGAAGCTCACAGCTCGGCTCAGCGGCTGGGACAATGACCTCTGGTCGGTGGCCGACTGGTACCGAAGCGCCTAGGTGGAGCATCACCTTGAGAACTGCGTGATGATGGAGGCGGCAATTGGGTAATTATCTGCTCCGGCGCCTCCTCATCGCCATTCCGAGTTTGTTGGGCATCAGTGTCCTCCTGTTCACGGTGCTGGCGCTCGCTCCAGGCGACCCGTTCGAGGAATTGGCGACCAATCCCAATGTCCCGGCCGAGGTCGCCGCCATGCTGCGCCAGAAGTTTGGCCTCGACGATCCGGTGTACGTGCGCTACCTGCACTGGCTGTCCGCGATGGTGCAAGGCGATTGGGGCTTTTCCTTCGTCAGCCGGGTCGACGTGGATCAGCTCATTCTCCAGCGCTTGCCGACCACCCTGATCGTTATCGGCTCATCGCAGGTTCTGGCGATCCTCATTGCATTGCCAATAGGCATCTATGCCGCCACGCGGCCCTATTCGATCTTCGATCAGATCGCCAACACGCTCGCGTTCATCGGCTTCTCGCTGCCGACCTTCTTCACGGGCGTGCTTTTGATACTCGTTTTCTCGATCTGGCTGAATTGGCTGCCCTTCGTTTATCGCGCCGATATCGATGCCACCGGCTGGCATTTCTATTGGGAGCACATCAAGCAGTCGATCATGCCCGTTACGGTGCTCGGCCTCTTCCAGGGCGCTTCGCTCGTGCGCTACGTGCGCTCCGCCGTGCTGGACGTGATCCGTCTCGACTACGTCACCACGGCCCGATCGAAGGGGCTCAGTGAACGCGTCGTTATCGCCAAGCACGTCGTGCGCAATGCCTTGATCCCGGTCGTAACTTTGCTGGCGTTGCAGATGCCGGCCGTCTTCGGCGGCGCTATCGTGACAGAGCAGATCTTCCGCGTTCCCGGCATCGGCTCACTTCTGATCTCATCCATGCTCGCAAATGACACTCCGGTGATCATGGCTGTGACCTTCGTGTTCGCCTGTCTCGTTGTTCTCTCCAACCTGATTGCAGACATCCTCTATGGCTGGCTCGACCCCCGCATCTCTTACCGCTGAACCGGGCACCGTCGGATCGAAGGCAGAGCGAGCCTATTCGCCCCGCCTCGAGGCTTGGCGCCGATTTCGCCGGCACCGGCTCGCCGTCGCCAGTTCAATCGTCTTGGCGTTGATGATTCTGGCGATCGCCTTCGGTCCGTGGCTCTGGCCGGTCGCCATCAACGATATTGACTTCGCGGCCTCGCTGGAGGGGCCATCGCTTGCGCACCCGTTCGGTACCGATGATCTCGGACAGGATCTTCTCGCGCGCATGATCTATGGCGGCCGCATTTCACTTGCCGTCGGTCTCGCCGCCATGGCAGTGGCAGTCATCGTTGGCATTCTCATCGGCGCGCTCGCCGGCATGTCTCGCGGATGGACCGACACGTTCCTCATGTGGCTGACAGACCTCTTTCTGTCGCTGCCCGCACTGCCTCTGTTGCTGCTGATCATCTATCTGTTCCGCGACCGGTTGACCGCCGTCTTCGGTGCCGAAGGCGGCGTCTTCATTTTGGTCGTCATCGTCATCGGCGGCCTGCGCTGGATGCCTGTTGCCCGCCTCGTGCGCGCGCAATTTCTGTCGCTCCGCGAAAAAGAATTCGTCGAAGCCGCTCGAGCCCTCGGCGCGTCTCCCGTGCGGCAGGTCGTGCGGCACATCCTGCCGAACGCACTGGGACCGGTCATTGTTGCCGGTACGATCGACGTCGCCGCTGCCATCATTGCCGAATCGACCCTTTCCTTCCTCGGCCTCGGTTTCCCGCCCGACATTCCGACGTGGGGGCGGCTGCTGTTCGATGCCAAGGACCATCTCGACATCGCACCGCACTGGGCGCTCTTTCCCGGAGCCGCCATCTTCCTCGCCGTGCTCACCATCAACTTCATCGGCGACGGCCTGCGCGACGCCCTTGATCCACGGAGAGTGATGTAATGGCTGCCCCCTGCGCGAGATTTTCATGAGCGAGCCGATCCTCGACATCCGCGGCCTCAACACACACTTCAAAACCGATGACGGCTGGGTCCGCGCAGTGGATGGCATCGACGTCTCGATTGGAGCGGGCGAGACGGTCGGCATCGTAGGTGAGTCGGGCTGCGGCAAAACCGTCACCGCCATGTCCGTGCTGAAGCTGCTGCCCATGCCACCCGGCAAAATCGTATCGGGCCAGATCTTGTGGAACGGGCGCGATCTCGTCCCCCTCGATCTCGACGCGATGAACGAGATCCGCGCCAAGGAGATCGCCATCGTCTTCCAAGAGCCGATGACCTCGCTGAACCCGGTCTACTCGGTCGGCGATCAGATCGCCGAGGTGGTCCGCCGGCACGAGAAGATCGGCCGCAAGGCCTCGATGGAACGCGCTGCCGATATGCTTGCCCTGGTCCAGATCCCGAACGCCAAGGCCCGCGTCAACGATTACCCGCATCAGTTTTCGGGTGGCATGCGCCAACGCGTGATGATCGCCATGGCGCTGTCGCTCAATCCGAAGCTCCTGATCGCCGACGAACCGACGACCGCGCTCGACGTTACCATTCAAGCGCAGATCCTCGACTTGCTGGCCGAGATGAAGTCGCGTCTGGGCATGGCCGTAATGCTCATAACGCATGCCATGGGGGTCGTCGCCGAGGTTACGCAACGCGTCATTGTCATGTACGCCGGCAAGGTGGTCGAGGAAGCCCCTGTCCGCCAGCTCTTCGCGAAGCCCATGCACCCCTACACACAGGGTCTGATCCGATCCATCCCACGACTGGACCGCGCCGGGAAAGAGAGAGAACGCCTCGAGGCCATTCCGGGCACGGTGCCCAATATGCTGTCTCCGCCTCCCGGTTGCCGGTTCGCTGCGCGTTGCAAATTTGCGTCCGAGAAGTGTCTCGAGGCCATCCCGCCGCTGCGTGAGATCGATCCAGGGCACAAGGTTGCCTGCGTGCTCTACTGAGGTTCGAGGAGAAGCCCCGCCCCATGAATGCGCCGCTGCTGAAGGTGACGGATCTCAAGAAGCACTTCCCCATCAGGGGAGGTCTGCTCCAGCGCGAGGTCGGTCGCGTGCACGCTGTGGATGGTGTGTCGTTCGAGGTCGAGAAGGGGGAGACCCTCGGCCTGGTCGGCGAATCGGGCTGCGGCAAATCCACCACCGGCCGCTGCGTGCTGCAACTCATCACGCCGACGTCCGGCTCGATTACGTTCGAGGGCCGCGACGTCATGCAGCTCGGATCCGAGGATATGCGCGCGCTGCGACGCGACATGCAGATCATCTTTCAGGATCCGTTCGCATCGCTCAATCCACGCATGACGGTCGGCGCGATTATCGGCGAGGCGCTGATCATCCATAATCTGGCCAAGACGCGACGCGAGCACGAGGAGCGCATCGTCCATCTGCTCGAGACGGTGGGGCTGCGCGCCGATCATATGCGGCGCTTTCCGCACGAATTCTCCGGTGGCCAGCGTCAGCGCATCGGCATTGCCCGCGCGCTTGCCGTCGAGCCGAAACTCATCATCTGCGACGAGCCGGTGTCGGCGCTGGACGTGTCGATCCAGGCCCAAGTCATCAATCTGCTCGAGGATCTGCAGTCCCAATTCGGACTGACCTACATCTTCATTGCCCACGACCTCTCGGTGGTGGAGCACATCTCGACGCGTGTCGCGGTCATGTATCTCGGTCGGATCGTCGAGATCGCCCCCTCCGACGAACTCTACGCGCGGCCGCTGCACCCCTACACCGAGGCTCTTCTATCGGCCGTGCCGATCCCCGATCCCGAGATCAAGCGCCAGCGCATCAAGCTCGAAGGCGACGTGCCGAACCCGATCAATCCGCCGTCGGGCTGCCACTTCCACACACGCTGCCCCATCCGCCAGTTGCCGCGCTGCGCCACCGAGACGCCGACGCTCGATCAAGGCGCCAACGGCCATTGGGTGTCGTGCCACTTTCGCAAGGCGTGAGCTACGTGTCCGCCCGGCGCAACCTCGTGCTGGCCTCGATCGAAATCAGCTCCGGCGAACGCTGCGTCGACATTTTTCAACGCCCCGATGGAACCTTCGGTTTCGAAGAATATCGACGCGACAGCGAGGACGGCGGCGGTTGGTTCTGCATCGGCAGCTTTGCCGGGCAGATTTTCGCATCCGAAGCCGACGCGCGAGCCGCCGCATGGGGTGCGCTGCCTTGGCTGATGCAGGTCGCAAATCGATGAGCGAGCGTCAGTTGCAATCGACGCGGCTTCGATCCGCGTATGTTCGACTGATCAAGCTCGCCGGCAAGCCGCAAGAAATATGGGACGGAAACGCAACATGAAAACCTACAAGATAGCTGCCATTCCGGGCGACGGCATCGGCACCGAAGTCATCACCGCCGGCGTCGAGGTGCTACAGGCGCTGGCTGGTCGTGACGGCCAATTCCGCGTCGAGGTCAACGCTTTCGATTGGGGCGGCGAGTATTATAAACGCCATGGCCGCATGATGCCTGAGAACGGCCGCGACCAGATCCGCAATCACGACGCCATTCTGTTCGGCTCGGCAGGCCATCCCGACATTCCCGATCACATTACGCTCTGGGGCCTGCGGCTCGCGATCTGCCAACCGTTCGATCAATACGCCAACGTGCGCCCGACGCGCGTGCTGCCGGGCATCACGTCTCCGCTGCGTCACGTCACAAGCAAGGAACTCGACTGGGTGATCGTCCGCGAGAACTCCGAGGGCGAGTACGCCGGCGTTGGCGGACGCGTCCACCAGGGCTCTCCCCTCGAGGCCGCGACCGACGTCTCCATGTTCACGCGCGCCGGTGTCGAGCGGATCATGCGCTTTGCGTTCAAGCTCGCCCAGTCCCGTCCGCGCAAGTTGCTGACTGTCGTCACCAAGTCCAACGCCCAGCGCCATGCCATGGTCATGTGGGACGAGATCGCCGTCGAGATCGCGCGCGAATTTCCAGACGTCACCTGGGACAAGATGCTTGTCGACGCCATGACCATGCGCATGGTGATCAAGCCTCGGTCGATCGATACGGTAGTCGCTTCGAATCTGCACGCCGACATTCTGTCTGACCTGGCGGCCGCGCTCGCCGGTTCGCTCGGCATCGCGCCCACGGCCAACCTCAACCCGGAGCGCACCTACCCGTCCATGTTCGAGCCGATCCATGGCTCGGCCTTCGACATTGTGGGCCAGGGCATCGCCAATCCCATCGGCACGTTCTGGTCGGCGGTCATGCTGCTCGAGCACATCGGCGAGAAAGCTGCCGCCGATCGCCTGATGAAAGCCATCGAGCGCGTTACGGCCGACTCCCGCTTCCACACGCCCGACCTCGGCGGCAAGGCCCGCACCACCGAAGTCACCGCGGCGGTGATCGAAGCCATTTATGGTGCCAACAATTAGCTTCGTTCGCCACGCGCGCCACAGTCATATCCGCTCGCCTGGCAACCGGCTGGCTTGACCGACCCATTCGGTCAATTGGGCTTCAAAGTCATCACCCTCGTAGATGTCGAGGTACCGCACCTCCTGATGTTTGCTCTCACCCGGAGGCATCGGTCGAAGCGACGTACCCCGAAAAAACGTCACCTTGACGTAGCGGGTGAAGACGTGGAGCGACAGAAACCAGCCGTCGCCTTCATTCCCGTAGAAGGGCGAGTTCCATTTGACCGCCTTCTGCACACCCGGCACCGTCTTTACGATAATGAGGTCGATGCGACGCCCGATCTCTCGTTTCCAACCTTGCAGAGCCGCGATGTAGTCCTGCACCGGACCATCGCCAAAACCCTTCGCGATCTGTGGATTGCCGCCGGAAAGAAGGGTCGGTGCCTTGTCGCCCTTCCGCCCTCTTCTACGTGACGTCCTTGGTGCCTCGCCGGACATTCCGTCAATCCATCGCTCCACTCGCCTGTCCCGGGATTAAGCCAACCGATCAGTAATCAAAGCGTGCCATGCGACCTAAGCCTCGCACAATCCGCAGACCGGGGGATTGGATACCCACAACTATTCAGGCAAGGCGTCGCGAATGAGACGGCCGAACAGGATCATTTCCGGGCTCGTTACGCGATAGCCGTCGATCATGCGCACCAAATGAGCGGACTCGTCGCCTGACGGCGGAGGCTGGCTGGGCGTCGGCAGATTCTGCCTCAATCCGTCAACTGCCGCGTCGATCGTCCGCAAGAGATCCGCAGCGATTTCCGTCTTTTCTGCGCTCTCGAAGCGCGGACCGAGTTCGACTGCCAAATGCGCCAACAAGCCCGGCCAATACGCCAGCATCTTATAGAGGCCGGGAACGAATGCCGTGTTGCCCGTGCCCGACAAAAACCGTTGCAGGACGGCCCGTTCCGCCACGCTGAGCCGAGATTCGTCGACCATAGCCGGCGGCTTGGGGGACGCCGGCGGCGGCGTCCACGGGACAGTCGTCGCGGAGGCCCTGCCTTCGGTCCTGGCCCCACGCGCCACATCCCGCACAATGCCGCCGTAGACCAGATTCAAGGGCGCCACCCGCGTGAAACTCTCGGCGATGGTGCGCAGCGTCGCAACATCGCTGTCCGCGACGCCCCAGACGGCCAGCACCTCGCGCGGGATGGGCGAGAGCGGCGTCAGCGCGAGATTCGCCGCGATCCCCCAACCGGTCTCCTGCGCCACGCCGCTTCTAAAGGCGGGAGAGACTAGCCCCCACGACCATTCGAGCACCCGCGGGCGCGTCGCAAGGTGACGATGCACCGACGACACGTAGGGAGTCGCGTAGAGGTGGCGGATCTCCGCGAAAATCTCCGCGATCTCCCCAGTCGCGTCGGATTCGGGCAATTCTGTCAGCATTTCGCGTTCCCTCCGCAATCAGTCGCATGGCCGAGCAGCTCGGGCCGATACTCGAAATGCATGGTGTCGTAGTGGTACCAACGCCCGCCCCAGATGAAGCCGTGCTTCTCGAACACTTCGACGATCTCATGCGGAATGCTGTTGCGGTAGCGATAACGACCGTCCGCATCGGGCTTTGTCCAGCGCCAGTAATGCGCGTGCTTCACCGCAACGTCGATGGCGATCCCCGCACCGTGTACGCTCGGACGCGTGGTGCCGGCGATCACCCGGCAATTATAGGTTCCGGCCGACGGAAACAGATACACGTCGAATTTCGCCGGCAGGTCGTCCAGCTCCCGGCTCACGGCCTCCAGTCGTTCGGAAACGCCGTTGACGCGGGTCACCTGCAGGCGTTGCCGCGCCTTTTTCGGCAGCCACACGATGTTGGCGAGCCGGGCGCTTGTCTCCCCCTTCTGGCAATCGCCGTACATCTTGTCGAAGATCGGCTGATAGCGCACACGCCCGGGATCGATCTCGAATTCCGGGGCGACCGCAGGTTTCCCGCCGGGATAGGTCCACGTGAACATATCCTTGATGTCGGGACGCTCCAGTGCGTCCGCCGGCGATTTCGGTCCTCGACCATCGTCGATCTTCATGCGCGTGCCGTCCTTCCACACCAGATGACCGCTCTCGACCCCCGAAAGGAATTGTGGATAGGCCGCGACCAAACGGCGCCCTGCATCGTCGGCAGAGAGGGGCTCGGCCGTCACCTCAGGAGCAGCGCCGACACCCACGGCCAAGACGGCCGCCATCACGCTCCGCGTCGGCCAGAACGACATAAATCTCAACATTTTCAGCACATTGGACTCAATCCGACGCATCTCGCTTGCCACCCGTCACTCACACCAAAAGACGACACTAACATCTCGCGATAGAGACATTGAACGCGTTTCCGGCAGCTCTTCGTTGTGCCGGTTCTTCAAGCATCTCTATGGTCGCATGCCGCATTCCGTCCCTTTACGGCGCGTCGTCGGTTGCATAGAGTGCATGGCAAGATACGTCCAGCCAATCGCCTGACGCATAGCAGCACGAACCTGCCGCACACATTCCAGGCACTGGAGATAGACTTGGCCAAGCCCGGCTCAGACGACTCGAGCGGACCGAGCCTTCCCCCTGCGGCCCGACGCTGGGAGGCAGAGGTAAATGCGCGCGACCCTCTGCCATCGTACGGCGCGCTCGACCTTGGCACCAATAATTGCCGTTTGCTGGTCGCTCGCCCGTCGCGTCGCGGCATGCAGGTGGTCGATGCCTTCTCTCGCATCATCCGCCTGGGTGAAGGGGTGGGCACCACCGGCCGTCTCTCCGAAGCCGCTATGGTCCGCACACTCGAAGCTCTCCGGGTGTGCTCCGCGAAGCTCGATAGGGCGCGCGTGGCGCGCTCTCGCCTGGTTGCCACCGAAGCATGTCGGGTCGCAGAGAACGGCATGGAATTCCTGGCGCGCGTCCAAGACCAAGTCGGCCTCGACATCGAGCTCCTGACCCCCGAAGCCGAAGCCAGGCTGGCCGTCGCCGGCTGCGCCGCCCTGCTCGACGGCCGATCCGATCTGACCCTCGTCTTCGATATCGGCGGTGGTTCTTCCGAATTGATCTGGCTTGATCTTTCGCGCCGGCGAACACCGTGGCGCCGCACCATCACCGACCGCCTCGAAGCACAAAACTGCATTGCCGCCTGGACTTCTCTTCCGGTCGGGGTCGTCACTCTGGCTGAGCAGTTCGGCGGCCGCCACGTCACCCGGGACGTGTTCGACGCCATGGTCGCCCACGTACTGGAGCTTTTGCGTCCTTTCGAGCATCGTTACGGTTTCCGCGATCGCATCGCCAAACGGCCGGCCCATCTCCTCGGCACGTCGGGCACCGTCACCACGGTCGCCGGCATCCATCTCGGGCTGAAGCGCTACGAGCGATCCCGCGTCGATGGGTGCTGGATGCGGACCGATGAGGCCCGTCTCGTCACCGGCCGGCTTCTCGCGTGCTCATACGAGCAACGCATGGCCGAACCTTGCATCGGCCGCGATCGCGCCGATCTGGTGCTTGCCGGCTGTGCAATTCTCGAGGCGATTGTACAGCTATGGCCTTGCGAGACCCTGCGCGTCGCCGATCGGGGCTTGCGCGAAGGCATCCTTGCCTCTCTCATGGCGGAGGACGAACATCACCGGCCGCCGGCCCGGCGACGCAACGGTCATGGGAGCAGCTAGTGAGCGCGGGTCGCGGTGGTGGGTCCAAACGGCAGCCTCGCAAATCGAGCGCGACCTCGGGCAGCCCAGGCGCCGCCAAGTTTCGCGGTGCGCGGGAGCTTACCGTACGCCTCAAGACGGCAACCGGCCGCACGACATCCTCCCAGCGCTGGCTCGAGCGACAGCTCAACGATCCTTATGTCGCCGCCGCCAAACGCGAAGGCTGGCGGTCGCGCGCTGCCTTCAAACTGATCGAGATCGACGACAAGCATCACGTCCTGAAAGCAGGTCAACGCGTGATCGATCTCGGTGCCGCGCCGGGTGGCTGGTCCCAGGTCGCAGCCAAGCGCACCCGCGCGGCGGAAGGCAAGGGCCAGGTTGTCGCGATCGACTACCTGCAATTCGATCCCATCCCAGGCGTCGAGATCGTCCAGCTCGACTTCCTCGACGACACCGCGCCGGACCGCCTGAAGGCACTGCTGCGAGGCGGCGGCGCCGACGTCGTACTCTCGGACATGGCCGCCCCGACCACGGGTCACAACAGCACGGACCACCTGCGCATCATGGCACTTGCCGAGGCTGCACTTGCTTTCGCGGTGGAGGTGCTCGCCCCCGGTGGGGCCTTCATCTGCAAGGTTTTTCAGGGAGGCTCCGAGCGCGACCTCCTCTCCGGGCTCAAACAGCATTTCAAGATCGTGCGCCACATCAAGCCACCCGCCAGCCGATCGGACTCCGCCGAGCTTTACGTTCTAGCCACCGGCTTCAAGGGCTAGCGCCATATGTGGCGCATTTGGGTAGCGGCCCTGTTCTGGGGTCTCAATTGGCCCGCAGTCAAAATCTTGCTGACGGGCGCCGGGCCGTGGACGCTCCGCGCCGCCGGCCTCACGGGGGGCGCCGCGCTGCTCGCCATTGCAACCCGTGCCTCCGGCCAGTCGCTGCGAGTGTCGCGCCGGCACTGGGCCAATCTTACAGTCGCGGCCCTGCTCAACGTCGCCGCCTTCAACCTGCTCTCGGTGTTCGCGCAGATGTCGATGAGCGCATCGCGCGCCGCAATCCTCACCTACACAATGCCACTCTGGTCGGTGCTCTTTGCCCGTGCTGCGCTTGGCGAGCCGATCGACAGGCCACGCGGCGTCGCACTCTCCCTCGGCGCAAGCGGCATAGCGCTGCTTGCCGTCCCGTTCTGGTCGGTGGCGCAGACAGGCGGCATCCCGCTCGGTCTCATCTATGTCTTGGGCGCCGCCATCGCCTGGGCTGCCGGCACGGTTTTCATCAAAGCGGCGGCCCCCGAGGCAGCGCCGCTGGCCTTAACCACATGGCAGTTCGCTATCGGCGCCGCGGTCGTGACCATCGGCATGCTCTGCTTCGAGGTTCCGAGACTGGAGCTGGAGCGCCCCCTGATCCTCGCCATGTTCGCCTACAATATCCTTTTTCCTCAGGCCATCGCCTACGCGCTATGGTTTGGACTCATGGCGCGCGTGCCCGCCTCGACCGCTGCGCTCGGCACACTGCTGGTACCAATTTTCGCCGTCGTATCGTCGAGCCTGTGGCTGGGAGAGCGGCTCGGCTCACTCGATCTCGCCGGCTTTGCACTCATCCTCCTGGGGGTCGCGCTGGACCAGGTCGCGCGCATCTGGCTCAACCGGCACACCTCATCCTGACCCCCGACGTTTTCCGGTTCCGGCCGGCCGGAACCCTATACCATTGACCGACCCAACCCACGTCCGACGCGCAGCTGCATTGCGATCTGTGCATGACTGCGGCGTGACCGTGTCTTCCCCGCGTCTCACGGTTCTGCTAGTGGAGGCAATGGCAATAGCTGACAATTGGCGTCCATTGACTGAAACCTGCGAGCCGGTTTGCGGCCTGCGGGCGATGAGTGATTCCAAGGTGCCCAGGTCAGATTGAAGGGAGATCACGGCATGCGCCCACGCGCGTCCATTATCGAGCCGGACATCGGCCTTACCTTCGACGACGTGCTGCTGATCCCCGGCGGTTCGGAAGTGCTCCCCGGCGAAGCCAACGTCGCCTCGCGTGTGACGAAGTCCATCACGGTCAACATTCCGATCCTGTCGTCCGCGATGGATACCGTCACGGAAGGTAAGCTCGCCATCGCTGTCGCTCAGGCAGGCGGCATCGGCGTGATCCACAGAAATTTGACGTCGATAGAGCAGGCCGGACAGGTGGCCCTCGTCAAGAAGTTCGAGTCCGGAATGGTGGTCAATCCCGTCACCATCCATCCGACCGCAACCCTCGCTGACGCCTTGGAGCTGATGCGCGGTCACCGGATCTCGGGTATCCCCGTCGTCGAGCCGGCCCGCAACGGTGCTCGGGACGGCCGGCTCGTCGGCGTTCTCACCAACCGCGATGTTCGCTTCGCGACGAACACGAGCCAGCCGGTCTCGGAGCTGATGACAAAGGACCGTCTGATCACCGTCCGAGCCGAGGTCGACCGCGAGGAAGCCAAGCGTCTGCTGCACCAAAACCGCATCGAGAAGCTGATCGTCGTCGACGAGGACTACCGCTGCGTCGGGCTCATCACCGTCAAGGACATCGAGAAGGCACAGCTCAATCCGCATGCCTGCAAGGACGATCAGGGCCGCCTGCGCGTCGCCGCGGCAACCACGGTCGGCGATGACGGCTTCGAGCGCACCGAGCGTCTGATCGATGCCGGCTGCGATCTGATTGTCGTCGATACGGCTCACGGCCATTCCGCCCGCGTCATCGAAGCCGTCTCGCGCATCAAGCGCCTGTCCAACCGGGTCCAGGTGCTGGCCGGCAACGTGGCGACGGCCGCTGCGACCGAGGCCCTGATCGATGCCGGCGCCGATGCCGTGAAGGTCGGGATCGGACCAGGCTCGATCTGCACGACGCGCATCGTCGCTGGCGTCGGCGTGCCTCAGCTCACCGCCATCATGAAGTCGGTTGAAGCCGCCAACAAGCACGGTGTCCCGGTGGTCGCCGATGGCGGCATCCGTTTCTCGGGCGACATCGCCAAAGCCATCGCGGGCGGCGCGTCTTGCGTGATGGTGGGATCGCTTCTGGCTGGCACCGATGAGAGCCCCGGCGACACCTATCTCTTCCAGGGGCGGACCTATAAGGCCTACCGCGGCATGGGCTCGGTCGGCGCCATGGCCCGCGGCTCCGCCGATCGCTATTTCCAGCAGGAGGTGAAAGACGAGCTGAAGCTCGTACCCGAAGGGATCGAAGGCCAGGTGCCCTACAAGGGCCCGGTGGGCCACGTCCTCCACCAGCTTGTGGGTGGTCTACGCGCCGGGATGGGCTACGTCGGCGCTCGAAACCTCACCGAACTTCAGGAGAAGGCGCGCTTCATCCGCATTTCTCCATCCGCCGTCCGCGAGAGCCACCCCCACGGCGTGCACATCACCCGTGAGGCGCCCAACTATCAAGGTAACGGGTAGCAATCGCACAGCACCGCGTCGGGTCGCTTACTCGACCCGACCCGGCGCTGCC
>JBFWXN010000101.1:0-16969 GCA_050187415.1 Hyphomicrobiaceae bacterium | reverse complement strand
AATTGAAACCTCTTCAAACTTCGACCCGGGTCTAAAGTCGTCAAAGGCCCAGATATCGGCCGCGTTTTTCATGGTCGTCTCCCACGATTTCGCGGTGTTGAACACCCTGCGGCAACGCGCCGGTTAGACTCGCGAACCGGTCGAGATACACTGAACAATGTTTCGCTTATCCAGTCCGCCGAATTCCGCAAATCAACAGCGAGTTGCTCCATCGTGGGTCGAGCAAGCTGTCCGGCGATATTGATGCCGCTTATACCGAGCCGCGGTTTTCCTGTCGCATCGGAGACGATGGATGCGGCGATCTCAAGTCCAATGAAGAGTCGTCCGAAGTCGAAAGCAAACCCCAGTTGCTTAGCGCGCTGTACCTCCTTGTCATAGTTCTCGAAGGTTGGTGGTGCTTGCCATTTCACTGTTTCGAAGCGCTTCTTCAGCTGTGCGCGTGGCAGATCGCGCAAGGCTGCGTAGCAACGCCCTACGGCGCCCGCATACGCAGGAAGTCGCGAGCCGTGAGGCATGTCAATGCGAACGGTGCGTGCTGTCGACACGCGATCGGCGAGCACGATGCGCTCGCGTTCGGTGAACTGCCAGAGACAGATCAGGCTCTTGTACTTTTCCGAAAGCCGCTGGAGTTCGGGCAAGATCAAGTCGGCCTGACCTGTTCCCAGCAGAGGCACCGAGAACTCCAGAACTCCTATGCCAATGCGGTAAGTTTTTGCATGCGAATCAAAAGCCACTAAACGCTCGCTTGCGAGCGTGCGCAAAATGTTGAAGCAGGTACTGACACTGATGCCGGTATCGCGCGCAATGGCCGCCACCCCCGCAGAATCCTTTGACTGCGCGAGCAATCTTAAGATTGAAATCGCATTGGCGACAGCACCAACTATTTTTGGAGCTGTATGTCGATCAGTAGAGGCGTTCATGAATGACGTCTGTAAAATCGTGAATGTTATTCATTATCGAGAATAGCTATCACATTACGGCCTGCCGGGGGAAGCCCCGAGAGCAAAAACGAGGAGAGCCGTTTTGGAGCTCGGCTAGTTGAGAAGCGAATTTTCTTCGTATGAGCCACAGCGAGCACGCTCATCGAGATTCCAGGTTCGATGGCGTGCGCTAGCTTTTCAATCAACTTCAAGCGAGGGGCGCAAGCTTGATCGTGCGTGTGCCGGTGTCTGACCGAATTTTGCCGAAGTCCTATCGAAGGGGCTACCTACTAATTCTCATCTCGAAGAGCACGACGTTGCAGGCATGACGCTTAGTAAGGCCGTATGTCCGCATCTGTTGGCGAGGTGGCTCGCCCTACACTGTGCATCCGAGGGTTGCTCGGGCGCGCCGAGCCGATCCTCATCATAGGAAGACGAGCCGTGGTGGATTATACGGACAGGGAAGCTTTTGTCGCAGTCGATGTCGCGAAGCTGAGGAACGCGATCGCAATTGCGGCCACCGGTCGGGAGGGAGAGGTTCGTTTCTTCGGCGAAGTTGATGCATTGGCAGCGACATGCAAAAGGTCAACCTCGGCGACGAACGTCGGCCAGACCGCCGCGGCCAGGGATACGCGCAAGCTGCGTCTCGAGCCAAGGCTTCATCGCCGCGATAAGCGGTCGCGACTTAGCATTGCGCAACTTCTTGCGTTGGGCGGCGGAGCGGCCGCGGATCGGCGCTTCGATCACATAGAGCTCGGCGATACGGCGCAGGGCTTCGGCGGCGATTGGCGAGCCGGTCGCCTCGTACACGTCATAGATGAGATGACCGTCCTGGGCGGCCAACCTCCGCCCTCAAGCTGTCTGTGTTGATTCGAGGATTGCGCCACGAGGACGCCTTGCCTCAAGCACAGGAGGACGGACCATGGCGGAGTTTAGCGGCTTTGTCGGACTTGATGTGCACAAAGATCGCATTTCGATCGCGGTTGCAGAAGCCGGTCTAGACGGTGAAGTGCGGTCATTCGGATCCATTGTGAACACCATCGACGCCGTCAACAGGATTGTTCGTCGGCTCAACGATCGTTTCGGATGCCTCGAATTCGTGCAGGAGGCGGGCCCTCCGGTTACGGCCTTCATCGCCATCTTGAGCGTCTTGGACACGGGGGACCACCAAAACCGGCAACACCATTGTACGCAGCCATCTTCTCGAAGCCGCTTGATGCTATCGTTTACGCGCTAAAGTCGGCGTGCGTTTGACCCGGCGCAACGGCTCGCTTCCCGAGATCCCTGGAAAGCGCAGGTGAGACTATGCGGGCGATATCGCAGGCTGAGTTCCCGGGGAAAGAAAAGCCAGGTAGTGGCGGCCGCGATAGCGCGTGAGCTGGTTGGGTTCATCTGGGCAATCGGCCAAGAGTTTAAACTCCAATCCGCTGTCGCGTCGACGTAGAAAAGTCAGACGCGAAGCTCTACCGTAACGAACATCGGCGCGGCAGAAGCCGTCAGCTCTTGCTTCCGGCGGAATAGCACGCGCGCTGCGATCCCATAGCGGCGCGCCACCTCGGATAGGCTCGCACCCGGCGCATCACCTCCGCAAGAATCCGGCGCTTGTCCGTCTCGCTGAACCGGCGCCGATGGCCCTCGCAGGCCGGCGGCACGATCGGCCCCGCCATCGGCTGGCCGTCCGTCATATGACTAAGCGTATGACTTGCGCCATGACTAAGCCTATGACTTACGCCGCCGCGCCGATACAGCAGCTTGCGCTCCGGCGGCTGTGGCTCCGCTTCGAACCGCGCACGCCAGTTGCCGAACGCCTTCAGCGGAATCTTGTGAACCTCGCAATACTCGCGTTGATTCAACTCGCTGCGGCGCCACGCTTCATGATGCGCCCGCCAAAAGGACTCTCCATAGCGCACCCGCAACGCAATCCAGTTCGATGCCATCCCGACCTCCTCACCTGCAAATTGCCGGCGAGAATAGATCGCGTCCGAGATCAACGAGAACAAGTGTGTGAGGAATCGACGCTCTGATGTCCGCAGTCAAGGTTTGAAGCGCAGAAGATCGCGCCGCTTCTACAGGCGGTTGCTCATGCTGATGATCGCACATGGGTGCCGATGCATCAACTTCGCCGAAGAAACGAACCTCTCCCTCCCGACCGGCGGCCGCAATTGCGATCGCGTTCCTCAGCTTCGCGACATCGACTCCGACAAAAGCTTCCCTGTCCGTATAATCCACCACGGCTCGTCCTCCTGTGATGAGGATCGGCTCGGCGCGCCCGAGCAACCCTCGGATGCACAGTGTAGGGCGAGCCACCTCGCCAACAGATGCGGACGTACGGCCTTACGACGGCGTAAGCGTCCATTGCTGACGCGTGCGGTCAGGCGGCGGCCTTGAGTGGGGTCCAATTCCAGGGCAGCAGGTCGTCGAGATGGCGCATCGGATAGCCGTCGGAGAGGCATTCGAGAACGCCGCGAAGATAGGCGAAGGGCTCGACGTCATTGAGCTTCGCGGTCGCCAGCAATGAGGCGACGATCGCCCAGCGCTGCGCGCCGCCGTCGGAGCCGGCGAACAGATGGTTCTTGCGGCCAAGCGTGATTGGCCGGATGGCGCGTTCGACGGTGTTGTTATCAAGTTCGATACGGCCGTCATCGAGGAACCGACAAAGCGCGGTCCAGCGCGTGAGGGCATAGCGGATCGCATCGGCAACACCACCGCGGGGCGGGAGCCGGTTGAGCTCGACCTCGAGCCAGTCCCTCATCGCTGCGATCAGCGGCAGCGCTCGGCTCTGGCGAACGCTCCTGCGTGCCTCGGCGGTTTGGCCTCGGATGCTTGCTTCGATCGCATAGAGTTCGCCGATGCGTTTGAGCGCGTCGGCTGCGACGGGTGAGCCGGTCGCCTGGTGCACCTCGTAGAACTTGCGCCGTGCATGGGCCCAGCACGCTGCCAGCTGGATATGGCCGGCGGCGGGAAGCCGATCGAATCCGGGATAACCGTCGACATGGACGGTGCCCGTGAAGCGCTGCAGATGCGCCGCAGGACGCTCGGCGCGACGATCCGGACTGTACAGATAGACCACCGCCGGCGGGTCCGTGCCGCACCATGGCCGATCGTCCCGAGCGTAGACCCACAGCCGGCCGGTCTTGGTGCGGCCGCGGCCGGGATCGAGCACCGGGATCGGCGTGTCGTCGGCGAACAGAACCTGCGAGGCGAACACATGCTCGGCGAGCCGTGCGTGCAGGGGCTCCAGCCACCAGACCGCTCCCCCGACCCAGTTGGCGAGGGTCGAGCGGTTCAGCTCGACGCCATGCCGCGCAAAGATCTGGCTCTGGCGGTACAGCGGAAGATGATCGCAGTACTTGGAGACCAGAACGTGGGCGAGGAGAGCGGGCGTGGCCAGGCCTTTGGCGATCGGGCGCTCCGGAGCCGACGCTTGATGGATGGTGCCGCAGGCGCGACAGCCGTAACGTGGCCGACGGATACGGATGACCCGCAAACGCGCCGGCACATGGTCGAGCATCTCTGTGACGGTCTCGCCGATCATATGCAGCGCACCGCCGCAGCAAGGGCAGGCATCGTGCTCGACGTTGATCCGCCGATCCTCGCGCTCCAGCGCTGCCGGGAAGCGTAGCTGGTCATTCCGTGATGCGGACGGGGACGACTTCTCACGACTTGGCCGAAGTCTGGTCTCGACCGTCGCAAGATCGGCCTCGAGGTCTTCGAATCCGAACTGCAGCTGATCGTCATCGAGCCGCTCGGACCGCCGCCCAAATTGGCTGCGCTGAAGCTTCTGCACGATCAGCCGCAGCCGCTCGATCTCCGCTTGCGCTGCGACAAGAGCGGCGGTGCGCTCGGCCGCGAGCGAGCGCACCAAGCGGTGCAACATCTTCACATCGTCCGGCAGGGCGGCAAGATCGATGTCCATGCGCGCGAGTGTAACTGACTCGCGCGCCTTCTCACCGAACAACGCATCCGTGAGTCAAAGAGCCGCAGCGATCAGCCCGCGATTGCCGGACGCCACCGTTGCTCCGGCGCACGCCAATCGACGCCATCGATCAACAGCGCGAACTGCGCAGAGGTCAACGACAGCGTCTCGTCGGGATCGACGCTCGGCGGCCACAGGAAGACGCCGTGCTCGAGCCGTTTGGTGAACAGACACAGCCCGGTACCGTCCCAGAACACGATCTTGATGAGGTTCGCCCGGGTGCGGCCCCGGAACACGAACAGGTGGCCGGAGAACGGATCCTGCCGCAGCACGCCCTGCACCAGCATGGCGAGCCCGTCGATGCCCTTGCGCATATCGATGTAGCCCAGCGCCAGGTGCACCTTCACACCTTGGGGAAGCAATGCCGTCATGGTGCGCGCTCCTCGTCACGAGCGACACTTCCATCTGTGATCTGCACCGTGACGAACGTCGGCGCAGTAGCCAGCTCCTGCTTCCATCGACGGAGAACGCGTTGAGCGATGCCATACCGGCGCGCCACCGCGGCGGCGCTCACACCTGATCGCGCCATCTCTTCGAGGATGCGGCGCTTGTCCGCATCACTGAACCGACGCCGATGCCCCTCACGCGGTCGCGGAACAATGGGGCCCTCCAACCACGAGGAGGGATAAGTCACCGGACTTACGGGAGGACTAGCAGGCGGACTTAAGGGAGGACTTAACGGGCGGCGGCGGTAGAGCAGCTTGCGCTCCGGCGGTTGGGGCTCGGCTCTGAACTTCTGGCGCCAGTTCTCAAATGCCTTCTGCGGCAAACGATGAACCTCACAATACTGTCGCTGATTCAAGTCGCTGCGCTTCCACGCCTCATGGTGCGCGCGCCAGAATGCCTCGTGCTGACGCGCCCACGATCGCTGCTCCTCCGCCATCTCGCTCTCCCAATTTGCAAATCGAGAGCGAGAACAGATCGCGTCCATCAGCCGAACAACAAGCGTGTGAGAAATGGACGCTTACACTGGATCCCTGATAATGTCTAATTGACACCGAATATTCACTGATCTGTTCCGATTTTTTCCCTGTTTCGTCGCGTAGGGAATTTCTCTGCAAGCCCGTCAAATGTCCTCTGAATTTGCCGTAAGTTTGCGTTGCTTGTCGTGGATTCACGAAATTTCCCTGTATTTTTCGCTGTTATCCGCGAAATTCAGACGGAGACTGGGTTAGATATTGCTGCGTCATCAGCCAGCGACGCCGGTCTCTTCAGGCGATCTCCGTGTGACGAAAAAAAGTGGCGCAATATCCGCGCTTTTTCGAGTGATGCAGGGTCTCTGCTAGGCAGCGCTGCGGAATTTCCTATCATAATATTACGATTTCTCGCGCGAGTCTCAACGCGCCGATTTCTAATGTCCATTTTGATCGTGCAGAGACTTGGTTCGAGAATGGGAGAGACTTATTCGATAGTAGCATAAAGAATTGAGATAACGCGCATGCGTTTGGCATTCTCCATGCTGACGCACCCTGATTGAATGGGATTCAACGACACGAGAGTTTAAGGGAGGCTTGCAAGGAATTCGATGAAAGCATTTGAATTCGACCATCGTCTTATCGATTCCTACGCCCGTTTCTCTCGGTCTTTCAGCACTGTTCGATCTGAAGACCTGAAGACAGAGATCGATTGCCAATACGACGCAGGGCGCTTCTGGCCCGATGCCCTGCTGTCTATCAATCCTCGCTTTCTTCAAGGGCCAACCATTGATGACCTGGTTGCCTCCGGCGATCTCGACGAAGCGACGGGCAAGATCTTCCGGTTTGGTCCATCGCCTCTGCGGTTCCATCGCCACCAGGCACAGTCCATCGCCAAGGCGCGAGCGGGCCAGAGTTTTGTGGTGACGACCGGAACCGGCTCAGGCAAGTCGCTCTGCTTTTTCGTACCGGTGGTCGACGCGATCGTTCGTGCGCGGAAGGCGGGCAAGGCGCGCAGGACTAACGCCATCATCGTCTATCCGATGAACGCACTGGCCAATAGCCAGATCAATGAGATCGATAAGTTCATTTCTCAATCCGGTTTGCCCTCCGAGATCAAGCCGGTGGTACGGCGCTACACCGGCCAGGAGAACCAGGAGGAACGGCAGCGGATCGCGGACAACCCGCCGGATATTCTGCTTACCAATTTCATGATGGCCGAGTTGCTCCTGACGCGACAGGACAGTCTCGACACAAAGGTCATCGAGAACGCAAGCGGTCTGGACTTCATTGTTCTCGACGAGCTGCACACCTATCGCGGTCGCCAGGGCGCCGACGTTGCCATTCTCGTCCGGCGTCTTCGCAATCGCTGCACACCGGACAAGGCACCGATCTGCATCGGGACTTCGGCTACCATGGCGAGCGAAGGTTCGGATGCCAACCGTACGCAGGCCGTGGCGGACGTTGCGTCGCGTCTTTTCGGGGCGTCCATCGGGCCGGAATCAGTCATCGACGAGTCGCTCGAACGCGCGACGGACGATCGACTGAAGCTCGACGATGTACGAGGGAAGCTTGCACCAGTCCTGACATCCGCGCTACCGACAGTGCTGACCGATGAGGCCCTGAGGCGGCACCCCTTGGCCATCTGGACCGAGTTGGCGATCGGTCTGGAAGATGGTCAGGAACTGAAGCGCAAGAAGCCCATCCCGTTCGGGGACGCCGTCGCTTTGCTGTCGGGCGACAGCGGCGTTGACGTCGAGATTTGCCGAAGCAGCCTCGAAGGCTTTCTCACTCGGGTCAGCCTCCCGGAAAAGGACAGAGGCGGCTTGGGGCCAGGCGCCTTCCTGGCGTTCAAACTTCACCAGTTCATCTCGGGCGCGGGGGAGATTTTCACCACGCTGACCGAGAAGCCGAGAAATGTTCTGTTCGAGGGGCAGCTCGAAGACCCAAACGCGCCAGGCCATCGCCTCTACCCAACCCGCTTCTGCCGGGAGTGTGGGCACGAGGTTCATGTCGTCACCAGAACCGAGGACAGCCAAGGTGTTCTGTTTGTTCCGCGGAACATCGATGATGCACCGCTCAATGATCAGGAGGATGATGCTGCGGGCTATTTGACGCCCACCGGCGACGGCGATGCCGATTACGCCTTCACGGGGGATGTCGAAACCTATCCGGAAGACTGGCGCGAGGAGCGCAGCGGCGTCGAGAGGTTGCGCGCGAACAGGAAAGCTCGGGCGCCGCAGATGATTTCAGTCGCTCCCGACGGCCGCCCCCATTCAACGGGAAAGAGCTTCTGGTTCATACCGGGCAAGTTCGGGTTCTGCCCCTGCTGCCTCGATCAGCCACACCCCAGCATGCGGGAGCGCACCAAGCTTGCCGGCCTGTCTGGCGAGGGCCGTAGTTCGGCGACCACGCTTCTGGTCTCAACCGCTCTGGAATGGATGAACGGGCATGACAGTGGCGTCCCGAAGGAGAAGCGCAAGCTTCTTGGTTTCACCGACAACCGGCAGGATGCCGCGCTTCAGGCCGGTCACTTCAACGACTTCCTGTTCGTCAGCCTCCTGCGCGGGGCGATCCTGCGAGCTGTGTTGGACGCTGGCGCCGATGGCATGGCCGAGGACGAGTTCGGTCTGCGGATCGTAAAGGCGCTCGGCTTCACGGCGAGCAACAAGAAAGCCCGCATTCATTGGATGCAAGATCCCGAGGCTGGCGCCGTGATCCGGGAGGATGCGCAACGCTCCCTCGCCAAGGTCCTTGCTCATCGGTTGTGGACGGACTTGCGCAGAGGATGGCGCTACACCAACCCAAGCCTCTCTGTGCTCGATCTCATCGACGTTGCGTTCATTGGGTTGGACGACATCGCGGCAGATACGGAGCGGCTTGCGGCCATCCGCCCGGAATTTGGCGCGCTCGACATCGCTGCGCGCAAGGGGATGGTGAAGCTGCTCCTAGGCGCCATGCTCGACGGTTTGGCCGTCGGGACGGAAGCATTGGATTTGACCGAGCTCGACGCCGTTGCACAGAAGTCGCGAAATCTCCTTCGCGCGCCGTGGGCTATCGACGCGAAAGAGATGCCCAGAAGCCGCACGGCCCTGTTTCTCCAGGCTCCGGGCAAGGACCGGGTCAGTTTGCGAGAAGAGCAGACGATCGTTCGCGCCGGTCACAATTCCCGCATCGGACGCCTGATCAACCGCAAGAGCGTTATCGGGACCAAGCTCGGCAAGGCGGATTATCTGGCAGCAATGACTGGCCTGATGGAGCTTCTAGCCAGCGAAGGCCTGGTTTCCCGCGTCGACATCGAAACAGATCTCCAGGGCTGGCGCCTAGCGCCGTCGGCGGTTCGCATCGTGCCCGGCGAGGCTATCCGGAAGGGCGCGGCGCAGGGGAACCGTTATTTCCACGACCTCTACAATGAAATCGCCGCCGATTTGAAGGAGGGGCACAGCGCCTTCTGGGGCCTCGAAGGTCGCGAACACACGGCCCAAGTTTCTCAGAGATTGCGCGAATATCGTGAATGGCGCTTCCGGTACGAGAAAGAAGATCAGCAAAATCTCGCAAAGAACGTCGCGGAGCTCCGCGTGGCCGGAGACTCCGAGCAGTTCCTGCCTGCCTTGTTCTGCTCGCCGACCATGGAACTCGGCGTCGACATTTCCGCCCTCAACGCCGTCTATCTCCGCAACGTGCCGCCGACGCCGGCGAACTATGCTCAGCGCGCCGGTCGCGCCGGCCGCTCCGGGCAGGCAGCCGTGATCGTGACCTATTGCGCGGCTCAGTCACCGCACGACCAGTATTTCTTCGAACGTCGCAATGAGATGGTCGCTGGCGTCGTCCGCCCGCCAGCGCTCGACATCACCAACGAAGAACTCGTGCGCTCGCATCTGCACGCAGTCTGGCTTGCCGGAGCGAAGCTCGCCTTGTCGCCAGACATTCCGGACATCCTTGACCTGACGGAGACGGGCTATCCGCTGAAGCCGGAGATCCACGACGTGATCGACCGTCCTGAGCTGGCAACGGCGGCGCATGGTCCCATGAAACGGGTTCTCCATCAGATCCTTGCTTCGGTTGTAGGTCGGAAGCCGGCTTGGATGAGCGAGCCGGACGACTTTGTCACCCAGGTGGCGCAACGCGCGCCCCAGGAGTTCGACCGCGCCTTCGAGCGTTGGCGGGAACTCTACAATTCAGCGCGAACGCAACTGATGGAGGCCAACGCCCGCTCGGAAATCACCGGCCTCTCGGCGGCGGATCGCCGCAAAATCAAGGCCGCGCAGATGCAGGCGAGCGATCAGATCGCCATTCTTGAACAGGGCAAAGCCTCCAACGGCTCGGATTTCTATTCTTATCGCTATCTCGCGACGGAGGGCTTCCTGCCGGGATATAATTTCCCGCGTCTCCCGCTCTACGCCTTCATCCCCGGCGAGGGGAAAACCGGCTCCTTCCTTCAGCGCGCCCGTTTCCTGGCCATTTCGGAGTTCGGGCCGCGCAGTCTGATCTACCACGAAGGCCGCGCCTATCGGGTGATGAAGGCGAAGCTTCCGCCGGAGGTCCGAACCGGAGATGGAGCGGAACTCGCCACCCGGGACATCTTCATCTGTTCGAACTGCGGCGCCTGCCACGACGCGGAAGTCGAGCGCTGCCATGCGTGCAACAGTCCGATGGCGGGAGAGGTCCCCGTACAGAGGACACTCAGGATCGACAACGTCGAGGCGGCGCCAGCCGAACGGATCACAGCGAACGACGAGGAGCGCGTCCGCCAAGGCTTTGACGTTCAGACCGTGTTTTCCTGGCCGAAGCGAGACGGACGAGTTCAGATCACCGAGGCCGACTTCCGTTGCGAGGACACCTCGCTTCTAACCTTGCAATACGCCAACAGCGCCGAGATCAGCCGCATCAACAAGGGGCTCAAGCGGCGGACCAATCAGACCGTCTTCGGTTTCTATATCGACCCGCGCAGTGGCTACTGGGCGAAAGCCGACGACGAGGATTCTGATACCGATTCGCCGCCGGACGTGTTGAAGCCGGTTCGGATCGTCCCGATCGTTCGAGACCACAAGAATGCGCTGCTCTTCCGTTTCATCGAGCCCGGAAGCTATGCGCCCGAGACGATCGTGACGGTCCAACACGCCCTCATGCGGGGTATTGAGGTGGTCTTCCAACTGGAAGAGGGCGAGGTTCTTGGCGAGCCGCTGCCTGCCCGCGATAATCGTCGCGCCGTCCTGGCTTACGAAGCTACCGAGGGCGGCGCCGGCGTTTTGAGCCAGCTGATTGAGGACCCGAAAGCGCTCGGCGCCGTCGCCCGCGAAGCGCTGGTCCTCATGCACTTCGAGAAGGTTGACGAGGCGATCGCGGCGGGCGACCCCGAGCTGCTTGTTGATCGTGAAGGCGTGGCCTGTGTTCACGGCTGCTATCGCTGTCTCCTCTCCTATTTCAATCAGCCTGATCACGAGCTGATCGATCGGACTAGCGATCAGGTAAAGCAGGTGCTGGTCGATCTGGCGCGTGGCCGGGTCACGCTCGCTTCGCGCTCGGACCAGTCGGGCGAAGGCGAAGGATGGAAAAGCGTCTTTAAGGACGCGGGGATTCCTTCGTCTGACACTTCGGCCGTCAGCTTCGCCGGTCAGGCGATGACCTTCGCTTGGCGCAGCCATTTCGTCGCCGCTTGCGTCTCCTCTCTGACCGAGTCAACGCGTCAGGAGGCGGAAGCCAAGGGTTGGACGCTGTTCGAATTGCCGGAAGCCGTCACTGCGGGTGTACCCGATGCGATGCTCTCGATGTTCGGGGAATAATCCGATGACGATAAACTATGCCCCTGGGGACTTGGTTCGTGCGCGCGGACGTGAGTGGGTCGCGCTCCCGTCCCCCCGGGATGGTGTGCTGGCGCTTCGTCCCCTGTCGGGTGGCGAGAGCGATACTATCGTCCTCGATCCGGTGCTTGAACTCCTGCCCGTCGAGCCCGCTCGCTTCGATCTCCCTGCCGACGCTGCGGTGACGGTTCAGGCGAAAGCGGCGTTGCTCGTGGACGCAATGCGCTTGACATTGCGCCGTGGCGCAGGGCCCTTCCGATCCGCCGCGCAACTCGCCTTCGAGCCGCGGACCTACCAGCTCGTACCCTTGCTGATGGCGCTTCGCTTGGCTGCGCCGCGGCTGCTCATCGCGGACGACGTGGGCATCGGCAAGACGATCGAGGCGGGCCTCATTCTGCGCGAGCTGATGGACCGAGGTGAAGTGGACGCGTTCTCGATCCTCTGCCCGCCGCATCTAGTCGAGCAATGGGTCGGAGAGCTGAAGGCGCGCTTCGGAATCGACGCCGTCCCGGTTACGTCAGGCACCGCGAGCCGGCTGGAACGCGGCCTGCCGCTCGCTCAGACGCTGTTCGACGCCTATCCCTTTACGGTCGTCAGCCTCGACTACATCAAGGCCGAGAAACGCCGCGAAGGCTTCACGCGAGCCTGCCCGGATTTCGTCATCGTTGATGAAGCCCACGCCTGCGTGGGCACACACCGGGGTCGGCAGCAGCGCTTCGAGCTTCTGTTGAGGTTGGCCCGGAATCCCGAACGGCGGATGCTCCTTTTGACCGCGACGCCGCATTCTGGAGACGAAGAGGCTTTCGCGCGACTTCTCTCGCTCGTTGATCCGTCATTCGCCTCGATGGACTTCGAGGACACGCGCTATCGCGAGCGTCTGGCTCGACACTTCGTGCAGCGACGCCGGATCGATCTCGTCTCGGGGGAGTGGGACGAAGATCGCGCCTTCCCGAAGCATGAGACGACGGAGTTCGCCTATCGTCTGTCCGACGCCCATCGGGCGTTTCAGGAAGCCGTTCTCGACTACTGCTTCGGGATCGTGTCCCGCGCTGGCTCGGGTCAGCGGGAACGGCGGCTGTTCGCCATGGACATCTGAGGCCGCCGCGATGACGATCGAAGCGCCTCAATCCTTTGTCGTGCGGGAGGAATGCCAGAAGGCCGCATCGCAGAACGGCTTCCGCCGCATTCTGGGGGAAGAGGCCGGCTGGGCGGCCTTCGGTTCGACCACGGCGCACGGGACGATTTATCTCGCTGCAGGCGGACCGCAAGGGCCATGGTTTCTCGCGCTTGTTCATCCCGGCGTCATACAGGAATTGAGCTTGCCTGCGGCCACCGTCTCCGGGCCTGGCCGCGCCCGGTTTGCCTTCGACACACTCGGCTCGCTCTACGCGGCGCTACATCGGACCTACGAGCTGGGTGTCAGCCTGCCCGATGCACCGCTCCAGGAGTTTGAGCGCCGGGTGGCAGGCCTGCCTCGAACCACCGAGGCCGAGAGGCTCATCGTCCAGCGGATAGGGCAGGACGTTTTTCGCGATCGCCTGATGGACTATTGGCAAGGGCGCTGTCCGCTGACTGGAATCTCCGATCCGGCTCTGCTGCGCGCGTCGCACATCATCCCGTGGGCAGAGTGCGAAAGTGATGCCGAGCGGCTCGACGTGCATAACGGCCTGCTGCTGTCGGCACTGTGGGATGCCGCATTTGATTGCGGTTTAGTGGCGTTTTTAGATGATGGCAGCCCTATCTTTTCTTCGATGCTCAGTGACGTCGCACGCGAGCATCTTACATGGGGCGGGGCGCTCCAATTGACGGATAAGCACAGAATGCGGCTCTCTTGGCAGAAAGCTCACCGATTCAAGGGAGAACTTTATATCGATAGGCATTGACACGAACCCGTGTGCATGGCCGTGGGCTGAAACAATTGGCAACCATAGGCTTCTTTTTGGATAGCCAAGCCAGTGTAGCCAAAAATGGCTCCGTGCGTCATAGCAATAATGGCCCAGGATTATACGTGGTTTATCCGCTTGATGCGGTTGATTGCTTGTGTTGCTGGTGATCAGCTCACCGAGAGGTACGTTTTCTTTTTCTGCGTCTCTGTGGATGTCGTCGGCGCACAGCTTGATTGATGTCACCATCTTTCATCGCCCTTTTTTGCCAAGCCGACCACCGTGAGGGTCCGGTCGGATTCACCAGCCGCAATGGCTCTCACGATCATCGGTGAAACGAACGCCAGCGGCGCCAGCAGCCGGATGTGGCGTTCGACCTTGCCTTCCGCTTTGGCGATGTCATGTAGCGATGCGACACGCCCTTCAGCAAGGTCGTTGACCCAGCGGCGCGCTTTGGCGATGGCGAGAAGCAGTGCGTCCCGATACTCAGGCTTGATTCCTGCGGCCTGCGACGGCGCATGCGCTACACCTTTAATGTTGCCCGTCGTTGGCGGCGACCACACCACCTTCAAAACTGAGCCAATGCCATCTTCATTGTCGGCGCCATTGCGATCTGCTGCTTTTCCGCGACGTTTGTTTTTGTCGCTCGGCGTGTGCCGCTCCGCAGACTTGAGGACAATTTCAAGCGTTCCTTGCTTGACGGTGATTGCTTCAACGTGGCGATCGATCATTTCGTCCTCACGAACGTCTGGTCCGTTGTCCCGATCGCCTACGAACCGCTTACGAAGTGCGTCGATGACGGCGGTCTCGATCTCCGGAGCCGGCACGCGCGAGACGCTGCCGGCTTGATGTGAGCGCTTCTGCAAGATCGCCATCGAGACGTAGTAGCGATAGCGGGCGCCGTTCTTGTTGGTGTGGCTAGGCGTCATGCGGTTGCCGCGGTCATCGATCAGGCGGCCAGCAAGAAGAGCCCGCGTGCCCTTGAGACGGTTCATGCGCTCGACGGCGTTGGCGTCGAGGATGCGCTGCGCAGCATCGAAGAGGTCGCGGTCGATGATCGGGTCGTGATCGCCGCGCGCGACATGGTCACGATAGACGACGTCGCCGACATAGAACGGATTGCGCAGGAGGTTGGCGACGCCGGCCATGGAGATCGGCATGGCAATGCCGCGGGTCGATGTCTTGGTTTTTCCCGAGAGGGAGCGGATGCCTTGCCTGTCGAGTTCCTTGGCGAGAAGCCCGAGGGATCCAAGCTCGGCATAACGCGTGAAGATCATGCGCACGCGGTCGGCCATCTCGGGGACGACGACAAGCTTCTTGTCGACGCTCTTATATCCGAGCGGAACCGGTCCGCCGACCCAGAGGCCCTTGCGTTTGGAGGCCGCGATCTTGTCACGGACACGTTCGCCGATCACCTCGCGCTCGAATTGAGCAAAACTCAGCAAAACATTCAAAGTCAGCCGCCCCATGCTACTGGTCGTGTTGAACGACTGCGTGACCGAGACGAATGAGACGCCGTAGCGGTCGAACAGCTCGACGAGCTTGGCGAAGTCGGCGAGCGAGCGGGTGAGACGGTCAACTTTGTAGACCACGATCGTGTCGATCCTGCCACCGCGCACCTCGTCGAGGAGCGATTGCAGGGCAGGGCGCTCGAGCGATGCGCCCGAGAAGGCGCCGTCATCGTAGCGGTCCGGCACGAGGCGCCAGCCTTCATGTGCCTGACTTTTAATATACGCCTCGCAAGCTTCACGCTGCGCGTCCAGTGAGTTGAATTCGAGATCGAGATTATGATCGGTCGACTTGCGGGTGTAGATCGCGCATCGCAAGAGTTTCTTCGTTGGCTTGTCCATGGCCATCGACCGCTAGATCGTCGCGCGGACGTGACGCCGGACGACGCGGCCGGCCGCGTCCAACTTGGGTGGCACCTTCACCACACGCTTGCGGCGCTGTGGCTTCGTACCTTTAAGGGGCGCCGCCGCGCCATCGGTGTCTTTGGCCATGCGCAGCCCAAAGAAGCGGGGGCCGTTCCAGGATATGCCGGTGATGGCGCGGGCAATGGTCGAGAGACTGGGATAGGTCTGCTCACGCCACACATAGCCATCGGGCACGACCGTGACGGTATGGCGCTCGCCCCGATATTCCCGGACAAGAATAGTGCCGGCCTTCAGGCGGCGGGTCGGCTCGGCTCCTCCCTTCCCATCCCGCGCCAGCCGATCGAGCAACTGCGCTGTCGCCCGGTCGAGGCCGCCGAACGCCTCCTCCTGGATGCGATAGGCAATCATACGGCCGAGCAGATCCTTAGTGAGCCCCTTCGGCGGCGTCCGGCCGAAGGTCTGTCGCCAACGAAGGCGCAGACGATCGATCGACATGCCTCGGATTTGCATGATCTCCGCCGCGATGGCGGCAACATCGATGTCGGACTTCATCGCGCGCCGTCCTTCGTGCGTTTCGCAGCGCGCTTGACCGAAGGTTTTGCAGCAATGCGATAGATGCGCTCCCCGTTCACCAACTCCGAGGTGAGGTTCAGCCCGAGCTTCTTGCGGACCACACCGGCAAGGAAGCCGCGCACCGAATGGGGTTGCCAGGACGTTGCTTTCACGACGGCGGCGATCGTGACGCCCTGCGGTCGATGCAGGAGAGCCAGCACATTCGCCTGCTTGGATTTGGTCGGCGATTTTGTGCCTGCGACGGATGGGCTGGGACGTTTCCCGACCGGTGCTTGTAGCGTGGATATAGATGATCGGGGTTTCGATGACGTGGGACGCTTCATGGAAGTCCTCCTGATGTAGCGGTGGGATGCCGCCACCACCACGACCCCGCAAAGGCGCCAAGCGCCGGCGGGTAGGGGACCTCACGACCTGATGACGAGCGTCAGTCCCGGCAGGTGCGGTTCATCAGGCTCGCCGCGTTGAGATAGGTCGTGACCTCGTAAAGCGGCTGCTCGACATCGAGCACGATGGCGAGGGCCTGCTCGAGGTTGCCGGCTTCGCCGCAGGTCTCGGCCGCCTTCGCGGTCGCGGCGGCATTTTCAAGCCGCTCGCGAATGCCGGCCAAAAAGCATCTGATCGTGGCCTCAGGGATACCGGTCGTCATCGCTATGTCCTTCGTTGCGAGGAACACACACGCTCTGTTCGCGCACGAAGTCGAGTGGAATGTCGAGGATGCTGGGCGCTCGCCGCGTTGCTCGACATGACGGTTAAAAGCGCCTGTCCCTGCGCGCCGCTTCGGCGGCTTACGCCTGCGGCAGTCTCGGACTTTGGGCGCAAGCTCGGCGATGTTCGGGCAACGTTCACGTGTTCCGTTAGCGGAACACAACTTAAGTTCCCGTCCTGTTCCCGACGCCTAGGTGAGACGCTTGAGCAGCGTCCGCAGAGTCCGAACCGGATCGGCGCCGATTGCATCGACAACGTCGAGGAACTCCAGCACGTCGAGCCGGCGCTCTCCGCCTTCGACCTTGGCGACGAAGGACTGGGGC
>JBFWXN010000100.1:0-17619 GCA_050187415.1 Hyphomicrobiaceae bacterium | reverse complement strand
ATGGTTGCAGCGTCAGCGTCAGCACTAGCGGACAGCCTCCGCGAGTTTCGTGTCAACCGCCGCCCGCAGCGCATCCAAGCTGCCTTCGAGGCGACATGTCCAAGGCTTGCGCTTCGTCGGATCGTCGCCACGCCCAATCGGCTTGTAGCCCATGGGCGTGATTTCTCCGGTTCGAAGCGCGTCGAACCAAGCCATCTCGGTCGTGTCCCGCGCTGGAATGACCGACAGGCCGCGCTGACCGGGATTCTCCTCGGCCCAGACGCGCAGCATGCGATAGAAGGCATCGCGATTCAGCGCCGTAAATCCAAGCAGTCGCGGACCAAGCCAAAGTCCGAAGCCAATGAGCACGCCGTGGTCGAGGGCGACCACCAGCGAGAACCCCTGCGACAATAGGTTGGCGATGTCGTCGGCGGTCTTCTGCGGCGATCCGTACCACCACGAACTTGGATCTTGCGCCTTGGCGTTCCAGAAGTCGGCCACGGCGCTCGCGTCGTCCGCTGTTCCTTTACGCACTTCGATTTCCATGCCTCGACTCCGCAATAAATGTTCCGCTCAATTAATCGTACTCGCGCTACCCGACAAACCCGTCGCTTCCTACACCACTTTTCACTCGCGCGCCCGATGTCGGCGCTCCGTTCTAACCTTGAATGTGGCCGGGCACTTCGTGCACCAGAGATATTGCAACTGCCAACGTGAGCCGAATGGTCGGCTGTTGCGAACGAAGAGCGCACCGCGCTGACAGCGTGGACACGAGTCACCAGGCAGCACGTCTGAGATTGACAGCCATGCCATCGTCACCTCCGTTTCGCGTTGGGCTTTCGAACCACGCCGCTGGACGTGCGGAACCTGCGGGACCTTGCGGAACCTGTTTCCTGTCGTTGAAATCCCGCGTGCGGACGCGTGTGCGCGCGCGTACATGTGTGGAGTTACCAAAAAGGTTCCGCAGGTTCCGCAGTGTCGTTGCATGTGATTGGTTTCCAAAGGTTTAACGTGCGGAACCTGCCTCTCTTTCAAGGTTCCGCATAGGTCCCGCGTGCAGCTCAAGGTTCCGCAATCACTCATGGACCGCCACCTGGTAGACGCTTCCATTGCGGTTAGCCGACCTGTGGAACACTGCCTCGCGGCCTCCAGCGATCGGAAAACGCTCGCCGACAAACCGGCCCGCCAGCGTGCCCATCTTCGTCGCCAGCGAGCGTGGTGAACCCTCACCGAGGTCAGCGGCCAACAAAATGTGGCGACCACAGAGCTCGACCAGCTCGGCCGACGTCCAGGTGCCCCGTGGGTGATCCGCCAGCACGCCGATCAATTCAGCGAACTCCCGGCGTGTTTCGTCGAGCACCGCAGCCGCTTCCTCTGCATTGGCCAGGAAGTCGGGTTCGCCACAGGCATGCAGAATTCCGCCCACGATGTTGCCCCAACCTCGTTTGTTGAACCGGGAATGCACCCGCGCCCCCGGCATGCTGCTGGCCTTCCATCGCTCCACCATCCCGATCAGCTCACCGAGCAGCTCCAACCGATGCTCTTGGGCGTAGCCCTCGACGTCGGCAATGGCGAATTCCCGGTGCTCGGGATTGCCCTCGTAGTAGAGGTTGATCACCACGCTGCGAGTGACGAGGTCTCGGCTGACGTCCGGTGTGTTGGCCGTGATGCAGAAAATGTGCGAGTTCTCGGCGCGGATCGAGGCCGACTGCCCCAGCAGACGAAACGACAGGATGGGGTCCGTGATGGACCGCTCGAGACAGGCCGACTCGATCCGTGGATTCCGGTTTTGGGCCTTGGCGTTGTCAATGATGATAGTGGTCGCACCGCTGCGCACGATCGCGCCGAGCCGCTTTTCGAACTCTTCGTCGTTCGGGTTGTAGGACGCCGTTTCGGCCGACTGCCCGTCGCGCAGAATGGCAATTAACTGCGCCAGAATCGACTTGCCGAGCTCCGGCTGGTTGCCGTTGAAGAGCGCGGCTGGCTTCGAGCCGATGAACTGCGGCACCAAGAGCGCGGTGAGCAGCACGCCGATGTAGTTGGTGCGGTCGCCCGGCGACTTGAAACAGAAGTCTTTGAGCACGACATCCAGGCATTCGGTGCCTTCACGCGGAACGACCGCTGGGCCCGCATAATAAATACCCGACTGGGCGTCGTGGCCGGGTGCGACCAGACGCCAATCGTCCGTGTAAACGGGATTATGCGTGAACAGCTTGATGGCCGAGAGTCGGCCTCGCTCGACGCGGTGGTTTAGCCACGTATTCGCATAGGCCGGCGGGAGCGGCTTGTATTGGCCGGCCTCCTCATCGACGAAATAGAATTCCACATGCTGGTTGAGAAGTCCGGCTAGTTCAGGCGACGTGAGGACTGGCGCAATCCGCTCTTCGTTGATCACGACCAGTTGGTCAGCGCGATTGAAGCAGTTACCCGTAGCAAGCAGCTTGTCCGTGACCTGATGCAAAGTGTCGCCGACGGGCATCGTTTGCGGATCGACAACAATGGTCGGTCGACCTCCGTCCTGCTCCTCTTCGGCGCTGCCGACGGGAGGCACGCCTGCATCGTTCTCGCTCGCGACGATTGTCCGGTTCGGAACAGGTGACCCCTTGGGCTCGGCACGCTTTTGCAGCTTGTCGAATGTCCCGGCTCGAACGTCGTACTCCGCGTTCTCCCACGTCAGGTCAAAGTAGCGGCGACCCTGTTCGGCGAACTTGCCGACCTGTTCCACCTGGGCCCAAACCTCCTCCTTGTCGATGCCACTGCGAATGGCAAAACAGCAGACCGCGAAGTCGGCCTCAGACCGGCCACCGGTTGGCGCGATAGAACAGGCAGCGATGAGTTCGGCCAGCTTGTCGCCCTTCGAGTTCGAAAGCTTCCGGGACCGGGGCAGCGGCATCGCGGCGATCTTCGTGGCCCGCTCGGATTCCGGCGATGCCGACTTGAAGGCCTCGAACATGGCCAGTGGATACCGCTTGGCCGGGTCGCACGTGACCAGCGCCGTCGACACTGGCTCGCGGCCGTTGCGCTGGTCTTTGCGATTGAACGTTCCCGGCAGGCGCAGCAATCTCGACAGGTCGGTGGTGTGATCACCGCCGATCGATTTGGCAACGCCGGCCAGTACGTCCTGTAGGTGCTGTGCCTTGCGGCTCAGACGCGAAATATGACGCTGCTGGTCGACGTAAACGCGCTCCCCATCCTTTACGACGTACTTTCGCGGCTTCTTCCGGCCCCCGGCCAACTCCGTCCACTCGGTTTCAACTGCCAACGGATCGCTGGCGTCGTCGATAAAATAGGGCTGGTCCAGCAGCCAGTACAGATGCACGCCGTTGCCGGAGTTCACCAGGATCGACGGCGAGGGCAGGCCTGCCCTGGCGATGCGCTCGCTGGCCTCGTCAACCGTGACTTGATCAATGTCGGTCCAGAGCCCGCGGACCGTGCGTATCTGCCAGGCCAGGTCGAAGCGTCCCTTGTCGCCGGCTCGTGGGCAGACGCCGAAGAATAGATTCAGGCGTTCGAGGTCCGCCCGGCGGTGCAGCAGCAGAAGCGTCGTTTGAAAGCACGCCGGCACCGCCTTGCGATAGCACGTGTTGCGGTAATCGACGCGGCTGCGCTTCTTTCCACCCTCAACCCAAGTCTCGATGGGGCGGAACAGGATCGTATCGGATTCGACGAAGAGCGCGCCCAGGAACTCGGTCGCGATTTTGATGCGCTCGAGTACATCGTCGGGAGGAACAGGCGCTTCCAGCGGTGGGTCCTCCATTCGGCGCCCTTTTAAGTGGCAGAGGCGTGTTCCATCACGCGCTCACTAGGCGGCGGCGGGCGCCACGGGCGCATCGACGCGCTCGACCTGGAAGGTGTCTTCGCCGAATTCCCGTCGCATGAACCCGACAAACAGTCGATTGAAGTCCCGCCCGGCCGCCGTGCCCGCGTCGATCACGCAGGCACGACGGTCGGTGTCGAGAAAATGGGAAACATCAAGGCGGACCTGTGACTCACCATGCAGGCTTTCCGTGGCCAAAATGGCCAACAGCAGCGAGGCCTCGATCTCCTCCAGAGGGACGTCGCCATTAAAGGCGTAGCGGTACAGTTCCTTCGGCATAACGTTCCCCTTAAAAAGAGTGTGGCGCTATCTGTAGACCTACACGGTAATCACGCGCGGTGACGAAGAAACTACAGGTAGTCCTTCAACCCCGCTCGCTCGAATCGCCGGCGCAAGCGCCGAACCGACTCGTTGAGCGTGGTCCGCGGCACGCCCGTGGCTCGTGCGATCTCCGAGACGGATTCGGTCCTGAGCCGTTCCGCCAGATCTCGCAGCTCGTCTGGCAGCGTGCCCATCACCTCGGCGATGTCGCAGGCAAGCTGGGCCAGCTCTTCGTCGCTTCGGGGATGGCCGCCCAGGCGCGCGTCAAGCTCGCGACGGCTGATGGTCTCAGCCAGTTCGATCGGGCCCTCACCAGCGACATCGATCGTGATATTCAGCGAGCAGATCCGTCGATGATCTCGCTTGCCTGCCCGCTTGTCGCGCAGGATGTTGGCCACGTACCGCTCGACCACGGCGGTGATGAACTTGTTGCGATGTGCCTGGCCTGGGTCAAACGATGGCAGGCTCTGCAGAACGCGGGCGAATAGCTCTTGCTCGAGGTCTTCGCGGTCCTGCGGGGTGAAGCCGGCGCGAGTGATCAATTGCTTGACCTTCCGCCGGATGATGCCAAGAGTGAAACGGTCGAACTTTTCATGGAAATCATCGCTAAACATCGAAATACTCCTCGCCGACGAGGAGCGGTTGGCGTGGGCCAACGGCGATTGACGATTGAGTGCAGGCCAACGAAAAGCGGAGGCGATGCGAGTCGCGCCATATCGGCGTCGCCCACAATCGCCTCCGCTTTGCGGCCGGCTAATTGTCAGGTGAGAAATTGAGAAAGCAAATGACGCAGTGGATGCTGAGTCCGAATTCAGGCGGCGTCCTCCCGCATCTCCATGTGGAACGGCAAGCCGTGCTTGACCTCGAGCACGTCGATGACGCCGTTCTGCAGGCGATCCAAGAAGGCGAATAGCTCAACGACCTGCTGCTTGAGCAGAAAGTCGCCGGCCGCAATTTCCGGGCGAGGGCCGTTTTCACCGCCGATCTTGATCTCCAGAACCTTGGTCGGGGGCGGCTCGAGCACCGGCTGTCCATCACGGATAACCAGCCCTTCGAAACGGCCGAAGTTCAGGTGTTGCATCTGCTGCAGCAGCCCTCGCCGACTGGGAGGGAGCGACAAGAGAGAGGCGTTGGTGGGCACCATCTGCTTCCTTTCCGCGCATGAGCGCAAAAAAAGCCCCTTGGGAAGCAGGTTCGGCGGTGAACCTCCCAAGGGGCAATTAGCCCATCACCGGGCAATGTTCATTCGAGTCAAGGTTCCGCCGAACCCGCACCCGGATAGAACGGCCGGTGTAGATGGCATCGCAGACAGTACTTATGAAAACTGTCGGCTGCGCAGATCGGTCACGGAGGCGCCTCGTCAGCTTCATCCAAATCCCTGTCGTCGAATCGACGCAGGTTGGCAAGGCGCAGGCCGATACCAGCGTCCATCGGCGCGTCGACACTAAGCCCCGGAAGGATGTCGGGGTTCAGCCCGGCCTTAGCGATCTTTCTTTTGCGGATGTCTGACACGAGCGCGCGCAGCTTGGCAACAATTCTCCGCAGCATGGCTGGATCGCGGCGGGCGGTGGCATAGTCCTGGGGATAGACCTGCTCGATGATTTCCGCCAACGTGATGGCGTTCGGGAACTTGAAGCACATGACCTGCATGAACCGCATCTGGAAGGTAAGCTCCCCGGAGGTCGTGGGAGCGAATTCGACGGTGCCGTCGTGGTTGCCGTCCGTCTTCGTGCTGAGGCAGATGACGCCATCCTGCCGGGTCCAATACTTCCCGGTCGTATGCTCCTGTGGGTCCGGCCACTCGCGCGCCGTCGACGCGCCCGTTTCGTCGTCTGCGCTCGCGAGCGCGGCAACGACTGCCGTGTTTGTGGCGTCGATCCGCCATTGATGCAGCCGCTCAAGCGGAACGCACACCCGCCCGAGCGCCGGGCAGGGAATGTAGGCACGTAGCACGGTCCCTGGCGGCGACTGGACGTACTCCACAAGCTCGATGTGGTCGTCGCCACACTCGTTACAAGAGATCGACCTGGCCGGCTGCTCGGGTACGAGGACGCCGGCCGCCACGAGGTCGTCGAGTTGCCCCGACGGCCAGGTGGCAACCTCGTCCGCGGTGATCAGAACGGCGCCGGTGTGTACTCGCTCGAGGATAAACTCAGGTATCTCAGGCACGATCGATTCCCCAGAGCCGCAAATACTTTTCCCCGATCAGCCGCAGGTCCTCCCGCCGACAGCTTTTGAGGTTGCTCGTATCGGGATGCGACACTTCAAACGTCAGCGTCTTCTGTCGACCTTGGCCCGTATGCGCAAAGCGAAAGTGAAACTGAGCCAACGTGATGTTGAATAGCGCGTCGGGCAAGTTCTGGCGATTGAGACATTCTTCCAAGGCATTGTAGATCGCGGCGGGCCCGCCGTCGGGATCGATCTCGATCGTGATCCGGCGCTTCGCGCCACCCAGCACCGAGAGCCGCAGCTTGCGGATCTGGATTTCTTCGATGCCGTCCTCGGGGTCGGTTTGCCGGGCGGCTAGCAAGAAGTTGCGCGATTTCAGCATGTTCAGCTCATAAGGATGATTGAAGGGCGTTTCGCCGGGCAACTCCTGGCCAAGCAGCGTGCGACAGAAAATCGTCTGCAACGACTGATGGACGACCTTCCCACCATGCGCATAGACGTCCAGCGTGGCGTCGACTGGATCGAAGAGGAACACGATTTCGAACGCTGGCCTCTGAGGAAGCCGGACGAACGTTCCGTCGTCGTCGTGCCCCATGTAGGTGTCGGCATAGTTGTCCGGGTAGGCGAAAAAGTAGTGATACCGGTTGACCCGCAGATACGCCTCCACCGTACAGCGGTGCCCGCGGCCCTCGTTCTGCCGAAAGTACGCCGAGATGGCATGCCGGAACTGCTCGATCGCTTCGGGCGAGACGTTCGGCTGCACCAAGGGCATATTGCCGCGATGCTTCCAATAGCGGCGAGGAAGCGAATGCGCATGATGGATCGTTCCCGCGACTTGAAAGACGCGGGGGTAGTTGATGGCGACGTACATCGCTTTGTCACGCAGGTTTGGCAGCGATTCCAATTCGGTGGCCAGGTCCAAACCGTGGAAGGTGCCCTCGTCGATGATCGCCTTAATTCCCTCTTCGTCGGAGGCGAGCGCGTCTCCGTCTTCAAACATGCGCTCAATCTGCAGCCGCTGCGGTTCGGGTAGGTCTTGCCAGCGATCGTAGACCAAGTCGACCTGGTGATTGGCCAGCTCGGTCCACGGCAAGTCCTGAAGAACACCGAGCTGCCCGAAGCACGCTTGAAGCAATTCGTTCGAGGTCTGACGCAAAAAAGTCTTGGGGTTGTAGTGGGTAGACATAATGTCACTCCGTAAGTTGAAAGGAGAATCCCTCATCGGCTGAAACCTCTTCAGCCGGCAATTAACTAGCTGTCCGCGCACGCTGAACGGTAAACACTCGGTCGAAAAAAATTTGTCGATGGTTGAATCTCAGAACAAGGTGGCCTCCTTCTTTCGCTTGAGGAATCCAAGCTGCTCCAAACGAATTCGCATGGACTCGGCAGAGACTTGGAACTGTTCCGCCAGTGGTTTGCACGCGCGCTCGAACAGCGCGTTATAGATTCTGTCCTCGCTCATCGGCGGTCCACCGCGAGGCAGGACTTCGTCCTGACGTTGGCGCAGGTCGGCCAGGTAGATCGGGTCCATGTTGCCGCTCCATTCGTGCCAGACCCGCTTGACCATCTCGCGCGGCATCAACAGCGCCGCGGCGAACTTATTGGCCTGGATTTCCTTCGGGTCGCTTTGATGTGACCGGAGCACGTGGTCCGGGCGTGATGGCTCATCCGATAGCAGCGTTCGCTCGTTCGCGCGCCGCAGGTACAGGTGCCGGTGCAAGCGCCAGTGGCCAAGTTCATGGGCCAATGTAAACCGGTATCGTCCGCGCCTTGCCGGAAAGTCCTCGGGGGCGAGGCTCAAGTCGATACCGATCAGCTTGTCGTTGAACCAGATCCCTCCAAGCACGTCGCCTTCGGGATATTGGCCACGGAAGTCTCGATACTCGATAGCCACCTTCAGGTGGTCCTCGACGATATGGTCGAGCGGCACCGGTGGATCGGTGACTTGCCCATGCTGGTTGCCGTACTCGGCGAGCAAGAGGGCGGCCTCGTCTTCGAATTCCTGATCCGTCAGGTACGGCAACTTTGGGCCGGCGGGTTTCGAGAATCGGTTGGCCATCGATCAATCGTCCTCTCGCTTCATGCGCTCCGCTTCGTCTCGAAGTTTGCGAAGCTGTTCGGCCGTCATTCCTCGCACTGCACGCAGCAGGTCTGGCACTTCCGATGGCTCCTCGTTGATGATCTCGGGAAGCTCCTCGGCAACTCTCCCAGCAAGAGCGTTCCATTCGTCTTGATTTTCGCTGAGCAGCTCAGCCATCCGCTTCACGCGATCGGCGGTCGGCGGATCGACGTTTTCCTGCTCCACCTGCGAGAGGTACGTGGGACTGACACCGACCAACAGCGCAAACTTCCGCAGGCTGTATCCCTTTTCGATCCGCTTTTCGCGGAGTGCTTTGCCGAACGTCTTTCGCGACTTTACCATATCACTGCATCGTTGAATTGTGGCCAGGCGTGCATTCGCGGCTATTCTCACGGACGGTTCCGCGACTCGATGATTTCAGGCAAGAGCAGTTCCATTCGACTCAATGAATGCCTCGCGTCGCAGCGCATCCAGAGCGCGCTCGGCCTGTTGTTCCGCGCAGGTAGTTTTGGTCCGAATACCCTCGAGCCGACGACACAGATCGGCGAATTCCTGCTGCACCTGCTGGCTTCGCGGGACCGGAATCGGGATCTTGGCAAGCTGCTCGTAATACAAGCGAAAGCGAACGCTGCCTTTTGTCTTCTTGTTGATCTCGTGTCGCCCGGCCTCGCTCCTCAGGTAGTGATACACGTAGCCGGGCAGCAGCTCTGGCTTGCAACGAAACACGACATAATCCGGACTCGTGATGCCAGTTTGCGACTTTGACAATGCAACGCCAATTGAGCCGATGTTGATGCGCATCGGGTTGTATGCCAAATACCCGCGCTTCACGATTTTGTAATTCGAGGGCTTCGATCCGATCTGGCCCTTCGGTTCACAGAACCCCTCTGTGTTCGATACTCCCAACAGCCGCACCTCCTCTGAGTAGGCCTCACCTATTCGCTCATCGCACTCTTCTGTTAGTTCGCCAAGCAATCTACTCGGGCTATCGCGAAGCTCACGGACTACTCGCTTGAACGCACTCACGATATGGTCGACTTCGCCACCGAGATCACCGAATGACTTGCCGAGCGCGTTCAAATTTCGTGCAGTGGTATCTATCGCCGACAAGTTTAGGCGTGGATTCTTGAGGTCGAGATTCAGTTGATCATCAAGGTCACCAGCGCCGACGATCCATGATTGGTCCGTCTCGGCGCGCCGTTCAATCATTTCAAGCAGCGGTTCAAGCCACTCGTATCGAAGCGGCTTTGTCTTGCTCAGATTGGTTCCTTCAGGGATCTGGGGTTCGCAGTATAAAATGCTATCGGTTGGCCCCGACCTATTGAAGAAGACGAGGTTCGTCTTGATGTCGGTGTATGGCGCGAACACGTTGTGTGGCAAACGAACGATGGTAGAGACGCGGAACTCCGCGAGCAGCGATCGGCGAATGACGGCGGCTACTCCCGGTGCCGATAGCACACCATTCGGAACTACGACTGCCGCGCGACCAGGCTTGGGAGTTCGCTTGAGCCTGCGCATGATGAGTTGCAGGAACAATAGCGCGGTCTCGCTCGTCTGTTTGTCGCTTGGGAAGTTACTGAGGATGCCACGCTCCTCCTCCCCGCCAAACGGCGGGTTGGTAAGGATTACATCCACGCGATCCTTTTCCCCCAACTCCGTAATCTTGACGGCCAAGCTGTTGCCGTACTCAATGGCCGGCGCGTCGAGCCCGTGCAGCAGCAGGTTCATTTGCGACAGCATGTAGGGAAGCGGCTTGGCCTCCCCACCTCGAATGCTTCGCTCCTGGAGGATTCTCTTCTGTTGCACAGTGGCGCACTGCTTTTCCAGATGCGTGTACCCCTCGGCCAAAAAGCCTCCGGTGCCGCATGCCGGGTCGAGCACCACCTCACCAAGCTGCGGATCGGTCACGGCGACCATGAACTGGATGACGGGCCGCGGTGTGTAAAACTCGCCGGAGTCGCCCGCCGCGTCGCGCATCTCGCGCAGCATTGACTCGTACAGTCGGGCGAGAATATGGATTTCCTCGGACGAGTCAAAGTGGATGCCGTCGACAAGGTTGACGACATCCCGCATCAAGTAGCCGGAAATCATTCGGTTGATAACGCCATCAAATACCGTGGCAATCACGTCCCGCCGTCCGTCGCCATTCGTCGATTGCAGACCTCGGAGATAAGCCAAAAGCCCCGGCCCGCGCTTGCCGTCGGGGCGCATCGCTTCGTCCTGGTTCACGAAGGCAATCAGCTCGTCGCCAGTGATTCCCTGCTTATTCGCGGCCCAATCTCGCCAACGGTACGGGCTCGACACGGCCGGCTTATACTTCTTGCCGCCGATGCCCGCGCGCGCCTCGTCGACCTTCTCGCGATCGTCGAGAAACTTGAGAAACATGATCCAGGTCAGCAAGGGGAGGCGATCCAAGTCGCCGTTGAGCCCCTTGTCCTTCCGCATGATGTCGCGAGCTGACTTGATCAGGCTTCCCAATTGCTGTGCCGTCGTTTTAGGTGGTTCAGCCTTCTTGGCTTTCTTTTTGGCCATCTTTGATTCAGTACCCAACTTGATTAATCGTTTGTGCAGTACACCCGAGTCCAAGCAGAAACTGCCGGAACTCGGTGATCACATGAGCCTCTACATTCCTGACCAGAAACTCGATGTCACTTATGACTCTTTTGACGCTCGCCGCGCTCCTCACACGCTTCAGCGCATTCCTTGGTCGATCACAGTTATGAATGCAGTCGTGGCGGCGTTGAATAAGCGCTGTGTATCGTCGTTTTAAATAGCCTGCAGCGTTGTTCTGCAGCCCCTTTACCGCCTTCTCGCGCTTCTTTTGATCCGATTCGGCGGCGGCAGTCGCCATTCGATTTTGATAATCCGCGGGCGCCATCCCAAAAATCCAGCGTGTTGCACCCGTTAGTGCGATCCAAGCGTCAATCACGTCCCCAAATAGTTTGTGGCCGTCGCGGAAGAATGGATTCAAAAGTTGCTTGATCGTATCGATTGAGAGGACGTTTTCGCGCTCCATTTTTCTCCGCGCCATCATCCGCCATCGCCAGTTCTGACGTTGGGCGTAGTCAGCATAAACTGCTTCGAGTGGCACCTCCGTCCTAAGAAATGCGCCTGGCAACACAATCGTTGGCTGACGTTCCTTGGACATCAATACTGATGCTAGAAGGTCCGTGTAAAGATCACAGAAGTAGGCATCCAATGCCCCGACGGCAAACATCCAGGCACCTCTCAAGAGGTCATCGCGTAGCGTCTTCTCTGCCGGCGTACCCGAAGGAAGGGGATCGGCGTGCGCCAAAATTGCCTTTGCCCGTGCAATGTCTTCATCAAAGTGATCGATTGCCGCCATTGGGAATTCTCACGCGGCCGCGTACAAAAGGGTCTGAAGTTGTATGACAGCGCGTCGCAACTGCTCGACGCCGCCGAAGCGGGCCGCAATTTCGATGACGTTGCCGTGCTCGTTGATCGGCGGCAGTTCGAGCACTTCGGGAATCAGGAACTGGGCCGTGCCATGCTCGGTGTACTTGTCGAGAAGTTCGTCCAGAATCTGCCGTGCATCGGGTCCGAACTGGTCGAAGAAGTCTCGCCGGTCCGTGCGCAGCCGCTGGGCCCGCTCGCGGCGCGTTCGCAGCGGCGCGTTGAATGCCAGGTGGCACAGCAGGTCCAGGGGATCGGCATCGGGCTGGTTGGCTGTTTCAGCTAGCTCATCGAAGTCGATGCCGCGTTCTTCCAGCCGATCGATAATGTCCCGTCGTCGATCTGGGTCGGCCCACTCGCTGCGCAGTTCGTTCGCGTTGCGAAATAGCGTGCGTACCTTGTCCGCCGTGTAATCCGTGAACTGCACGACGCGAAGCTGGTTGCCATCGGGGTCCAGCTCATAGACGAGATGTGCCGCGATCTCGACGTTGCCGCCATCAAAATAAAATTTTCTTCGCGGCTGGTCATCTTCGTCGGGTGGCAACTCGGTAATGCCCTCGTCCTCCAACTCGGGTTCGGGCGTAAGAACGGTTTCGTCACTGATAGGCTCGCCCTGCTCATCGATCGTCTGCTCGGTTTCGACCGTCGGATCGCCATCAAAATCGGGATCTGCGAATAGCCGCGTTGCTGAGCCGGTATAGTCCAGAATGCTGAAAAACAGCTTGCCGTAGTCGTCGCGGACCCGCGTGCCGCGACCGATGATCTGCTTGAACTCGGTCATCGAATTGATGATTCGCACCAGCACGATGTTCTGCACCGTAGGCGCATTGACGCCGGTGGTGAGCAACTGCGACGTGGTGAGGATGACCGGTGTTCGGCTTTCGACGTCTTGGAAGTCGCTGAGGTGGCCAATTCCGGTGTCTCCCTCGTTGGACGTGACCCGGCAGACATAGTCGGGATGCTGCTGGACCAGATCGGCATTGAGGTTATTTAGGGCATGCTTCATCTCGAGCGCGTGTTCCTGATCGACGCAGAACACGATGGTCTTGGCGAACCGATCGGTACGCTTGAGGTATTCGGTCAAGTGTCGGGCGACCGCTTCCGTTCGCGCCCGCAGCGACACGACCCGCTCGAACTCGCTGGTATGGTATTCCTCGTCAGGAATCTGGCGGCCGTACCGATCCAGGTCGTCCTGGCTCGGTCGCCAACCGGCGGCGTCCCAGGTGGTGACCACGCGGTGAACGCGGTAAGGGGCCAGGAAGCCGTCGTCAATGCCCTGCCGCAGGCTGTAGGTGTAGATTGGATTGCCGAAGTAATTGTAGGTGTCCGCGTTTTCCTGCCGGCGGGGCGTCGCTGTCATGCCGATCTGTGCGGCCGGCGCAAAATACTTCAGAACCTCCTGCCAGTTGCTCTTGTCGCGGGCGCTGCCACGATGGCACTCATCGACGATGATCAGGTCGAAGAAGTCTGAGGCATACTCGCGGTAAAGACCTGGGCGACTGGAATCCTCGGCGATCGACTGGTAGAGGGCGAAGTACATTTCACGGCTCTTCACGGCGTTGCCACCGCCAATCTTCCAGCGGGCTTCGTCGAACGGCGCAAATTCCTTTGCCATCGGGTCGTCGACCAGGATGTTGCGGTCCGCGAGATACAGAATGCGTGGCCGTCGGTGATCGCCGGACCGGTTCCAACGTGACGACCACAGCTTCCAGCAAATTTGGAACGCGACTTCCGTTTTGCCGGTGCCAGTCGCCATCGTCAGCAGTATTCGCGGAGTTCCCTGGGCCACCGCCTGCACGGCGCGATTGATGGCGATTTCCTGGTAGTAGCGGGGCGACTTACCACCGAGATGGTACGCCGGCGTGAGGAGCATCTCGGCGGCGTCGGCGCTGAGAGACTGATTTGTGGTGAGCCTGGCCCAGAGTTGGGCAGGCGTGGGGAACGCTTCGATCTCGCGTTCCAATCCCGTCGTGTAGTCGAACTCGACGATGCCGTGGCCGTTGGTGGCGAAGGCGAACTTCAGCCCCAGGATTTCGGCATAGTCCTTGGCCTGTTGGAGTCCCTCGCCCGGCGTGGCATACGTGGGCTTGGCCTCGACGACGCCGATCGGGAAATCGGCGCGGTAGCGAAGAATATAGTCGGCCCGTCGTCCGGGCCGCCGACGGCCGCGTCTTCCAGCAACGACAATCCGCCCATCCGTGAACGTGACCTGCTCGTTGATGCGATGCGGCTCGTTCTCCCACCCGGCGGTCTGCAACCGTGGGACGACGTATCGACGACATGTGTCTGCTTCGTTGGGCATCGCTTCCACCTGCAGACGGCAGCGAACGATGCAAGCATCAACGCCCCGCGAGGCTGTACCCGTGAACTAAACAGGGGACATGATAGCGGATCGGCAAGGACCGCCACAAGGGGTGGAAATGTGCCAAACTCCATAGTTTATTTCGACTATGGACGATTGGGCGAACGCGCAGTCGAATACTCCCAATCGCCCTCAGGCCAACAACTTCGCGAGGTCTTACACCGCGCCGATTCAATTCGGGTGCAGCGCGAGGGGGCTGGATGAGGGCGATATTTTCTCTGTCAGGAGCTCGCGCAAGAGCTTCCGTTGCTTGCGCCAATCGGGCACGGCCGCGATCGGCTGAAGCTGGCGCAGGTGGATCAGAGCGGGCCCTTGTTCGACGCGCGGTAGGAACAAGATCTGTTCCTGGATGTCCGGCGCGAGATTCAGCAGATTCATGATCTGGCTGATCCGCGCTCGCGTGACGTGACCGAGTACGGCGAGGTCCGAGTACCTCTCGACGACACGCGCCCGACGCAGGTCCTCGAACTTGACGGCCAGCGCCATGAGGCGGGCGACACGCGGGACACGGCCGGGCACGATTGAACGCTGTGGCTCATGCCCAGCCTGAATTTCCTTGCGACTACCACGCCCATGCCGGCGGAAGTGGATCTCGTGTTCAACGGTGAGTGGGATTGTCATGCTGCATTCTCCGTATCGCGATTCTCCAGTTCACTAGCGAGCGCCTTGATGCCTGAAGGGTGAAACGTGATCGACACTTTGCCCTTGGCCCCGTCGTAGTCGACGCGTTCGACCAGCAGCTGCACGACCCGGGCCTGTTCGCGCGGAGTGAGCGAGTCCCAAATTGGGTCGAAGATCGACAATGCTTGGACCACCTCCCGCTCGTTCACTAACTGGCGGCCAAGCGTGACTACCTGTTCTCGGATTTCGGTTGCCCGGCGCTCAGCAGTTCGAATGCGATCCTGGAGTTCGGCAAGTCGAATGGCGTCTGACGAGCCAGCGCCGACTGAAGAACCGTTTTCGAGCAGCCCGCGCAACTCTTTGTTCCAACGTGCGAGCTCGCGATGCAGTGCATTCCGTTCGGCATCGAGCTCCTCAATCTTTGTGCCAGCCTGGCTTCGTGCTTGGGAGATCGTCTCGTTCAGTATCGCAGGGTCACGTCCGACGCACTTGATCTGGTCGACGACAAAGCGCTCGATCTCCGTTGCTGGAATTGACTTGGAAGGGCAGCTGTGCCATCCACGTTTCTGGGCCGCCGAGCAGACATAGTACCGGTAACGCTTGGCTCCATCCTTTGTGGCGTGCGTTGGGCACATCGCACAGTCGCAATTGACGCACCGCAAGATGCCCTTGAGCAGTGCGCCGAACTTGTTGCGGACCGCGGCGCCTCCGGTGCGACCGTTGCGCGCGAGCAGAGCCTGCACGCGCTGCCAGACGTCGGCGTCCACGATGGCTGCGTGCTCACCTGCGTGGATCTCGTTCTTGTATCGGAGCTTGCCGATGTAGACCACGTTGGTCAGAAGCTTGTGCAAGCTCGTCTTCGTAAACGGCTTGCCGCCCCGTTCGTGCCCTTTTCGAGTCGTCCAGCGCTTGTTCAGCCAGTCCCGACTTTCGAGTTCCTGAACGGTCGGAAGCAGACCCTGGTGCTCCAGGTACAACTCGAAAATCCCTTGGACGCGGACCGCCTCGTCTTCGTTGACGATAAGTTTCGAGCCGCGCGGGTCTACGTCGTAACCCAGGATCGGCATGCCGCCCGACCATTTTCCTTTGCGACGAGCGGCGGCGATCTTGTCCCGCGTCCGCTCGGAGATAATCTCCCGTTCGAACTGGGCAAACGACAGGAGCACGTTTAGGACCAGCCGGCCCATCGAGGTCGACGTATTGAACTGTTGGGTGACCGATACGAACGCCACATGGTGCTTGTCGAAGACCTCCATCATGCGGGCGAAGTCGAGCAGGCTGCGGCTAAGGCGGTCGACCTTGTACACGAGCACGCAATCGACCTTGCCAGCCGCAATGTCGGCCATGAGACGCCTGAGCGCCGGCCGTTCCATGTTGCCGCCGGTGAAGCCGCCGTCGTCATAGTGGTCGGCCAAACATTCCCAGCCTTCATGAAGTTGGCTCTTGACGTAGGCCTCGCCCGATTCGCGTTGGGCGTCGAGGGAGTTGAATTCCTGCTCGAGGCCTTCTTCGGTCGACTTGCGCGTGTAGATGGCGCACCGGACATTCTGGGCAGCCGGAGCTTGGTGTCTATTCTTCGTTCTCGTCATTTCGCACCCCTTTGTCCGCCGAGGCGGAAGAAGTAGTACCCGTTGCAGTGCTGGCCGGTGATCTTCTTGGCCACGGCGCTCAGCGACTTGAAGACATCACCCTCGAACTCGAAGCCGTGCGGCAGCACGCGCACTTGCAGCGTTTCCCCCTTGTAATCCCGAGTAAGGATTGTGCCGGGCAACGGCAGGCGGTCGTCGCCCTTCAGTTGCAACACCGCGGTCTTGGAATTGTTGGTCGTGGCCTGTGACGAAGGCCTGGCCTTCGGCGGCGACAGCCGTACGTCGGCGTCGTTGGCCAGTTCGGCGGCCCGCTGGCGGGCACGCTCCGACAGATCACCTTCAGCCAGTGACTGGAGTCGCCAAGCAATGCGCTTCACCAGCCACGCATGGTTGTTGGCATTGGTCTCCTCGCCGAAGACCTCGGCGTACCTGGCCCGCAACTGCTTGTTGGTCATCCGCTTCAAGGCGGCGACCTCTTTGCCGACGTTGATGTGCATGTGTCACTCCTTGTCTGAGGTTCTCGAAACCCGTTAACCGTTGTGGACACTGAGCACGGTTTCGTCGGGAACCTCAAGGCCTGAGAGGCCAGATTCAGGTGGCTTTTCCGGTGCCGGATCGCCCGGAAGCGCCGCCCGGGCGTGAAGTCGTAGCACCCCGGCGGCCAGAATGCTGGCCACTTCGGAACGACGCTCGTCAGGCGTCAAGAAAGACGGATCGTTGATGGGTCGCATGGGACATCTCCTGGTGGAGTTGCCCACAGCGACCTTCGCTTGGCGACGGGCGCGCTGTCTGGCGGGATTAGTTCGTGTGGCGGGCGAACGGGACGACTCTGCCTGTTAACCTACCCGGTCGAAGTTCGAGTTGACGAAAGCAGGCCGCCGAAAGGGATCGGGCTGGTAACTCTGAGAGGGCTGGTAACCAGAGATTCGGAGAGTTTTGGACCGAGATTCCGGGGTGCGGAAGGAACCTTCAAGGTTCCTTTCGGACCCTGATTCGTCTCTCTCGAAACGGAGATCTTGTGACCCGTGGCGGGAACGTCACAAGTCCTTGGCCGAAGGGCCGAAAACCAAAAACGCCGAGAACGGGAACTCTCGGCGCATACTGGTAACTGGCGGGCCGCGATAGTTCGTGGCGACGGTGAAAGCTCCCCCGGAAGGACTCGAACCTTCGACAAGCCGGTTAACAGCCGGCTGCTCTACCAACTGAGCTACAGGGGATTAACTCACCTCGTTCCCATTTGACAAGCCGGTTAACCCCGACGGGTCGG
>JBFWXN010000099.1:0-17822 GCA_050187415.1 Hyphomicrobiaceae bacterium | reverse complement strand
GATGCGGAGTTCTTGGCGATGGCCGAGCGTTACGTAGCACGCGGCTTTCACGAGCTGAAGGTCCGCGTCGGCGCCGGTCCCGTTGCAGCCGACGATCGCCGCCTTGCCCTTCTGCGCGAAACCTTCGGCGACCGCATCACGCTCGCTATCGATGCCAATGGCGCCTGGAAACCTGATGAAGCGATCGACAATCTGCGCGCTCTCGCTCGCTTCGATCTCGTTTATGCAGAGCAACCCATCGCGCCCGGCAACTGGAACGCCATGGAACGCGTGGCCATGGCAGTGCCCGTGCCTGTCATGCTCGACGAAGGCGTGGCTACAGCCGCCGATATCGACCGCATCATTGCCGCGCGTGGACGCCTCTGGGCGCACCTGAAGCTTATCAAGCTCGGGGGCATGACGCCCACCGTGGAATCCGCACGCAAGCTTGCGGATGCCGCTGTGCCGTTCATGGTCGGGCAGATGAACGAAGGCGCCGCCGCAACTGCCGCCGCCTTCCATTGCGCCGTGGCGACCCAGGCAGCTCATGCCGAACTCTACGGCGCCGACGGGCTCCTCGACGATCCCGTGTGCGGCGTCACCTATGCAAACGGCGAGGTCCATGTTGGCCGTGCTCCCGGCCTCGGCGTCACTCTCGATACAAGCGCGCTCAGAACACTGTGGGAGATTCGAGCATGAGCATCGCCGGCACCGTTGTGAAGCAGGGAGCGGAGGCCGCCTTCACGAAAGCCGAGCTGGACCGACGCATCGACGCGGCACGAAGCAAGCTGGTGGAACGCGGCATCGATGTATTCATCGTCACCAGCCCGGAGAACATTTTTTACCTGACGGGACAGCAGACGCCCGGCTACTACACATTCCAGGCGTTGCTCCTGCCGGCCGACGCCGAGCCCCATTTCGTTGTGCGGCAGCTCGAGCTCAACAACCTGGTGGCTAACAGCTTTCTCGCCAACATCCATCCGTATCCTGATGGCGCCGATTCGGTGACCTTCACGGTCGATCTGATCAAGCAGCTCGGCTGGCAGAACAAGAGAATCGCCATTGATGAGCGCGGCTGGTTCCTGCCGATAGCGGTCTACAAGGCGCTCGCCGCCCATCTCGGCGACCTCAAGGACGGTGCCGGACTGATCGAGCAGCTCCGCGCTGTCAAGTCGGCGGCAGAGATCGCGGCCATGCGCAAGGCCGCCGGTTATGTCGATGCCGGTATGACCGCCGGCCTCGCCGCCATGCGCGCCGGCGCCAGCGAGAACGCCGTCGCTGCCGCAATGATGTCCGCTGCCATCGCCGCGGGGAGCGAATATCTCGGCATGGAGCCGCTGCTGTCGAGCGGCCCCCGCTCCGGCGTGCCGCATGGCACCTGGAGGCGACGCCGCATCGAGCGCGGCGACCCGGTCTTCTACGAGATGGCGGCCGCGCATGACCGCTATCACGCCGCGCTCATGCGCTCCGCCTGGATTGGTCAGCCGCCGGATGAAGCGCGGCGCATGATGGATACCTGCCTTGCCGCGCTTGAGGCAGCTCTTGCCGCGCTCAAGCCCGGCAACACCTGCGAAGACGTGCACCGTGCCTGCCGGGCGGTCATCGACCGCGACGGCTATACAGATGCCTTCCGCAAGCGCACCGGCTACTCCATCGGCATTTCATTCGCTCCCGACTGGGGTGAGTGGCAGGTGCTGAGCCTTTACGAGGGTGTCAAGACGGTGCTGAAGCCCGGCATGATCTTCCATATTCCGCCGGCACTGCGCGTCTATGGCACTTTCACCGTGGGCGTCAGCGAGACGGCGCTCGTCACCGAGCGCGGCGCAGAGCAGCTCGGCACATTCCCGCGCGCGCTCGCCACCATCTAGCCGAGCCCGCCTCCCGCAACAGGAGAGACCATGAAGGATCGCGACGAGGCCCTGGCTCGCGTCAGGGGTATCTTCAACATCACCGTAACGCCGTTTACGAGCGACGGCACCGTCGACAAAGCTGCCATGCGCGCCACTATCGGTCGCGTGCTCGATCTCGGATATGACGGCCTGCTCATCGGCGGCACCTACGGCGAGTTCGCGACCATGAGCGCGGAGGAACGCGCCGATCTCTTCCGCTTTGTAGCAGACGAGGCAGGCGGCCGCGTGCCGCTGCTGCTGTGCACGGCGCATTCCGACGTTCGTGTTGTCAACGAGCTGACGCGGCTGGCAAGTGGGCTCGGTGGCCTGCCAATGGTGACGCCCCCCTACGTATCGGAGGTGGAGGATGCACACATCGAGGCCTTCTTCCGTCATATCGCGCCCGCAAGCCGCACCGGCATCATGATCTACAATGCGCCGGGCATCGGCATCACCCTGTCGCCGGCGCTTGTCGAACGGCTGGCGGAGATCGACGGCATTGTCGCCCTCAAGCAGGGCGACCTGGCGCCGGCAGTCGTCGACCGGCTGGCGGCGACCGTGGTCGGCCATATCCGCGTCCTGGCAGCTTCCGATCTGGTGTTCCCCGGCACACTTCTCGCCGGCTTTGATGGATTCTCGTCGACCAACAGTTGCGCCCTGCCCGAAATCATTCTCGAGACCTACCGGCGCCTGACGGCGGGGGATGCAGCTGCGGCAGGCGCGCTGCATCGACGCTGGTATCCGCTGCGCGCGCTCGCGCGACGCTTCGGACAGCCGCAGACCACAAAGGCGGCGATGACCGCACGCGGCTGGATCGGGGGCCACGTGCGGCCACCGCTCATGGACGCAACGCCAGAACAGGCAAGCGAGATTGCCTCAGTCGTGGCAGGGATACTGACCTGACACCTCGCCAAAGCAGGTGGAACATGGGTCGTCTTCCGAAGGATTGCGGCCAGTCTAAGGTGCACCAGATGATCTTCGGCAGCGGGGGTCTGATCGGGGTTTCCATCCCGCTGATGGTTGTCGACCCTATTGATAGATAAGAACTCCCGCTGCCTTTTGTTTATCGCGAAAGGCCTTAGCCTCTTTTCCGCTCCAGCCGAAGGTGCAGGCCTTCCGACAATGGATCCTGGAAGAGATTGGTCGCTGAAATGGAGCCGAATATGTTGAACCGCTAACAACACGATGAGCGAACTGGATTGATCACACCCAAGAATTGAGCCCAATGCAGCAAGGTCGGCTTCCGGGGCGCCCGTTCAGCATGATGATCGAGTGGCTACCGGAAAGTCGGCTCGCAGCCTCACAGCGGCAGGGGTACAGCCAGATTTCTGGAACGTACCTTTGCTAACCTTGCTTGGTACCGGAACGCCAGTCGGCCGCCTCGGCGGGGGACACATCGCATGCGGCGGCAACGATTGCCGTCGTCAGCCGCGCTGCCTGACGCAGTTCGTCTTCGGCGACCGTCTCGCGCCGATCGCCCGGCGTCAGGACCAAGCGCAGATTGGCATTCGGCTCGTCGTATCCGGCAACGAGGCGAAACGCGGGAATTCCCGCTCGCGCAAAGTTGGCGTGATCGGAATTCTCCATGAGTGGGCGTACGGTGCGCAGCCCGATGCCGGCGCTTTCAGCAACCTCGAGCAGGAAAGGCTCGACGCCGGAAAAGCCGCTCGTGAGGGCAGACAGGTTCGGACTGCCGCCAACGGAATCGAGGTTGACGTTGAGGGCAACGGCGGCGCGCTGTCCTTGCGATAGAGATGCGACATATTGCGCTGAACCGGTCAGCGCCCATTCCTCGACGCTGAAAAAAGCCAGACGGATGCCTCTGCGGCGCGACCCTGCTGTCTGTGCCAATGCACGGCTTGCGGCCAGCACGCACGCCAAGCCGGTCGCGTTGTCCATGGCGCTCTCGCCGAGAGCGTGGCCATCGACATGCGCGCTGAGCACGATCCACTCATCCTTCTGGCCTGGAATGTCGAACACAAGTGTCTGCGTTTCAGCCGGATACTCCTCCGTTGCAATGTGCAGGGTGGCAATCGGGTATCCCCGCGGGGTACGCCGCAACCGGCGAGCGGTTTCCGGCGCAATGCCGGCCGCAGGAATTCCGCTGCCCTCCTGCCGTCCCGACGATCCCGCCACGAGTTGCCCCGGCACGGGGCCCGCGATGAGAAAGCCGACGGCTCCAGCCTCGACCGCGGCAAGATATTTGCGCCGCCGGTGAATCGTGCCGGCGGCAAACATCAGCTCGTGCCGGACGAGGACGATGCGGCCGCGGATGTCGCTCCTGTGCGCCGCAAATTCCTCCGGCGTTCCGCGGCCGAGATCGATGACTTCGGCCGTCAATCCATCGGCCTGTGTGGCGATGCTGCGCAGCAGTGGATTGCACGCAGCAGGCCCGTCCGGCAATTCGAGCGATGCGCTGGTCGACTGCCATCCGGCATACGGAACGGGAATCGATACGCCGGGCTTTCCGGTCGCCGCCTTACCCCGCTCCAGGAGCAGCGCGAACGCTTTCCTTTCGCTCTCGGTGCCGGCGAGCCGGCCCCCGCAGTCGCAAATGGCCAGGAAATCGGGCCACAGCTGCGGATCGTTGGCAGCAGCGTCAGCCAGCAAGGATACGTCGGGCATCGGTCGCTCCTCAGATGACGTAGGGTTTCATTCTGTCAGCGAGCATTTCAAGAAACTTCTGCGCCAGCAGCGACGGTTCGCGCTCGCGGGCGAAGAAGGCCCCGATTTCGTAGTGAATGGCCGGCTCGAATTCGCGCACAATCAGCCCAAGGTGCTGAAACGTGTTCGCCGAGAGCGGATCGACCAGCGACCACCCGGCGCCGCTCGCCACCAACCCGCACACGCTGGCAAAATACTCGGCCTCCGCGACCGGCGCCCAACTCGCGTCAGCGTCGGCGAACGCTGCAGTGATGCGCTGCGACGTCTGCAGGTTGCGCGCAAGAGCGACCGCCCCGCTTCCGGACAGCAGCGCCGGCGAGAGCACCTTTCGTCCCTTGAGCGGATGTCCCGGAGGTAGAACAGCGACGCAGCGCATGCGGAACCGCATGAGACGCACCGTCGTGTCGTCAATCGGCAGCTCCGCCACGCCGATATCGTAGCTTTCCGAAGGCAGAAGCTGGCTGATGACATCGGAATTGCGCGAGATCATGCGCACGGCCACGCCCGGCCGCGCAGCAAGAAATTCCGAAACGAGCGAAGGCAGCAGAGAGATTGATGCACTCGGGTGGCTTGCGATCACCAGCCTTCCGGCCTGCGCAGTACGAATTTGCTCGGCCGTCTGCGCGAGGCGATCAATGCCTCCGAGCGCGCGGTTGGCTTCGGCATAAAAGAGCATTCCTTCGGCGGTTGGCTTGAGCCGGCCGCCACTGCTGCGCTCGAAAAGCGAGAAGCCCAGCTCCTGCTCCAGCCGCGCTATCTGTGCGCTGACTGCGGGCTGCGTCACTCCCATGGCCGCCGCTGCACTCGTCATCGAGCGGTGGTCAACGACGGAGCGAAAGGCCTCCAAAAGGCGGACATCCATCAGGCAATAAAATCCCGTTATTGCTATTCCCGGCCAATGATGTCAGTCTATACGACATCAAAATAGCTGGAATGTGGTTGTGATCACAAGATAGGCATAGAGATTGTTTATGTGGCGCATTTCAGTAGCGAAAGCCGCACCGCAATGACGACGCGCACGCCGATCATCGCCGCTGACGGTGTGTCCAAGGTCTTCGGTGCCAACCAGGTATTGACCCGTGTTTCGCTTGCCGTCTCGGAGCGGGAAGTCGTTTGCGTGATCGGCCCGAGCGGTTCGGGAAAAACGACACTGCTCCGATGTCTCGCGCTCTTGGAAGAGCCGAGCGAAGGCTGCGTCCGAATGTCGGATCGGGTGATCTCCGAACCCAACGCGAGTCCGGCGGTCAAACGTGCGGCACGCAGCGTGCGCCCCGACATCGGCATGGTGTTCCAGCACTTCAACCTATGGCCGCACATGTCTGTTCTCGAGAACGTCATCGAGGCTCCCATGCGCGTCAAGGGGATGTCGCGCGCGGACGCGGTATCCAAGACGCAGGACCTGCTTGAGAAAGTCGGCCTCGCAGACAAGCGCGACGCCTACCCGGCGCGCCTCTCCGGCGGCCAACAGCAACGCGTGGCTATCGCCCGTGCCCTTGCCATGGCCCCGAAAGTGCTGCTCTTCGACGAGCCCACATCGGCCCTCGATCCCGAACTGCGACGCGAGGTGCTCGTCGTCATGCGACAGCTCGCCGGCGAGGGCATGACAATGGTCGTGGTCACCCATGAGATGGGATTTGCCCGCAATGTCGGCTCCCGGGTTGTTTTCATGGATCACGGGGAGATCGTCGAGGAAAGCCAGCCCGCCGCCTTCTTTTCAGCCCCGCGGACCGAGCGGGCGCAGCGCTTCCTCCAGCAGTTCGAAGACTAGGTCCAACCAAGGGAGATCCGTCATGCGTACCTGGAAGTCCTTGACCGCCACGCTTGCTGTCTCGGCGCTTTGCGCCGGGTTGGCTCTGTTTTCCGGCCCCGGTTCGGCGCAGATGCAGACCCAGTCACGCCTTTACGAAGTGACGAAGAACAAGAAGCTGCGCGTCTGCCAGTATCCGCTCTACTATTCCATCTCGTTCCGCAATCCCAAGACCGGCGTCATCGAGGGCATCGATGCCGACCTCGCCAAGGAGCTGGCCAAGGAACTTGGTGCCGAGCTGGAGATCGTGGAATCCGGCTTCGCGTCCTTCATCGCCGATCTTCAGTCGAACAAATGCGAGATCGGCATGTTCGGCGTCGGCGCCACGTTGAAGCGCGCGCAGGCTGTTGAATTCTCCAAGCCGTATCTTGTCACGAATATCTACGCGGTGACGCGCAAGGACGGGAAGATCAAGACCTGGGACGATATCGACAAGCCAGGCATCAAGATCGCCGTGTCGCTCGGCAGCTACATCGAAACCTTCATGAGGGGCTATCTCAAGAACGCGGAGGTCGTGGCTGTCGCGCCACCCAACACGCGCGAGGCCGAGCTTGTCGCCGGCCGCGTCGAGGCTGTCATGACCGACTTCCCAACCGCCATCAAGGTGACCGACGAGTTTGACTGGGCGACCTATCTGCTGCCGAAGGAGAAACTGGCCGTCACGCCATATGCGTACGTCGTCCCTCCTGGCGACCAAATCTGGCTCAACTACATCAACCTGTTCGTCGATACCATCAAGCTCGATGGACGGCTGATGATGTATGCCAAGAAGCACAAGCTGGATCCGATCGTTGCGCAATAGCGCTCGCCTCGTATGAGCAAGGCCGGGAGCGGCGCCCGCTGGAGGTAGGCATGTTCTCCTACAAGTTCCGCTGGGATGTCGTCTGGAACAGCCTCGACTTCCTGCTGTCGGGTCTCCAGACGACATTGATCATCTCCGCGATCACCTTGGTGACGGCGATGCTCCTCGGCCTGCTCATCGCGGGTCTCGACCTCTCGCGATGGCGTGCGCTGCGCCTGCTCGGCGTCTCCTTTGGCGAGATCATCCGCAACACGCCGATCCTCGTCCAACTCCTCTGGGTCTACTACGTGCTGCCGATCGTCTTCGGTGTGCAGATCAGCGCCGTCACGGCCCTCGTGATCGGTCTCTCCGTCTACCAGGCTGCGTTCATTTCGGAGGTGTACCGGGCCGGCATCCAGGCGGTACCGAAAGGGCATCGCGAGGCTGCGCAGGTTCTCGGGCTGACACCAACGCAATCTTTTCGGCGCATCGTGCTGCCGCAGGCCATCCGCATGACGCTGCCGCCGCTGGCCTCCAACTTCGTCCAGCTCATCAAATATTCGTCGCTTGGTGCCGTCATTTCCGTGAACGAGATCACGCGGCGCGGCATGGAGCTGTCGTCATCCACATTCCGGCCGCTGGAAATCTTCACGTTCATCGCCGTCGTCTATTTCTTCATCTGCTGGCCCCTGGCGATGGCGATCCGGACCTGGGAGCGCCGTCTTGCCAACCAGTGAGATGACTGCAGACCGCGCAGCGCTCATTGCAAAGGTGGTCCGCAATCGGCCGCGCCTCATCGAGATGACGCAAGCGCTGGTACGCGTCGCGTCACCGAACCCGCCAAGCAACACGGCCGAGATCGCCAAGGTCGCGGAAGGTCTTCTGGCGACCATTCCGGGCATTGAAATCCGCCGCTTCGAGCCGGAGCCCGGCATTTGCAACCTCGTCGCCCGCGTGAGCAGCGGACGCCCGGGGCGCCGGCTCATTTTCAACGGGCACCTCGACACCTTCCCGGTCGGAGACACGGCGGGCTGGACCGATCCTCCGCTGAGTGGTGCCGTCAGGGACGGTCGTATCTATGGTCGGGGTGTTTCCGACATGAAAGGCGGGATCGCCGCATCGATCCTTGCCGCGGCATTGCTTGCGGACCATCGCGATGCGTGGAGCGGGGAGATCGTGCTGACCCTCGCGGGCGATGAAGAGAATATGGGGTCTCTTGGCACCGGTTACCTGATCGAGCATATCCCCGAGGCGCGCGGCGATGCGAACATCTGCGGCGATGTGGGATCACCCATGGTGGTCCGCTTCGGGGAGAAGGGTTTGCTCTGGATCGAAGTCGAAGCCACGGGCAAGCCGGCTCATGGCGCTCACGTCCACAAGGGTATCAATGCCATTGACCGACTGAGGACCGCACTCGACCGTCTCAAAGACCTGGAGAAGATCGCGGTCAGCGCTCCCACGGCGGTTCTGGAAGCCATCGCTGCAGCTGGCGACATTTCCGAGCGCCTGTCTGGCCCCGGCGAGTCGGCAACGCTTCGCGCCATCACCGTGAACATCGGTACGATGGAAGGCGGAACGTCGCCGAACCTGGTGCCGGTCCACGCAATCGCCAGAGCCGACATCCGATTGCCAGTGGGCATTTCCACGGCGGAGCTGGAAGCAGCAATCGGTCGCGCCCTATCTCCGCTGGACGGAATCACCTGGCGGGCGATACGGCGCTTCGAGCCGAATTTCACCGACCCGGCCCATGAGATCGTCGCGTGCGTACGCGACGCTGCGGCGAAAGTGCTCGGCACCCGCCCGGCCGTGAACATGCGGGTGGGCGGTTCGGATTCGCGCTGGTACCGCATGCATGGCGTTCCAACGGTCGTGTACGGCCTGACGCCATTCAATATGGGCGGCCCGGACGAATACATCCTTATCGACGAACTTGTGGCCGTGGCGAAGGTCCATACGCTGGCAGCTCTCGAATACCTCAGCCGTAGAAGCCACGAAATGGGAGCGTGACGATGACGGTTCTGTCCGACGAAGACCTGTTCACCCTGCCGCTGACATTCATGGGCGTGCCCTATGGGCGTCCCGGGCCGGCAAACCGCGCTGCGATCCTCGGGTTGCCGTTCGATTGCGGAACGCACGCGTTCCGGGTCGGCGCCCGGACCGGTCCGGATTCCGTGCGCCTGCAATCACCGCTGATCCGGCGCTTCAATCCCACGCATGCCGACTTCGATCCCGTTGCCGCACTCGGCGTCGTCGACTGCGGCAACGTGAAGTTGACACCCGGACGCATCCTCGATGCCTTCGCGCGCATCGAGCAGGCCGCAGCCCGCATCGTCGACGCGGGTGCGGTACCGATCACCATCGGGGGCGACGGTTCGATCACCGTTCCGGTGACGCGCGCCGTCGCAAGGCGCCACAAGAATCTTATCGCGCTGCACATCGACTCGCACACCGACGCCTATACGTACGATCCCGCCGCCAAATACAACGCCGCGACGCAGTTCACGCATGTGGTCGAGGAAGGGCTGATCGACCCGACGCGCTCCTGGCACGCCGGCATTCGCGGCACGACCTACGCGCAGGGCATTGTTCCGCGCACGCGGGGACTGGGCTTCACCGTCATGTCGCTTGACGAGCTGGTCCGCGGCGGCTTCACGCAGCGCATGGCCGAGTTTCGGGATCAGGCCGAGGGGCGGCCGGTGTATCTGTGTTTCGACATGGACGTTTTCGATCCGTCGTGCGCTCCGGGCGTGTGCTCGCCGTCGTGGGGTGGGCTGAGCGCGCGAGAAGGGATCGACCTCATTCGCTCTCTGACTGATCTCAATATCGTCGCCATCGATGTGAATACGGTAAGCCCGCCGCATGACGTGAACAACATGGCCGCGCACCTGTGTGCCCACGTCATCTATGAGATGATGGTTCTGATGTGCCGGCAGTTTGGGCTGGCGCCAAAGACCTGATGATCAACCCAAAGCACCACCCTACAACGACGCTTGCTTGCGTCTTCAGCTTGGCGTGAATGCCCGCCGTTAACGGAAGCGCGCATTTCCATCGTCGAGGTCGCGCGCCGTTTTGGCGTCGCGCTCTGCACGCTCCACCGTCACACTCCGGCTGCCCGAGCCCCGTCACGCCCCACGAGCCTGCGGAGTAGCTTCGTCCAAACACCGCACCGCGGTTCGGCGCACGCCGGCGCTGCGCGAGGCGCGCTTCGTAACCCGCGACAGCCATCCAGGTCTGAGCGCTGGCCCTGACGTCAGCGGGTGCGTCGACGCAGAACTTCAGCTACGAGCAGGAAAAACGACATTAGAACGAGGAGAACAGTGGATGCGACGCCAAGAATAGGCGTAGCTTGGAGAACCATTGCGCTCCACATCTGCTTGGGCAGAGTGTTTTGTTCGCCCCCCGTCAGAAACAGTGCAATGTTCAAATCGTCGAACGAGGTCATAAAGGCGAAGATACCAGCCGCGAGCATGCTGCGCTTGATCAGCGGCAGCGTCACATGACGCAGCGTGCGTGATGGCGTTGCGCCGAGCGTAGCCGCCGCACGATCGAATAGACGATTGTAGGTTTGCAGGCCAACCATCACCGTGACGACGACATACGGGAAGGCAATAACGGTGTGTCCGAGGATCAGGCCAAGATCGGTACCCGCGATGTGCAGCCGGGCGAGCAGATAGAAAAGAGCGACAGCAATAACCATGCGCGGCAGGATGAGGGGCGACAGGACCAGCGCCATGACAAGTTTTTTGCCGGCAAACTGTTCGCGCGCCAGCACGAACGCAGCAGCCCCGCCAAGAACCATGGATACCGCGGCCACAGTTGCCGCAATGTAGAGGGACCGGACGGTGGCAGACATCCACGCGTTCGACTGCAGAAATTCGGCATACCAGCGGAACGTGAATCCCCGAGGCGGAAAGTCGATAAATGTCGATTGCGTGAACGAGACCGGGACGACGAAGAATGTCGGCAAGGCTAGAAAGACCAGTATGAGCCCGACGAGCGCGAGCTGAAGACGGCGTGGCTGCACCCTACCAGCGCGGTGGACCGGCACCAAGCGCTCAACAAGTCTTGCACAGGCCCCTGCGAAGCGACCGGCAACAGCAAGCAGACACCCGCCAACGGCGGAAACGAAACGCTCGATATGAGCCGAGGCTCCGCGCGGACCGCTTGTCGCTTGCAGGTCGCCAACAAGCATCGATACGCCGAGAATGCGATCATAGAGATAGTAGACGAGCAGCGCCGATAGGAGCAACACAAACGACAGGACACCGGCAAAGCGCCAGTTCAGGAGCTCCTGAATCTGCACGATGATAACCTGAGCGATCATCGTTTCCTGGGGCCCACCCAGGATCGTCGGCGTGATGAAGAAGCCGAGGGCGGTGATAAAGACCAACAAACCACTTGCGGCAACGCCGGGCAGCGAGAGCGGGAAATAAACGCGCCAGAAGGCCTCGCTGCGCCGGGCGCCGAGCACCGAGGCGGCCTGCATCAGATTGCGGTCTATCCCTTGCATGACAGGCAGCATGTTGAGAACGGCCAATGGCAGGAGCGCATGCGACATGCCGATCAGAACGCCCGTCAGGTTATAGGCGAGCGAAAGGTTCGCGACACCGAGCCGTTCGGCCAGATAGACCAGCGGACCGCTTTTTGCGAGTAACACCATCCAGGCGAACGTGCGCACCAAAAAGCCAGTCCAGAACGGCATCAGCACGACAAGCAGGAGGTTGTTGCGTACCCGCTCAGATGACGAGGTCAGGTAGTAGGCGACTGGATAAGCCAGGACCAAGCAGATCAGCGTTGTCCACGCCGAGATGACAAACGTCGTGCGCAAGACCTTAGTATAGACAGGGCGCTGTATGAAGGTTTGGAAGGTTTGCAGCGAAAGTTTGCCGGTGGTGTCGGTAAAACTGACAGCGAGCAGGTCGATGACCGGATAGACGACAAATATCCCGAGGAACAGCATGACCGGTATCAGCGGCCAGAGCCGGACATGACGACTGGCCATACGGGACATCATGGGTTGGAACAACCGCGGTCTGCCGGTTCTCCTGCCTCCTGCAAGATGATGATGCTGTTGTCGTCGACCGTCAGGAGCACCTCGTCGCCTGGGCTGCAGGTCCATGATCGAGCCAGCGTCAGCGTCTTAATGATGAAGGTGTGCCCGGTGGAAACCACTGCGTAGTACTTCGTAGACTCGCCGAGAAACGCTTTTTCGGAGATGCGGGCCGGAATGCTGTTGTCCGCGGGCGCACGGTCCGCAACGCGTAGCCCTAGCCGCTCGGGACGGATCATAGCTTTGACGGTCCGGCCTGGCGTCAGCGGGAGGTCTGTCGTCGCGCGCAGCGTGGAGCCAGCGGGACCGCGCAGCAGCGCCGTGCCGCCGGACACTTCCAGGACATCGGCATCGAAGATGTTCGCTTCACCGATAAAATCCGCAGCGAACAGCGTTTGCGGGCGGAAATAGAGATCGTCCGGCGTTCCGATCTGTTCAATGCGGGCATTGTTCATCAGACAGATGCGGTCCGACAGCAGGAGGGCTTCTTGCTGATCATGTGTCACATAAAGCATGGTGATACCGAGATCCCTCTGCACACGGCGGATCTCGAGCTGAAGCTGTTCGCGCAGCTTCTTGTCCAATGCGGCAAGCGGCTCATCCATCAGAATGATGGACGGCTCGTAGACCAGGGCTCGGGCAAGAGCGATACGCTGCTGCTGTCCTCCTGACAGCTCGGACGGCATGCGGTCGGCCTTGTCTTCGAGCGAGACGGCGCCCAGTGCCTTTGCAACGCGCGCGGCGATCTCCGAACGTCCCATCCGTCGCATCCGGAGCGGAAAGGCAATGTTCTCGAAGACTGTCATATGCGGAAACAAGGCGTAGTTCTGGAAGACCATGCCGATATCGCGCGCGTAAGGAGGCAGGTGGGTTGAGAGGCGGTCCTCGATCCACACCTCACCCTTGTCGAGCGTCAGCAGACCCGCGACGATGTTGAGCAGCGTGGTTTTGCCCGAGCCTGAGGGTCCAAGCAGGGTCACGCATTCACCCTTCTGCACCAAAAGATGCGCATCGGTCAGCGCATCTATGTCCCCGTATCGCTTCGATACTCCCGCAAGCTTGAGTTTGATCTGGGCGCCAGGTGGCGTCGGGTGCTCGGTGGGCATCGCTCTGGAGCAGGCTGGCTTCGGTTGGAGGCTGTGTCAGGTTAGAAACGGACTGGCCGAAGCGTCTGCTCCAGTTTCCGGCGATGAATATTCCATGCGCCGGCGCCTCGAGACGCCGACTTTATCGCAATCTATCAGAGAAGAAGCCACTCATTGAAGCGGTTCACGGCATCTTCCTTGTTATCGGTCCACCAGGACGTGTTCACCTCGAGCAGGCTCGCCAGGTAGCTCGGAGCCGACGGCAGCGTCTGGGCGAGCTTGGGATCGATGTGTTCGAAGGCCTTGGTGTTTGTTGGCCCGCCGGCGAGGAAAGGCGTGTATGCGGCCTGGCGCTCGGCACTCGCACAGAACTTGATGAATTCCACGCCAAGCGCCTTCTTCGGCGCGCCCTTGGCAATCGAAAACCCATGCACAGTGTAAAGTCCCTGGTTCCAGACGATCTTTGCAGGCGCACCATCATCGATCGCAGACTGTGCTCGGCCGTTCCAAATGGCCATATACTCGATATCGCCATCTCTCAACAGTTGCGTGCTCTGCACGCCGCCATTCCACCACACGGCGATTTTGGGCTTAATCTCTTCCAGCTTCTTGAAGGCGCGCTTGTAGTCGATCGGATAGACATCTTTGGGCGTAACCCCGTCCGCCATCAGCGCAGCTTCCAGCATGCCCTGCGGATTCTTGTACATGGAACGCCGACCAGGAATTCCGGCAACGTCCCACAGGTCTTTCCAGCTTTCCGGCAGCTTGCCTTTCACCTTGTCGGTTCTATAAGCCGAAACCGTCGCGTAGATATCGACGCCAAGCCATTGCGGCCGGATCGCATTGGGGATGATGCCGTCCAGAATTTTGGATGAAAGGTCGAGGTTCTCAAGGAGATTCCTCCGTGCGAGAATCTCTACGTCGAACGCGCTGAGTGAGACGACATCCCACTGGTAGCTCTTCGCTTCAACCTGGGCCTGAACCTGCGCCGAGGGGAAAAAGGGGCGCGCGACCATTGCGACTTCAATGCCGGTCGCTTTGGTAAATGGTTCTGCGAATGCCTTGGTGAAGGCCGTTTCGTAGGGGCCGCCCGGCTGAGCAACCACAATGCGCTCAGCCGCCTGGACCGGATAGCTGAGAATCGCCGGCATTGAAGCAGCTCCCAGCGTGCCGATGGCCAGTTTGCCGAACCGGCGACGATCAACGTGGCGCTTCTGCTTCCTGCTGTCGCTGTTCATGGCAAAGGCTCCCTTTGAGCAACGGTTCGGCACTCAGCGCCCCCAAACCGTATCGAGGGCACGCATCATGTTTTCGCCCAGCAGTCCCTTGATGTCGGTCGCGGACCAGCCGCGATCGAGAAGGGCCTGGGTGATGATCGGAAAGTCGCGCTGATTTCCAATTTCGCGCAGGTACCGCTGGCGTGCGCCGCCGCCGAAGGCTTTCTCGTATGCGCCGACGTTCTCGGGAAAGCGCGTGCGCGTCATTTCCAGGATATGCTCGACGGTCGCCACATGCTCGACGGCGGGAAGGTCGGTGCCGAAGGAGATGTTCTTGGGCCCGACCAAGTTGACGATATGGTCGAGGTGGCGGAGGAAGTCGTCGAGGCACGGCTCATGCTCAGGATTGCGGTCCCAGCACATGGGCCCATAGATACTGACGCCGACCGTGCCACCGGTTGATGCCACGGCCTTGATCAGTCCGTCCGTCTTGTTGCGCGGCATTGCAGCAACGGCATGGGCATTGGCGTGCGTTAGAAACACAGGCTTTGCGGATAGTTCGGCTGCCTGAAACGAGGTGCGTTCACCGACGTGACTGAGGTCAATTGCCATGCCGACCCGGTTCATCTCGCCAATGACACGCCGCCCGAACAGACTGAGCCCGCTGTTTTCGGTCTCCAGACACCCATCACCGATGAAGTTCCGGTTGTTGTAGGTGAGCTGCATCACGCGAATACCAAGGGCATGGAACAACCCGATGCGGTCGAGTTGATCTTCAATCGCGCGCATATTCTGCCAACCCATGATGAGGCCGACTTTGCCGGCCGCCCTGGCGGCGCGAATGTCGGCAACCGTCTTGACCAGTTGCCAGGAGGAGCCGGGTGCATGCGCGCGCTTGAGCCAGGCCGCTGCATCATCGCACGCGCTGGTGTAGTCGCTCTCCATATGCGCAACAGTCAGATTGATGGCGGCGACGTTGCCGGCCTTGAGATCGGCCGTGTAGCCATCACTCATGAAAATGAGGCCGTCGACGATTGTCGCGTCCTGATGGAGGGCGAGAGCGGCGGTGCCGACCGTGGGCGCTGCGGACACTGAAAACCTACCTCTTTTGCTATGAAAACTGCGGCATCACCTTGCTGGCCATCAGCTCCAGCGCAGCCATCACATCGCGGTGCGAGGTGCCGAAGCCCATGTTGATAATGAATTCATCGATACCGAGCTCTGCGTACTGCGCGAGCTTGTCGACGACCTGACCAGCGGTGCCGATCAAGAGAGCTGCCTCAACATCGGCAAGCGAGCGGCCCGTCTCGTGCGGCACAATTGCGCCATTGACGACCTCACCGTCACCCGAGCGCAGATTGTGATGTCTCTGGTCGTTGCCGGCAGCCAGCGCAACCTTCTCGCGAACGTCAGCCTGGTCTTTGCAGGCGAATCCCATACGCAGCACCGAAAGCAACGGCTTTTTCGGTGACGTCGCTTCCTTCCGCCCACGATGAAAGGCTGCCGCCTGCTGTTTGGCATCTTCGAACGGCGAGCGCAGGGCAGTCGTGGTGACGTTGTAGCCGCGGCGCGCGCTGTGATAGATCGCCTCGGGCTGTACTGCCGCGATCCAGATCGGCGGCATCGGCTTTTGATAGGGCGCCGGCGTGACCGTCAGAGCATCGAAAGTGTAGGACGGAGTATTCGACGCCACATTGCTTTCGCTGAGCAGACGCTCCAGCAGCGGAAGCGCTTCGTCGAATTGATCTCGGCTCTTGGCTGCGTCCACTCCGAACCGGTCGAACTCATACTTGAATGCACCACGTCCAACACCGATGTCGAGCCTTCCCTTTGAAAACTGGTCGGCCTGCGCGATTTCTCCAGCCAGGCGACGCATGTCGTAGAACGGCAGAACCAGAACCGCCGTGCCGATGCGGATGGATTTGGTCGCCGACGCGACGCGCACGGCAGTCAGCAGCGGACTCGGGTGCACCAGCAGATTGACGAAATGGTGCTCAGGTATCCAGACCGAGGACATGCCGATCTGCTCAGCCAGAACCGCCTGCTGCACCATCTCTTCGTACATCTGGTGCACGGGATAGCCGGTGTCCGGCCAGTAGCAGGGAAGATAGAAGGCGAGCTTCATAAATTTGGCCCCGTTCGACATCCGTCAACGCGATAGTTGCAGCGCACGCTCTGGCATAAAAACGAAATTTCGCTGCGGCTAACTTCAATATTCTTGAAGTTAAGCGACAGCACGGTCCACCGCTCGGGAGCTTGCGCCTGCAAGCTTCAGGGTCTCACGTATCGGCAATCTTGATGTTGGTGCGGACAAAAATTCGCTTTTCGCTGCTCGCTCGCCGCGGCTAGCCTTTGCTGATCAAACTGGCGGTACGGCATGACAGCGGCACAAGCCATACCTTCTTGCGATTTTCTTGCTGGCATGCGTCAGTTCGCATCAAGCGTTTGCGTCATCACGACAGCGCATGGCGGCAAACTGCACGGTGTCACTGTCACCTCTTTGGCGTCGGGGTCGAACCTCCAATGCTGCTGGTGTGTATTCATCGAGACAGCTCGTGCGCTGCAGCCATCGCGCGGACAGGCTTGTTCTGCGTCAACCTGTTGTCGGAGGGCGCAAAAGCAACCGCATGTCTTTTTGCCGGCACATCGGGTGAAGCGCGCCACTTGCGTTTCGACCGCGTGGCGTGGACGGAAGGGCACGGCAACTGTCCGATACTGGATGAGTCTCTCACCACATTTGAATGCGCGGTGTCGGATTCGCTCCAAGTCGCCACGCACCGCGTCTTCTTCGCAATGGTGGTGGGTGCCAAATCCGGACGAGGCGAGGCCCTGCTGATTTATTCCGACCGCGCCTTCAGGCGACTGGCAGCGCTGGAGCGCCAGATCTAGGCGGTCTTTGCAGTCCGGAGCTGAACCCGGTCATTTGGCGGCTGGCGACGCGAATCCCGTCGAGCACGGAAGCGAGCCACTTAGGCGCCTTCATAGGGTGACTATGTACGCAATAGACCTTCCGCTCGAATACCGGAGCGCCCGTCACCAGGAACAGCCTTTTCCGGCTGATGTAACGACGAACCGACCCCAGCGGAAAATAGCCTGAGCCGCCATTCGCGATGACCAATGGGATGGACAGCTGGCCAAGGCTTCCCGTCAGCCAGGGACGATTGGTTCCCGGGTAGGCTCTGCTGTGCGCCTCGCGGATGTCCGTGCCCCAATCCGTATAAACGTAGTCGGGACTCCAGCGCACAACTCCGCGCGGCTTGTTGGACACGAGGACGAGCTTTTCATCATAGAGAGGCTCTATGACAACACCGCCACGTGCGTTCGGCGAATAGGTCAGGGCGATATCGAGC
>JBFWXN010000098.1:0-18429 GCA_050187415.1 Hyphomicrobiaceae bacterium | reverse complement strand
GCGAGTAGAGCCTGGTCAGCAGCGCGTCGAGACCCTGGCCCGATCCGGCATGCAAGTCGATGCGGCCAACCTTCTCGACCAGCCGCTCGAGCGCTTCCAGCTCCTTCAGTTTCAGGAGGAGCGGATTGTCCTCCATCAACCGGGCCGTATTCAGGAGGGAGCGCGTCGCCGCGGTTTCCTCCTGGCGACGGATGAGGTTCGCCTTCGCGACTCGCTCCGCCTCCACCACCTTGTTCAGGAGCTCGCGGACGTCTCCCGGCAGGATGACGTCCTTGACGCCTATCTCTCCGACCTCAGCACCCAGCTCGGGCGCGCGCGCCGTAACGAAGGCCCGGACCTCCTGGTCGATCGCATCGCGAGCGGCCAGAATGTCGTCCAGGGTGCGCGTCGCCACCGCCTCGCGGATGGCAAACTGCACCAGACGGTAGAGCGTGTTCGCGACATCGGCCGAAGCGACCGCGGCCTTCTCAGGGTCCGCGATCCGATAGAAGGCCGTCAACGTCACGCGCACCGAGATGCGGTCCTTCGTCAGGATTTCCTGCGCCGTCACCTCCAGCGGCTGCGGGCGCAGGTCGACCTTGGCGATGCGCACCTGCCGGCCAACGCTCCAGAACGCGTGGCGACCGGCTGCGAGCTTCTCGCGCAAGACACCGTCGATGAAGAGCAGACCCGCTTCGTGCGCTTCGACGGTCGCATGCGTGACAATCGTCGAGCGCGACAAGTCGAGGCGGTCGAGATGCTTCTTCGCGACGCGCAACTCGGCCGTGGTCTCGATCCGATCGATCTCGACGAGCGTCAACGTCTTCCAGAAGGCGCGCGTCGTCGACGGCGGCACGAGATACTTCGGCTCACCGTCCAGCGACACGATGGCGACCTCGGTCGCGCTGGTCTGCAGGATTGAGAAGTTGTCGGCCGCGATCGCGGGCTTCGTCTTCTCGATCAGCAGGGCGCGATCGACCGGAACCTCGGCGCGGACGACCTTCACGGTTTCCACATTGAAGCGCGCGAATGGATCGAAGGCGCTGAATCGGCCAGGTCCGAGCAGGCGCTCGAAACGGCCATCTCGCGTCAGGAATGCACGCTCGTCGTCCTTCACGACGACAGTCAGAAAGCGGAACGGCTTCATCACACGTCTCCAATACGTTTCTTGTTCTTGGCAACGACCGGCAAGCACTATTGCGACGGTCGCCGGCAGCCATCCGACGGCGAGAGCGCGGGACTGTGCTTTAGCCGACGATCGGGCGGTCCTCCGCGCGGCGCGACCAAGGTGAACGCTAGGGTTCACAATGTCGGTGCCGTGGCCTTGGGCCGCTCTTCCGCCGGCGGTATCCGCGCAGCCTCAAAGCGCTTTCGACGTTGCCTCACCAGGGGCGTTCCTCGGCCGAGGCCGCGGGCGCCATGGTCCGGCGGGAAAGCTGCCGGCTTCCCCAATTCAGTAATCGGTCCCAAACCGAGTGTGCTTATCAGGCACATGGTTCACGACGTGGGGGTCGAACCCACGACCAACAGAGTTCAGTCTGTCGCTCTACCACTGAGCTAGTCGCGAAGAGCAATCGAAGGGAATCGAACCCTCGGCCTCCGGATCGCTCCGGCGCTCTACCACTGAGCTACGACCGCGGGAGCAATAGGCAGCGGAACACGCCACCGCAAAGCGGCGCGCGCCAGCCGGGATCTCAGCGAGCCCGGACCCGAGGCGTCCTAAAGCTCGAATGGTTTATAAAACCTTTAGGGCAGTATCAGAGCAGAAGCGGGACTTTCTGGTGTCGATTGCGAATTCCATCGTCGAGGCGCTCGTGCGGCCAAGATGGGTCTTTCGATGGTCGGGCTTGGGCCCTGCGACGCCTGCCGGGCGTCAACATATATAGTTTATAAACCAATGTTCCGTATGCTGTGCAGGCTGGGTGGGAGGAAGTCGAAAATGAGCCCTAAAAAAGCTCTCGTTGCTGTTGCATGTGTCGCCGCGGTCGGCACCGCGGCATTTGCATTCGACTTCGCCCGAGACACGCCGTGTACGATCGATGTGACAACGCCTCAGTCGGTTTCCGCAGGGTTGGCTGCGGCTTCCAAGTACGGCTGTCGAGAAGCAACCCTGCGGCATCGCTGTCGCAATGGAATAGCGCACTCGGTCACGACCCTCGTGCCGTCGCCGGAGACGCTCGCGGCGCTTCGCAAGATCTCGGAAGGCACACAGCAGTTGAGCAGCGATCTCGCCGCCATCGATCGAACACTTCACAAGCAGGTTGAATTGTTAGCGTCGGATCACGTCGACTGAGGTCCGGGCTCCCAAGCTGCAGGCCGTACGCCCGCGCCTCGTGCGAATCCGGTCGGCCTTCGCAGCCAGGCCTTCGCAAGCGACGTTCACTCCATGCTCGCCTGATGGCTCTTTCCAAGCGCGATCGCGTGGTCATTTGTCGGGCGGACGGGAGGTGGTGCGGGCCGCGCTGCTGCATGCGTGCAAAATGCTATGATCGCTCCCGCGATTCCATTGGCTATGCAGGAGACGGCCATGACGAGCGGCGCCCCGGTGCCAGGACTTGCCGGTGTCGAGCATATCGGCCTCATCGTGCCGGACATCGATGTGGCATCCCCGTTTTTCACACGCGTGCTCGGTGCAGTGCAACTCTACGACGTGGGGCCGTTTCCCGGCCACGAGGACTGGATGGCCGGTCACCTTGCCGGAGCAACGGGCGCGCATATTCGTCGGATGCGTATGCTGGCGGTTGCCAATGGGCCATCGATCGAGCTGGTCGAGCTAACGCGTTCCGATGGCAGAAGCACAGCCGAGAACGAGGTGGCTCCAGCAGGCTGGCACATCGCGTTCTACGTCGATGACATGGACGCAGCGCTCGCGGTGTTGAAGGAGCATGGCTGCCAAATACTGAGTGGACCGGTGGAGATGACCGAGGGCGTGAGCGCCGGGTTGACGTGGCTCTACTTCCGCGCCCCGTGGGGTCAGCAGCTCGAGTTCGTCAGCTATCCGGGTGGAGTCGCGGCCTATCGCAATCTGAAGCGAGATGTCTGGCGGCCGGCGCCGATTGCGGCCAAGACCGAATAGCGACGGTTACCGGGTCAGTCACGTCAGCAAGGCCTTGGCCTCGTCCCAGACCCGTCGGATGTAGTCGCCGGCGGGTTCGGCGGGGGCGAGACGGGCCGACTGGCCGGCCCAGACCTGCATGCGGTCTATGTCGCCCGCCTTGGCTCCTGCTTCGCGCATGGCCTGGGACAGGGCGCGCTGCACGGGGTAGGGTGCGGGAGCCGGCGCGTCGGGGCCGTTGGCTGCCCGGACGTAGGCCGTCGCAATGCTGCGGCCAAGGCGGCCAGAGAAGGCACGGGTTGCCGCCGTGTCCTCCGGCTGCGCCGTGGCGATCGCATCGGCCCAGGCGGGCGCGAGCTTGGCTTCCGGCGTGCGCAGGAGCCCGGTGCCGATCTGAACGGCGGACGCGCCGAGAACGAGCGCTGCGGCAATGCCGCGGGCGTCGGCAATGCCACCGGTTGCGATCACGGGTACGCGATCGCCGACCGCATCGACCACAGCCGGCAACAAGGCGAAGAGGCCGACCAAAGCCTCACCTGCCTTGTCGGCCTCGAAGGCGCCGCGGTGGCCGCCGGCTTCCATACCCTGCGCGACGATCGCATCGGCTCCGGCGGCGACGGCCTGGCGCGCCTCCGCGACGGTCGTCGCATTGGCAATCCATTTGATGCCGCGCTCTTTGAGGCGCGCGACGAAGGCCGGCGGATACAAGCCCATGATCGACGACACGACGGCGGGGCCTGCGCTCAGCAACGCCTCGCACTGGGCGTCGAAGTCGACGAGCGGGGTCTCTCCGGCGTTGGGCGCCACGGCAGGGCCCCATTGTCCGAGAAAGGCTCTCACCGTTGCTTCGTGGGCGAGGTCGCGAACGGGTGGCGGGTCGGGGATCCAAAGATTGATCTGGAACCCGCCATTGGTCGACGCGCGCACCTCGTTCGACCAGGTGTGAATGGCCTCCGGCTTCATCAGCAGGGCGCCACAGCCGCCCAGCCCCCCGGCGCGCGCTACCGCGATCGCGAGTGAAGCCGGGCAGGCGCCGGCCATGGGGGCCATCAGGATCGGCAATCTCAGCGCATAGGCGTTGCAGAAGGCCTCGGTGCGGGCAATGGTTGATTTCGCAAGCGACATGGGGCCTCCTCCGGTGCTTCGTTCCGGTTCGATTGGCGTTCAAAGTGACGATGTGGCCGGACTGGCTCAAGTGACATTCAATTGACAGCCTGCTCTGCTGGTTTAACAGCGCGGTCTCGTTTAAATCCTGTCAATCGTTCACCGACAGAAGGGCGATCGATGACGAACTCCACACGACTACTGTTCTTCGCCGGCTCGGCTCGGGAAGGCTCGCTCAACAAGCGGTTGGCCCGGCTTGCGCATGATGTTGCCGAGGCGAACGGGATTGCGGCCACGCTGGCGGACCTTGGCGACTATCCAATGCCGATCTACGACGGGGATCTGGAAGCAAGCGACGGCCCCCCGGAAAATGCTCGCAAGCTGAAATCGCTGATGAACGTTCACCAAGGCGTGTTCATTGCTTGTCCCGAGTATAATGCTTCGATCACGCCGCTGCTCAAGAATTCGCTCGATTGGGTCAGTCGGGTAAAAGATGACGGCGGAGGCGCGCCAACTGTCTACAAGACGCGCGTGTTCGCGCTGGGAGCGGCGTCTCCGGGAGCACTTGGCGGCTACAGGTCTCTGATCGCGGTCCGCCAGACGCTGGAGCTTGGCTTGGGCGCGCTGGTGCTGCCCGACCAGATTTCCGTGTCGCGTGCGACCGATGCCTTCGACGACAAGGGCCATCTCAAGGACAAGGGCCTGATGGCCCTCCTCAAGACGGTGGTGGAGAAGCTTGCTCGCGCCGCGCATGTCATGCGGGGTGAGGACGAAGAATGAGCGACATGCGAGACGCGCGATCCAGACTGTTTGTTGCGCTCGATGTGCCCGACGTCAACCGAGCGCGGCAACTCGTCGAAGCTCTCGGAGATAGTGTTGCCGCCTACAAAATCGGGCTCGAGTTGCTCTTTGGCGGCGGCCTCGAGTTCGCGCAGGGTCTCAAGGCGGCGGGCCGCCAGGTGTTTCTCGACATGAAGCTGCTCGACATCGCCAACACGGTCGAGAAGGCAGCGGCCAACATCGCCGCACTCGGGCTCGACTACCTCACGGTGCATGCGACCGACCGGAAGACGCTCGATGCTGCGGTGAAGGGGCGCGGATCGTCCCGGCTGAAGCTGCTCGCTGTGACGGTCCTGACGAATCTGACCGAAAGCGATCTCCAAGAGCAGGGCATAGCAAGCGCGGGCCCGGCGGATCTGGTGGTGCATCGCGCACGGCTGGCGCGCGACGCCGGGTTCGATGGGGTCATCGCGTCGGGCCAGGAGGCGGAATTGGTACGTGCTGCCATTCCGGGTGATTTCCTGATCGTCGCACCGGGCATCCGACTGCCGGGAGGTGACGCGGGCGACCAGGCGCGTGTCATGACTCCCGAAGCTGCGATAGGCGCCGGCGCGACGCATCTTGTTGTCGGGCGCCCGATCACCGCCGCGACGGACCCACGCGCGATAGCCGAGGAAATCGTCCGGCGGATCGCAGGACACTGACGAAGCGAGCAAGGAGAATGTGATGGCCAAGGGTTACTGGATCGCGCACGTCGATGTGACGAACCCGGAAGGGTACAAGGAGTACGTGGCGCTCAACGCGAAGGCGTTCGAGAAATACGGCGCCAAATTCCTGGTGCGAAGCGGGCAGTTCACGGCGAAGAGCGGTTCACTCAAGCCGCGCCACATCGTGCTGGAGTTCAACGACTACGCAACGGCGCTCGCCTGCTACGACAGCCCCGAATACAAGGCGGCGTGCGCCGTCCGCGACAAGAACTCGACGGCGGACGTGATCGTCATCGAGGGCTACGACGGCTGAGCTCGCTGGGCGTGCTGTTCTCTTCCGCGGGGCGGGCCGATGCCAACCCCGCGATTTTTCGTTGCTCGGTCAGCGATCGAGCCAGACGTCGTCGAAGCGCCAATTGTTATAGATGCTGTTCTGGTGCAGCGTGAAATTCTTCACGTGCGGATGCCAGCACAGCCCGGCGATGCCTTGCACGATGATCGGGCGCGCGACGTCCTTGGCCAACAGGCCTTCGATATCCCAGACGATCTTCTTGCGCTTCTCGGGGTCCGCCTCCTGCGATTGCTGATCGGCCAACGCGTCGACAGCCTTGTTGCAATATTTCGTGTAGTTCCTCTCCGAGCCGCACGAGTAGTTCTCGTAGAGTTGGACGTCGGGGTCGTCGATCGCGGCGGCGGTGGTGTTGAGGCCCACGGTGTAGTCACCGCGAGCGACCTTGCCGAACCAGATCGAGGCATCGACGATCTCGAGTTCGGCATCGACATGCACGCTCTTGAGCTGATCGACGAGGATGACGGCAGGGTCGCGATAAAGTGGAACGCCGCGTGTCGAGACCTTGATCTTCATTGGCTTCTCGGCCGTGTATCCGAGACTCTCCATTATTTTCCGCGCTTCGGCGCGGTTCGCCTCGACGGTGCCGCCGTAACCCGGCAACTTTGCGACGACCTCCGGCGGCATGCCCCAGCTTCCCTCGGGCGGTGCCATCATGATGCCGCCGCTCTTCGTCTTGCCCTCGTAGATGATCTTGTTGAAGGCATCCCGATCGATCGAAAGGGTAAGGGCGTGACGCAGCTTCTCGTCGTCGAACGGTGGTTTGTCACGGTTTACGATCAGGTTCACCGAATTGTTGGTCGGCGGAATTTCGCAATGGGCTTTCGGCGATTGCGAGAGAATCTCGCGTACCAGTGGCGGCGTCAGATCGAGTGCGAAGGTCATATCCAGGTCGCCCGCGACGAACGCGAGGATGCGCGTCGAGCGATTGGAGATGACGCGAAAATCGATGCCGTCGAGATAGGGATGGCCCTTCTTCCAGTAGTCGGGGTTCTTGGCCAGGACTACACTCTCGTTGCTTTTGAAGCTCACGAATTTGAAGGGACCCGTGCCGACAGGTTTGGTGCGCATCTCCGCTGCCGGGACATGGCACGGATAGACCGGGTTGTAACCGGTTGCGAAGAGCGCGACGAATGCCGGTTGTGGTCGCCCGAGTTCGAAGGTCACCTCGAAATCGCCGTTGGCTGTGACCTGCTTCAGGTTCTGCCACCAGATGCGGCGCGGGTTCTTGCGAAATCGGTCCTTCGATTTGCCTTGCAGCAGATTCATCGTGCAGACGACGTCTCTGGCCGTGAACGGCTTGCCGTCGTGCCACTTGACGCCCTCACGCAGCTTGAATGTCAGCTTCGTCCTGGTCGCGTCCCAAGACCAGCTCGTGGCCAGCTCCGGCTTGATGCTGTCGGCCGTATTGAGGGGGGCGTGTTGATCGTATAGGACGAGGTTCGAGTACACCGGCATGAACGGTACGGTCGTCGAGACGGTGGCTTCCTCGTGAATCGAGGTGCTGGGCGGGTTATCCCAAATATACATCTTCAGCGTGCCGCCAAGCTTCTGCGCCTGCGATGGCAGGCAACTGCAAAGCAGCAAAAGAGCCGCTGCGATCCCTTTCGAACCTGTTTTTCTCACGTCTTCCTCCGGTCATGGCCTATCTCTGCAGGCCGCGTAGCTTGGACAGCGGTCGGTGTCCAAGCAAAGACTATAATTCCGGAGGGTCGCCCGGGAATGCAGATCCGCGAGGAGGCCGCTCTTGCCATTGCGTTGGATCGCGTTCGGTCCCTACACTTCGACAGGAGCCGAGCGACTTTCGAAAGGACGAACCCCCTATGCGCCAGATCGTGCTGGTCGGATTTCTGCAGGCGCAGAATTGCTCCAATTTCGCGGGCTCGTGGCGCCATCCGGAGTCGCGGTTGGATTTCCTCAGCCCGGAATTCTATGCCCATATCGCTAGGACGCTCGAATACGGGAAATTTCAGCTCGCATTCTTCGACGATCGGCTGGGCATGCCGGAGTTCCATGGTGGACGTTTTGCCGAGGCCGTGGAACACGGCATCCGCTGCGTGAAACTCGACCCGATCGCGTGCCTGATGCCGATGGCGATGGCAACGAGCCGTATCGGTCTCGGCGCAACATATTCGGTCACCTACTATCAACCGTACCACGTGGCGCGGCTGTTCCAGACCTTCGACCACATGACGAAAGGGCGCGCCGCCTGGAACGTAGTCACCTCGATGAACGATATCGAGGCGCAGAATATGGGTGCGGCGGCTGCGCCTCCACACGACAACCGCTACGACCGCGCCGACGAGTTCATGGAGATCGTGCACGGGCACTGGGATACATGGGCCGACGATGCGTTGACTATCGACCGGGCTTCCGGACGCTTCGCCGACCCGGCCAAGGTTCGCCGGATTTCCTATAAGGGTGAGCATTTTGCGTCGCGCGGCCCATTCACGGTGCCGCGCACGCCGCAAGGGCATCCGGTTGTCATTCAGGCGGGGCAGTCGTCACGGGGCAGCAAATTCGCATCGCGCTGGGGTGAGGTGGTCTTCACCTCGAACCCGGTGCGTGAAGACGCGGCGAAAGCCTACCGGCAGATGAAGGAGGAGGCAGCGCAGCTTGGCCGTGATTCCGAGCAGCTCAAGATCGCCGCGCTCTGTCATCCGGTCGTGGGCAAAACGAAATCCGAAGCGGAGGACAAGCGCGCATTTCTCGAGAGCCTGCCCCTGGAGGTGGACAGCCTGATGCTGCTCTCGGAGAACAACAACTTCGACTTCGGCGCCAAGCCGATCGACGAGCCCTTCACGCAAGCGGAACTCGACTCGATGACCGGCACGCAAGGCAACAAGGATCGCGTGCTCAAGACGCTCGCAGGCAAGCGGATGCCGAGCCCGCGTGACTTCATCGAGATTACGCGGCGGGGCCGGTTGCCGCACCCGTGGGTCGGCACGCCGAAGGACATCGCCGATATCATGGAGGCATGGTTCACGACACCGGCCTGCGACGGTTTCGTGGTTGGTGCGCCGTGCGTGCCGGGCAGTTACGAGGACTTCGTCAGGCTCGTGGTGCCGGAATTGCAGCGGCGCGGTCTCTATCACAAGGACTATGCGGGGCCGACACTGCGCGAGAACCTCGGTCTCGCGCGCCCTACGGTCGGGCCTCGCTGATCCGGCCCGTTCGATGATTGGGTCCGTTGACTGATCGGCGGGTGAGCCAAGGTGCCGTCTGGCACCGCTGCGGCGGCATGCTAGAAGGGCGCCTCAGAATCATGCGCGATCGCAGCGGGTCCGACCTCCTCGATGAACCAGGATGCCGATAAGGCCGTCTACGACCTGACGCCGACCGGGCGTCTGATCGTGCTCATCGGTGTCGTTCTGGCGTCTACCTGCTATACGGCGACGATCCTCGTGGCGACGACGCTGCTGCCTCAAATGCAAGGTGGCCTCTCGGCGACGCAGGATGAAATCTCCTGGGTGATGACTTTCAATATCATTGCGACGGCGGTCGCCACGCCCATGACGGGGTGGCTGGTCGCGCGGTCCGGCCGGCGCAAGACGATGATGGGATGTCTCGCCGGATTCACGTTCGCGACGTTCATGTGCGGAGCCTCGACATCACTGGAAATGCTGGTTTTCTGGCGCATCATGCAGGGAGCTCTCGGCGCGCCGCTCGTGCCTCTCAGCCAGACGTTGCTGCTGGACAGCTATCCGCGGCGGCAGCACGGCTTCGTAATGTCGCTCTACGGCATGTCGAATATTCTCGGCCCTGTCATCGGTCCGACGCTCGGGGGCTACATCGGCGAGCGGATGGGGTGGCCGTGGGGCTTCTATATGGTGCTACCGGTCAGCGTATTTGCGTTCATTCTGTTCCGCTCGTTCCTGCCCGCCGACGATGCAAATCGTCGGCCGACGCCTCTCGACTGGATCGGTTTCCTGTCGCTTTCGGCGGCGATTGCGTCGGCGCAGCTCGTCTTGTCGCGCGGGCAGCGGCTCGACTGGTACGATTCGACGGAGATCTGGATCTCGACCGTCGTGGCCGTCGTTGCGTTTTATGTTTTCCTGTCGCACAGCCTGACGTCGACGCGCACGTTCCTCAATCTCGGCCACTTCCGGGATTGCAACTATGCGATCGGCTGTGTGTTGGTGACGCTCTATGGCATGCTGAATTTCGCGCCGATCGTGCTGATGCCGTCACTTCTCCAGCAGCATGCGGGCTTTCCCGACTCCGCCATCGGCGCCTACGTTGCGTGGCGCGGTGTCGGCAATGGTTGCGGATTCTTCGCGGCGATGCTTTTGCAGCGGCTCGATCCGCGCGTGACCATGATCCTCGCGACGATGGTGCAGACGCTATCGGGCTGGTGGATTGCCCATCTCAATCTCGACGTCGATCAGACGACCCTCGCGATCAACAGCCTGATGCAAGGCTTCTCCGTCGGCGTGTTCTGGGTTCCATTGACGGTCGCAACCTTCTCCACACTCGCGCCCCAGTACCGGGCCGAAGGATCGAGCGTGTTCCACCTGTTGCGCAACCTTGGCTCCAGTCTGTTCATTTCCGTTGCGGTGACCGAAATCGTGCGCACGACCGGAGCCAACTACAGTCGGCTGGCCGAGATGACGACCGCCTACAACAAGGTGTGGCAGCTTCCGTGGGTGACCGGGTCGTGGACCGTCGAGACGCTTTCGGGCATGGCACGCCTGTCGAAGGAGATCACGCGTCAGGCGACGATGATCGGCTTCACCAATGCGTTCGTCCTCTACACGGTTCTGTCGGCGACTGCGGTGCCGCTGTGCCTGCTCATCCGCCCGCCGCGGAGAGCATGATGGTCAACCGATTGCATTTCAGATCGGGAAGCGAAGCGATCTCAGTGCCGCGCGTCCAGGTGTGACGGCGCGCCCGTCCTCCCCGATCTCGAGGACATCGACGGCCGGTTCCCATTTCGTCGCAAGGGTGAGATGCAGAATGCCGATCACGTCGTGTGGCGGGTCGGGATCGACGAAGAGATGGCGGCCCGAATGCCAGGCGGGCGTCGCGAGATGGGCGATCCAGTTGCAGACGGCGGGAAGGCGCACCTCGCTAACTCCGTTGTCATAGATGGCCACGTTGAGCGCGATCTGGTCGATCATGTTGGTGGAGCGCCGGGCGGCGTCGGCCAGCCGATCGGCCCAGATCGTCCAGGCTGGCGACGAGGCGCCGATCGCGAAGACGCCGGCGTTGTTGAGGGGGCGGCGAATGAGACGGGCCGCCGTGTCGACGCCGAATGCTTCGGCATAGGCGCCGCCGTTGGCCGCTTCGTATTCGTCACGGCCGTCGCGGAAGTTGCGATATGAACGGTGGACCTCGGGCACAAGTGCGATGTCGCCGATCCGGCATGCCTCGCGCAGCAGCCGGATCGACGACCAATCCTGGACCCAGACATCGGCATCGAGCCAGACGTAAATCTCGTATCCAGGAAAATAGCGTCTCAAATGCGGGCGCGCGGTCATGGCACGAAAGGTGGGCGCAGGTTTCATGCCGGGGCCGAATGTGACATCCCAGGCCGGTTCGACGATGCTGGCGCCCTGCGAGCGGCACCAATCCTGGTCGCCGGCGTCAAGACCACAGTCGAGAACGCCGAGATCGTACTCTGCGGATCGGGGGAATTTTCGCAGGGAGAGGATCAGCTCGCGCATCAGTGGCGCATAGCGACTGTCGGCACCGGTGATGATGATGGTGTCGGAGGGCACGGCATTACGCTTTCTGCGAGAGTTTGCGCTTGAGGCTGTAGAGCGCTTCCAGGGCGGCCTTGGGGGTCATCTCGTCGGGATCGAGGGCGGCAAGTGCCGTCTCGACCTCGCTCGGCTCACTTGGCCGCGGGGTGAAGGACTTGGGACGCGCCGCGGCGAACAGCGGCAGTTCATCCAGCCCGCCACCGCGTGCGACGACGGGATCGACACCTTTTGCATGGCCCTTGCCTCGCGTCTCACCCTTCTCGAGAACGGCGAGGACCTCGGTGGCGCGATCGATCACCGCCGGCGGGAGACCGGCGAGCTTCGCCACCTGAATTCCATAGCTGCGGTCGGCGGCACCGCTCCTGACCTTGTGCAGGAAGACGATCTCGTCGTGCCACTCGTTGACCTCGATGGTGGCGTTGGCGAGGTCGGGCAGGCGGCCGGCGAGCGTGGTCAACTCATGATAGTGGGTGGCAAAGAGGGCGCGGCAGCGATTGATCTCGTAAAGGTGCTCGACCGTGGCCCAGGCGATCGACAGGCCATCGAATGTCGCAGTGCCCCGGCCGATTTCGTCGAGAATGACGAGGCTCCGCTCCGTCGCCTGGTTCAGGATGCCTGCCGTCTCGACCATCTCGACCATAAACGTGGAGCGGCCGCGGGCGAGATCATCGGAGGCGCCGACACGGGAAAACAGGCGATCGACAAGCCCGATGCGGGCCGAGCGCGCGGGCACGAAAGATCCCATTTGGGCCATTACCACGATCAGGGCGTTCTGGCGCAGGAAGGTGGACTTGCCGGCCATGTTGGGGCCGGTGACGAGCCAGATGCGGCCGCGTGCCGTTTCGTCGATGCCGGGCGCCCGCGCGTCCGACATTTCGGGTTCGGATGTCGCGCCCCCGTCCGGTCGGCCCAGAAGGCAGTCGTTCTCGACGAATGGGCCGGCTTTCTGAGATTTCAACGCCTGCTCCACGACCGGATGGCGGCCGCCTCGAATCTCGAAACCCGTACCCGTATCGAGTTCGGGGCGCACATAGCCTTGCGTTTCGGCCAGCTCTGCGAGCGCCGCCAGGCAGTCGAGCTCGGCGAGCCCGGCGGCGACTTCGCCGAGGGTACGCTCGTTGGCTCGAATCTCGGCTTCGAGCGCTGTGAACACGTCAAGCTCGATGGAGAGGGCCGTTTCCGCGGCCGACGCAATACGACCCTCGGCATCTTCCAGCTCGGCCGTGGTGAAGCGCATCGCGTTGGCCATCGTTTGACGGTGGCGAAAGACGGCATCGTTCGGAGGCGATTGGAGGGGGCGCGCGTTGAGGGCCGTCACCTCGATGAAGAATCCGAGGATGTTGTTGTGGCGGATTTTCAGAGACTTCACGCCGGTGGTCTCGACGTATCGCGTCTCCAGGCTCGCCATCACACGCCGGCTGTCGTCGCGAAGCTGGAGCACCTCGTCGAGGTCGATCCGGAAACCGGAGCGGACGAAGCCGCCGTCCTTCTTTTGGTGCGGCAGATCGTCGATCAAGGCTCTGGTCAGGCGTTCTGAAAGACCAACGTCGATCTTGGCGAGGCGCTCGGCAATCGGCATGAGATCGCCGGCGAGGCCCATACCGTCCGCTGCGCGTTCGAGAAGGGTGCGGATCGCGTTGCCCGTGCGCAGCCCGTCGCGGATCACGCCGAGATCGCGCGGGCCGCCGCGTCCGAGCATGAGGCGCGAGACGGCGCGCGCAATATCCGGGGCCGCGCGCAGGGCAGCGCGGATAGCGTCACGCAGGTTCGCTCGTTCCAGCAGGAACGAAACGGCGTCGAGGCGCCGGCTGATCGTCTTCAGATTGGAGAGGGGGCTTGAAAGGCGCGAGGCAAGCTCTCGGGCACCGGCGCCGGTGACAGTTCGGTCGATGGCGGCAAGCAGGCTGCCGTCGCGATCGCCGGACGTGGAGCGGATCAGCTCCAGGCTGACGCGACTCGAGGCATCGATGAGCAACACATCGCTCGGACCGGTGCGGCGTGGCGGTCTGATGGCCGGTTGCCCGCCGAGCTGTGTGAGGTCGATGTAACGCAGAAGAGCGCCCGCCGCCGCCAGCTCTCCACGCCCGAAGGCGCCGAACCCGCCCAACTCCGAGACACCGAGCCGCTCCTTGAGGAGCCGTTCGCCCGACATGCTGTCGAAGGAGACGACCGGCATCGGGGTGATAGCAGCGCCAACGTGCCGTGCGGGGGCGCTCAGGGCTGGATCGTCAAAGCTCGCGTCGGGCAGCAGCAGCTCTTTCGGCGCGAGCCGGGCAACCTCGCCCGGGAAGTCGACCGCGGAGATTTCTCCGACCTCGAACTCGCCCGTCGAAATGTCCACGGAGGCGAGTGCAAGCTTGCGGGTGGGTGGCGGGGTGTCTCGCGGCGCGGGGAGTGGGAAGACGGCGGTCAGATAGTTGCGTGCCCTGGCGTCGAGCAGGGCTTCCTCGGTGAGCGTGCCGGGCGTGACGAGGCGGACGACGTCGCGCCTGACCACCGCCTTCGAACCGCGCTTGCGGGCCTCGGCCGGGTCCTCGAGCTGTTCGCACACGGCGACCCGGTGGCCGTGTCGGATGAGGCGCTGCAGGTATTCGTCTGCGCGATGCACCGGTACACCGCACATGGGAATGTCCTGGCCCAGGTGCTTGCCGCGCTTGGTGAGCACGATGCCGAGGACCTCGGCGGCGACCACCGCATCCTCGAAGAACAGCTCGTAGAAGTCACCCATGCGATACCAGAGGATGCAGTCCGGATTGGCCGTCTTGATCTCCAAGAACTGCGCCATCGAAGGGGTGACACCCGCGGGGACGGTTGCCCCTGAGGCGGCTGGCGTCGACGCCACGGGGGACGCCGGCGTGGCCGGTGAGCCGAGGGAAGGCGTTCGCACAGCCCGCCCCGCTTCCTCCTGCTGCCTGCCGCTTCTCCGCATGCGTCCCGTACCTGCTCCGTCCAATCGGCGGCTTACCGATAGCGGAGCAGGGGCGGCGAGGGAACCCGCGGCGTGGATGGCCACCCACAGCACTATCTCAGCCCGGTTGGCGGCCGGCCTTATTCGAGATCGACGACGATCGATCCGGAACGGCGGACCTCGGCGGTGGCGCCGGCTGGAACGAGCAGGGTCGAGCTTTCCTCCTCGACCAGAGCGGGGCCGTCGAACCGGGTGCCGGGCCTCAGTGTGGCGCGATCGAAGACGGTTACCTCGACCAGGGCCTCAGAGGCGTCGTCCAGCCGCACCATGCGGCGACCAGGTTCGGCTCTCGAGGCATTGCTGTCAGATGCGGCGGTGACGCTGGCCTCTGCGATGGGCGCCTCGACGGATACGCGGATCGAGATGAACTCGATGGCAACGCTGGGGGGCGTGCGGGCGAATTTATCGCGGTAGGCCCTCTCGAAGGCTTCGGCAAGGCGCTTGCGTTGGGCATCGCTTTCGCCTGCATCGTAGGGACCGAGCGGCAAGGGGACGACGAGATCGAACCCCTGGCCGATGAAACGGCCGTCGGCGAGGCGGGAGACCTCCGCCGTACCTGCATCGACGCCGGCACCCGCAATGAGGGTTCGGGCTTCTGATTCAAGATTTTGGAAGGCGGCCTCGAAGGCAGAGAGGTCGCCGGTCGCGAGCCGGAAGGCGACGGTCGCGACGCGATCGATGCGGGCCGGCGCCATGATGAGCCCGAGCGCCGAGGCGACGCCTGCGGCCGGTGGGCAAATGACGCGCTTGGCGCCGAGCTTGCGGGCAAGATCGGCGGCGTGCACCGGACCTCCTCCGCCCGTTGCGAGCACGGCGTAGGCGCGAGGATCGCGTCCACGCTCGGCGATATGGACGCGGGCTGCCGCCGTCATGCTCTCGTTGACGATGTTGCGAATGCCGAGCGACAGCCGGTCGGTGTCGAGGCCCACGGAGGCAGCCAGGGCGCCCAGTGCCCGCTCGCTCGCGGCAAGGTCGAGCGGAATGGTACCACCGGCGAAAGTGGCGGCGTTGAGGATGCGAAGACGGAGATTGGCGTCGGTGACGGTGGAGTCGGTGCCGCCGCGGCCGTAGGCAGCCGGCCCGGGCTCGGAGCCAGCGCTGTTCGGGCCGACCTTCAGGAGGCCGATCTCATCCCTGCGCGCGATGGATCCGCCGCCCGCCCCGATCTCGATCAGCTCCACGGTCGAAATGCGGATCGGGAAGCCGCTACCTTCTGCGAACCGCTTCTGGCGAGCGGCCTCGAAGGAATAGGCGACGAGTGGCCGGCCGTCGTCGACCAGACTAAGCTTGGCAGTTGTGCCTCCCATGTCGAAGGCAAGGAGGCGATCCTCGCCCTCGAGGCGGCCGTAGTAGCCGGCAACCAGGGCGCCCGCGGCCGGACCCGATTCGAGGAGCTGCACGGGCACGCGCATCGCCTCGGCGGCGTGCGTGAGGCCGCCCGACGACAGCATAAGCAGGAGCGGTGCGGAAATGCCCAGCCCGGCAAGATCGCGAGAAAGGGCGCCGATATAGGACGCTGCAAGGGGTTTCACATAAGCGTTGGCGACGGCCGTCGACAGTCGCTCGAATTCGCGGATCTCGGATGCGACCTCGTGCGATCTGGTGACCGCGATCGTGGGCGCTGCCTCGGCCACGATGGCGGCAGCTTCGTTCTCGTGGGCGGGATTGGCGTAGGCGTGCAGGAAGCCGACGACCAGGGAGGTGGCACCTGCCTCGACCAGTTGCAGTGCGGCGGCGCGGACGCCATCTCGGTCGAGCGGCGTGAGCACGCGGCCGTCGGCGGCGATGCGCTCATCGACCTCGAGGCGGAGATTGCGCGGCACCAGCGGCGCCGGCGTCTCGATGGCGATATCATAGAGTTCGTACTTGCGCTCGCGGCCGATCTCGAGCGTGTCTCGGAAGCCCCGCGTGGTGATCAAGCCGGTGACGGCGCCGCGGCGTTCGATCAGGGCGTTGGTAAAGAGTGTCGTCGCGTGGATGACCCGGACGACGGCCGTTGCCGAAAGGCTGTGGCGCGCGAGAAGACTGCGCGTGCCTTCAATCACCGCACGCGAGGGGTTGTCGTGCGTCGTGAGCAGCTTCAAAGCGTACTGCCGGCCGGTCGAATGGTCGAGGTGGACGATGTCCGTGAAGGTGCCGCCGATATCGATGCCGAGCGATGCGGCGCTCTTGGCTGCTGTCATGCCCGGGGTTCCCTCGACTCCTTCGGGTGAAGCGCCAATTCGTCCCCCCACCGCGTTGCCGGTGGCCAGAGTAGCGACTCAGACTTCGTCAGCAAGAGGGATCGTCAAAGGCCGGCGATGGATGCGGCGCCGACGATCGGGCCCGCCTTGCCGACCTGGAGAAGAACCACACACATCTCGTTGTCCGGCTCGGCGACCGCCTCGCGGCTGATTTGCAACTTGTCCGGCTTGCCCATCCAGACGCCAATCGGATTGAGTTCGCGCACGACGTTGACGTACTTGATCGTCTTTCCGCGATTCTCGCCGCGCTCGATCTTGACCTCGTATCGGCGGTGGACCATTGCCATCCAGATGGTCGCCTCGTGCAGGCTGGTGCCGCCGGGTGCCGCTCCCGTCTCCACGATCAAATGCTTGCCCTCGATGCGAATCGAAACTGGAATGCGATTGGCGTCGAGCTCCTTGGCTGTCGACGCGATCGCCGCATCGATGGCGCCAGCACTGCTTCCGATCACATGGGCACGGCCGTTGACCACTATCTGGGGGGTATAGACGCGGCCGTCGCCGCGTTCCTTGGCGTAATATTTCTGACGAGCGGAAAATTTAGGCTTGGCAAGCGTGTCCTTCCAACCAAGGTAGTCCCAGTAGTCCACGGGAAGACTGAGGGCGATGATGTTCTTGTCGGCAGCGTACTTGTCGAGGAGGGCGTCGGCGGCAGGGCAGGAGGAGCAGCCCTGGCTGGTAAACAGCTCAAGCACGGCGTGAACATGCCTCCCGTCCGAGGACGCATTATCGACGGCCTTCTGAGCCGAGGCCGAGCCCGCCGCCAGACCAAGCCCGAAGGTGGCCAGAAGCAGTGATTTCGTCAGTCTAGAAGGCGTCGCAGTAAGCATTTCACCGCCGTTGATCGCTGGGGTTCGCGTCGGTCCGAGCCCATGGCAGCGCTCGCTTCATCATCGCCCGTATATCGCGGTTCGGCTGGTCAATTGCGAGTCACGAATGGGTGACGGGGGCGCAGCGCGACCCTGATCGCGGCAAGGGGGCGACATGGGTTCGCCGCCCCCGGCCAAACGTCGTGTCTCGGGCATCCGATCGTCAGGCCGCGGATGCCAGATTGCGCAGGACGTAGGGCAAGATGCCACCATTGCGATAGTAGCTCATCTCGTCTTCCGTATCGATCCGGCAAAGGACGGGAATGTCCCTCGACGTCCCGTCGGCGTAGGTGATGTCGACGATCATATCCTGTCGCGGCTTCAGGTCGACCAAGCCGGCAATGTTGATGATCTCGCCACCTTGGAGATTGAGGTCCGCGAGCGACATGCCATCCTTGAAGACGAGCGGCAGAACGCCCATGCCGACGAGATTCGAACGATGGATGCGCTCGAACGACTGTGCAATGACGGCCCGTACGCCGAGCAGGCGCGTGCCCTTGGCCGCCCAGTCGCGGCTCGAGCCCGTGCCGTACTCGCGACCGGCGAAGATGACGAGGGGCGTGCCCTCTTCCTTGTACTTCATCGCCGCGTCGAAGATGGATAGCTGCTCGCCGGTCGGGATGTGGAAGGTGTTGCCGCCCTCCTGCCCCTGCATCATCAGGTTCTTGAT
>JBFWXN010000097.1:0-18463 GCA_050187415.1 Hyphomicrobiaceae bacterium | reverse complement strand
TGGCCATGCAGTTCTTCGGCAAGAGCGGCACCAAGCTGCTGCCCATGATCGAGGATCTCGGCGCGCTACGGCAGGAAGCGCGCGATATGGGCTTCGTCATGCGGGGTGACAGCGCTGCCAATGCCGTGGCGCTGGGCGACAAGCTGGAAAACCTCTGGAAGACCGTAAAGTTCGGCGCGATCGCCATTGGCGAAACGCTGGCTCCTGCCATCACCAAGCTGGCGGACATCATCCAGCCGGCGGCGACGGCAGTGCTGAAATGGATGCAAAGCATTCGCGATGCAATTCTCGGTGGCCAACTTGAGCTGGCCGGCCAGATCGCGTTCGCTGGCCTGCGCGTCGCGGCGCTCAAAGGCGTGGCAACTTTGTCGAGCGGGGTCGGCGGCGCTGTCGGTGACTTCCTGGGCTCGATCGGCAGCAAGTTCATCGGCGGCAACTTTCAAGGCACGTGGAACGACGCGGTGGCCGGCATGCTCGAAACCTGGGCCAACTTCTCCCAGGGCATTGTCGAGGTCTTCAGCGTTGCCGCTAACGGCATTCTCAATCAGTGGCAGAAGATCGAGGACAAGATCACCGACTTCCTGCTCAAGAACGCAGCCGAGGGCGGCATCCTCGGCAAGCTGGCGTTGGCCGGCACGGGCATCGACTTTCAGCAAGAGGTTGAGCGCGGCCGCCGCATCGCCCAGCGGCAGCGCGAGCTGGGACTGGCCACCGGGCCCGACACGCTTACCGAAGCACAGCAAACCGCTCGCTCGATCACCGCCGGGCAAGCTGATGCGGCCCGCGACAAGCTCAACGCCGCCATCGACGCCATGCGAAGCGTCGCTCAGCAGAATGCCGACGAGGCCCGCCGCAATCGCCAGCAACAAACCGACGGTGGCGCCGAGCGCGCCCAAGAAGCGTTGGCCCAAGCCCAGGCTGACCTGGACGCACTGCGAGCCCAGATCAAGCAACAACAGCAGGCTGATGCGCAAGGAGCGGGTGCCGGGATTGCCGGTGTCGACGTCGGCAACCTGCAGAACAAGATCGTCGGAACGTTCTCAGCCGCGGCGGCGGTTGCCCTGGGACAAGGCGGCTCGCCGGCCGAGCGCATGGTTCGCACCCTCCAAGAAATCCGTGCTCTCAATCGGCAGCAGTACGAGGAACAGAAGGAGCTGCGCCGGCGAGTGGCCCAGGGAGGACTGGTTACCTGATGGCCGGCGAGCTGTTCCAGTTCAACGAGATTCCCCAGTCGCGCGAGTGGAGCACCGATCCGCCTGGCGTGACCTACCGCTACAAGGCCAGCGGCGAATTCGACGACGGAGCGATCCTGAACTTCTCCGTGTTCGCCACTCCGGCCATCGTCTACTCGATCGTGGGCACGCTGTATCGCGGCAATATCCAGATCGAGCCGGACGGCTACAAGCAATATGTTGTCAGCGTCCCCTACACGCCGCGCAACACGCTGGTTGGTTCGGTCACGTTTCGCTTCGACACGACCGGCGCCACCATCAACATCAAGGCCGCCAAATCGCATGTGGCCAGCTACCCGGGCGGCGGCGATCCTCATAAAGGCGCAATCGGCGTCACCGGCGGCGACGTCGAGGGAGCGGACATCGTCATCCCCGCACTGAAGCTGGTGTATACCGTCAAATGGCCAGCGGGCGTGGTTAGCGAAGCCTATTCGCGCGCCTTGTCCATTGTGACTGGCACGACGAACGTGCTTCCCTTCCGCGGCTTTTCCGCTGGCGAGCTCCTCTATGTCGGCAGCACGGGCGAGGACGGCACTGGCGCGGAATCGTCGGTGGACTATGTGTTTGTGGCTTCGCCCAATGCCACCGGACTCACAATAGGCGACATCGCCGGCATCGCCAAGGCGGGGCACGATTACCTGTGGATTGAATTCAAGAACGACGTGGTGGCTGGCAAACCGGTCAAACAGCCCGAGCGCGTCCACGTGGAACGGGTTTATGAGCCGGTGAATTTTGCGACCGCGTTGGGCTGGAGCTGAGCGATGGCCCACAGAAAAGTCCAGCCCGGGCAGAAGCTCAAGCAGTCACCGATTCACCAGTCGCGCTACATCAACGACACGGTTGACGTGGTCAACGCGTGGAAGGAGGGACGCGTTGGCGCTACTAGCCGTCCTGCTTCTGCCCGTCGGTCTACCAACCAGGTCGAGATCAAGAATCTCACCGGCTCGGATCGCCAGTTGGGCGACGTCGTGGAACTGGGCGCTCATCTGCTCTCGGATGTGACGCAGGATTATCCGTGGCTCGAAGGCAACACGTTTGCCGGCACGAAGCGCCGCAAGTTCGCCATCCTGGCTCAAGCGATCTCTGCGGGTACGATCGATACGGCGCAGACCGACGGCGTATGCATCGCGCGGGTCAATGTGACGGACACGAATCACACGCACGCGATTCCCGTGGCCGGCTATTACACGCTGTCCTCCGCTCCAATCGGGCCGGTGGAGTTTCTGTTGCCGCCGCCAGCGCTCGGTGAGCAACTGCTGTGGGTGCGCATCGATCAGTCCGAGAACTTTTGCTATGCCGTGATGCTCGCTGTCAGCGTCGACGACGGCGACACGGCCTCGGTCACGCTCTCCGATGGCCGAAGCGTGTCGGCCACCAACCGCAGCGGCGTGACGCTCGCCGCTGGCAACGCGGTGGTGATTCAGGATCTGGTCACCGGCGAATACATGATTGTCGGCGGTGGCACTTCGGAAGGAACGCCGGGCATCGATCTGGGCGCCATCGTCAGGGTGAACTCTGCAACCGCTAACCCCAGCACATGCCTGTGGTCCGGCAAGGTCGTGACGGTCAGCGGCACGCCAAGCGGCGCATGCACGAACCCATTTGTGGTAGCAGCCGATTGTCATCTGCTGGTGCTCAACAGCAACGGCGGCTCATGGGACGCGGCGGAAGGCAAGTTGACGCTTACCGTTGGCGACCACTATATCGGTCGCGACGTGTTTTCGATTGACGGTGTGCCCGTCTACGCGATTCGCCACACGCCCAAGCCGGCAACGGTACTTTACAAGGGCACGTTGGCCGGCACACTTCTGCACGCCAGCGCCACGTGTAGCGTTGATAACCTGCAAAGCTACTCCGAGCTGCCCGCACCATCGGGCACTGTCACGGCCAACAACATTCGCAAGTTCGCCGGCACCACCGGCGAGACCTGCATCGTGATCGAAAACAACAGCGTGACGCCGCCGACCTACGACTTATTGGCCGTGGAGTGGGACGAGCTGGAGCGCGTGACCGATCTGACCTACTCGGCCCCGACGCTCACAGAGCACAAGCGAAAGTTCTTGAGCAAGGACACGGCCAGCGCGACGACGGAAAACACCGCACTGTTCACGCCCTCGCTGCAATCGCTCGTGACCGACGTGTCCTACAACGCCGCGACGCATACCCTGCAAAAAACGGTTCGCGTCACCTCGGTGCTCAGCGTCGGCTCGCCGACGACCTCGACGGTGCTGGCGGCTTCGGCGACGACCTGGCTGTCGGATTTGAGTTTCGACACAGAGCTGGGCCTCGATGCCACGGTGAAGACTGGCTACATCCTGGGCGAGATTACAGGCACAAGTACCGTCGAAGTGGCCGACATGCACACGGTCGTCGCGATCGGCGACGTGGATTTCGACGGCGATGACCTGAATGAAACGCCTGTCACGCTCAAGTTCCTGGGCACCAGCACACCAGGGTCGCCCGCCAACATCCTGGAAACCTTCGAAGTGCTTGTGGTGACCGATTCGCTGGTCAACGGCGGCATGACCGAGCTGCAAAAGACGACGCGCACCGTGCGCGTGGTCGGTGTTCCCAGCGGCTCGACGACATCCAAGGTGGCCGACATCGACGACTGCGGGTAAGCCATGGCGCTCATGAAAAAAGCAGGCACGAGCAGCCTTTTGAAAGTTGGCGCGGCGCTGGCCGGCGATCCGAATTGCTGTTGCGACTCGGTTTTCGTCGCGATCAATGTGTGCAACTTCAACAAGTGGTCCGACGAAATCCACGACGCGGTGCTCAACGGCCACACGCTCACGCGTCCGACCGTTCATGCCGATGGCCAATGCGGGGGCGGATATTACGCGAACATCAGTCCGTTGCCGGCCTATTGCAGCTTGCAAACCACGGGAGGCGTCAAGTTCCGCTGTTGCGGATCACAAGTCGGCGGCAACTGCGGCGGCACGAACTATCCTGCGGGCGCGTACCCAGCAACTGGCGCGGCCAACGAGGATGTATGCGCGGGCGCCAAATCCGCCAATCCGCAGAACTGCGGCACGCTGGGCGACTGCAGCGGCGATCTGATCACGCAGTCCTACCCATCGTCCTACCTGATCACGGGCACGAACACACTGACCGTGAATCGCACCGGCGCAACACGAACCGCCGGCAGCTACGGAGTCGTCGAGGTCGCCAAGCTCGAGCAAGTCTCCGGCGTCTGGCGCATCCAATCCTTCCTCGCCACCGGCACGTATGGCAGCGGTAATCTCACATTGACCTGGAGTCTATAGATATGTCGACGTCCTGGCAGTGGTTCCCCGAGACGAAGGAAGCCATCTGCAACTACTGCGGCTTCCGTGGCACCTACGCCGACGACTTCCCCGGCCACCTCGAGCACGATTGCGATCCAACTCTGCACCCGCCAATCCCAACTCTGCAAGGGCTGCACGTTGGCCGGAGTCCACGGCCAGAAGTCGCCACTCACCTCCCGCTCGACCAACTCCTCGCATGCATCCACCGCGGACCGGGAATTCGCCAGGAACCCTGCGAAACCTGCGGCGGCGGAACCCGCATCAAGATATTCGCCTGTGAACTGCATGGCGAATGTCAACTGGACGATAAGATTCGCGGCGTCAAATCCTGTGGAGAATGCGCTGACCTCGTGTTCCGATGACTCGCGGCGGGTGTAACCGCTCTTGAGGCAAGGAGTCAGTTTGAACTCGGCAAGCGGAGACGCACCGAAATGGTTTCGCCGCTCGATTGAGGCCACTCGCAAAATGGCGCGCCTGATTTCCCAACTTAGCCGGCAGCTCTACCAGCGAAAGCCGCCTCCCGTTCCCGTAAAAAAATCGTCGGCATGATTATTCAATCCTAGGCCGACTCGTATGTCGAGTTGGAAGTTATTGTTGACCAGATAGGCGAGGCCGGCGTCGCCATAGTATTGGGGAAATGTCGCAGCACTGGCCCCATGAGGAAAGAATGCGAACCATTCCACGTACGAGCCGAGCTTTTCTGTGAGAGGAAAGTCGGCTACGAAAGACTGCGCGATCTCCCAGTAGCGCTCTCCGTCACTGTCGATGGACTGATTCATTTGCGAGCTGCCACCAAGCGACAGCCATTCGGTCACGGCCCAGCCGTAAATCCAATTGACTCCTGCGAGTGTCTCGTTGCCCGTGAACGACGAGCCACCCGAAGGCACGGTCATTTGCGGAATGAGAACCATTTCAGGAAGCCAGCCTTTTTGCTCCGTGAGCTGTAGCTTCGAGCCTAGATAGAGATCTTCCGCGCCATTGTCGGAGAATGATCCGAACACATCGGTCGTCTGCTGTGAGCCGAAATTCTGGCCCACTCGAATCTCAAACCAATCTGCAAACATGCCGACACGCAGCAGCAATTCCGGGAAGGAGTGCGCGCTCAATTCCGGATCGCCATTGCGATTTAGCGAATAGGTATAGCCAAATTCGAGGACCTTCCGGCCACGCCCAACGGTCGTGCTGGCCTCCGTAAAATCCGGCCGGTCGAGATCAAGCGGCCCTTCTTCTTCCGGTTCTTGCTCGGCCTCCAAGTCTTCATCAGTGCCACCCCAGGTTGATGGCCATGTGAAGATTGCGCGCCGCTCGAAGAGACTGTCAGGGTCGCAGCACCGCTGTCCCACTTCCCAATTGTCCGATGGCTCGCCGCCGCCAGCCGACGCCGCGCAAGAAATGGAGAGAGCCAGCGCAATGATGCCCGCGCGATGGCTTGTGCGAAGTGTGGTAATTATCGCGTCGACGATCACTCGAAAATCTCCCTGGTCTCACTATCGGCTGCGGAAGAGCAATTTTGATGCTTAAAAAAATGGTGTTCGACAGACCAAAATGACTCTGGCGCGATCGTTTTGATTGTTCCAAAGATTCCGTTGGAACAACAAGAAAACTCAACCGCAATTGCCCGTTCGGAAATCTGTGCCGATAGTAACTTTCAGAGGCGTATTCGATCATGCAACTCGGAGAGTTCACAGCGATGAAGAAGCAACTCATCGTGCTCGTTGCGATTTGTGTGCTGGGCGTTTCGAGCGATGCTTTTGGGCGTCCTCGATTTCGCACGCCGTCGCGAACGACGTATGCAGCGTCCAGGGCACCGGTTTATCGCGGACAAGTGCAAACTCTAGTTGTCAACCCGCCAGCTAGTGTGCGAACGGCCACATCTCCTGCGCCAACCGCTGTGCCGCCCAAAGCGACTACGAAGACGTACGTTCTTGAACCGCAATGCGGCGCGCCCAGTTCGCGGCGCACGGCTAACTGAGCGTTACCGCGATCTTCCCTGCTACCGCTCGTGCGAAAACGAGCGGGCGGCTAGCGATACGAGTGCGAATCGTGTCGCCTTGAAGGTCGTGCTCTATCAAGGTGCCAGTCGTGCCGATCGCAACGCCTTCGGAAGTCAAATAGCGCAAAAACTGAGGCGACTGGTCGACGATGCGTGTGACCACAAAGCAACTGCCCTCACGCAAAGTTGCTAGTTGCACGTCATGGCAGTCCGGCAGATTTCCCTCCCGATCAGGAATTGGATCGCCGTGGGGATCAAACCGTGGATACCCAAGGCGAACTTCGATTCGGTCGATTAGCGTGGCGGAAGCTGAATCAGCTAGACGTTGCGCTTCGCCCGTTACTTCCGCCCAATCGAATCCGAGCGCCTCTCCAAGAAATTTCTTCAACATTCGCTGCCGCCGCAGCCAGCGCAGCGCAATTACCCGCCCCGGTGGCAATAGTTTTACTCCGTGACTAGGTTCGTAGCTGACGAAACCTGACTCCGCCAACCGCTGGATCATGTGCGTGACGCTTCCGGCGTGTTTCTCCATTTTCTTTGAAATGTCAGAAGTGCGTATTGGCCCGTGCGCACCGTCGAGTTGGAGTACTAGTACTGCTGCAAGGTATTGTTCGCCGATTGGGGTCACTGGAATCTCTCCGCAATGCGTGGTCGCAGGCGTGCGGTTTTTGTAAGAAGTCGCCTCCTCCCAAACATCCGCGGCAATCCGCGACAATCGCACCTTAGTTCCGTTCGACGGGTGGTTTGCCGGGGCCGAACACAGGCGCTATGCCTCCGGTCGGCATTGGCGCGTCGATCGAACTAGTGTCACCCTGCAGGCTGCCCGTAAGCATCAAGCCCTCGATGGCGATGCGACTCGCATTGAGTTCCTGGAGTGCTTGCAAGTATGCCAAGTTTGCTTGCGAGAACGTGCGTTGTGCTGTCAGGAGCGTGAGAAAGCTTACTTGGCCTGCACGGTAGCCGGTGGAGACCAAGTCCAGCGACGAGCGCGCATCGGGAAGGATCTGCTGTGAAAATGTTTCGACCTGGTTACGCGCGTTCGAGTAGGTTTCGAATGCCAAGGCAAGACGATTGCGCAAGCTCAATTCAATGCGGCCGATGTCGGCCTGTGCATTGCGCAGGTCGGCAAAAGCGGTCTGGATGTTACCCTGGTTTCGATTGCGGAACGGGATTGGCATGCCCATTTGCACGTTTCCGATCGTGAACTGCGACGCGTTGTCATATTGCAGTCCCAGTTGAACATCCAGGTTTGGAATTGGTTCCGCCTGGGCACGTTCCAGGATGGCTTGGGCGCGAGCAACACCTGCACGCGCGCTGGCCAACTCGGGACTTTGAGTGAGCACACGCGTGTACGCCTCGTTCCAATCTAGCGCGGCTAGCTCAGGCGTTAGCTGGCCACTCAGCACTTGTAGCGCCATGTCCGGCACTCCAACAACGGACGACAGCCTGCGCCAAGCTGCAGCGAGACGATTTTGGGCGTTCCGCAATGCGATTCCCGCCGATGCCGCCTCAATGCGCGCTTGCAATACTTCTGCGTTGCTCACTTGCTGGCCTTGAAACAGTCGCTCAGTCGTTTCCAGCCCGCTCTTGCCGATGTCGGACAGCTCAGAGGTCAACTCTTGTGCTCGCTGAGCGACGAGAACATTGAAGTACTCGATCCGCACATCATTCAGGACTCGCAGGCGTTGCGCTTCGAACTGCTGTTGGGCCTGGGCAACCTCGCGGCTACCCACAAGCCGGTTAAGGCCGAGCTTGCCGCCGCGCACGAACTCCTGGCTGTAAAAGGCGCCCTGCTGGCCGGCGTGGCCTTCGTTGCCAACCTCACTCGCCTGATAGCCGAGGATGGGATTGGGGCGCAGCCCGCCTTGCACCCAACGACCTTGGGCTGCCTGAATCCGAGCCGCGGCCTGAGCCAAGGTCGGGTTGTTCTGCATTGCAATGCTTTCCAGTTCGGCCAGTGTCAAGCTTGTCGTGGCATCGGCTGGCACTCCCGGAGGGATCGCTTCTGTTTTGATGGGAAGCGACGGAGTCTGCGCGAAGGCCGTTAGCCGCGGGGATTGGCGCCTCGAGCTTAGCTCGGGTTCGGTCTGATTGTGTGCGACTGGGATCACAGCACGATCTTCGGTCACACGAGGGAGCCTTTGCATTGTGAGCATCTGGGCGGGCTTTGGCGCTTCTGCGACACGCGGTGCCTGCGCGAAGCCCCGTTCCTTGAAGCCGCAGATCAGGTGCGCCCCAAGGACGCTAGCTACGAGCAGGAGCCTTGATGTGCTCGGGAGCCCAGTCGCCAACTGAAGAACGGATAGAATGCGAATCATGCGAACTTCCTTGTTCACAATTGGTGGATTAAGCGAATCGGCCTCCGCCGAGCAAACGCAACGCATTAAACACGACAAGTAACGACATTCCGGTGTCGGCCGCGATCGCCGCCCAAAGCGAACCCAGCCCGCTCAGCGTCAGGACGACGAACACCGCCTTGACCGCCAGCGAAGCAAAAATGTTCTGGCGTATGATGCGCAATGTGCGTCGCGAGTGACTAATCAACCACGGCACGGCAAGCAAGTCGTCACCCATAAGCGCGATATCCGCCGTTTCCAATGCAGCGTCAGTTCCCACGGCCCCCATCGCGATTCCCAGAGTGGATCGCGCCATTGCAGGCGCATCATTCACCCCATCGCCGATCATCGCGACCTGCCCATATCGAGCGACCAACTCCTCGACAGCCGCGACTTTGTCTTCCGGCAGCAGCTCGGCGCGTACCTCGTCGACGCCTGCTTCTCGGCCAATTGCTTCGCCCGTTCCTCGGTTGTCGCCTGTGAGCACGATGACGTGTTCGATGCCGGCCGCGCGCATCTGCTCAACCGCGACTCTCGCCTGCGGACGGATGCGGTCAGCGACTGCAATCAGACCACAAACGTGGTGATCTTCGCCGACGACGACCGCGCTGGCTCCATCGCGCTCCATCGCTTCGAGCCGATCATGCATCTCGGGCGTCTCCTGCCCGCGCTCTTCCAACAGACGGTGTGAGCCGAGCCAAACGTCCTTGCCGTTCAGCTTGGCGGTGGCGCCCTTGCCTTTCATCGCTTGAAAGCCCTCGGCTGCCGCCGGTCGAATTCCGTGCTCGCGTGCCTTGCGCACAATTGCCCGCGCTAAGGGATGATCCGAGCGACTTTCAACGGCGGCGGCGATTTCGAGCACTTCCTCTTCCGTGTGTCCCGAGAGCGGCACGATTGCGCCCACTTCCGGGTGACCTTCGGTCAACGTGCCTGTCTTGTCGAGTGCGATGGCTCTCAGCTTTGCGGGCGCCTCCATGTAAGGCCCACCCTTGACCAGCACTCCGTGGCTCGCCGAAGAGGTCAAGGCCGCGACGATGCTTACAGGCGTTGAAATGACTAAGGCGCACGGGCACGCAATCACCAAAAGCACGAGGCCTTCATAGAACCAGCGCGACCATTCGCCATCGAACACAAGCGGAGGCATGGCCATCACCGCCAGCGCGAGCGCCATCACGGCAGGCGTGTAATAGCGGGCAAACTGCTCAACCCACTGCTCGCTGGGTGAACGCTTGCTTTGGGCATCCCCGACCATGCGAACGATGCGCGCGAGGGTCGTATTCTCGGCGGGTTTCGTCGTAACGAACTCAATAGCGCCGTCCTCGTTGATCGTTCCAGCATAGACCTCGTCGCCAATCCCCTTAGGAACCGGCAGAGATTCGCCGGTGATCGGCGCCTGGTTTACGGTCGTCTCGCCCTTGGCAATCTTGCCATCGAGCGGGAACTTTTCGCCGGGCCGAACGACGATTGTGCTCCCGACGTCGACATCGGCGGCGTTTACCACGTTCTCCTTGCCATCCGCTCGGACGACCCGGGCGGTTTGCGGGCTAAGCGCCATGAGCGCGGCGATGGCACGGCGGGCCCGGCCCACGCTCCAAGATTCCAGTGCCAACGACAGGGCGAAAAGAAACGCCACGGCGGCCGCCTCGAAGAACTCGTCGATCACAAGCGCCCCGGCGACGGCCACCGTCATCAGCAAGTTCATGTCGGGCCGCAGTCTTAATAGTGCCCGCCACCCCTTGGGTACGACGTACCAGGCCCCAGCCACGACGGCTCCCACGTATAGGATTCGGCTGGCCAAGGGCATCGTGAGCTTCTCTTCACCTCCTATTGCTGCCGACCAGCCGCCAGTGGCAATGTGCACGGCTACGCCGGCGGCAAGCATAAGTCCGCTGGCGGCCGTCAATGTTGTGCGGGCCCAGCGAGCCCATCCTTTTGCGTCCGAGGCGTCAATCTCGGACTCCTGCCAAGGCTCAGCGCGCATGCCTGTCCTGGCCACCGCGGCGACCAGCGCGCTGGAAGTCAGGGTATCCTCAGAAAACTCAACGGTCATCTTGCCCCGGAGCACGTCGAATGACAGGTCGTGAACACCGGACAAAGGCGCAACTTCAGCGCGCAACGCCGCAACCTCCTCGGCGCAGTCCATCCCTTTGATCTTAAAGGCGGCAATAGCCATAAACACGCTGGTCAGTCTTAACTCAATTTGAAGGGTACGCGTCGCACGTTGTGGGTAACTACGCAGCCATACGTCCTCGATGTTCGAGGATATCACCGATTGATGCGGCCAGGCGATCGCAGATTTCATCTAGCGGTATATGGTCGGCGCTCGTGCCGAAGGGCTGCTCAACCGTCTCGGCAATAGTCTCGATGCCGATCATGAAGTACGATACGACGATTGTCGCTGGCACCGTCCATATCCCATAGCTCTCCACGAGACACCAGGGAAGCGCGACAAGATACAAGAATATGCACTGCCGCACGAAGGCGCGGTACGAAATCGACAGCCGCGTTCGTCGAATCCTTTCACATCCGCCGACGATGTCTAACAACGACCGCAAATGGACGTCGAGCGCGGCAATCTCGAACCCGTCCACATGTCCGGCTCTGGCAATGCCGTTGACAGTTTCGTAGAGCCGCGCGACGACGTCGGCAGGGCACCGGTTGACAGGAATCGTAAGACACCCGGCAACCACATCGCGTGGTGAGTCATCGAGTGAGTTGCGTAGGCTATAGGCAAACTCCAAGAGCAGCTGGCCAATCGCGACGCCGTCACTTCGCGGAACATTCATCAAACGAGTGACCTTCACGCACACATTGCGCGAATCGCTGACCAGTTGACCCCAGAGTTTCCGCGCTTCCCACCACCGCTCGTACGCAGTGTTCGTCCGGAACACCAGCAAAAGTCCCAGCACAAACCCAACAAACGAATGTACATCCGGATCGACATGGATTGCGACGTCCATCGCCAGGCCCACCATTGACACGGCAGCAGCATAGAGTGCTATTATGGCCACTACCAATGCAAGCTGCTTTGTTACAGGCGCACGGTGAAGCGACACAGCCATGCCTCGCATCGTGTTCAGACACCGCTGATGATTCATTGTGTCAGGCCGCCTTTCGCGGTCGTCGCCCCTGCTTGAGCTCAACTCCAAACTCTTTCGCGAACTTGAGCAAAGTGCCAGCGCAGATCCATCTGTTCAGCATCTCGCGCGTTGGGCTGACCCCGTGCAGGCGCACGAGTTCGGCCAATCGCTTGCGCCTTTCCACTTTGTACTCCAGGCTTCTTTTTCGCGCCATGACCTTACGCGGCCTCCGCTGAAAAGCTGGCTGGACCTGCGGCCAGGACGCCGTTGCGAAGATGTAACGAGGTTGTCGCCCGCTCTGCTGCCGCGGCGTCGTGCGTGACCGTCACAATCGTGCAGCCGTCTCGGTGCAACTCGTCGAGGAAGTCGAGGACGACTTGACGGCTCTCGGGGTCCAAATTGCCCGTGGGCTCGTCAGCGAGGATGATCGCTGGAGAGTTTGCTAAAGTTCGGGCTAGCGCTACGCGCTGTTGCTGGCCGATGCTCAGCTCGCTCGGCTTATGGCCTAGTCGCTCCGAGAGCCCGACCCGTTCAAGCAGCGCGGCCGCGCGCGCAAACTGCTCATCACGCGGCATGCCACTGAGGCACAGCGGAACCTGCACGTTCTCGACAGCGGTCAGGTAAGGCACAAGATTGAACGTCTGAAACACGAAGCCGATCTGCTTTCGCCGCAGCCTCGTTCGCTCGACCACAGTCAAGTCGTACAGCGACAAATCTCCAAGCCACACGCGACCCGTGGTCGGCGATAGCATTCCGCCCAGCAGCGACAGAAGAGTCGATTTTCCGCTACCACTGGGTCCTACCACAGCGACGTAGGAACCACCGCGTATTTCGAGCGAATCAGCGCAGATCGCCGTCACTTGCGAACCGCGTCGTGAATAAATTTTGCTAACATTTTCTAGACGAAACATCGCGTCAGACCTCCAGGAAGCAAGTGCAAGGATCAAGTCGCGCGGCTTGCCGCGCGGGCCAGTATGCGGCCAACAGGGTGATCGCCAACGCAACGGCGGTGGCAATGGCGACCAGATCGAGCAGCGGTGCGATTGCCACGCCGGCCCACCGTGGCCCCAGCCAAACGGCCAGGACAATGCCGAGGATGCACCCGCCGACGCCGCCGGCCAGCCCGAGCCAGGTGGCCTTCAGCAGGAACAACCCCGAGATGAAACGAGGCGTAGCGCCCAATGCCATCAATGTGCCGATCTCACGCCGCCGTTCACGGACGTTGGATGAAATCGCGCTCGCCACACTGATGCCGCCGACCAACACCAGGATCACCAGCACGAACAGCGACGAGCTGGCCATGAGTCGGTTCACACCGACCTGCGTTTGCACCACTTGCGAGATTGTCACGACCCGGCTGTCGGGCAACAGCTCGGCGAGCTGCGGCACAAGGTCGCCGGCCGCGTCCTCGCAGCATCCCATCACTTCGATGGCACTCACCACCTCGCCGGTCTTGGCCAACTGCTGGACGGTGTGCAGATGGGCAAAGACGCGGCCGTCGTCGACCGTGCCCGTTTGCGGCAACACAGCGAGCACATGAAACTTGTCGCCGAGCACATCGACGGGCATGCCCGCCTTGAGCCGCAATTGAGCCCCAACGTCGGCGCCGACGACGAGATCATGGTCGCGAAGCTGTTCGATTGTTCGCTGCGTTGCTAGGGCTTCAGGCAAGGAATCTTCCGGCTTCGGACCGCAACTGGCTTTCTTGCAACCGACATGCGCCTTCTTTTGAAAGAGCGTAGCGGTCTGCCAGGCCTCCTTCGCTTGGAACTCGGCTTGTGGCAGAATGCCGGCCAGCGTTAATCGCTGGCCTTCGACCTCGACAGGGACACATAGTCGGGGCGAAACCTTCTCGACACCCGCAAGGCTGGCCAGCAGGATCTGCGATACTCGCTCCTCCGGCAGCGTCATGCCGTTCTGATCGGCTGAATAGTAGTCCTGCAACGACGCCCCTTTGGGCAGCACGAGAATGTTGGCACCCAGTGTTTGCAACTGGCGTCCCACCTCGCGCTCGGCAAAGACCGTGACATGCCGAATCGTAACCAGCGCGGCGACTCCCAGCAGAATGGCCAGGACGCACGTGGCTACTGACGACGGCCGTTGCCAGATCTCCTTCCAGACAATAGTGCGCAATGTCATGGCTAATTCCTTGTCGCGTTGGAGTTTTTGGTCGCCTGCGGCCCGTGCCCGTGCTTGCAATTGGGGTCGTCGCAGCACTTGCCCGCTTTGTGGAGCGCCGCGGCCATTTCCGCCTTCGTGGCCGTCGATGTGAACTTGCCTACGAGCACGGCTGGCGGTGCGAGGAAAACAATCGTCGAGCCGCTGGTCTTTGCCGGAACAATTTCCATCTGCTTCAGGAACTGCGCCTCCGTGGGGTCGTGGGCCTGGACCGAGATCACCGCGACGCGATCCTTGAACTCTGGATCACTCTGAAACTCCTTGACCGCGGTAGGCGTTGTCGCGCGAGCCGATGCGTGGACGCAAACCAGCACAAGCTTCTTATCCTGCATCGACTTCATGCATTGGGCCATCCCCGGCGTCACGAATGCGCCGTCCAGATTCGCATCGGCGAGCTTTTGTGAAAACAGGCCCGTGATCGCGCCGTTGGGAGCGACCGCCAGGGCAAATGGGAGAGGAGCTCGACTCACGCCGAACCGCTTCACCACGGCCTGCTCGGCCGGGTCGGTGACGGAAACGTAGCATAGGGTTGCCCGATCGGCTCGCTTGGCGACGCCCATCTTCAGCGTTTCCGCCATGGCGCGAGTCGCCGGATTATCTTCTCGGTAGAACAGCAGAAACGTGTACTTCTGAGCTTCCGCCGACTGTGTGAGGACCTGTTGAGCCTGGCCAGCCGAAGTCTCGGCATGGCTGATCGACGCGTTGAGACCGCAGACGACCAGCGCGGTGGCGAAGAATGAATGACGCATGGCACGAATCCTTTCTAAAAAAGAGTCTTCCTTGACATTGGGATGCGTTAATTAAGTTGAAGTTCTCCGCGATCGGCCTGATGAGGGTGTTCGTGGCCTTCGTCATCGTGCTCGTGATGCTCGATCTCACCCACAAAATGCTTACCTTGGATGTTCACGTTGAGCCGACCTTTCGCGCCCGGTTCACAAAGTACGTCGCACAGTTCTTCGCTTTCAGCCTGAAAGCAGGAGGAACTCTGCGGCGAATCGCCGGTTTGCGGGGCCGCGGGCAGTTTGAATTGCCGGGGGCTGCCCGCGATGACCATGTTCACAGTCAACTCCGGTTGTGAGATGGCGACATTCTTTTTGATCTGACCGTCCATGAGATAAATGGTGACCTGATGGGTCTTCTCATCGTGGACCAATTCAGCGTGATAGGCTTCCTGGCCCAACTCGATGAGGTGTCCGCCGTGCGGCCCGATATGCGAGTGTGCCTCGTGCCCGTGATCGTGACCGTCGCCTTCATGATGCTGCTCAGCGGGCTTGGCATCTGTGTTGGGACTCGACTTTGCGCTGCACCCGACTAGCGCCGCCAGAACCAATGCAGCGCCCAGCAGCCGCCCTGTTCCCTTTGAAGCACTCATACAAAAATCCTTTTCGAAATATGGAAATAGCAATGGTGTCCAAGTACAACCAACGCTCACCCGCTAGCTCGCACGGGAGTCGGTACTGAACGATTTTCAAATGGAATGTGGGTATCGACCTCTTCGAGCCGTTGAGCGAACTCGTCGTCTAGTTCATCGTGGCTACCCGCCGCCAATTGCTCTTCCGCGTCCTTGCGACCAAAGCACCAGAATAGCGCCGGGTGAACGAAGAAATCGAGCAAGGTCGAACTGATCAGTCCCCCCAGGATCACAGTGGCAACAGGGTAGAGAATCTCCTTTCCCGGCTCGCCGGCGGCAAGCACCAACGGGATCAGCGCGATGCCTGCTGTCAAGGCGGTCATCAACATGGGGGCCAGGCGTTCTTTCCCAGCCCGCTCGATCATCGACGGCGTGAAGCTTTCACTCTCGTAGCGAACGAGATGTAAGTAGTGGGCAATGAGCAAGATGCCGTTCCGAGACGCGATTCCCGCCAGTGATATGAAACCCACCATGCTGGCCACTGTCAGCGATTGACCAGTGATGACCAGCGCTGCGACCGCGCCGATCGCGGCCATCGGCAAAGCTGCCAGCACCTGCAAGGACAGGTTGACCGAGCGGAACAGCGTATAGAGCGCGAGGAACATGCAGGCCAGTGAGATCAGGCTCAACAGGCCGATCATCCGCGTTGCGTCGCGCTGACTCTCAAACTGTCCGCTGTATTCGATGAAATAGCCAGTTGGCAAAGTGGCTTGAATCGGCGCGATTCGCTTTTGGATGTCAGCGACAATACTTGCCAAATCCCGGCCGGCCGTGTTGCACTGCACAATGATTCGGCGGCGGACATTCTCTCGATTAATCGTATTGGGTCCACTGGCATCGACGACGTTAGCCACATCGCTCAGCGGTATCTGCCCGCCGCCCGGCACTTCGAGCGTCAGGCGTCGCAATTGCTGCGGGTCTTGCCGAAATGGATCGTCGAGCCGAACGAGCAAGTCAAACTTCTGCTGTCCCAGCACGATCTCTGAGACGACGCTGCCGTTCATCGCCGTCTGCACGACCTCATTCACGTCATCTGAGTTGAGGCTGCGTGCAGCAAGACGACTGCGGTCCAGCTCAATACGCAACTGAGGAATTTCGATTTGCTGTTCAACCAGCAGGTCCTTGACCCCAGGTACGTCCTGCATGGCGGCTTTCATTTCATTTGCCTTGGTTCGCAAGATCGTCAGGTCGTCACCGTACAACTTGATGCCGACTTGAGCCTTCACCCCGGATAGCATGTGGGAAATCAGGTGCTGAAGTGGCTGCTCGGCCGCGATGACAACGCCCGGAACTTGCGACAGCTCCTCTCGAATGTCCTCCAAAATCTCTTCACGCGAGCGGCCCGAGTTCGGATCGAAACTGACGATGATTTCCGAGACATTCACTCCTTCGGCGTGCTCATCCAGTTCGGCACGACCCGTGCGACGACCGAAGGCCACGACGCCCTTGATCTTCTTCAAACGTTGATCGACCATGCTGGCGATCCGATCGGAGGTGTCGAGCGAGGTGCCAGGTGGTAGCAGTACATTGACCTGCACCGTCCCTTCGTTAAAGGGCGGCAGAAAATCGCGCCCCAATTGAGTCACCACGAAACAGCTCGCGACCACGGCTGCGGCGACGGTGCCCAAGATCGGCCAGGGGTGCTTAACGCTGAAACGAATGGCGAGGCCGGCGATCGTCTTCAAGAGCCGCAGCAGCAGGCCATCCTTGTCGTGCGCCATGAACCGCGCCTTTGGCAACAACCAGTACGACAGCACCGGCGTGACCGTCAATGACACCAGCAGCGAGGCCAGAATCGAGACGATATATGCCACTCCCAGCGGCGTGAATAGCCGACCCTCGATGCCGCCCAGCGCGAACAACGGGATGAAAACAAGCACAACCAGGATGGTGCTGAAGACAATTGAATTGCGAACCTCGCTGCTGGCCTCGTACACCACTCGCAGCGCGGGCTTGGGGTGGGCACGTTGATTGTTCTCGCGGAGACGACGGAAAATGTTCTCAACATCGACAATGGCATCATCTACCAACTCTCCGATGGCTACTGCCAGGCCACCAAGCGTCATTGTGTTGATGGACATGTTGAACCATTTGAATACCAACCCCGTCACGAGAATGGAGAGTGGGATAGCTGTCAGCGTGATGAAGGTCGTGCGGAAATTGAGCAGAAACAGGAAGAGGATGATGACGACGAGAATGCCGCCGTCGCGAAGCGCTTCGATGACGTTGTGGATCCCCAGCTCAATGAAATCCTTCTGTTGATAAACCTCGGGGTTTACGCGAATGTCGGCCGGCAGCGAGGTTTTCAAGTCGTCCAACGCAGCGACGATGTGGTCAGTTAGCGCTCGGGTGTCGGCACCCGGCTGCTTGGATACCGTGAGCATCACGGCCGGCTCGCCATTGACGGCCGAGTCGCCGCGCTTTACCTGGGGAGCCTCGACCACGCGAGCCACCTGTCGTAACAGCACGGGCCGATCCGTGGTTGCGCGCACGACAACATCTTCGAGTTCCTGAATGCTTTGGATGCGGCCGATCGAGCGCACAAGGAACTCGTTGCCACCCCGATTGAGATAGCCGCCAGTGGCGTTGGCGTTGCTTTCGGCGACGGCGCGCTTGACTTCGGATAAGGTGACGCCGTAATTGCGCAGGCTTTCGGGGTTCACGAGCACCTGAAACTGCTTGCGTCCGCCACCCATCGTCACCACTTGTGCGACACCCGGAATGGTCAAGAGCCGCTGTCGCACCACCCAATCCGCTAGCGTGCGAACTTCCATCGGGCTAGTTTTAGCGCCATCGCTCCACATGCCGATCTGCATGATCTGACCCATGATGGAGGAGATAGGCGCTAACTGCGGTTTAACGCCGGCCGGCAATCGGTCGGCCGCGAGGGCCAGCTTTTCGGCCACGATCTGGCGATCGATGTAGATGTTTGTTCCCCAAGCAAAT
>JBFWXN010000096.1:0-19168 GCA_050187415.1 Hyphomicrobiaceae bacterium | reverse complement strand
GCGGCCGCCGTCGCCGATCCGCAGTGGCAGGCCTTCCTGAAGAAGGCGGGCCCCCTTCTGGACGAGATGACGTCGACGATCATGCTACCGGCGGCCCATTCCCCGATGAAGTGAGCGTCAAGCGGCGCGGCGGATATCGATCGGTCGCGCTTTCCTCGCCCCGCCCGCTCCCGAGCCCACCGATGCTCCCGGACGCGACGGACCGCAACGACGCGGAGCAAGTCCGCGCTACCGTTTCTCTTGAATACTGGAGCGAGCAGATGCCGGCACTCCCGGAACTCGACAGCAAACATCTTGGCCCTGGCGTCCGAGCCCGCTTCGTCGATGGCGTCAATGGCCTCAGGATGCACGTGCTCGAAGCCGGCTACGAGAGCAAAGGGCGGCCGCTCCTTCTGCTGCTGCACGGGTTTCCGGAGTTGGCCTACTCATGGCGAAAGGTGATGGCGCCGCTTGCCGAAGCGGGATTTCACGTCGTCGCGCCCGATCAGCGCGGCTATGGCCGCACCTCGGGCTCCGACAACGCCTACGATCAGGACCTGCGGCCGTTCTACATGCTCAGTCTGGCGCGCGATGCCGTCGCGCTGTCGCTGGCGCTGGGCTACCGCAAGGTCGCCGCCGTGATCGGCCACGACTTCGGCGCCGCCGTCACCTCGTGGTGCGCGCTGACGCGGCCTGACATGTTCGAGCGCTGCGCAATCATGAGCGCTCCGTTCGGCGGGCCGCCGTCGTTGCCGTTCGGCACGGCGATTGGAGACGCCCATGTCGCGGGTCTCGACCGCGCAGGTCTCGACATCGACGAAGCTCTCGGCAAGCTCCCGCGCCCGAGGAAGCACTATCAACGCTATTACACCACGCGCGAGGCCAACGACGACATGTGGCGGTGTGACGAAGGCGTCGGCGCTTTTCTGCGCGCCTACTTCCATCACAAGAGCGCCGATTGGGCCGGCAACAAGCCCCATCCGCTCAAGGAGTGGTCCGCTGCCTGTCTCGCCGAAATGCCGACCTACTATGTCATGGACCGCGCCGAGACCATGGCCGAGACCGTCCGCCCTCATATGCCGAGTGCCGCAGCGGTTGCAGCCAATACCTGGCTCTCACCGGCCGAGATGGCGATCTACGCGGAAGAGTACGGACGAACCGGCTTCCAGGGCGGCCTCAACTGGTATCGCGCCCGGTACGAACCCCATCTCAATGCCGAGCTGTCGCTTTTCTCGGGCAAGGTGATCGACGTGCCGTCGTTGTTCATCGCCGGCAAGAGCGATTGGGGTATTCATCAGGTGCCGGGCGCGCTGGAGACGATGCAGACGCGGGCGTTCTCGAAGATGACGGGTGTGCATCAGGTGGACGGCGCCGGCCACTGGGTTCAGCAGGAACAGCCGGAAAAGGTGATTGCGCTGCTCAGGGCATTCCTCGCATGAGCCTCGTGCATTCCCGATCGCGATCGCCGGGACCTCAGCCGATGGGCCTTGCGGGCGTCATCGGCGGACCATTCCAGCGCGGCACGTCGTCGAACGTCAGGCCCAGGTCGCGGCCCATGTGAATCATCGCACGCTCGGCCAGCGCGGTGATCGTGAGCAACGGATTGGCACCGAGCGAGCGCGGAATGGTGGCGCCGTCGAGGACGTAGAGCCCTTCGTGAACGCTGGTGGTGCCCGCGCCGGACCGCCCATCGAAGACCCGGCCCTTGTGATCGACGACGCCATCGGCGCGTTCGCGTCCCATGCCCGCGCCTCCGAGCGGATGCGCTGTCGCCGGTTGATGCCCCATGACACTCCCCGCCAGCGGGTTCTTCACGTAGGCGCCCCCCGCCTCGCCGACGAGGGTCGAGAGCGCATGGTCCAGCCGGCGATAGACCGGCTCGTCGCGCGCTCCAGGCCACGACAACGCCAGGCGTCCGTCGTGCAGGGCGAAGCGACCTGCGGCGCTGTCGTGGGAGACGGCGAAGAACGTCTGCAGGCTGGCGAGCGGCCCCTTGTAGACGCCATTGACCAACGCCGACAAGGCACCGAGCAGCCGTCCGTTGGGCACGAACATGACCGGGAGCACGGGCGCCAGGGCCGACGGCAGCGCGCCTTCCTGAATGTGCATCTGGTTGGCGAGCTCGTCCTCGTCCGAGATGTCGAGTTGTCCGCTCACTGCGGCACCGACCTCATGCCCGTCGATCTTCGATGGGTGGCCGACGCCGATGGCGTTGACCGGCAGCTTGGCACCGTAGCCGAAGGCAATGATGTCGCCATTGGCCGAGAAGCGCTCGCCGAGGCGATCTGAAAGCGCAAGTCCCTTCTCTCGCGAACGGAGCAGGATCTCGGTCGAGCCGAGGGTGCCGGCAGCGAGCACCACGATCGGGGCCTCGATGGCGATTTCGGCCGGGTCGTCCTTGGTTTTACCGCTCAGCCGCTCGGCGACGATGCGCCACGAGCCGCCTGCCTGCCTTTCGACATGACTGACGCGCGTCTCGGTAAAGATTTCCGCACCGTGCCGCACGGCGTCCGGCAGATACGTGAGCGCGACCGTGTTCTTGGCCCCGACATTGCACCCGCCGCAGCAATCGCCGCACAAAGTGCAGGCGGGCTGAGCGATGCCCGCCGCGTTGACGCCCGGCTCGAAGCTGACCACGACGGGCGGGTTGACCATGACGCCGCCGAGAGCCGCGTTGGCGGCCTCCAACGCCCGGAACTTGGTCATCTCGGCGGCGCGCGCGTGATTTGCGGGACGCAACCATCGTGCGGCTCGGGCATAGCCCTCGTCCAGCAGGCCGTCCTGCACGATCTGGCCGGGCCATGCGGAATCGCGGAACACGCGGGCGTCGGGCCTCAGTGCCACTCCGGCGTTGACGAGAGAACCGCCGCCCAGCCCACATGCCACGAGCACGTGCATGTCCTCGCCGAGCCGGACGTCGAAGAGCGCAGTCGACTTGCCGAAGTTCATGCGCCGACCGGTGACCTGCATCTCGCCGCGCATCTCCGGGAAGCGGGCCGGGAACTCGCCGGTCAGGAATTCGCGGCCACGCTCCAGGACGCAGACGCGCTTGCCCGCGCGCGCCAGCCGCGACGCCGCAACGCCGCCGCCGTAGCCCGAGCCCACGACGACGACGTCATAGGCCCGAGTGAGCCGATCGATGGAACGGGCCAGACGCGTCATCGATAATTCTCCCGCGGGCCGGATTGAGACAGATGAATGGCATGGCAGATAGCCCGGTCGCAGACGATAGGTCGAGCGGTCGCGGCGGCTATGGTGAGCAGCATGCCGCCGGCAGGTGACAACGCGCGTCCACGCCTGTTGAATACCGCATCGCCGAAAGGGGCCGTGCTCATGTCTGAACCCGTCAATCCATCCGTCGAAACCGCTGTTGCCCGCCTGCGCGCCGCCATGGCCGATGTCGCCAACGGCGACATTCGCGCCATCAAGGCGCTCTACTCGCACACCGCCGAGGCGACCAGTTTCTATGGATGGGGCGGCTGGGAGAAGGGCTGGGACGCCGTTGCAGCGCGCTGGGACTGGGCAGGACAACAGTTCCGCGGCGGCACCGTCAGCTATGAAGACGTGACGCGCGTCGAAGCTCCCGGCCTCTTCTACACGACCGAGGTCGAGACGTTCACCATGAACGCCATGGATGGCATGGCCGGCGCAACGCGGTGGTCCAACCGCGTCACGCACATTTTCCGCCTGGAGAATGGCGAATGGCGCCTGCTGCACCGTCATGCCAACCGCCTCGAGGACCAATTCAAGCCGGCTGCACGGCTCAGCGCGAAGGAGTAGATGCGATGCTTTTCATGGTGATCTCGACTCCTCGGCCCGAGCCTCCCTCGACCATGACGACCAAGCGCAAAGCCTATTGGGAGTGGCTGTCGCCGTTGCAGAATGACGGGCTGTGCAAGGAGGTCTGGGCGCGCACGGGCCGCGGCGCGATTGCGCTGTTCGACGTTCCCGACAACGAGACTTTGCACCGCATCATGAACGAGTGGGCGGAAATCGTCCCTGCGACGTTCGAGGTCTACCCTCTGCTCGACGCCGGCAAGGCAAGGGCCTACCTCGAAAAGCACAAAGGCTGACGACGCGTTCCAGCCTAGCGCGGCAGGTCGGTGCGGCCCATCAGGAACTTGTCGATCGACGCCGCCGCCTGGCGCCCTTCGCGGATGGCCCAGACGACCAGGCTCTGCCCGCGCCGAATATCGCCCGCCGCAAAAAGATTGGCCTTACCCTTGATGCGATAGTCGCGCTCGGTCGCGTCCAGCCCCTTGAACCGGCCGCGCGGCACAATCTGAAGCTCGAATTGCTTGACGACGTCGGACTCGATCGGGCCCGAGAAGCCCATCGCGAAGAGCACCAAGTCGGCGGGCAATGTGCCCTCGCTGCCGGCAACCGGCTTCAAGTCCGGGCCGACGCGCGTATAGAGCAGCTTCGTCACCTTGCCGTTCTCGCCGGCAAAGCCCGTCGTCGAGATCGAATACTCGGTCGTCGCGCCTTCGGCCTGGCTCGACGAGATGCGCAGCTTGAGCGGCCAGTTCGGCCACGTCACGAGCTTCGCCTCTTTCTCCGGTGGGCGCGGCATGATCTCGAGCTGCGTGACCGACTTGGCCCCCTGACGGATCGACGTGCCGATGCAGTCCGAACCCGTATCGCCGCCACCGATCACGATGACATGCTTGTCCTTGGCCGAGATTTCCTTCACGTGCGCGCCGATCGGCTCCGATGAGACCCGCCGGTTCTGCTGCGGCAGGAAGTCCATCGCGAAGTGCAGACCATCAAGATCGCGGCCGGGTGCCTCGGCGAAGAAGTCGAACGGCCGCTCCGAGCCGCCCGTCAACAGCACGGCGTCATGGTTATCCTCGATCTCGTAGGCCGACACGTCCTTGCCGACATGAGCGTTGAGATGGAAGGTCACGCCTTCCGCCTTCAGCTGCTCCGCGCGCCGCGCAACGACAGTCTTCTCCAGCTTGAAATCGGGAATGCCATAGCGCAGCAGGCCGCCGGGCTCGGCGTTTTTCTCGTAGACGTGCACATCATGGCCGGCGCGCGCGAGTTGCTGGGCGGCTGCGAGGCCGGCAGGGCCCGACCCGACGATCGCGACCTTCTTGCCGGTCCTCGACTCCGGCGGCTGCGGCCTCACCCAACCTTCGGCGAATCCCCTGTCGACGATGGCGCACTCGATGCTCTTGATGGTAACGGGCTTGTCTTCGAGATTGAGCGTGCAGGCTGCCTCGCACGGAGCCGGGCAGACGCGGCCCGTAAACTCCGGGAAATTGTTGGTCGAATGCAGATTGACGAGCGCCTGGCGCCAGTGGTCCCGATAGACGAGGTCGTTCCAATCCGGGATCTGGTTATTTACCGGACAGCCATTGTGGCAATAAGGGATGCCGCAATCCATGCAGCGCGCGGCCTGCGTGCGAACGTCCTTTTCCGGCAGCGGCACGACAAATTCGCGGTAGTGCGTGATGCGCTCTTCGACCGGCCGATAGCCGCGGTCGTTGCGATCGTGCTCGAGAAATCCTGTGACCTTGCCCATCGTTCGTGGCGCCTCGTCGACATTGCCTGGATCGGGCGTGCTCCGATCCGGCACATTGCATTCTAGGTTCGGCAAAGGCGGGTCGCGCCGAACGCAGCCCGCCTGATCGTGCCCGCTATTCCGCGGCGGTGGCTTTGCCGTTGGCTTTCGGCTCGCCTGCCTGCGGCGGCACGCCGATCTCGATGCGTTCGAGGCCGGTGCCGAGTGCCGCCTGATGCTTCGCCATCTCGGCGAGCGCGCGGCGATATTCGACCGGCATCACCTTGCGGAACTTCGGCAGCCACGCCTTCCAATCGGCGAGGATCGTCTTCGCTCGCTCGGAATTCGTGTAGTGGGCGTGCCGGGTGACGAGGCGGTGAAGACGCTCGGCATCCTGGCTGGTCATGTCCCGCATCACGTCGACCAGGCCGTGGCTCGCCAGATCGCTGGCGAACGGCTGGTTGGCCAGCACGCCCTCCTCGGCAGCCACGGGCTCGAGATCGATCATCGCGAGATTGCATTTCTGCTCGAACGTTCCGTCCTCGTCGAGAACGTAGGCGATGCCGCCCGACATGCCGGCCGCGAAATTGCGCCCCGTCTCGCCGAGCACCACCACCACGCCGCCCGTCATGTATTCGCAGCCATGGTCGCCGGTGCCTTCGACGACGGCAATGGCGCCCGAGTTCCTCACCGCGAAGCGCTCGCCGGCGATCCCGCGGAAGTAGCATTCACCGCTGATCGCTCCATAGAGCACCGTGTTGCCGACGATCATGCTCTCCTCGGGCACGATCCCCGACTTCGGGTCCGGCCGGACGATGATCTTGCCGCCGGAGAGACCCTTGCCCACGTAGTCGTTGCCTTCACCGACCAGATCGAGCGTGACGCCGTGCGCCAGCCAGGCGCCGAAACTCTGTCCGGCGATGCCGTTCAACGTGAGCCAGACGGTATCCTCCGGCAATCCCGCGAGACCGTGCGCCTTGGCAATCACGCCCGACAACATGGCGCCCGCCGCGCGATCACGGTTCGTGATCGAGACCTCGGCCTTGACCGGCTTGCGTTCGTCGATGGCCGTCCGTGCGAGCTCGATCAGCTTGTTGTCGAGCACTTTGTCGAGGCCGTGGTCCTGCCGTTCGCAGTGATAGATTGCGACGTCGGCCGGCACATCGGGCTTGTGGAACAGGTTCTCGAAATCGAGGCCGCGCGCCTTCCAGTGGCCGATCGCCTGCGACTTGTCGAGGCAATCGGACTGACCGACGAGTTCCGAGAACCGGCGCACGCCCATCTCGGCCATCAGCTCGCGCACTTCCTCGGCGATGAAGAAGAAGAAGTTGATCACGTGTTCCGGCTGCCCTTTGAAGCGCGCGCGCAGCACGGGGTCCTGCGTCGCAACGCCGACCGGGCAGGTGTTGAGATGGCATTTGCGCATCATGATGCAGCCTGCCGCGATCAACGGCGCGGTGGCAAAGCCGAACTCGTCCGCCCCGAGCAGCGCGCCGATAACGACGTCGCGGCCGGTGCGGAAGCCGCCGTCTGCCTGCACTGCAATGCGCCCGCGCAGCCGGTTGTACACCAGCGTCTGGTGCGTCTCGGCGAGACCGATCTCCCACGGGCTGCCCGCATGCTTGATCGACGTCAGGGGTGAGGCCCCCGTGCCGCCTTCGTAGCCGGCGATGGTGACGTGATCGGCACGCGCCTTCGCGACGCCCGCCGCTACGGTGCCGACACCGACCTCGGAGACAAGCTTGACCGACACGTCTGCTGCCGGATTGACGTTCTTCAGGTCGAAAATGAGCTGGGCGAGATCCTCGATGGAATAGATGTCGTGGTGAGGCGGCGGAGAGATGAGCCCGACGCCCGGCGTCGAATGGCGCACCTTGGCGATGGTCAGGTCCACCTTATGTCCCGGAAGCTGGCCGCCCTCGCCGGGCTTGGCACCCTGCGCCATCTTGATCTGCATCACATCGGAATTGACCAGATACTCCGTCGTCACGCCAAAGCGGCCGGACGCCACCTGCTTGATTGCCGAGCGCATGCTGTCGCCATTCGAAAGCGGCTTGAAGCGATCGGCCTCCTCGCCACCCTCGCCGGTATTCGACTTGCCTCCGATCCGGTTCATGGCGATGGCGAGCGTCGTGTGAGCCTCGCGGCTGATCGAGCCGAAGCTCATGGCGCCGGTGGAGAACCGCTTCACGATCTCGGTTGCAGCCTCGACCTCGGCGATTGGAACGGGCTTCCTGCGCATCTCCTCAGCCGACTTGATGCGGAAGAGACCGCGCAGCGTCATCAGTTGCTCCGACTGATCGTTGATCTGCCGGGCATAGTCGCGCCACTTCGCGGGAATCCTGCCCGCCTTCGCGTCGGCGGTATCGGTCGTGCGCACGGCGTGCTGAAGGTCTGCGACGACGCTCGGCCGCCACATGTGCGCTTCGCCGCGCAGTCGGAACGCGTACTCGCCGCCGACATCGAGCATGCCGTCGAGCTGCGGCACATCGGCGAATGCCTGGCGGTGGCGCTCGAACGTCTCGCGGGCGATCTGGCGCAATCCAACGCCCTCGACCTGGGTATGCGTCCCCGTGAAGTAGCGCTTCACGAACGAAGACTTGAGGCCGACCGCGTCGAAAATCTGGCCGCCGCAATAGCTCTGGTAAGTCGAGATGCCCATCTTGGACATGACCTTGAGCAGGCCCTTGTCGATCGCCTTGATATAGCGCTTCGTCGCCTCCTTGAGGTCGATTTCCTCGTCGAGATCCGGCAGAAGCTGCCCGATCGTCTCGAAGGCGAGGTACGGGTTGATCGCCTCGGCGCCGTAGCCGGCAAGCGTTGCGAACTGGTGCACCTCGTGCGCTTCGCCCGTCTCGACCACGAGACCGACGGATGTGCGCAGGCCCTGCTTGATCAAGTGGTGATGGACGGCACTCGTCGCGAGCAGCGACGGGATCGGCACCCGATCGGGTCCCATCTGGCGATCGGACAGGATGATGATGTTGTAGTCGCGCGACCTGACGGCCTCCTCGGCCTCGGCACAGACGACGTCGAGTGCCCAGCTCATGCCGCCGGCGCCGCGCTCCACAGGATACGTGATGTCGATCGTGACCGAGGCGAAGTGGTTGTCCTTCACCTGCCCGATCTGGCGGACGCGCTCGAGGTCCTCGTTGGTGAGGATCGGCTGATAGACCTCGAGCCGCTTCACCTTGGAGGTGCCCTCGAGGTCGAGAATATTGGGCCGGGGTCCGATGAACGACACGAGACTCATGACGAGTTCCTCGCGGGTCGAGTCGATCGGAGGGTTCGTCACCTGGGCGAAGTTCTGCTTGAAATACGTGTGCAGAAGCTTTGGCTTCGAGGACAGCACCGACACGGGCGTGTCGGTTCCCATCGAGCCGACCGCCTCCTGGCCCGACTGCACCATCGGGCTCATCAGAAACTTGAGGCTCTCCTGTGTGTAGCCGAAGGCCTGCTGCAGATCGATCAGCGCCACGTTGGTCGACTTCTTGTCGACCGGCTTCGAGAGCGGCAGATCGCCGACCTGGATCTGGGTCTGCTTCAGCCAGGTCTCATAGGGGTGCTTGGCAGCCAGATCCTTCTTCAACTCGTCGTCCGAAATGATGCGGCCCTGCTCGAGGTCGATGAGCAGCATCTTGCCGGGCTGGAGGCGCCACTTCTTGGCGATCCGATCCTCCGCGATCGGAAGCACGCCGGATTCCGAGGACATGATCACCCGGTCGTCCTTGGTCACCAGGTATCGCGCAGGCCGCAGCCCGTTCCTGTCGAGCGTGGCGCCGATCTGCCGGCCATCGGTGAATGCCATGGCGGCCGGGCCGTCCCACGGCTCCATCAGGCAGGCGTGGTACTCGTAGAACGCGCGCCGGGCCTGATCCATGGAATCGTGCCCCGCCCAGGCCTCGGGGATCATCATCATCGCCGCGTGGGCAAGGCTGTAGCCGCCACGCACCAGAAACTCGAGACCGTTGTCGAAGCAGGCCGTGTCCGACTGACCCTCATAAGAAATAGGCCAGAGCTTCGAAATATTCGCCCCGTATAAGGGCGATGCGACGGATGCCTGCCGGGCAGCCATCCAGTTCACGTTCCCGCGCAGCGTGTTGATCTCGCCGTTGTGCGCCACCATCCGGTAGGGATGCGCGAGCTTCCACGACGGGAAGGTGTTGGTCGAGAACCGCTGATGGACGAGTGCCAGCGCAGACGCGACGCGCGGGTCGGACAGGTCGCTATAATAAGCCTTCACCTGGTACGACAGGAACATCCCCTTGTAGACCAGCGTCCGGGACGAGAGCGACACGCAATAGTGACCGATGTCGCGGCCCTTATAGGCATTGTAGACAGCCTCCGACACGACCTTGCGCACAAGATAGAGCCGGCGCTCGAACTCGTCCTCGTCGTGCACGCCCGCGGGCCGGCGAATGAAGATCTGAACGTGGCGCGGCTCGGTCGAACGGACCATCTCCGACAGCGAGCTACCGTCGACGGGGACCTCGCGAAACCCCAGGAACTCGAGGCCTTCCTGGCGCACGATGCGCCCCCACACGCCCGCACAGTGGGCGCGCAGGCGATCGTCCTGAGGCATGAAGATGTGGCCGACGGCGTAGTCGCCGGGCGCCGGCAGCGAAATGCCGAGCTTGGCGCACTCGTCGTGAAGGAAGGCGTGCGGAATCTGAAGAAGGATGCCGGCGCCGTCGCCGGATGTCGGATCGGCACCCACCGCACCGCGGTGCTCCAGGTTTTCGAGAATGGCGAGCGCATCCTCGACGATGGCATGGGAGGCGCGCCCCTTCATATCCACGATGAAGCCGACGCCGCACGCATCGTGCTCACGCTTTCGGTGGAACAGGCCCGCTTTCTCCGGCGCCGTGTAGGCACCATATGCGCCGTTGCCTGGGATCCGAAGAGTGTTCGATGTCGTCTCAGCCATGGCTATATCCTCAGGGACCAACCGATCCTTGCTCTGGCCCGCGCGCCGTTAGTCGAACCTGGCTGTCCCGATTGGACAGCTCGGTGCTTATCGGCGGCGCACACTTCATGGAACGCGCAGACACGCAGCGATCTGGACCGGCAACATCTCCCGGGGCGACTGTCTGCCTGATCGGACAGCCGACGGAGAGGCGCGAACGGTTCCCTGCGAGCCGTACCCGTTATCTTCCCTCTAATCGTGGAATCTGCCACCCGCACGATGCGGCACTACCAGATCATAGCACCAGGATCGGGGCGTGGCTTCGGCAGCGAACCACTTAAAGGACAGCATAACTGACCTATCACTGACTGCAAACGGAAATTTGCGGTGCAGCGAAGACTATGGCCAATGAGCTGGCAACTGCATGTCCGGCGGCCATAATTCGGGTCGATGCTGCACGTGCGCAGTGATGGCGGAGGTCACGACCATGACGACGGAGGCAGCGCTGGAGACCTGGTCTCTCGAGCGGGAAATCGTGCTTGCGAGCGTGCTCGACGCGCGCCGCGAGAGAGTGTTCGAGGCTTGGGCCGGCGCGCATCATCTGGACCGCTGGTTCTGCCCGGACGGGTTCACCATCGAGACACTGGCGGCAGACATTCGTCCGGGTGGGGCTTGGAGGTTCGTTCTCGTGGGGCCGGACGGCGCCCGACACGACAATAGGATCAGCTATCTCGAGGTCGCCGCGCCGCTTCGGCTCGTCTTCGACCACGGTCCCGACCGGGACGGCGCGCCCGAGCGGTTTCGCGTGACCGTCACCCTGGACGAGCAGCAGGACGGCAAGACGGTGGCGACGCTGCGCCAGCTTCATCCGACCAAGGAGCAGCGCGACGCCACCGTGTCTTTCGGCGCCGTAGAGTTCGGCCTCGAGACGCTGGATAAGCTCGGCCGATATGTCGCCGGCTCCTGACGCTAGCCACCGGCTGGCTTGGCCCTGAGCACCCGATCCGCGGGTGGCATCGACAGGCAACGCTGTTAGTCTGGCCTCATGCCATCAAAAACCACAGCCCCGTTCGGCCTCTGGCCGTCTCCGATCAAGCCGCGCGATCTGACGCGCGGCGCCCGCCGCTTCGGTCACGTCCAGGGCGATGGCCCGTTCGTCTACTGGTCGGAAGGACGCCCCGAGGATAAGGGCCGGCAGGTCATCGTGCGGATGCGGCCGGGCGTCGACAGGGCGCCGACGGACGTACTGCCCCCACCCTTTTCCGCGCGCTCGAAGGTACACGAATACGGCGGCGCCGAGTTCATGGTAGCCGATGGCGTCGTGCACTTCGTCAATGCCGACGACCAGGACGTCTGGCGTCTCTCCGCCGATGGAAAGCCGGAGCGGGTCACCAAGGCCCCGGACCTTCGCTTCGCCGACATGGTGCTCGATGCGGTGCGCGGGCGACTAATTGCCGTGGCCGAGCGTCATGACCCACGGGCCGGACACGCACACCCGCAGAACCTGCTCGTTACGATCGCGCTCGATGGGGACGGTTGCGGCACCGTCTCGGATCTCGTCACGGGTCGCGACTTCTATGCCTTCCCTCGCCTCTCGCCCGACGGCTCCCGCCTCGCGTACCTCGGTTGGGATCTGCCCGACATGCCGTGGGATCAAGCCGCCCTCCATGTCGCGCCGGTCCGCGGCGATGGCACGACGGGTCGCGCCCAGCGCGTTGCCGGCGGCAAGGGCGTCGCCGCGATGCAACCGGAATGGCTCGACGACCGTCGCCTGCTGTTCCTGTCGGACGAAACGGGGTTCGGCAATATCATGCTCTGGGATGGGGAAGAGACGCGCGCTCTCACCCGATTGAAGGCCGAGCTTGGCCTGCCCATGTGGAACCTCGGGCCGCGCTCGTTCGTCGCGACCGGGCCGGATCGCCTTGTCGCCAGCACGGACGTGGGCGGACGACCGGCTCTGGTGACGGTCACGGAGCTGTCGGCGCGCCGGCCGGCGGTCGAAATCCGACCTGTTGCAGCCGCTTCGATCGGTGCCCTCGCGGCCTATCGGGGCGGACTTGTGACCGGGATTGGACGCCCGAAGGCACCCTCGGCCCTGGTGGCGATCGCCAAGCCTGGGAAACCGCCAACTGTGCTCCGCGCCGCAACGGATCTCGCCCTCGATCCGTCCGGCGTCTCCGTTGGACGCACCGTTTCGTTCCGCGGCGGCGACCGCAAGATGACGTTCGCGCAGTACTATCCACCGGCGAGCGGCAGCCATCGCGGGTCTCGCGGGGCAATGCCACCCGCGCTCGTACTCGCACATGGCGGCCCGACGGCTCAGGCCGGGCGCGGCCTGTCGCTACGGGTGCAGTACTTCACGAGCCGTGGCTTCGCGGTGCTCGACGTCGATTACGCCGGATCGACCGGCTACGGCCGCGCCTATCGAGAACGGCTCGACGGCCAGTGGGGCATCGCCGATGTGGCGGACTGCGCAGCGGGCGGAAAGTTCCTGGCCGCGGAAGGCCTCGCCGATCCGGGTCGCATTGCGATCGCGGGCGGCAGCGCCGGCGGCTACACGGTGCTGATGGCCCTCGCCACGAGTCGTGTTTTTGCGGCCGGCTCAAGTCACTACGGCATCTCCGACCTGTCGCTGCTGATGGGTTCGACCCACAAGTTCGAAGCAGGCTATCTGCATCGCCTGCTCGGCACCACACCGCGCAACTGGCAGAAAGTGTGCGCTGCACGCTCCCCCGTGACGCTGGCCTCTGGAATGACGGCTCCGCTGGTTCTGTTTCAGGGCCTCGACGACAAAGTCGTGCCGCCAGATCAATCGCGCCTGATCCACACGAGGCTGAAGCAGCGCGGCGTGCTGACCGAGCTCTACGAATTCGAAGGCGAAGGCCACGGTTTCCGGCAATCTTCCACCATCATCAAAATCGCGCAGGCCGAACTCGCGTTCTTGCGCAGAGCTTTGCGGCTGGGCTGAGCAAGGTCCCACGCAGCTCCCCGGGCGCCAGCGAACGTTCCGACCGCGAACGGCGTTCTTCCATGTGGCAACTGCGGGATCGAAGCACCATCTTCCGAAGAAGCGGCCGTCGCCGAGAGTCGACCGGCGCGCAGGACGGACGCCCTACCGGGCCTTCGGCATCAGCGACCATGGAATGTGTCGTCTGCGTCATCCGATCGATGCCGACGGCCAGCCGGATCCGTCGCCTGACGCAGCCGAGGCTTCGGCCAGCACAACATCAGAGGAGCACGAGATGCACATCGAGATCAGCACCGACAACCACATTCACGGCGGCGATTTGGCCGCGCATGTGGAACGCGTGGTCGGTTCGGCGCTCAGCCCGTTCGCCTCGCGCATCACGCGGATCGAGCTGCATCTCACCGATGAAAATGCGGGCAAGGGCGGGGCCGACGACAAGCGCTGCATGATCGAGGCGCGCCTCGAAGGGAGAAAGCCCCAAGCCGTGAGCCACAGCGCCGAGACCGTCGAGCAGGCGATCAAGGGGGCGGCCGACAAAATGAAGCGCGCGCTCGAGACGACGCTCGGCAAGCTGCGCGACGGGCATTGAGCCCGGCCGCCTGGCGCGCCCGAGCTCAGACGGCAGATAGACGTCAGAGGGCGCGTCAGCACGAGCGCCCTCTGATCGCGGCGGCTACTTATCGAGCCACACCTGCTCGTGACGCCAGTTCGAGTAGATGCTGTTGGCGGCCCGCACGCGCCCTTTCACGTAGGGCTGCCAGCACTGTGCCGTGCGCCCGTGATAGAGCACCGGCCGCACGTTCTCCTCGGCCAGAAAACGCTCGATCTCCCACACCATCTCCTTGCGCTTTTCGAAGTCGCGCTCGGCAGATTGATCGGCGAGCATCTTGTCGAGCTTCGGATTGCAGTACTTCGAATAGTTGTACTCCGACCCGCAGGCGTAACTCTCGACCAGCGTCGCATCGGGATCGTCGACGCTCGAGCCCGTCAAGTTCAGCGCGACGGCATAGTCCTGGCGTGCGGCGCGCCCAAACCATACGGTCGATTCGATGATCTCCAGCTCGGCTTGGAAATGCACCTGGTTGAGTTGATCGACCATGATCACGGCCGGGTCCTTGTAGGACGCCAGATCGCGCGTCGAGACCTTGATCTTGAGCTTGTTGTCGGGGCCGTAGCCGAGCTCTTCCATCAACTTGCGCGCCTGCGCCCGACGTTCTTCGAGCGTGCCGCCGTAGCCCGGCAACTTGGAGATGACCTCCTGCGGCATGCCCCAGATACCCTCGGGTGGTGCCATCATGACACCCGATACGGACGCCGCCCCGTGGGAGGTGATGGTGAGCATGCCCTGGCGATCCACGGCGAGCGACACGGCCTTGCGCAACTTCACATTGTCGAACGGAGGACGCTTGTCGTTGATCAGAACGTTGACCGAGACATTGGTCGGTCCCAACGTGCAGGCGATCTGCGGCGCCTGGCTGGCGATGTCCTTCATGATCGGCACGGTGATGTCGCCGGTCGTGGTGAGATCGAACTTGCCCGCGATCAGCCCCAGCACCCGCGTCGAGCGGTTGCCGACGATCGTGTAGTCGACGCCGTCGAGATAGGGCAGGCCCTTCCTCCAGTAGTCCGGGTTCTTCACCACCCGGACGCGCTCGTTGCTCTTGAACTCGACGAACTTGAAGGGGCCCGTCCCGACCGGATTGGTCCGCTGGTCCTTGGCCGCGACGTGACACGGGTAGATGACGCCGAAGCCCGACGCGAGCAGAGCGAGAACGGAGGGCTGAGGCCGGTTCAGGTGAAAGGTCGCCTGATGGTCGTTGTCGACCGTCACGTCCTTGACGTTCGTGTACCAGATGCGGCGCGGGTTCTTGCGGAAGTATCCCGTCACCTTGCCCGTGATCCAGTCGAGCGTGCACTTCACGTCTTTCGCCGTGAACGGCTTGCCGTCATGCCAATTGACGCCCTCGTTGAGCTTGAAGGTGAGTTTCGTGTTCGTTTCGTCCCAGGACCAGCTTTTCGCGAGCTCCGGAATGACCGTATCGAGTGAACCGATCGGTTTCGTGGGATCGAACACCACGAGACCGCTGAACACGCCGCCCGCCGCCATGACGGTGGTGAAGCTGACCTCCTCGAGGATCGACATGCTCGATGGATTGGCACTGATGTAGACCTGTAAAGTGCCGCCGCTTTTCTGTGCGAAGGCAGGCGCCGCCCCAACACCAAATGTAGCAAAGGCAACAACTAACGAACGCAGTAACGTCATTGGTTTCCTCCGAGTGGCCGCCGGCGCCATGGTCTCTGCGGACCCTATTCGTGGCCGACGCCTGGAACGTTAGCGGCCTTTGTCGAATTGGGCGAGGTGTGCTTTCAGCGTCGTCCCCGCGTAGGCGGTTCGCATTTGGCCGCGACGTTGAAGCTCCGGAACAATGCTCGCGACGAAGTCCTCGATCGCGCCGGGACAATCGATCGGCGAGATCATGAAGCCGTCACCTCCGACGTGCGAAATATAGGCTTCCATCTGGTCAGCAATGCTGCGCGGGGTGCCGACGAACTGCGGCAGCCCGACACTCTGCCCATGCCGCTGCGCAATCTCTTCCATGGTCATGGGCGTGCCGTCGGTCGCAAAATAGCGCGTCCGAAGTCGCTGGAGCTGCGGCTCGCCCTGCTCGGCGAGCCGCGTGCCAGGCGGCAACTGCGACAGGTCGAAGTCGAGATGGGCCGAGAGGATGGCCATGCCGCCCTCCACCGGAACGAGCGCATTGTGCTCAGCCTGTTTGTCGCGGGCCTCGGACTCGGTCGCACCGATAATAGGTTGCATGCCAAATAGGACCTTGCACTGACGCGGATCACGCCCGATCTCGTCCATATGGGCGTGGATACTGTCGCGATAGGCCCGGGCACTCTCGGCGCGCGGCTGGATGGCGAAGATCGCATCCGCATGCTTGGCCGCGAAATCCTGCCCTTTCGGCGAAACGCCGGCTTGCAGGATGGCGGGCCCGCCATGCGGAGAGCGGATGACATTCAGCGGTCCCCGCGACTTGAAAAAACGGCCTTCGTGCTCGATCCGATGCACTTTCGATGCATCCGCAAAACGCGGCGTCCCGCGATCGGCCAGCACTGACCCGGGCTCCCAGCTCTGCCAAAGCTTGCGGCAGACCTCCATGAACTCGTGCGCCCGATCGTAGCGATGGTCCGCGTCTGGCCGGGTGACGCCGAAGTTCGCATCCTGATTGTGATTGATCGAGGTGACCACGTTCCAGCCCGCGCGGCCGGCGGTCAGGTGGTCGAGCGTGCCCCACAGTCGGGCGGCGTAGAAGGGATGGTGCTGGCTCGTCGAGAACGTCGAGGCGACACCGATGTGCGTCGTCGCGGCCGCCATGTACGTCAGCAAGGGAATGGGATCGTGCTCCGGCGCCTGCACGGCATTGGCGAGTGCGGGCTCGAGCGTGCCACGATACGTGTCGGAGATATAATTCAGGTCGGCGAAGAAGGCCATGTCGAAGAGGCCGCGCTCGCAGACCTTGGCGATGTGCTGCCAGAGCGCCGGCCGGGTCCAGTCCCAACCCGCGGCGACCGTCTTCGGATGCCGCCACATGGCCAGCGAGTGGAAGGTCGGTCCGTGCGTCAGAAACTGCGCAAGATGGATCTTGCCGTTCCAATCGGACATTGTCGCTGGCCCCTGCTCCGCGAAAATCGAGGGACCAGTCTGCCGCTGCGATCCGCACGCGGCAACGCCCCGCCGCGAGATCGGGTGGGGCGTTGCAAAGTACAGTCCGAGGCTAATGCACTCGCGGCCGCTAGACCCAAGGGCGATCCGCGGTGATGCGGTGTTCGTAGGTCGCGATCGCGGGCGCCTTCTCGAGCGTGAGCCCGATATCGTCGAGGCCATCGATCAGGCAGCGCTTGCGGAAAGGATCGATGTCGAACTCATCCACCTTCCCATCGGGGCCGGTCACAGTCTGGTTCGGCAGATCGACCGTGATCTCGGCGCCCGGCAGCTCGAGCAGGAAGCGCAGGAGCTCGTTGACCCGTGCCTCGGGCAGAACCACGGGCAAAATTCCATTCTTGAACGTGTTGTTGAAGAAGATGTCGGCATAGGACGGCGCAATCACGCAGCGGATGCCGAAATCGAGCAAGGCCCAGGGAGCATGTTCGCGGCTCGAGCCGCAACCGAAGTTCTGGCCGGAGACGAGAATGGTCGCGCCCCGATACGGCCCCTTGTTCAGCACGAAGTCTGCCTTCTCGCGGCCCTGCTCGTCGTAGCGCATCTCGGCAAACAGGTTCTTGCCGAGGCCCGTTCGCTTGATCGTCTTCAGGTATTGCTTTGGAATGATCATGTCTGTGTCGACATTGATCATGTTCAAAGGGGCTGCCACGCCTTTCAGGGTGGTAAACTTATCCATGGGGCTCCTCCGGGAGTGCCGGCCGCGAAGACATAGAGCTGGGCTGCGGATGTTCTACACAATGGCCGTGCCCTACGGCAATGCCCACGTGGAACGATTCCAAAACTCCCTGATCGCCGCCCCTGCGCGCCGCAGTCAACACTATATCCGTCGTTGCTCTCGCATTCGGCGGCGAACTCTGCTTAGTCTCCCCGCGCCAAATTCACCGCCAAGCCCCCCGCGGAGCCGCCATGACCCCCCCTACACTTTCCGACCCGATCCTGCGCGCGCCCGTGCACCAGCATGCCGTCTTCGCCCAGACGACTCGAGCCCGCCGCAATGACCGTTAAGCGCGCCTATCGCATCGGCATCGACGTCGGGGGCACATTCACCAAGGCAGTCCTGATAGACACGGCAACCCGCGAGATCGTCGGGCGGTCGTCGGTGCTCACCACGCACGACCACGATCGCGGCGTGGCGGCCGGCGTTGTCGAGGTGTTCCGAACCGTGCTCGAGACGTCGGACGTCTCGCCCGACCAAGTTGTGTTCCTGGCCCACTCGACGACTCAGGCCACCAACGCGCTGCTCGAAGGCGATGTCGCGTCCGTCGGGGTGCTGGCCATGGCGGGCCAGGCGGCAGCGGCGCTGGCTGAACCACAGGCCCATATCGCGCCCATCGAACTCGCGCCGGGTCGCTGGTTGACGACGAGCAATCGCTTTCTCGTCTCGGACTGTCTCGACAACCGCGTCGTCGGGGAGGCGATCGCTGCGCTCGAGGCCGAGGGCGCGCGCGTGCTGGTCGCATCGGCCGCCTTCGGAGTCGACAACACGGGCACCGAGGAACTGGTCCGCACGCTCGGTGCCGATGTCGGCCTGCCGACCACGTGCGGCCACGAGATCACGCGCCTTTACGGCCTGACGACGCGTACTCGCACGGCCGTCATCAACGCGTCGATCCTGCCGCGCATGATCGCCACTGCAGACATGACCGAGGCCAGCGTGCGCGAAGCCGGCATCCGGGCGCCGTTGATGGTCATGCGCGGCGACGGCGGCGTCATGGACATCAAGGAGATGCGCCACCGCCCAGCAATGACGATGCTGTCCGGGCCCGCCGCCAGCGTCGCCGGCGCCCTCATGCACTTGAAGGTCGCGGACGGCCTCTATTTCGAAGTCGGCGGCACGTCGACCAACATCGGCGCCATCAAGAACGGACGCCCGACCGTTGCCTACGCGCGTGTCGGCGGTCACGAGACGTACGTTTCGTCGCTCGACGTGCGCGTCATCGGCATAGCGGGCGGCAGCCTGATCCGCGCGGAGCGCGGCCGGCTGGTCGATGTCGGGCCGCGCAGCGCCCACATCGCAGGTCTCGCCTATGCTGCGTTCGCCGAGCCTGCAGTATTCGAAGGCGCCACACTCGAGCTGTTCGA
>JBFWXN010000095.1:0-19452 GCA_050187415.1 Hyphomicrobiaceae bacterium | reverse complement strand
CTCGCAGGTCTGCGGAGTAGGGCTTTGCCATGTGTGCTGGCCTCCAACCTCCAGCACACATCTTGAATCAGAACCCCACTGATTTGGGAATCCCCCGATTCCGCCTAACGCTGAACGACTCTAGGCGGCGCCTTTGCTCGTCTCCCGCGGCGGTGCCTCGATATGGTGGCGATAGAGTTCGCTATAGGCATCGGCCGCTCGCTTTGACGTATACGTTCGACGAACCCGCTCTCGTAGCGTCTCGCCGTAGCGGCGGCGCAACACCGGATCGAGCAGCAACGTTGCCAAGGCGTCTGCCACTTCGGCCGGCGCGACAAGACCGGTGATGATGCCGCCTGGGCCGAGGGACGGCGTTTCATCGGGGCGGCCCTCCAGGATTTCCCGGCAGGAGCCCACGTTGGTGGCCACGAACGGAACGCCGGCCGCTCCAGCTTCGAGGATGACGAGGGGCTGGCTTTCACTGAGTGACGTGAGGGCGACCACATGGATGCGTGACAAGTGCTGCACGACGTCGACGGTACCCGTGAACTTGATGATGCCTTCGAGCCCGAGGTCGCCGACCAACGATCGGCACTCCTCGAAATACGCGGGATCCTCGTCGGTCGGCCCCAGGATCAGCGCCGAGATTTCAGGCACGCGCGCGCGCAGGATCGCGATCGCGGTGATGAAGGTCTTGACGTCCTTGATGGGAACGACACGCCCGATCAAGGCGACTGTCGGACGATCGCTGTCGCCGGCCTGGTGCAAGCCGGCAAATCGCGCGACGTCGATGCCGTTGGCGATGACGCGAAGATGGCGTGGAGACGCCCCTAGCAGGCGCTGCGCCCGCTGGTTGTCCTCATAGAGTGTGATCACCTCGGTGCAGCATTCGTAACAGGTTCGCGCATAAGCCTCGAAAGCACGGACCCACATATCGCGAAGGTCGAAGCGCGCGTCGGCGACGGCATGGCCCTTGTCGACCGTATCGGCAACCCAATCGGCCATCAGCAGTTCGATGCGCCGCTCGTTGGTATAGATGCCATGCTCGGTGAGCAGCGACGGCCGTCCGGTCTCGAGCGCGGCGCGCGCGGCGAGCACGCCGGCGTATCCCGTTGAGATCGTGTGATAGACCTTGGCGGGCGGAATCGCGAATTCGAGGGCCGCGAGCAGCCCGCCGAGCAGAGCACGCCAAGCCCAGAAATAGTGGAGGAAAGAGCCGTACGGCATTTCGCGCTCATAGCTGCGGCGCGCAATGTCCCAGGCAACCGGCGAATTGAACAGTATCGGCAGCGACAGGCTATTCTGTGCCCGCCCGAGGGCATCGCTGACTCGCGCCAGGTTATGCCGCCCCCCGACGGCAATGAGCGCACCGAGGGCCTCCGCCAAGTTCTCCATTCCTTGCGGCAGACGCAACGACTTGACGGGCTCTGCGCCGAAGTCTTGCAGGTAGAGGTGATGCAGCGCCGTCACGTTGGGCGGCAGCGCGTAGCGGGGTTGCTGCCCGGTCGGCTTCGGCCACAGCACCACTACCTGGAAGCTCGTCTGCGCCTGTGTCCTGAGAAGCCAATCGATCCACGCGGAAACGCCACCCGGAACGTAGGGATAGCAACCTTCGACAATCAGGCAGATATCCGTTTCGGGGGCTGGACTGGAAACCGGACCGGTCATGGCGCCGCCTCGGCTGCCGACGCGTCTCGTTCATTCCCGCTCACGATCAACCGGCGTAAACGCGTATTTGGATGGCGTTGGCGCAGGTGGAGCGCAGTCCGTTGCGTCCTCAGCTCTGCAAATAGCCGCCTCTCGATGAGAAGGTGCTCGAGGCGCCCCAGAATTCGAGCATCGACAGCGGGATCCGAACAATCGCCGACAACAATCGGGCCCCGCGCCAAGGCGGTGACGACCGTATCGCCGAGCCGGCGGCCGAGCGCTTCGAGTTGTCGGCTCTCCGCCGCGTCGAGAAGGCCTGAATCCAGCAGCAAGGCAATGTCGTCGAGCAACGCCAAGGCTGAGCGCGGATCGGATGGCGCGCGGCTCGCCGCGTCGACGCGATCGCGAACAAGCCGACCCATCGCGGGGCTGATGTGCGATGCAACGGCCGCTGCCTGGACGCGGACCACTGGCTCTGGGCTCGCGAGAGCGACCTTGAGCGTCGGCAAATACTTTGCGTCGAAGTTCCGTGCGATTTGGCCTAGAACGGCTTGCTGTTCCAAGAGTGAGCCCGCACTCATGATGGCGGGGAATGATCTTGGCGGTGCTCCGCCGAGGTCGATCGTGCGGCCGACCGCGACATCCTCGCATAGCCTCTCCTCGCGCGAGACCGATGTCGAAAGAGCTATGCGCTCGTACCACTGGGTGACGAGCGGGCTCGCGATTTGAGGCTCCGTTCGTCGCCATGAGAGGATGGCTGCGCCGAGAAAACCGAGTGGACCGAGAATCGCGGAACTGATGAGCGCGAGTGCAACAAATGTTACGTCGTCGCCTCGCCGGCGGATCTGCGAACCGTAGGCCGCGGTCAGCATCAGCAGGCCAGCATGCAGCGCCGCAGCGAGCAGGATAGGGGACTGGCCGTATCCGGTGATGGTGACGAGAGCCAGCGCCTCCGTGCACGCGAGCATCACCAACACGATCCGTTGCGGCACCGGACGCGCCGCGCGCGGTGTTGTTGGCGGCATCACCCCCCTTTGGCTGACCGCGGAACCGTTCGCACCCTCCAAGGATGGCATCTCGTCAGGCCCTTCTGCCTTCTCGGCTCGCGGCAGAGCCAGGGCGATCGGCCCGCCGACGGATGCGGCGCCAGCTGAGGACCCGGGCTCCCTCCGCGGGCACCGTCTCGGTGCTCGCTCCGAGCGGCGCGGAGCGCGGAATTGCGGAGCGGAGCGATGCGCCGGGGGGCCGGTTGCCGACCGTCAGAGCAATCGCAGCGAGGCGATCGAGCGTTGCTGCGTCCAGCAGATCGGGGCTGCAATCTTCGAGCATGACCGCTCCGACGACGGTGCCGCCGCTCAGGATGGGGACCGCGGCCAGCCCCAGGCCATCGAGAGCTTGTGCGGCTGTGGGGGAGAGAACACTCAGGCCCGCCTGTCGGCCGACGACGGCCTCGAAGAATGGGCTTTCCGGCGAAATTGTCCCTGGCTCGAACTCGGTGGCGGCGCCGTGTCGGAAGACGGTACGCAATTCGTCGCCGCGGAGCCTCAGGACGGAGAGCCGGCAATCGCCGAAGGCAAGTGCGATGGTTTTGCGCAGCGCCTCGTCCGCAAGCTCCGGGTTGGCCATTTGCGTTCGCCCGAGGGCAGCCATCAGCGCCATGGCATCGGCGTCGTGCCGGGTTGCGATGACGCGTTCGAGACGATCGCACCGCTCGCGGAGGTGCTGGGCATGTTCCGCCAAGGCCGCACGTTGCTCGGTGAGGCGCTCGACCGATTGCGCGAGCGATTGCTTGCGCTCGATCTGGCGGAGCCGCAACTGGCCGAGGATGACGGCGGCTGCAATCCACAGAACGGGTTGCAGCCAGATACGCAGCAGATAGGCGAAATGGTTCTCCCCGATTTCCTGCTCGGGCCAACCAAGGATGCTTGCGAATACGATCGCGGCCCCTGCCGCAAGGAGTCCGCTTGCCGAACCGTACTGCAGGGTCAGCAGGAGGACCGGTAACCAGAAGAAATGAGGCTGCGTGTCGTTGAGCGACGGGAATCCGGCCACGAACAGATCGAGCAGCCCTGGACAGACGACGAGAATGGCGATTTCGAGAAGCGCGGCAAGCGGCGGCAGAACGGGAAGCCCCGGCGGGACGTCTCGGACCGTATCTCTCGACTGGACGGCCTCGGTCATGGCGTCTCCGGTGTCGCGCTGGAGCCTAGGATACGTGCACGGGAAAGGCACCTGTCCAGCAGCCAATCAGCCGCTCCTGCATGTCCTAGACGAGCCCGAGGTGTGGACGCAACGCCAGCGAGCACTCCAAGGGGACCTCTGGCCCTAACGAGGTGCCGGGAACATAACTCCGGGCGGCTGCAGCGTCTGCGATGCGGTGGGTGGAGCCGGTATTGTCGTAGGCGGGCGTCGCCAGCGCGAGCGTCGCGGTGGGAGCCGACCTCGATGACGCCTGAGGAGCTTGCGCTGATACGTTTGGGAGCCAATCGACCGCCGTGGGGTGCGTCGCTTCGTGTGAGCCTGCCGATCGACAGCCGCAGGCGCCGCGGCCGATTTCAGCGGCGGCGGTTCGTTCAGCCTGGGTGTTCCGGCGGCGGTCTCCGCGGGGTCCGTCGCGGACTCGGATGCGCCGTCGTCGGCGCGGACTTCCGCAGCGATGTCGCGAAGGGTTTTCTCGGCCGTTTCTTGCCGCCCGGTCGAAGCCATCAGGCGCGCCCAAAGGGCGAGCCTCCAGTCCTCCAGGGCCTTGACCTGAACGCGCGACAAAAGTTGCCTGGCAGCCTCGGCCTTGCCCTGTTCGACCTCGACCGCCGCAACAAGGAGCAGATTTGCCGCTATCGCGTCGGGCTCGATCAGGGCACGCACAGATCGAGACTCGTCGGGCCGATCGATGGCGCTCAACGCTTCCGCCAGCGAGATGAGGTCGTACTGGGGCAATCGCGCCAGTCCGCTGCTCTTTGCCGCCTTGTAGGCGAGGAGTGGATCTTCAGCATCAAGAGCCGCCCGCACGAAACGCTGCGCGAGTTCGCCGTCGCCGAGTTTGGCGTGCCCCAGCCATTCGGCGAGGGAGATGCGCGCGGCATCGATGTCTTCGTTGTCGAGCATCAGCTCGGCGATCGCGAGAGTGATGGCATCGCCAGGGCGTCCCACCTCGTCGGCCAGCTCGGCCGCCAACTCGTTGCGCTTGCTCCCAGCCAGCGTGTCGATCATCTGCAACACGAGCGTGTCGTCCTTGCTGCCTTTGAACCATCGAGCTGCTCGACGCTTGGCATCCACGGCATCGTCAGCCTCGACGAGCGTTGCGAACAGCATCAGGCGATCGGTGTCCCGGCGAAGGTGGCGGCGATCGTCGACAGACTTGAGCAGCGCGGCCGCTTCGATCGTGTTTCCGTCGACAGCGGTCAGGTGCGCGAGGCGGATGATGTCGTCGGTGCGCCGATACCCCTTTGACCGGCAGTAGCTGAGCGTGCGCTGCTCCGCGTCGAAATCACCCTTGCCTCGATAGATGCCGATCAGCTCCTTGCAGACAGGCTGCGAAGGGCGGGCCGCCAGGCGCTTTTCAAGTGCACCGGTGTAGGCTCGCTCGTCTTGCGTCGACCGGTAGAGTTCGGCCAGATGGCGTTGCACGTTGGCATCGCGCGGACGTGCCTCGGCGAGCAGCTCCAGCATTTGCCTTGCCCGGGCGATGTCGCCCTTCTCTTCATAGAGGTTTCGCATCTGAAAAAGGGTTCTCTGTCCACGATCGCCCGATGCGAAGCGCTGTTCGAGAAGGCCGAGCGCCTGACGGTCGTGTCCGTCGCCCTCGAGCATGGCGATGCGTTCGTTCTCGTCGGGTAGCAGCAGATAGCCGATGACGACGGCGCCGACGAAGATCAGGATCATGACCACGAGATGCGGCGGCACGTGGGTCGGCGACGGTGTCGCCGTCATAAGCGAGGCGAGCCGGCGCATCGGAACGGTATGGCGGCTGCTCACGAGGCAACTTTCATCGGCTCATCCCCCACGGCTACTCGCGGCACTCGAAACGAACCCGCAGGGGCTCGATCGCCGAAAGCATGATGCGTACGCGCAATATCCCGTCGTCGTCGGCCCAGCGCGTCTCTTCGGAAAGAACGGCTCCATTGCGCGATGCCTGTACGAGGAACGAACGTCTTGGAGTGCTCCGCCAAGTCATGTCGCCGGCGCCGTAGCCTTGGGCGGAGACCTCTATCCCGCAGCCATCGCGCTCGAGGCCGGAGAGCTGCCAGCGACTGTCGACCAGGCTTACGGCCGCGCCGCCACCTTGGCGCCGTTCGGACCGTTCGCCCTCCCGGCCGCGCAATACGACGACGGACCTCGCGATTGCCGGATCGAGCGCGACGTAAAGCGCGCCCGCGTGATGCGTCGAGCCGAGGACCCCCGCTGACCGATCGACGTCGACGGCAAGCCGCTCTGCATCGTCGAAGCGCACCGTCGACAAGGCGCCTCTGCGGCTCACCGCCCAGGAGAAGTAGTCGAGCTGGACGATTTCGACGCCGAAAAAGTCGTCGGCGATGGTCGCGTACTCGGACGCCTTGATCGGGATCACGGGGTCGCGTCGCGCACGTTCGAGAACGTGCCGCACGGCAGCCAGTGCTGCCGGCTTCTCGCCTGAATACATGTGATAGTAGAGGTTGAACGGCTTGAGCCGGCGCGGGCGCTCGGTATTATCGAGGGTGTTGTCGAGCATGAACAGGCCGTAATAGGGCCCCGTCCAGTCGTTCGTGTAGGTATTCTCGTTGCTGTTGCCGGAATAGATCTGTCGCTCGCGTCCCGCCGGCCGGGAGATGGGCGGCACGTAGGTGACCGAAGGGAATTCCGGATCCAGCCGCGAGTCTCCCCCATTCAAATTGCGGGCCCCGATGCGCCTCAACTCGCGGATCGCCGCCGGGAAGGGTGTGGTGTCGCCGCTCCACAGGTAGAGCTTGGCGGGCTTGCCGGCCGGCGCCAGCGCCCGCGCCGCATCGAGCGCATCCCCCGTCTCGTGGCGAAGATTGAACGGCTTTCTCAGGTAGGTGCGTGGCAGATCATCCGAGCCCGCGATAAATTTGTCCGTGAGGTCGGGAGGCGGCTTGCGCCCGGCGAGAGAAAGCACGCGCCGCGCAAAGCTCTCGCGCAAAGTGTGGGTCGGCGAATGAGCCTGCTCGATCCGTCTCATCTCCTCGGCGCGATCGTAGTGTTCGAAGAATTGCCAATCGAATGGATGGGAGTAGGTGTGCGAGGCGACTTCCACCTGCGGCAGGGCGTAAAGACGGCGGGCAACGGCCGCACTTTCGGGCCGCCCTCCCAATGACGGGTCGACGTCGCCGGCTATCAGGCCGACTGATACGGGCAGATCGGGAAAGGGCACGATCGCCTCGCGCTCGACCACCTCGGCCGAGATGCGCTCGAGCTCGCGGTGCTCTTCAATCTCCGAGACGTTGTTCCAGCCGTCTCCGTCGATGTGCGAGAAATAAATCCTCCGCCCATCGAGCGTCGTGACGTCAGGGATCGGGCGACGTTCGGCTCCGAAGGCGCGGGAAAAGAAAGCGAAGGGATTGAGTGTCCAGCGCTCGCGGTCCGTATTGGGTTCGTAGTGAATTACATAGCCGGACGCGACAAAGCCTCCACCCCGCGATGTCGCCACGACGACCGAGCGAGAGACCCCGTTGCGCGAGGGCGTTTCGATCACGAGATGGGGCTCGGCGTCTCCGCCGCGGGCTTGAATCAGCGGAAAGCCAGGCAGGACTTTGTCGAGCGGCCGCTCGAAGCCGATCATTTCAGGGTCGCGATCGACGACCTTGGCGTGCCAAGTCAGGTCGACAAAGTCGCCGGCCTGCTCGAGGCCGAGGCGGGCAAGCAGGCGGTTGATTTTGGCCAGCGTGAGGTCGGAGACGGGCGGGGCGGGCTCGCCGAGCACGACGTATTTCAATCCCCGTGCGAGGGCCAGCTCGAGCCAGTCGAGCAAGGCATCGGGCTTCTGCAACGGCTCGACGATCCAGGTCAGAATGCCACGGAAGCGAGTCAGCGATTGGACGGGAGGCAGTCTCTCGTTCACGTCTTGGTACACCACCCGGTACCCCAGGTGATTGAGCGGCATCTCGGCGAATTTGTGGATTCGGGTCAGGTGTGGCTTGCGCTCGCGGCGCCCGTCGTAGAGCGCCAGAATGTCCTGCTTCACTGGGCGGCTCGAGAATTCGATATCGAGGGCGCCTGCCGCGCGATACGAGCCCACCAGCGCGACGCTGGCCAGCCCGATCGCGGCGAGAACATAGGCTGTGGCCGACGCGAGGCGGCGGGCAGCGATTGCTTGCATGTGTCGCATGGCTCGAAGCCGTCAGAGTGCCGCCGCAATCCCCCGAAGCCGCTACGGCTTCAGGCCCTGGAACCGCACCCCATCGCGGGTTCCGGGAGCCTTCGGGCAGGCGCACTACTTAACACACAATCAGCGCTGCCAGCGAACCCTCCGCCGCGGCGACTGGACGCGAGCGCGGGCTGCCCGGGCCCCGCATCATAAGCGTGGGCGGCGCCGGATGCTTACCCTATAACGACCTGGGAAGGTATCCGCATCGCGATGCAGCCAGCTCCAAGGGCACCCTTCATGAAGATCGTGATGTTAGCGCGCAATCCAGGCCTCTACTCGCATCGACGCATCGTCGAAGCTGCACGTGCGCGTGGGCACGAGATCGACGTGATCAACACGCTGCATGTGCACATGAACATCTCGTCGAACCGGCCTCTCCTGCGCCACGGTGGCCGAACCGTTGCGGCCTACGACGCCGTCATTCCACGCATCGGGGCATCAATCACCGGCTACGGGCTGGCGGTGCTGCGGCAATTCGAGATGCAGGGTGTCTTTCCGTTGAACGAGTCTGTCGCCATCGGCCGCAGCCGTGACAAGCTCAGGGCACTCCAACTCCTGGCGCGCGCAGGCGTAGGGTTGCCCAATACTGCCTTTGCGCACGGGCCCAAGAAGGCCGAGGAGGTGGTCGCCGAGGTCGGTGGGGCACCTGTGGTCATCAAGCTGCTGGAGGGCACGCAGGGGATGGGCGTGATCCTGGCGGAAACGACTGCGTCGGCAACGTCGATCATCGAGGCCTTCTCGGCGGCGAACGTGAATATCCTGGTCCAGGAGTACGTCCGCGAGGCGCACGGCACGGACGTGCGAGCCTTCGTGGTAGGCGGCAAGGTTGTGGCCGCAATGAAGCGAACGAGCCGCAAGGGCGAATTCCGCTCGAACCTGCATCGCGGGGGCCGCGCCGAGGCAATCGAGATCAACAGCGAGGAGCGCGAGGCCGCCATCAGATCCGCCGATGCGATGGGCCTCAACGTCGCGGGCGTGGACATGCTGCGCTCGAGCCGCGGCACCTTGGTGCTGGAGGTGAACCCGACACCGGGCATCGAGGGCATGGAAGGTGCGACCGGGGTGGATGTAGCCGGCGCAATGATCGAGCTGCTCGAGGTGCGAGCTCGTCCGGGGGAAACACAGACCAAGGGCTCGGGTTGATCGTCCGGGCTTCCGGGCATCAGCGATCCGTGGGACACTTGGGACCAAGCCGGTGCCGATGCGAGCCGGTACCACGCTGTGAGGAGACCCTAGCCATGACCGACAAGCCCGTCGTGCATTTCGATGTCGAGGACGGCATCGGCATCATCACGATCGACTATCCGCCCGTCAATGCGCTCGGACCGGGGGTCTCGGACGGTATCATCGCGGCGCTCGAGAAGGGCGAAGCAGACCCCGCCGTCAAAGCGATGGTCATGATCGGCGCCGGCCGGACCTTCATCGCGGGAGCCGATATTCGCCAGTTCGGCAAGGCGCGTCCCACGCCGACCAAGCGCACCTATGACGTCCTCGACCAGGGCAAGAAGCCTGTGGTTGCGGCCATTCACGGCTATGCGCTGGGAGGAGGACTCGAGAATGCGCTGGCCTGCCACTATCGCGTTGCCGTTCCTTCGGCGAAGGTCGGACTGCCGGAAGTACAGATCGGCATCCTTCCTGGCGGCGGCGGCACCCAGCGCTTGCCGCGCATCGTCGGGCCGAAGATCGCCCTCGACATGATCGTTTCGGGCCGCCACGTGCCGGCCGACGAAGCAAAGCGACTGGGCATCGTCGACGAAATCGTGCCCGGCAAGGATCTGCGCAAGGAAGCGATCGCCTTCGCCAAGTCGATTTCGGAGACGCGTCCGCTGCCTCGCGTTCGCGATCGCACCGAAAAGCTGTCGGAGGCCAGGTCCGAACCCGGCATGTTCGACGCTGCTCGTAAGCAGTTTGCGCGACGCATGCGCGGGCAGCCCGCCCCCGAAAAGTGTATTCAAGCGGTGGAAGCGGCCTGCACCGAGCCATTCGACCAGGGTATCGCCACTGAGCGTCGGCTGTTCACCGAACTCGAGAACACGCCCGAAGCGAAAGCGCTCCGTTACGCATTTTTTGCCGAGCGCGAGATCGCACGGATTCCGGGCTTGCCAAAAGATCTGAAGCTTCCCGAGATCAAGTCGATGGCCGTCGTCGGTGCGGGAACCATGGGCGGCGGGATCGCCATGAGCTTCGCGGATGCCGGCGTGCCGGTGAAGATCGTCGATGCAAACCCCGAGGTGATCCAGCGCGGCATGCAGCGCATCCGAGACAACTACGCCACCAGCGTGAAGCGTGGGTCGCTCTCGCAGGACGAGATGGACAAACGTCTGGCGCTCATCACCCCGGTGGAGAGCATGGACGAGATCGGCGACGCCGATGCCGTGATCGAGGCCGTGTTCGAGCGCATGGACGTGAAGCAGGAGGTGTTCAAGCAGTTGGATCGGGTCATGAAGCCCGAGGCGCTGCTCTTTACCAATACGTCCGCACTCGATATCGACCAGATCGCCGCCGTGACGAACCGCCCCGAGAAGGTGGCGGGCACGCACTACTTCGTACCGGCCAACATCATGAAACTGTTCGAGGTCGTGAATGCCTCGAAGACGGCGCCCGAGACCCTTGCCGCCGCCATGAAGCTCGGCCGGGACATCAACAAGATCTCGGGATATGCCGGAAACTGCGATGGGTTCGCCGCCAACCGAAGCCGCATCCCATTCACCATGGAGCAGAACCTTATGGTGGAGGAAGGCGCTCTTCCCCACCAGATCGACAAGGTGATGGAGGACTTCGGCTATCCGGTCGGGCCCTTCAAGGTGAACGATATGTCGGGCCTCGACATTTCCTACGACACGCGCAAGCGCCGCAAGGCCGCCGATCCGAATTACCGTATGCTTCCCGTTCCGGATCGCCTCGTAGAGATGGGTCGCGTCGGCCTGAAGGCTGGCAAGGGCTGGTACCGATACGAGAAGGGCGATCGCACACCGCACGTCGACCCTGTGGTGGCGGAGGTGATCGCCGCAGTCGCCAAGGACAGCGGCACCGAGCCCCGAAAGTTTACCGATGAGGAAATCCTGCACCGGTTGCTGTTCGGTTCGATCAACGAATTCTGCAAGATCCTTGGCGAAGGCAAGGCTGTGCGCGCATCGGATCTAGACGTGATGTGGCTGCACGGTTTCGGCTTCCCCCGCTATCGCGGTGGCCTGATGTTCTGGGGCGATACCATCGGCGCGAGGGAGATCTACAACCAGATCGCCTCGTGGCACCAGCGGTACGGTGCACGGTGGGAACCGGCAAGGCTTCTTCGCGAAACCGCTGAGAAAGAGGGCAAGCTTACCGAGCTCAAGGCCGAGCGGCTGCGGTAAAGGCGTCGCCTCGAGACGATCCGGGGAGAGCGGCCGGACGAAGAATGTCCGGCCGGGCGCTGCCGAGCGGCTCCGATTGAAGACAATTGTCGGCGTCGCCTAAGCGCGACCTTAAAACGTCACGAAGTAGGGTTCTCCCGTCGCGGATGTCAGAGCGTCGGGAGCGTGCTAACCGGCACAGTAATGCATATGGCGGAGTATCTGTTTGTCTTCGGCTTCTACATCTTCCTGCCCACGGCCTTTGCGCGCCACGTGCTACTCGCCGATTGGAACCTGATCCTGCGCGCCTACGGATTGTGGTTTGCCATCCTTGCCACCGTTGCAGTCAGCCACTCGGGTGGCATCGAAGAAGGTACGGGCTGGGCGTTGATCCTGGCGTCGTTCTCCACGATTCCGGCGATCGCCGTGCTGATTGTGTTGATCCGCTTGAAGCGGCGCATCGTGCGCCTGCGCGCGGCGAGCCGAGCAGCGGTCGCAGCTCGAGGGGCTCTCGCCTGAAGACACACATGCTTCGAGGATGCCCCAATGCGTGTTGCCTGCTAGGTTCCGGCAACCAGCCGCCTTGTGCCCGCGCCCTCGGAGCCTCGTCATGCCCTATCTCCCGCCCGCCCAGCCAGGAATGCCGCTTTCCGAGGTTGATACGCCTGCGCTGCTCATCGACCTCGATGCCTTCGAGCGCAATCTGAAGAAGATGGCCGGTTTCGTCGCCGGGGCCGGGGTGCGCCTGCGTCCGCACGCCAAGACGCACAAGTCGCCCATAATCGGCCTGAAGCAGATGCAACTCGGCGCGGTGGGGCTGTGCTGTCAGAAGGTGTCCGAGGCCGAGGCGATGGTCGAGGGCGGCATTCCCGACGTGTACGTCTCGAACGAGGTGATCGGCGCGCGTAAGCTCGATCGGCTGGCGGCGCTCGCGCACCAGGCCCGGGTCATGGTCGCCGTCGACAACGAGCAGGCCGTCGAAGCGCTGGGCAGCGCCGCGCGCAGGGCCGGGGTGACGATCCGTGCGCTGGTCGAGATCGACGTCGGCGCCAACCGGTGCGGCGTGCCGCCGGGGGCCCCTGCGGTCGCCCTGGCGGAGCGCGTCGCGCGGGAGCAGGGTCTCGCGTTCGCGGGGCTTCAATCTTATCAGGGCCGCGCGCAGCATCTGCGCACCCTCGATGAGCGCAAGGCGGCCATACGTCAGGCTGTATCGTGGACCGCCGATACGGTGGCGGCACTCGAGAAGGCCGGTCTCGCATGCGACGTTGTCGGCGGCGCCGGCACCGGCACGTTCGAGCTGGAGGCCGCGTCGGGGGTATACAACGAGCTTCAGGCGGGCTCCTACGTTTTCATGGACGCTGACTATGCCCGAAACTTGAAGGCTGACGGCGGGCGCTTCGACACGTTCGAACATTCGCTGTTCGTCTACGCCACGGTGATGAGCATGCCGGTCGCGGAACGCGCTGTCGTGGATGCTGGCCTCAAGGCGTTTACGTTCGAGAGCGGCATGCCGGAGGTCGCGGGCATGGCAGGAGCGTTCTATGAACGTCCATCGGACGAGCACGGCGGCCTGAACCTCGGTGCATGCAATGAACGGCCGGCCCTCGGCGACAAGGTCAGGCTGATCCCGCCGCACTGCGATCCGACGGTCAACCTGCACGACTGGTACGTGGGGATCCGTGGCCTGTCGACGGCCGAAGCGCGGGTTGAGTGCGTCTGGCCGGTGGCGGCACGCGGCGCCGTTTTCTAGGCCCCTCGCCAAGAATTCATTTGCGAACCCCGACTTCCACCTATTGCGTCCGGGCGCCCGCACACCAACATCATCAGCGCGTTGCACGCCTCAAGGAGACGAACATGACGCCCGATGAACGCCAGTTGATCTCTGGCTTGTTCGACCGCATGCGATCGAATGGCCCCCCCGAAAAGGATCGGGAGGCCGAGAGCCTGATCAACCAGGCGGTCCGTCAGACGCCCGACTCTGCCTACCTTCTCGTGCAGTCCGTGCTTGCCCAGGAGCATTTCCTCCAGCAGGCCGCGGATCGGATCGATGACCTTGAAACACGCTTGCGCGATCTCGAGGACGAGCTTGCGCAACAGCAGCAGGCGCCCCAGCAGCGGTCGGGCGGCAGCTTTCTCGGCGGCCTCTTCGGCGGCGGATCGAGCGGGCAGACGCAGCCCGGCCGGTCGTCGGGCAGCGTGCCCTCGTTCGGCGGCGGCCGCACAACGTCCCCGCGGCCAGGTCAATCCGGCTCGCCGTGGAATCAGCAACCGCAAGGCGGGCCGTCCGCCAGAATGGGAATGGGTCAGGCGAATGCGCCGTGGGGTGGGCAGCAGCCGCCGCAAGCAGCTCCCGCACGAGGCGGCGGCTTCATGGCATCGGCCTTGACGACCGCGGCGGGCGTGGCAGGCGGCATGATGGCAGCCAACGCTCTGTCGAGCATGTTCGGTGGCGGCTCGAGCGCCAACGCGGCGCATCCGCCGGCATCATCGAGCGCCACCGCTGATGCCGACCAGCAGGCCCAGCTCGACGCGCAGCAGGATGCCCAGCAGGACGCGGAACTCGAGAACGAGCAATACGCATCCTACGACGACAGCTCCGATACGGATTGGGGCGGTGCCGACGACAGCGAGTTCTAGGAGTTCACTCGGCGCTTGAAGTAACGACGGCCCGTCGGCATCGTGTCCGGCGGGCTTTTCTGCATGGCTTCGCCCGCGCCAAGCGCGGTTCAGGTGCCGCCCTTCGTGTTCCAGCCGACCGTGTCCTTGTCGAGAAACAGGTTCGGCTTCAGGAAAATCGACAGAACGAGACATCCGTTTGGCGAGTGGGCATCGTGCCGGTTGCCTGCCGGGCGCCAGACGAAGTTGCCGGCGGTCGCCTCACCCTCTTCGTCGACGAGGGAGCCGTCGATGACCCAGGTCTGCTCGATGGCGACGTGCTCGTGGTACGGCAATTTGGCGCCAGCCTCGAAGCGGAAGAGGCCGGTTACGAGACCCGTGTCCTTGTCCTCGACCAGCACCTTCATCGTGACGCCGGGGAAGCGCGTCTCCTGCCACGGCAGGTCTGCAACCTTGATGTAACGCGAGGCAAGCGGGGCCAAGGGATTTTCGGGATTGAAGAAAGGCGTTTCGGCGGGCATCGAAGTAAGGTCTCCTCCTGTTCGGCGCCCCCGGTTCAGTCGGGTGCTTATACCCGGCAGCCTTTCACCGCCGATCGTCGGTGTCAAACAAGGCCGTGCCGCCGCACTGGCCCCCGATTGCAACCTGACGGCGTTTGTGCGACTCGCTCCGTAACCCGAACGTGAGACTTGGAGACGCCATGTCCGCCGCTGAGACCGAAGCGCTTGTGCGCCGCTACTACGATGCCTTCAACCGGGGTGACACTGAAACCATGCTCGCATGCCTTGCCGACCATGTGGTGCACGACGTCAATCAAGGCATGCGCCGCCACGGCAAGGGCGCGTTTGGGGCGTTCTGCGCGCACATGGCGAAATGTTATCGCGAACAGTTGCGCGATATGACGATCATGGTGTCTGCCGACGGTCGGCGAGCCGCCGCCGAATTCAATGTCGAGGGCAGCTACCGCCAAACCGACGATGGCATGCCGCCTGCACTCGGCCAGACCTACACGTTGCCCGCCGGTACGTTCTTCGTCGTCGAGAACGGACTGATCACCCGCGTGACCACCTACTACAACCTGACCGACTGGCTGGTACAGGTGTCGGGCGACGGCGAGCGCCCGCAGTCGTCATGACCGTTGTCGTCGATACGCTGGCCGGTGATGCTGTTCAGGCGGTGCTCGAAGATCTGGCGCGACTGCGCATATCGGTCTTTCGAGCATGGCCCTATCTCTATGATGGGTCATACGAATACGAGCGCGACTACTTCTCGAATTTCGTCGCGAGCGACGGCGCGATCGTGATCGTGGCTCGCGATGGCGGTGAAATCGTAGGCGCGGCGACGGCGGCGCCGATGGGCGGGCATGCCGACGAATTTGCGGCGCCTTTCGATGCGCGTCATATGGATCGGTCGAAGATCTTCTATCTCGGAGAATCGGTTCTGCTGGCGCCTTACCGCGGGCAAGGCGTCGGCCACGCTTTCTTCGATCTGCGAGAAGCCCACGCGAGACGGCTCGGCGGCTTCACTCAGGCAACTTTCTGCGCGGTGGTGCGCCCCGACGATCATCCGGCACGCCCGGAAGGCTACCGGCCGCTCGATGCGTTTTGGCGCAAGCGCGGTTACGCGCCCCTTCCGGGACTGATCGGCTCGTTCGCTTGGCTCGATGTCGGCGACAGCGAAGAGACCGAGAAGCCGATGCAGTTCTGGATGAAGGAGTTGTAGCCCGGCGCTTGCGCGAGTGTAATCGAGGCAATGGGGCTTCTGCTGGCGCGTAAGCGCGACACAGATTACGAGCGTGGGAGAGAGCCCGAGAGCTGACGGATAGGCCGGTTGCCGATCCGGGCAAAGGAGAGCCATCGATGGCACGAATTGACGATATTCCCCAGCCGACGCGCGATGCTGTTGTCGGGCTCGAAATTCCCGTGCCCGGTGCGGCGCCATTTCAATCCGGCCTGCCGCTTTCGAGGCGGCGTCTCGCGATCGTGTCGAGCGCCGCCCTCGTCGAACGGTCCGAGCCACCGTTCATGCCGGGCTCTGCCGAGTATCGTGCGCTGCCGGCGACGCTTCCTCCCTCGGTAATCCGCATGAGCCACGTCTCGATCAATTTCGATCGCACCGGTTTCCAGCGGGACATCAATGTTGTCTATCCGGTCGACAGGCTGCGCGAGCTGACGGCGGATGGGACCATCGGCTCGGTTGCCGACACGCACTATTCGGTCATGGGGTCCACTGATCCGGCGACGATGGACGAGACTGTAGATGCTCTTGTCGGGCGCTTTCGAGAGGATCGCGTCGATGCCGTTCTCTTCCTGCCTGTCTGACCGTTCTGCACGCGCGCCGTGAGCGCGCTCGCCCACATGATCGAAGGACGCGGCATTCCGACGACCGTCGTCGGCCTCGTTCGGCCACATCTCGAAAAGGCGCGCCCGCCGCGGTCCCTTTTTGTGCCGTTCCAACTCGGCCGCCCCTTAGGCGAGCCCGATGATCCTGCCTTCCAGCTCCGGGTACTTCGCCACGCCCTGGGCTTGCTCGAGCGAACCGACGGCCCGGTCATCCTCGAAGATTTTCCCGACGATCCTCCAGGTTGGTCGGAACTGGCCGGTTGGCAGCCGTCGGTTGCGTTGCATGCCGGGCGCCCGGCCGCTGCTGCAGACTCCGAGACTTGGACAACTGCTTTTCGTGGCGAGCTTGCGCACCTCGCACCTTATTACCAACGTGCCATGGCGCGACACGGCCGCACCACGGTCGGGCTGTCGAGGCTTCCCACCGAGGCGTGGCCGGATTTCGCCGTCGCATTCCTCGATGGCTCGCTGCCGGCCCCACCTTTGGGTCTACCCACGTCGGCGATCGCTCTGCGCTTCCTGAGTGACGACATCAAAGCCTTTTACGGGGAGGCCGTGCAGGCAGATGGACCGCGGCCGGCCAGTCGGCAGATCGATCAGTGGTTCTGGCGCAAGACCGTGGCAGGCGCTCTGTTGCAGGCGTTGAGACGTGTCGGAATGGATAGCGGGAACAATGCTCTGAAGACGGTTTCCGGGCGTTTCTTCGTGCCGGCGCCCTACGTGGCCAAGTAGGCGGCGACGTTCAAGCGTGGGGCTGCGGCCGCGTCTCGCCTCGGAAGCGTCCGCAGCCGGGCTTTGACGGCTCGTGACGGCTCGGCTATCCGCATGGGATGGCCAGCATCGAAACACTCTTCGTCACGCGTATCTACCGCGCCGAGATTGCGGCGCGAGCGTCCGGAAGGCGCCTTGTCGAAGATCTGAGGGGCGCCTGCTTGTCGATCGCGATGGACGATGTCGCCGGACAAGCCTGGAGCGAAGCCAATGGCTATAGGGGTTATACGTCCTATGCCTCCCTCGACGACTTGGCTTGGCGTTCTCCGGCGTTTGCCGATTTGACGGCCGCTCTCGATCCGCATGTGGCCGCGTTCGCAAAGACGTCCGACATGGATCTCGGCAAGCATCGCCTTGTGGCGGACAGCCTGTGGATCAATGTGCTCGAGCCCGGAGGATACCACGCGTCGCACATTCACCCGCATTCCGTCATAAGCGGCACCTTCTATGTGGACATCCCGGACGGGGCGAGCGCGATCCGCTTCGAGGACCCGCGGCTGGCGATGATGATGGCGGCGCCGCCCCGGCGCACGCGGGCGGCGCGGGATGCGCAAACGTTCGTCTCCGTCGCACCGAAGTCCGGCACCTTGCTGCTCTGGGAAAGCTGGCTTCGCCATGAGGTCCCGATGAATTCGGCCGCAACCGAGCGCATTTCCGTCAGCTTCAATTATCGGATGGCTGGCCCGTAGACCATGATGGGCGCGGACCACTTGGGCTGAAACCGGTGATCGGAACCTGGGTATCGGATGAACATGCGCCGAACTTCGGCACACCAAGCCGGTTAACCGGACAGCAGAACTCATCGAGTAAAACCCATGAGATCGATCCGATTGCGTGGTCTCGGGTAGGAGTAACCGATGCGGGCTTGCCGCTTCCTGGCTGCGATTGCGGCCGGTCTCGTTTCGCTTTCCGTGGCGTCGGCGGCAGGGGGACCGGCCAGCCAGGGCCAAACAGCAGCCGACGTGTCGCCCTCCGCGTCGCCTTTGACGGTTGCCGCCGCCAAGCCCGATACGGACCCGTCGAACTCCGCAACGAGCCCATCGCCAGCGCCGCAATCGCCGCCGCCTGAGCGCGCGCCATCACAGGTATCAAGCGGCGTGTCGCCGAAGCGGCCTGCCGCCACGAAGGCCCTGGCACCAAGCCTGGTCGTAAAGATCAATCTCTCGTCACAGTCGATGACGCTGCACTACGACGGAGCGACGCGCGAGGCTTGGAAGATCTCTTCTGGCCGTGAGGGGTATGCGACGCCGCGCGGCGTGTTCCGGCCGCAATGGGCGTCGAAGATGTGGTACTCGCGCAAGTACGACGACGCCCCGATGCCGCATTCCGTGTTCTTCGTGGGCGGCGTGGCTGTTCATGGTACGCAGGCCACGCGCATGCTGGGGGCCCCAGCCTCGCACGGATGTGTTCGGCTCGCGCCGGCCAATGCGGCACGGTTCTACGCCTTGGTTCATAAGCATGGCTACGCGCGAACGCGGATCGAGGTGTTCGGATCCGCACCGGCATCGCGACTTGCCACAAAGCGCCGGGAGCGGGTTCTGGCAAGGGAAACGTCGCCAACTCCGCGCCGCGGGTATCCCCAGCGGATGGTGTCAGGCAGTGGCGGACAGTTCGGGTGGTCGGTGCCAAAGCCGGCTGAGCAGCTTCAGCGCGGCTCCAACGGTCTCATCTACCTCTCGCCCAATAGCCCGTATCGGGGCCGCGAGACGTTCGTCTATAACGGTGTGGTCTACCGTCGCGTGCGCTGATCGGTCGGTAGTGTCTCAGTTTAAAATTTGTTGATCTTGACCGGGGTGGCCGGATCAGTGTTGGTCTCCTATATGCTTAGCGACAAGCAGGAGACTGCAAAGCGATGCGGACAATCTGTTGGGCACTGTGTCTTGCTCTCGGGCCGCTGCCGGCATTTGGCGAAATCGACGTTCATTCTGGGAACCGTTGGTTGCCGTTATGCCAATCCGAGAACGCTCTTTGCACGGGGTACATAGCCGCGCTTGTCGACACCCATGGGATGCATGTCAGGTACGGCAGACCCTCCATGTGGTGCGCCCCCGATAACGTGACATACGGCCAAGTCATGAAGGTCGTGGTCGCGCACTTGGTGAAGAACCCCCAACAGCTGCACTTCCCATTCTCCGACCTTGCAACCGTCGCAATGATGAACGCGTTCCCATGCGGCAAAGGTAAGAAATAAGGGACTCAAATGCCTAAAGGCCCCAAGGGCGAGAAGCGCCCTGCCGATGTGATCGGCAACGCCGTGAAGGTGATGAGAATTGCTACGGGCGAAGAAGAAGAAGACAAGGACGAAGACGGCAAGGATAGGGCCGCGCAGTCGTTAGGACGGCGCGGCGGGAAAGCGCGCGCCGAGAAGTTGTCAGAGAAGCAACGTACTGACATAGCCAAGAAA
>JBFWXN010000094.1:0-19918 GCA_050187415.1 Hyphomicrobiaceae bacterium | reverse complement strand
CGAGACGGCCAGCGTCGACAAGACATAGAGATGCTGATCGAGACTCTTCAGCACAGGCCTCGCCGCGATGAACTCGATGAGCAGTCCGAGCACTGCGCCAGCTAAGACCGTCAAAAGGAAGCCCAAGATAACGGGCATCCCCATCGTGCCTATGAAGACGGCGCCCAACACGCCGCCAAGCATACCCACCGTTCCCGCGGTGAAACTGAACACGCGGGACGAAGAGTACATGACGTTATAGGTGATACCGATGAGCGCGTAGACCGCGCCCAACGCTACCCCATAAGAAAGGATGGACTCGATCATGCGTAGCCAGGGGCCAGCGAGAACGCGCCATTCTTCAACGAATTCGCCTGACACATGATGACGTCCTTGTCGGCGAACCCGTTGTGATTCTCAGGCGAGAACGTGATGGTACCATAGACGCCCGGCCAGCCCTTGACTTTGTTGCTCCAGTACGCGGCGATCTCTGCAGGTGACGTGCCGCCGTCGCGAAGCGCTTCCGCCACGAGCTTCGCACCATCATAGCCGCAGGCAACCCACCACAGCAGGGTGTCGGACGTATCGATATTTGCCTTCTTCAATCGCTCCACGAACTCGACAGAATGCGGCGGCAATTTCCCACTGGAATCGTAGCAAAGGTTCCGGAAGTTGTTCGGATAAACCTTTTCCCAATATTCGGGCTTCGCGAGCAGCGCCTTGGTTTGGCCAGAGCCGAGCGTGGTTTGCCCGACAATGGGAACATCCCAATTGAGTTCTGCGCGCGTGTTGATGATTCGCGCCAGGAATCCCGCGTTGACGCTCCAAGGCATGATTGCCTCGGCGCCACCGCTTCGCATGCGCAACAGTTCCGGCTTGAGGTCAGGATTGTTGGCATCGACGCTGCTGGAATAGACGACGTCTCCGCCGATCTTCTTCAGCATCGGCACGTAGGCGTCGAGAGACGCCGTGCCATAGCCGCTAGCGTCACTGATGACCGCCACCTTCTTGGCCTTTAGCACTTTGACGACGTAATCGTTGGCAGCGCCGCCAATCTGCTGGTTGCTCGGCGCACTACGGAACGCCAACGGATACTTCTTCACATCGATCAGCGTATCGACCCAGCACGGATGGAGGTGGGCGACCTTGTCTCGGGCGATATTCGCCATAACGGCTGCGGATTCGCCCGAATTGAGCGGTCCCCAAATCACAGGAACCTTGTGCCGCCGCGTCAACTCTGCAGCAGCGTTCACCGCTTTGGTCGGATCGCTCTGAGTATCGCGAACAATGAGCTCGATTTTGCGCCCCTTGATACCGCCGGCATCGTTGATTTCCTTGATTGCCAGCTCGGTTCCCCGGCCGATTCCGATCCCGGTCGACGAACTTGGCCCTGTGAAAGCTGGCAGATAGCCGACCTGAATCGGCTCCGAATTCGCGAGAGCAGGCTTGAAGACCCCAGTCGCAGCAGCCGCTGCAACCGCAGCACCGCCTGTGAGAGCCTTGCGGCGCGTCACCTTCATGTGTTTCCTCATCGTCTGAGTGAACTATGAATTTCTTATCGTTCTTGTTGGGCCCTCTGCAGCGACAGGGCTGCCATGCTCGAGCCAAGTCTCCAATCCCGCATGCCAGTTCGCGGATCACCAACTAAGGAGAACAGCAAATCGCCGTACTGACAAGCCCTGCCCGCCGAAGCAATCTTGTCGCAGGGGCTGCGGCGGCTAGCGATCGCAGGGAGCAGAGACCCGAGCACTGCTTTTCGCGCAACAGGACCGATCGGTGAATCGCCACCGAAGAGACCAGCCAGAACCTCTTGGCTGGGCCGGCGGATTGACAGCAACGCGTCTCGCCACCCAATGAAAGGTTATCCTGACCGTCAGGCCGGAGCCCGAGGGATTCGAGCCATCCCGAAGCACGCTACTTGAGCGTATAACGCGCCGATACCGGATCGCCATGATCGTCTTTGCCCGTCACGACAACGATAGCACCTTTCGCCAAAGGCTCCGTAAGTTTACCAACAAGCTTTTCTTCGCCGACCGCGCTAAGCGGGACTGTAATGCTCTTCCCACCGGTCTGTACGAACGCGCGCAGACGCGAGCCCTTGACGCCATGAGCTTTGCCGTCTGCGAGCATGTATATGCTAAGCTCGGATGGGCCGACGACAAGCTCGACTTGATGGTCGCCCTTGCCGGCGAGCATGCCGCCGTTCGGTCCAGTCTTTTGCGCATAAGCTGTGGCGGCGGCTAATATCAGCAATAAAGCGGCGATGATTGTCTTCATTTGGCTCTCCTGCGATTGAGCAAAAAGGGTTTCAAGCGTCATCGTTCGCGGCAAGCGAACGAATGTTTTCACGTTCGTGTCCTCAAAAAGCCTCAACCCGTTCAGCAGCGACGGAAGATCCGGGGGGCATCGATGGCGCCTCTGCTCTACGCCGCGCCAAGATGCCTTGCAGCGCCGTTTCGCCGAAGCGCAGGAACATGAGCGGCGTCAGGATCGTGTCGATCAGCGTCGCGCTGACCAACCCCCCAAAAATCGTTACGGCTACAGGATGCAGAATCTCGCGTCCCGCCTCGTGAGCGCCGAACAGCAGCGGGACGAGGGCCAGGCCAGCAGCAAGGGCCGTCATGAGAACCGGGGTCAGACGCTCGAGACTGCCTCTGACAACGAGATCGCGCCCGAACGTCTCACCCTCGAACAGCGCGAGATTGATGTAGTGACTGATCTTTAGGATGCCATTGCGAGCCGTTATTCCCGCGAGCGTAATGAAGCCGATCATCGATGCGACCGACAATGGCTGTCCGGCCAGCCATAGCGCGATCACGCTGCCAATAAGACCCAGCGGAATGTTCACCAGGATAATGCCCGCGAGGATAGGTGACTGGTAGCGCTGATAGAGGACCATGAAGATCAGCGCCAAGGACACGAGCGACAGGGCACCGATCACAATCGTCGCCTCTTCCTGGGCCTTGAACGTTCCTTCGAGCGTCGTAACATAACCGCGCGGAAGATCAGTTTCTGAAACCACTCGGCGCACGTCGGCCACGATCGCAGCCATATCACGCTCGCCATCCCCATTGGCCGAGACGACGATGCGGCGCTGGCCGTTCTCGCGCAGGATTTGGTTGGGTCCGTCGCTTTCCTCGATGTTTGCGAGCATACGCAACGGCACAAAGCCCGCGGGTGTCGAGACCAGCAATCCTTCGAGTCCGCTGGTCGAGCGGTTCTCGTCAGAGATTCGCAGGACCACCTCGAAGCGCCGGTTGCCCTCCACGATCTGCGACACTTCTCGGCCGTTGGACAGTCCTTCCAGCGCTTCCGTAAGGCTCGCCGGCGTGATGCCGTAGAGGGCGGCGCGCTCATAGTCGGGCGTCACCTTGAGCTGTGGAATGAGAACTTGCTTCTCGATCTGGAGATCGACGACGCCGGGTATCGATTGCAGCTTGGTGCGTAGTTGTGCGGCGAGTGTGCGCAACGTATCGAGATCCTGCCCATAGATTTTCGCCGCGATCTGGGCACGGACACCCGACAGCATGTGGTCGAGGCGATGGGCGATCGGCTGGCCGATGGAGACGGAAGCCGGGAGAACTTGAAGCTTCGTGCGAATATCGCTGTAGACGGCCTCCTTCGATCGGTCCGATCGCTTCAGATCAACGTCGATCTCGCTGTTGTGAACGCCCTCCGCATGTTCGTCGAGCTCGGCACGGCCCGTGCGACGCCCCACCGTCCGTGCCTCTGGGATTTCTAGGATCAGACGCTCTGCGATCTGCGCCAGCCGGCTCGACTCCGGAAGCGAGATACCCGGATTGAATTGCAGATTGACGAGGATTGTCCCCTCGTTGAAGGGCGGCAGGAACGCGCGAGGAAGACTCAGAGCACCGAGTGCGGCGAGAGCGACTCCCACGCCGACCGCAGCGCCGACGGATCGAGCGTGCGCGAAAGTCCAATCGAGCAATGACCGGTTTACGGCCTTGAGCTTGCGCACGACGTAGGTTTCACTTTCGTGCTCGCTCGCCGGCTTCGTCAGAAAATAATATGCGAGAACGGGCGTTAGGGTGACCGACGTCACGAGCGAGGCGAGGATCGAAACGATGTAGGCGATGCCGAGCGGTGCGAACAGGCGTCCCTCGATGCCGGAAAGAGCAAACAGTGGCACGAACACCAGCACGATAATGAGCGTCGCATAGAAGATACCCGACCGGACTTCGTGACTTGCCGCCGCCACGACCTCGAGAACGGGCCGCGGATGCGTCTTTTGCCGGTTTTCTCGCAGGCGGCGCAGAATGTTCTCGATCCCGACCACGGCGTCGTCGACGAGTTCGCCGATGGCGATCGCGAGCCCGCCAAGCGTCATCGTATTGATGGACAGTTCAAAATACTTGAAGACAAGAACCGTCATCAGGATCGAGACCGGAATCGCTGTCAGCGAGATCAACGTCGCACGCACGTTGAGCAGAAAAAGCATGAGGATCACCGCGACGACGACGGCCGCTTCGACAAGAACGCTTTTCACGTTGCCGATGGACGTCTCGATGAACGTCGCCTGCCGAAACTGGATCTGATCCGCTTTCACGCCTGCCGGGAGCGTTTTCTGGATTTCGGCAAGCCGTGCCTCCAGGGCCTTTGTGATCGTTACGGTATCGCCGTCCGGCTGCTTCTGTACCCCGATCACGACCGCCGGGCGGCCCATGTAGCCTGCCTCGCCGCGCTTTGGTCGCGCACCGAACGATACATCGGCGACTTGCCGCAGGAGAATGTTCTTGCCGTTGCGGGATGCGACGACGAGGTTGCGCAGATCCTCCAGCCGGTTCGTCAGCCCGATATTGCGAATGAGATACTCGCGCGCGTGTTGGTCGACGAAACCGCCGCCGGTATTGACGCCGAACTGGCGCACGGCTTGCTCGATCTGCTGCGGCGTGACCGCGAGGTCGTTCAACATCTGGATGTTGGGTGAGATACGATACTGGCGCACCTCCCCGCCGATCGGAACGATCTGCGCAATGCCGGAAATGGTCAGAAGCTGAGGGCGAATGGTGAAGTCTGCGATCTCGCGCAATGCCATTGGCGAGACCGTCTTGTCGCCGGTGACGGCGATCAGCATGATCTCACCCATGACCGACGAGATGGGCCCCATCTGTGGCTGCACCCCTGCCGGAAGCCTGGCTTGTACGATCCCCAATCGTTCGGCGACCTGCTGCCGTGCTCTGTAGATCTCCGTCTCCCAGCCGAATTCGATGTAGATGATGGAAAGGCCCACACCGGAGACGGAACGCACGCGCAATGCGCCGGGCATGCCGTTCATTGCGGTCTCGATCGGATAGGTGACGAGTTGCTCCACCTCCTGCGGAGCGAGGCCGTGCGCCTCGGTCATCAACACGACAGTCGGCCGATTGAGGTCCGGGAAGACGTCGACCGGCAGTCTCGGCAATACAAAACTTGCGTAGACGACCAGGATCAGCGACGCGGCGAGAATAAACAGCCTGTTCCGGAGGCTTTGGGTCACGATGATATTGAACACGTTCGCCCCCTCAACGGACTTGGTTCACTAGGGGCGCGCCCTCGACGACGACCTTGTCGCCGCGCTCGAGCCCGGCGGAGATCAGCACCGAGTCTGGTCCGAACGGCTCGAAACGAACGGTTTGTGGCTCGAAGATTTCAGGCTCTCTGTGCCGGAAGACGACCAGTTGGCCATTGGGAGCCTGTGCAATCGCGGCCCGCGGCAGAACGATACCGGTGACCGGCGAGCCGGCTTGCCCTGTGATGGTCACGGGCGTGCCCACATTGAGAGATGAACTCGGCTCGAGCACTTCAAATTTCAGAACGGTGTATTGCTGCTGCAAGGCGCGACTGCGCCCGATGAAGCGCAACTTCGAGCGAATGTGATCACTCGTCGACGAAACAGCATTCTCGATGCGGTCGGCTCGCATTTGATCGAACACCAAAGCTTCGACCATCAGACTTTCCGGATCGATGATCTCGAAGAGAACATCGGTTTGCGAGACCACCTGGCCGGCCGTGACGCGGACGGCCGTGACAACACCGTCGACCGGCGCCCGTAACTCCTCGGGTTCGATCTTTGCTGCCAAAAGCTCTTTGCGCCGCTTCAGCAAGCCGGCAAGCTGAATTCGGATCTCCTCGACAACGGCCTCCGCAACGACATTCTTGCCAAGCAGATTTTCCTGCCGGGCGAGCTTCGACCGGGCCAGTGCGATCTGTTGCTCCAGCTCCCCCAGCGTCTGCGCCATGTCAGAGGCGTCTTTCGATATGAACGACGGGGCTACACTCCCCATCAGATCCCCAGCCTTGACGATCGCACCAATAAGGGAGAGCCCCCCGGCCGGAGGGAGGTAGCGACCTGCAATTGTGCTCTGAACAACACCACTCCGATTAGGGTTTGCCACGATCCGCCCCACGAAGCGCACGGCTTGCAGGTGGCGCTCCGGCTCCAGAATGCGCGTTCGGATCTCGAGCAGGCGCTGCGTCGGTTTGGGTAGGAATATGGTGCCATCCGACAGCCTTTGTGGCGCGTTGCCGTTGACGGCCGCGCCAGCTTGCGCGCCGTGATCATGTCCCTCGTGTGCGAAAGTAGCGGTCGTGCCGAAAACGACGGAGAGCACGAGGAAGATCATCGCAAGGATGCGGCGTCGGCCGGCCAGATAAAGTGCAATCCCAACAATACCGAGCCCACCTCCTGCAACCCAACCGGCCTTCTGACCAGCCCCCGCGAGTTCCTCGCGCAGTTCGTCAAGGTGCGCCCAGATACCGTGATCGAATCCGTGAACCGCCGGATTCCGGTTCGGAACCGAAACCGAACCGACGAGCAGATCATGTGTCGCGCCATCCGCAACGCTCACGAGCACCTCGTGGGAACCCGGCTTCTTGAGCAAGGCAGACGTGACCTCGTAGGTCTTGTTTGACTGCAACTCCGCCTTGGTCGGGGTGTCCCCGATCGTGACCTCGAGCGTGGCCGTCGACACGGGCTCGTTGCTGGCGAAGCGATCTACGTAAATGACGAGAACCTCGCCCTCGACGATGCCGACAAGCTGATAGTTCTCCGAAACGGCAGTCACTCGCGGCGAGGCCGTCGCTCCGGCAGCAGGGACAGCCAAACCATGATCGTGATCATGGCCAGGCCCGGCCGAGACGCGTTGCGTGGCGAGTAGTAACAGTGCGGTTGCAAATAGGCACAGCTTGCGCGTCAGGGCGCGCGCATCGACGACAGAGATCATGGAGCAAACATCCGTTCTAGCGAGCAAAGCCGGGCGGAGCCCGGCGATCGATCAAGAACGGAGAGATAGAGGAGGCCTGTCCAACGGCCCTGGTGCCCTGCCAACGCCCGCAAAGCCACTCGGCGCGAGAAAAATCGCGCAGGCCTCGGCGCGCTTCAGCTCGTTGATGCAAGGAAGGATCGCCAAGCCGCCATGGCAGATCAAATCAAGGCAGGATTCAAAATGTTGACTGAAGGGAGAGCGGTCGAATTCCTGATCGGCATCGATCATCTTCCAGATGGACGCCGCCGCGTCCGAGACGGAAGCGGTGGATTCGCCATGAGCATGCACCCCAACTATGCCGTGGCTGGCATGAGCAACGGAGCCCAGCGTGCCGCCAAAAACGAGAACGGCTGCCAGCAAGATCGACAGAACTCGCCGAGTTACCGATGATTTGTCTATCGCTAGCATCCGCGCCTTGTACGATCCCCTCGACGCCCTATATGAGGCTATTGGCACAACCGTTCAAGGCATAGCCCGGACCAATCCTTCTCGCTGACTAGGTCCAATAACCATTGTTAGCAGGCAAATGCGCCGAATCGCGGGCACATTGCTCAATTCTTACTTTGGAATAACGCCACAGGCAATTCTGCCTTTGCCGCCACCGTTCTCTGGCTGGTCACTATAGTTGTCAGCGCCCTCGTGGATCACAAGAGCGCGCCCCCGGACGTCTGCGAGCTTGAGGCGTGACGCTGTGACGGTCTGCGCAATACCGTCGCTCGATGCCTCGAGCAGAGGCAGGTCACCTTGGTGCCCGGCACCGCTCGGCCCTTTGTGGGATTTCGTTCCATGCGGATCGTAATGTGCACCGGCAGCCAGTCCCGCGATCATCTTCCCGTCCTTCAAGCCAGGACCGCAGTCGCCGTTCGAGTGGACATGAAAGCCGTGATTACCTTTTGAGACCCCGGTCACCGCAACTTTGAACGAGACGCCTCCCTTGCCCGAAGTTAAGACGACCGTGCCGATCTTTTCGCCGATTCCTGCTTCGGAAATCCGACTGATGTCAGCAGTGAGTGACTGTTGGGAGAGAGCTACGCCGGTCGCAATAACGAGGGCGCTGGATGACAGCACGAGACAGCGCACGAGCGTGATCATAGATAACCTCCATTCGACACCTTAGACAAACGGTCCGTCGGTCGTTCGTGTTCCGGAGCTCCGGGACGTCGTGAGGCGCCCGAAAGCGACGAATCACGAAATCGTCAAGCCGTGGCTCGGATCAACTCGTCAGTCCGAGCAGGCGATCTGCATTCTCATGCGCAATTTTCTTTCGGTCGGACGGGGAGACGGGAAGCGCATCAAGAAAAGCGCGGGCACGGGCGTTCGAGGCGAATGGATAATCGACCGAAAACATTATGCGATCCACGCCGAATGTCATAAGCGCGGCCAAGAACGGCACCGTCGTGAAGAAACCGCTCGTCGTGATCCACACCTGATCCAGCAGCGTCTCTCGCAACGAACGGCCGAGGATGCGCTTTGCTTCCGCCGCGGTCGTCTCGTCCAGTCTGTCTAACATGAAGGGTATTGCCTCGCCCAAATGGCCGATGACAATCTGCAGTCTAGGGTGCCGGTCGAGGACGCCGCCAAGGACAAGGCGAAGGACGTGCACCGCGGTCTCCATGTGCCATCCCCATGACGACACGGCCAATGCAAAGCTGAAGTTGCCCGGCAGACCGTCGAAATGCGCCGCACGCACCTTCTCGCATGGAATTCCTGGATGGATATAGATCGGCACCCCTAGGGCCTCGGCGCGCGCCAGGATCGGTTCGAACATCGGATCATCAAGGAATCGGCCGTTGGTGGGCCCGTTCGCGAGCAGGCCACGAAAGCCGAGATCTCTCACCGCCCGCTCGAGTTCGTCGGCCGCTGCTTCCGGAGAAAGCATCGGCAGATGTGCGAAGCCCCGGTAGCGGTCGGGCCGACGAGAGGTTTCGGCGAACAGCGCATTGTTGTAGTCCCGCGCCAAGGCGACCCCCTCAGGGCCAGGTACGAGATCGGCCCCGGGTCCGGCGACTGAAAGAACCTGAACCGTGATGCCGTTCGCATCCATGTCTGCAAGGCGGGCGTCGCCCAGATCGGCCAGCTCGTTTCGCTTAACGGTCTGGCCCCAGATCACATCAGGCCCAGGAAAACCGCGGCGGCGGATTGCTGCAGGATCAATTCGGCCGACAATCGCCGGGACCGTATAGTGCTCTTCCAATGCCACGATTCGCATCCGGGCCTCCCTCCGTATCTGGTTAGGTGAGCATGGATTTGATGAAAGTGCACCCTTCGACTTCTCCGCTATCGTCACTCGGCAGAGACGCGAACAAACCAATTCATCGCCTCTGCGAACCCAAGGCGGCGCCATCCGCGGGTCCGGCGTGCAGCAGCCATGGTTAGCCGATCGTAAAATAGATAGCTAAAAGTGCATTTACACAATGAACTAGAAATTTGAATATTTTTGCGAATATCAGGTTGCTCGATCTGGCAGCGCCGATCCTGGCAACTCATCGTCGAGCGGACGTCCGATGATCATGAACAAGCGCTCCATGACCGCCGTATTTGCCTCCGATGGCGCCATCGCCGGCTACGTACAAAAATGTCCACGAGGAGGGCTGGTCACCTATGATGAGCACTTCTCAGTCACAGGTGGCGCAGCGTCGCCAAAAGGCGCCCGCAATGCAACGCTGCTCCATGCCGAGAATACAGCGCATCCGCAACCCGCACCACGCAGGTCGTCAGTCTGGATGACGCGGATCCAGGCTGTCGACTACCAGCACTCCGCCATGCAGGCCGGTCCCACTTGGAGGTGATAGCAACCGCGACAGCGAGGCCCTTCGAATCGTCGATCGTACCAGCACATCCTCGCCAGCCAACCTATCGATGTCGTTCCAGGCTAGCTTGGCGTTGAGCAATCGCGCGGCCGAACCAGGCATTAGCGCCTAGGCTGGACAAGACCAGTCAGATCCCGAATGATGCTCGCATTGGAGACCATCGAGACGGGGCCGCCCGTTTTGGCGCAAACGTTTCGAATGTCTTCGAAGATGGTCCTGCCGATCGAGATGGATTGCGATATGGCATCAATTCGGCGTCCCTGCGCTTCGTCCACCGTGACAAGATGCAGGCTCAAGGCTATGGCAAGTGCCTCGATCAAATAGAGGAGGTTAGAATGACAGAGCGCGCTGTCCTGGCAGGCGGCTGTTTTTGGGGTATGCAGGATCTGATCCGCAAACTCCCCGGCGTCCTGACGACCCGCGTCGGGTACACCGGGGGCGACGTACCGAACGCGACCTACCGTAATCACGGTACCCATGCCGAGGCCATCGAGATCGTGTTCGACCCGGAAAAGACGAACTACCGTGAGCTCCTGGAGTTCTTCTTTCAGATCCATGACCCGTCGACGAAGAATCGACAGGGAAATGACGTTGGCGCGTCGTATCGCTCGGCTATCTACTATGTCGACGATATGCAGAAGCGGGTCGCGCAAGAGACCATCGCGGACGTCGACGCGTCGGGTCTGTGGCCCGGTAAGGTGGTCACCGAGGTGGCACCCGTCGGCCCTTTCTGGGAGGCTGAGCCTGAGCACCAAGATTATCTCGAACGCATCCCGAACGGCTACACGTGTCACTTTCCGCGACGTGGCTGGAAATTGCCACGTCGTGACGCAGCAGAGTGACGAGCGGGCCGCAAACCGGAGTCGGGAGACGGCGGAGCTCCCACCTAGTACGTTAGTTGGGGCAGCATCAGGGGCTGGATCGACAACGATCGCGGCCTGCCGCATAGCGAAGCGGCCGGCCGCGCTATCCTTTAATGGGCGCGTAACTCGGATAGCCTGGTCGAGGCGGGCGGCCGCGCCCGACATTGCGGCCTGCTGAAATGAACGGCTTCCGAGACGAGAACACCTGGCGCGATCACCCCGGCCTTCAACGGCCTGCAAGCGGCATTCCAGCCGGCCCTAGCACCTCGTCGCTATGCTGCCCCAGCGTCGGCGCGGGCCGACGCACGGCTCCCGGAGTTTCGGAAAGTTTGACCGGGACGCCAATGGTGTGGAAACGACCGGCCTTGGCGTGCTGCGTCTCGACGTACATATCACGGGCGAGCACATGAGGATCGGTGAACACCTCATCGTAGTTGAGCACCGGCCCGCAGGGAATGCCCGCGTCCTCGAGAGCCGCCAGCCAATATGCCTTTGGCTTCTTCATCAGCTCTGCCTCGATAAGGGCAATCAATTCGTCATTGTTTCGAACGCGGTCGGCGTTTGTCCTGAAGCGTGAATCCTCGGCAAGCTCGGGGCGCCCGATCAGCCTGGTAAACCTGTCCCAGAAGTTCTGCTGCGCCGCTCCAATCGTCATATAGCCGTCCGAAGCCGCCAGGCACTGATATGGCGAACTGCCTCGATGCGCTTGGCCAATGCGTTCCGGCCGGGTGCCATGCGTCGAGTAGTGGGCCGCCTCATAGACACCGAAAGAGACCGCGGCCTCGAGTAGCGACGTCTCGACGAACTGACCGCGCCCTGTGCGATGGCGAGCCTCGATCGCCGCGAGAATTCCGAAGGCGAGGAACATGCCTGCGGCCACGTCGGAGATGGCAATCGGTAATCGGTGCGGCGGGCCATCTGCGGGACCGCATGTGCTCATCAGCCCGGACATGCCTTGCGTCATCAGGTCGAAGCCGCCGCGCTTGGCATAGGGCCCCGTTTGTCCAAAACCCGAGATCGCGGCATAGACCAGCCGCGGATTGCGCACTTTGAGCACGTTGTAACCGAGACCGAGCTTGTCCAGCACGCCAGGGCGAAAATTCTCGATCAGGATGTCGGCCCTGTCAGCCAGCTCCAACAGCCGCTCCTTGTCGCTGGCGGATTTGAAGTCCAACTCCACCGAGCGCTTGTTTCGATTCCAGACCATGAACGGCGCGCTCTCCCCCTCAACGAAGGGTGGCATCCGGCGCGCGTCGTCGCCGGCTCCTTTGCGCTCGATCTTGATGACGTCGGCCCCATGGTCGGCCAGCATCATCGCCGCATAAGGCCCCGACAGATGGCTCGTCAGGTCGAGAACGACAAGTCCTTCCAGTGCGCCTGGCATTCGCTTCTCCCGAAAAACTGGCCACACGGCGTGCACCAAGTTCCGTGGCATTGGATGGGTAACGATACCGGAACGTCAAGCAGGTGATCGGCTCGTCCGCTCGGATGCGCATCAGCCATGCCGAGCACTGGAGGAGGAATTGTCCATGAGGGCCTGCGGCGCTTGGATACATCTTCAATGCTGGGCATTATTGCCGCGCAGAGGCACCGCTTCCTCGACCGACTGGAAGCCGCCGGTACCAACCAGCCATAGTTACGGAACTCTCAAATGCCCATCATTGACGCCCAGGTCCACCTTTGGCGCAAAGGTATCGCAACTCCTCCGCATCTGGCGCGCCCGTTTCTCGTGGAGGAGGCGATTGCCGAGATGGACAAAGCTGGTGTCGACGGAGCCATCCTGCATCCGCCAGCAAGTTGGGACCCCGACTCCAACGAACAGGCGATCGAAGCGGTTGAAGCCTATCCGAGGCGTTTCGCCATCCTCGGCAATCCGCCGCTCGACAGGCCGGACAGCCCCTCGCTGATCGCAGCCTGGAAGAAGCGACCGGGCATGCTCGGTTATCGCTTTTACTTCAACAAACCGCACAACAAGACGTGGCCGATCGACGGCAGCTTGGATTGGCTTTGGCCCGCCGCCGAGGAAGCGGGCACACCGTTGGCACTTCTGGCCGGCGACTGGCTGCCGCAGCTCGGCGAGATTGCGAGGCGACATCCGGGTCTGAAGTTGACCGTCGATCATATGGGCGCGCTTCGTGGCGCGAAGGGCAACGATGCCTTCCCGAAAATGCAGGAGCTGACTGAACTCGCGAAGTTGCCAAATATCGCAGTGAAATTGACTGGCGGACCCTTCTATGCGGACGACGCCTATCCATTCACGAGTTTGCATCCGCACTATCGCGCCATGTATGAAGCTTTCGGACCGCGCCGACTCTTCTGGGGTACCGATATTACGAAGATGCCCTGCTCATGGAAGGACTGCGTCACGCACTTCCAGGAAATCGATTGGATTCCGGACGGTGACAAACGACTGATCATGGGTGAAGCAATATGCGACTGGCTAGGGTGGCGGCCATGAAACGGCCGAGCCGCACAACAGGCGACGACGGGCCTGGATTGCCACAGTCGACCACACCGCGAACCCCACGGGCCAAATTCACTCATTGATCAATGAGGATGGCGCGCCTGAATCATCGGGATCGTCAATCGAGCAACCATGGTGCCGCCGCAGCTTGAGCGATCTGCCGAACTTGTGCCATCAAACCCGCGCCCACTGGGATCCCTTCGCGCAAGCGAGTCTCTGCTATTTTCCACTGAGGGTCGCCCGCCACCATTACCGGCTGCGCCGGATCGACGGGGGGCGTTGCTCTGAGTGCTCCTAGCAGCGTCGCGACGTCGACCTCGAACGAACCCGCCTCCCGGAACAGGGCCGGATCGATGGTCATAAAGAAATGACCGATGTCCATACCGACAGATTTTTTTGTGTGCTCTGGATCGGTGATGAGTGTCGCACCTGAAAGGCAGGATGCGAGGATATTTACCATCACGGAAAGGCCGTAACCTTTGTAGCTCGAATTTTCCGGCGAACCTCCAAGAGACGTCAGAAACCCGCCTTTCTCTTTGGCTACCAGTGGATCGTTCGAGGGGCGGCCGTCGCGGTCCAGCACCCAGCCATCGGGAGTGGGGAGCTTCTCGTTTGCCTTATTGCGAATCCGGCCCGCTGCCACGGTTGTCGTCGCCATGTCGAGCAGGAACGGTGTGCCGTCGGCACTGGGGGCCGCGAACGACCAGGGATCGGTACCGAGCCTTGCCTGCTTCCCGAATGTGGGCGCCACCTGGATGCTTGAAGCCGACGTGCAGGCCATGCCAACGAGGCCCGCTTTCGCCGCCATCAGCGTATAGAATCCGGCTGCGCCGAAATGGGCGGAGCGACGCACCACTGCGGCAGCCATACCCGTCGTCCTGGCCTTGGCGATCGCCTCCGACATCGCAAAATGGGACGGCACATGACCGAGCCCTCCGCCACCGTCCACAACGACCGATACAGGCGTTTGGGAGACGATGCGCGGTTGGGCGTCCATGCGTACTCGGCCGTTTCGGCGCAACGTATCGTATCCGGGAATCATTGAAATACCGTGGCTGTCTACGCCATGCAGATCCGACCACGCCAACACGTCGGCGGTAATATCGGCATTGTCCTCGGGCATACCCCATCCGCGCAGGATCGCTTTCAGCTGCGCCCGATGATCGGCAAAACTGGCTGGCATCACAATTCCCTTGGCCGTACGTTCCCGATGCCCAGCCTGGACGATCAGTACAGGCGCCGCAAGTGTCGCCGCGGGTCGACTTCACATTGCGCGTCCCGAGCGCGATTGGTAGCGTTGCCGCCGTATCTATCGCTCGAAGTTGTAGCACTCACCACACCGACCCAGAGGGTCCCAAGGGAAGATGACGATGACACAGCCCTATGCTGTCGTGTGGCCGCGCAGTGAGCGGTCGATCGAGACCCGGCCGCTCGCTCCCCGCCTGGACACGCTCGAAGGCAAGACGGTCGCCTTTCTTTGGGACTACCTGTTCCGCGGGGATGAGATCTGGCCGACGCTGAAAGAAGCGCTGTCACAGCGCTTCGCGGACATGCGCTTCATTGATTGGGACGAATTCGGCTCGACGCATGGTGACGAAGAACACAGAGTGCTGTCCGAGCTGCCGGCCAAGCTCAAGAGCCTGAAGGTCGACGCCGTCGTCTCCGGCATGGGCTGTTGAGGCTCATGCACACCCGCCGTGTTGCGGGTCAGCGCGATTGCAGAAGCTGCCGGTGTTCCAACGTCTTCGCTCTGCTGCGAAGGGTTCCTGGGTCAGGCCAAGACCACGTCGGTTGGTCTCGGCTTTCCGAATTTGGCGCTTGCCACGGTCCCTGGGCACGTCGACGTGCAGACCGAAGCCGACCTGCGCCGGAACGTGCTGCAAACGACCGTCGATCTGGTCATAAGAAACCTGACGACGGCGGCAGCGTCGGTCGCCCTGGCGCGCGATCCCGATCCAAAGGAGATCGTCTTCGAGGGCTCGTTCGAGGATGTCAATCGACTGTTTCTCGAGAACGGCTGGTCGGACGGTTTACCAATCGTGCCACCAACCAGAGAGAAAATCGCGGAGTTTCTTGCTTTCACCGACCGGGAGCCTGATGCCGTTGTTGGCACCTTGTTGCCCGACAACCGCAAGGCCACCATCTGGAACATCGCAGTCAACGGCGTGATGGCCGGCTGCCGGCCGGAATACATGCCAATCCTCGTTGCCGCCGTCGAGGCGATGGCCGATCCCGCTTATGGCGTCGAGCACTCGGGCAATACGCCGGGCGCCGATACACTGCTCATCCTGAATGGGCCGCTGATCAAAGAGCTCGGCTTCAATTACGAGCAGGGCGCGCTGCGGGACGGCTTCCAACCGAATACGTCCATCGGGCGTTTCTGGCGGCTCTACCAGCGCAATGTGGCTGGCTTCCTATTGCATCAGAACGACAAGGGAACATTCGGCAACACCTGGCGCGTAGTGCTCGCTGAGAACGAGGATAGCCTGGCCAAGATGGGATGGCCGAGTATCGCCGTCGACATGGGCTACGGCGATGCCAAAAGCGGGGCCGTGACCATTTCACGCTTTACAGGCAGCAATGCCGTCGTCTCGGTATTCGGCGATTCCGCCGAGAAGCTCATTCCCTATCTGGCTCAGGCGATCGTCACGCACACGACATGGGAAGTGATTTTCACGGTCGGTGTCGCGACGGGAACCTATCGGCCCCTCCTTGTTCTCTCCCCACTCATCGCCGAGGCGATAGCCCGCTCCGGTCTCTCGAAGGCAGATCTGCAGCAAGCTCTCTTCGAGCAGGCGCGCATGCCGGCGCACCAGTTCGAGAAGTACCTCTGGGGCTGGACCAATCTCGTGCCCGGCAAGCGCACGCTGGACGACTGGGTGCGCCTGCGGAAGGCGCCGAAGGTATTCGGCGGCAGTGATCCGAATCGGTTGGTGCCTGTCGTCACCGAGCCTGAGCACATCATGGTGGCCGTCGCGGGTGATCCTCTGCGATCGAATTGCCATCTCCTCGTCCATAACGGCATGCTTGGTTTCACCACGACGAAACCGATTCATCTCCCATCCGGCTGGCGGGAGAAGCTGAAGGCCGCGCAGGGGTAAAGGAAGCATGGCGGCAGGCAGCGGCAGTCTATGGCTCGTGGTACCGGCCGCAGAGACTTCGGCGAGCGGCTGGATCGACGACACATTGCGTGAGCGTGCGGCTGAGAACGATTTGTTGTCGCGCACGCCGCTTGCCGGCCGATTTCCGCGCCAGCGCGTCGAAGTCATTTCGGGCATCAACAGCGAAGATCGAGCGCAGCAGCTCTACCAGCTCCGCGGATGGACGGATGGACTGCCGGTCACTCTGCCGACCACCGCCAGGGTCAAAGAGGCCCTTGCGTTCACGGACCGGCGCCCGACGGATTTGCTTGGAGAGATCGAGCCGCTCAAGGGACTGGCGACCGTCGAAAAGATCGCAGCCAATGCGGTCATGGCCGGATGTCGTGCAGACTATTTCCCAGTCGTGCTGGCTGCCGTCGAGGCGGTTCTCGATCCGGCCTTCAATCTTCGCGGGGTACAAACCACCGACGAAAACGTAGCGCCACTTATTATCGTCAACGGCCCGGTCGGCAGGGCGCTGGACATAAACGGCTCGTTCGGTGCGCTGGGCCCCGGGTGGCGCGCAAACGCGGCGATCGGCCGGGCGCTGAGGCTGGTGCTGAATAACCTTGGCGGGGGTTGGCCGGGAGCTGTCTCATTCGCTGGCCTCGGCCATGCCGGGCGCTATACGATGTGCATCGCCGAGAACGAAGCACAGAGCCCGTGGGCGCCACTGCATGCCAGCGCGGGGTTCGATTCAGGCTCGAGCACTGTCACACTTCTGCGGGCCGAGACAGCGATCAACGTGACGGGGGGATTGGCGGAGATTGCAAGCGTCATGGGTTCGGCTGCTTCCGCCTTCCAGATCCTCTGGTCCGGCATTGCAACGGTCCTGCTCTCGCCCGCCACGGCCGCGCAGCTCGCGGCGGAAGGCATGACAAAGGACGATGTTGGCAAGTGGCTCTGGCAGCACGGCCGCTGGCCAGCAGAGCAATGGCGTCGATCGTGGCTGTACCGGACCGTCGAAAGCCCGGACCGATGGGCAGATTGGGTGCATCGGTCGGCCGAATGCGGTGCGCTCGCGCCCACGGCATCTCCCGACGACGTCACGATCGTGGTCGCGGGTGGCGATATCCCCATCGCGCAGCACGTCTATTGCCCGTCCTGGGGCTTTCCACCGGCGCGCATCACGCGACCCATTGCCGTGCCGCGCGATTGGGACCGGCTGCGCGCAGATTTGCAGCAAATGGAGAGCTGCTCATGACTTCGAATTTCGACGTGGCCGTGGTTGGCGGCGGACTGACTGGCCTGACGGCAGCCCATCACGCAGCCCTCGAAGGGGCGGACGTCGTCCACCTGACGGGTAGCGGCATTCCGGGCGGGCTGGTCTCGAACGTCGGTGAACTCGAAGGTTATCCTGCGACCGGACCGATCTCGGCGATCGATCTCGCGATGAAGATGGCCGAGGAGAATCGGCGTCTCGGCGTCGAGATCGTAACCGAGGACGTTTCACGCCTCGCGGTCGCGGGCAAATTGAAAGCCTTGCAGGCAGGCGGCGACACATATGCCGCAAAGGCGGTCGTGGCCGCAACGGGCGCGCGGCTGCGGATGCTCGAAGCAGAGGGTGTATCCCGCCTGATGGACAAGGGCGTCTCGCAGTGCGCGTGGTGTAACGGCGGCCTACACCGCGGCCAGGAGGTTGTCGTCGTCGGTGGCGGGGACAGCGCGCTACAGGAGGCGTTGCATCTCGCCCGGTTCGCGGCCCGCGTTACGATCGTGACGCGAGGAGATGCCTTGCGAGCCCGAGGCTCGCTCATCGATCGCGCCGCTGACAGCGATCGCATCGCTTTCCGCTGGGAAACCGAAGTGACCGAGGTTCTGGGCGATGACCGCGTCGCAGCGGTCCGCCTCAACGACAAAGCCGCTGGTACGACTGAGGTTTTTCCCTGCCAGGGCCTGTTCGTCTACATCGGCCTCGCACCGAATTCCGCTTGGCTGGGCGAACATGTTGATCGCGATGACTCCGGCCATGTCGTCACGAACGATGCGCTTGCGACGTCCCTCCGAGGTCTCTTTGCGGCCGGCGCCGTGCGGAGCGGTTACCAGGGTCGACTGACACACGCAGTCGGCGAGGCGACGACCGCCGCCATAGCCGCGGCACGCCAAGCCATCGTTTGAAGCACCGACCCATCACGTGGCGTGGATCTCGACCCGATGACTCGGGGCACCGCGCGTGCCGGCTCCAACGTTCCGCCTGTGCCAGCGCCTCTTGCTCTTCCCGGAATAGATATTCGACCTGTGCGAGCTTATCTCAACGCCCGAAGTGCATTGAGAATGACCACCACGTCGATCACCTCCTGAAACAACGCACCCTGTACGGGCGGCAAATAGCCGAAAGCCGCAACCATCATGCCGGCGACAGACAGACCGAGGCCGGCGATCACGCTTTGCAGCGCAATGATCCGCGTTCGTCGGGCTATATCGAGCGCTTTCGCAAGCGGCAGGAGTTGGTCGACGAGCAGCACCACGCCGGCAGCTTCCGACGAAGCGGCCGCGCCACGCGCTCCCATCGCCACCCCGACATCCGCTGCGGCAAGCGCCGGCGCATCGTTGACACCGTCACCCACCATCATCACCGCGCGAGTTGCCGCCTCTCGTCGGACGGCGGCAACTTTGCCCTCTGGCGTCAAATCGCCAAGAATTTCATCGACGCCGAGAGACTGAGCCACCGCTCTTGCGATGCCTTCCGTATCGCCTGACGCCAGCACGATCCGCTCGATCCCCGCCGCCCTCAACTTGTCCAGCGTGGATCGTGCATCGGTGCGCACCTGGTCTTGCAGGAGAATGACACCCGCGACAGTGCCATCAACGGCCACCGCGACCGAGATCGTGCCGGCAGACGCTTGCAGCCGATCGAGCAGCGGGTGATCGCAACGGCTGCGATTGCGGACATAAGTGTCGCCTCCGATCGCGACATGCCGCCCGTCGACGATGCCCTCGACGCCCTTGCCGGGAACTTCTCTGATATCGGTGGGCAGCAAAAGTGCCAGCCCTGCCTTGGAGGCTGTCTGTGTCAGTGACATCGCCACCACATGTGCCGAAGCCTGATCGAGGCTGGCGGCCAGCGCCAGCACGTCATATTCGGAAAAGCCGTTCGTGGTTCTGATTTCGGTGACGGTCGGTCGGCCCTCCGTCAAAGTTCCGGTCTTATCCAGGATGGCCGACCGCACGCGGGCGAGTGCTTCAAGGGCTGCACCATCCTTTACCAACGCTCCGGTTCTGGCGCTTCGCGAAATACCGGCCAGGATCGCCACCGGCACCGCCAAGATCAACGGGCAGGGTGTTGCCACCACCAGTACCGACAGCGCGCGGATCGGATCACCGCTAACGACCCAAGCCATCGCGGCAATGGCAACTGTGAGTCCAAGAAATCCGAGGGCGTAACGATCGGCAAGGC
>JBFWXN010000093.1:0-20117 GCA_050187415.1 Hyphomicrobiaceae bacterium | reverse complement strand
CACGGACACGAACTGCGCGATCTCGCGATCGTCCGTCGTCGCGCCGAAGCTGACCCTGAAGGCCGACCGGCTGTGCTCGCCCGGCAGTCCCATCGCCGCCAGCACATGGCTCGGACCGACCTTGCCCGAGGAGCACGCCGCGCCCGAGCTGATCGCAACGCCACCGAGATCCATCTTGATCAGTAGCATTTCGGCCAGAGCGCCCGGCCACGTGAAGCACACCGTGTTGGCAAGGCGCTCGGCCCCGGCCCCGACGATCAGACCGCCCGGCACCGCCGCTGCGATGGCCCGTTCGATCGTCCGGCGATGCTCGACGAGCCTCGCAAACGCAACGAGTTCGTCGCGCGCCGCCCGTGCTGCCGCACCGAAGCCGGCAATCCCGACGACATTCTCGGTGCCCGCCCGTCTCCGCGCCTCCTGCCCGCCTCCGGCGAATAAAGGCGACAGCTCGGCTCCGTCCCGGACGACAAGGGCACCGACTCCTTTCGCCGCGCCAAGCTTGTGACCGCTGATCGACATCAGATCGAGCCCCGCGAAGTCGATCGCGACACGGCCCGCCGCCTGCACCGCATCGGAATGCACCGTGACCCCAACGGCCTTGGCCGCGCCCACGATCGCCGTCAGCGGCTGGATGACGCCCGTCTCGTTGTTCGCTGCCTGGATCGACAGCAACGTTCCCTTCGGGTCCGTGACGGCCGAGAGGGCCCTTGCCACCGCCTCCGGCACGACCACGCCATCACGATCGACCGGCAGCGTCACCACTTCGGCTCCGCCTCGCCGGGCGGGCGCGAGGACCGACTCGTGCTCGACTCCGCTGACCAGTATCCGTTTCCACGGCCCCGCCAAGACCGCGTTGTTGGCCTCGGTGCCCCCGCTCGTGAAGACCACCTCGGACGCGGCGGCTCCGACAAGCATGGCAACCTCGCGCCGAGCGTCCTCGACTATCGCCCGAACGCGCCGCCCTTCGGCATGCACAGACGACGGGTTGCCGACCGCATCCATCGCGGCGTGCATCGCGTCCCGCGCCTCGCGGCGCAAGGGCGCCGACGCGTTCCAGTCCAGGTATGCCCGGTAACCACTCAAGCGCTGTCTCCACCGCCTGCATTGGCCCACGCCGCCTCTCCGGCGGCGGGCTGGCGGCCTGGCAGTCCGTTGATCACGTGCTCGAGGCTGACACCTTCGAGAAAGGTCGCGATCTCAGCACCCAGGGCTTCCCAGAGGTTGTGCGTCAGGCAGCGCTCGCCCGCCATGCAGGTTTCGCCTTCCTGGCCCATGCATCGTGTCATGCGCACGCCTTCTTCGACCGCCGCCATGACCTCGGCGACGGTGATGTCGCGCGCCGGACGCCCCAACCGGTATCCACCGGCGCGACCGCGAGCGCTCTCGACGAGACCGGCGCGCCGGAGTTGCTGGAACAGCTGCTCCAGGTAGGCGACCGTGATCCGTTGACGTTCCGAGATCTGGGAGAGCGGCACCGCGGCCTCGCCACCCTGACGGGCGAGATCCGCCATCGCCATGACCGCATACCTGCCGCGCGTATTCAATTCCACATCGCTACTCCACAGCCCGGCCCTTCGCCGCGCGTACTGGCAACTTCGGAAAGCAACCGATAAGCTCCAACAGAGGATCGCGCGACCGAACGGTCCACGACCCTTCGAAAATGCTTGCCCAGCCGACAAGGGCCCATGCTATGAAGCCCGCCGCAGGGGATGTTGTCTCCACTCGGCACCCGGCTCACACCGCCTCAGTGCTTGGAATGATTCCAACTAGGCCGTATATGGAAATTCCGAGCGAAGCAGTCAAGTATTTTCCGCATCCCGCTCCCCCAAGTCCTCCGGAGCCATAAAGATAGCGGTCAAGTCACGCTCGCTCCGGGGCCGGTCGGCAAGCTGTCACGGCCTCGCGCGAGGCACGAAACGAGAATCCGAAGTTACGCGAAGGCCATCTATGCCCGAAATCATCATCAACGGTCCGGCGGGCCGCCTCGAGGCCCGCTATCATCACGCCGGCCGCGTCGAAAGCCCGATTGCGCTGATGCTGCATCCGCATCCGCAGTTCGGCGGCACGATGAACAATCAGATCGTCTACAATCTCTATTACGCGTTCGTCGAACGAGGCTTTTCAGTTCTGCGTTTCAACTTCCGTGGCGTAGGACGCAGCCAAGGGTTCTTCGACAATGGCCCGGGCGAGCTTGCAGATGCGGCCTCGGCGCTCGACTGGATGCAACTCCAGAACCCGGACTCCCGCTCCTGCTGGATCGCCGGCGTATCGTTCGGCACCTGGATCGCGATGCAGCTTCTCATGCGCCGGCCCGAGGTCGACGGCTTCATCTGCGTCGCTCCGCCGGCCAATATTTATGACTTCAATTTCCTTGCGCCCTGCCCTTCGTCGGGCCTCGTGATCAGTGGCGACAAGGACAAGGTGGTGCCCTGGAGCTCGGTCGCCGAGCTCGCCGCCAAGACGAAGACCCAGAAGGGCATCAAGATCGAGCACACCGTCATGGCCGGTGCGAACCACTTCTTTGCCGATCAGCTCGATGAGATGAAGAGCCTCGTCGGCGACTACGTCGACCAGCGGATGGTCGAAATTCTCGCGGCCAAGCGCGAGAAGGAGTAGCCCGGCTCTTCCCTTCCCGACATTTGCTGCGCGCCGCCAAAAAGCGATCACACCGTCCTCGTAAGTGTGCACGCTGGCGGCGCGATTGCGCGGGCTGGCGACCGATCATGCCCGAGGGAGGGGTCATGGCGACGATCATAACGGTGCACGGTACCTTCGCGCATGCCGAAGCGGGTACAGATGGCGGCACTGCCGCTTCCGCAACCGACCTCCAATGGTGGCAACCCAACTCCTCCTTCGACCACGATATGCGCGAGCTGCTCGACGCTTCGCCCAGTGAGGGCTCGGGCAAGCTCGACGTCGTCCCGTTCGAGTGGGACGGCCACAACAGTGAGCTGTCGCGAAGGGCCGCTGGCAAGCGGCTATTCGGCGAATTGAAGGCCCTCGAAGGCACCGGCGAGCCCTATTGCCTCGTCGCTCACAGCCATGGTGGCTCGGTCGTGAGCTGGGCACTCCTCGAAGGCGCAGCCCGCAAGCAGCCGCTCAACGGACTGAAACGCTGGATCACCGTCGGCGCACCCTTCGTCGCGATGCAGAAGGAGCGTCTGCTGTTCCAGCGGCTCGACCTGTTGCGCAAGGTGGTCTTCGTTGCATCACTGATGCTGCTGCTCATGTTCCTCGTCTACATCTTGGCCGAGGCGTGGGCCGGCGGCCGGATGCTGTTCGGCGGCCGGCGCTCCGACATCCTGATCACCACCGCCGTGATGATGAGCTTACCCATCATATTTTTCTACCTTGTGCTTCGCTATTGGGACGGACGCACGCTGCTGCACTACCGACGCAGGCTGCGCCGGCGGGCTGCAGACACATTTGCCGGCAGATGGCTGTCGCTCACCCACACCGACGACGAAGCCGTCCAGGGGCTTGCCTTTCTGCCCGGCGCGCAACTGAGCTTCTTCGACAAGGGATTCGCCGTCCAGGCCATCACCACCATCTCGATTTTCGCCCTGCCCTTGATCTACCTGACGATGCTGACCACGCCGTCCGTCATGGTCGGTCTGGGAGATTGGCTGAAGGCCAATATCTATGACGCACGCATGAACGAGGGCGCCGAGGCCGATCTGAAGGCCGTGCGCCAGCAGTTTCGTGACCTGCGCCGCCAGCAAGACGCCGGCGCCTCCCACGGCCAGGATCGCCGCGCCATGTGGCAGAAGTTCCGCGAGCTGCGCGAGCAGCTCGAGGCGAAGTATCCGAACCTACCTCAAATCGAGCGCGCCATTCGATTTCGTCAGCGCTTCTTCGAGGCAGGCGGCCAACCGTGCGAAGGCGGCAAGCTGTGTGGTGCTGGGCGCGACCTCCGGATCAACAGCGGCCTCTTGCTCCATCTCGTGACGGACGAGCTGACATCGGTGATCAACGGCGAGGATGCCGAGGCGCGCACACGACCGGGCGACATCAAGAACATGCTGGTCAGCGCCGTTCTCGTCCCGGTCATTTTCGGAGCGCTCTCGCTCGTCCTGATGCTGGTCATCCAGGCCCTCGCCAAGGTGATCAGCCGAGCCATCAGCGTCCTGCTCAACAATATCACCAACGCCGAAGTCAAGCGTGCCGCATTCGGCAATGACACCGAGGGCGAGATCGCCATCGGCGCGATCGACCGGCCGACATGGATCGACAAATCGCCAATGCGCCTCCCGTCGGGCATCGGCGATCTGGTTACGGCCTACTCGAATGGAGTCGCCAACCAGTCGCTCGCCAAGTTCCGTCGCGCCATCGGGCAGCTCGCGTCGGCTGAGCCGAAGCACACTGCCGACACTGCCATCACAACCTACTTTACCTGGAAGGAATTGGTGCACGGCAGTTATTTCGATGTCCCGTCGTTTCGAAAGCTCATAGCTCAAGGCATATCCCGTACCGAGGGCTTTGCCCCCAGCCGCAGCTTTCAGGCCGACCCGGACTATCCCGTGACGGGCCAGTGGCTGGCCGAGATCGAAGGCACGCCCGGCACTACACCGGCCCCCGCGGACGCGCCACCGACGATCGAGGACGCAGGCGCCGTATCCGCCGTGGTCGCCTCCACCGTCAAACGCGAGCCATAGACGCGCGGGCCCACCAGCGGGAATCGGGAAAGCCAGCAGGGCTTTTGCCCGCGCCACGTCGCTCTCGCCCCATCGCCGGAGCGTCAGGCCTGATACGACGCATCGCGTCGGCCGGGTTCACAGTCGCGTTGAGCGTCCAAAGTTGGTTTAGACTGCCGCATCACTCATCCGACGCCATCGACAAGGAGCTCACCGCCAGATGCCCAAGCCATCCCGTATGCCCATGATTCCCGATGGCGAGCTCGACGCCGAGCAGAAAAAGGCCGTCGCCGACATCATCGCCGGACCACGCGGTTCCCTTGTCGGACCTTTCGTCCCCCTTTTGCGCAGCCCCGAGTTCATGAACCGCCTGCAACGCACGGGCGAATATCTGCGCTTCACATCCGCCTTCGAGCCCCGCCTTTCAGAGCTCGCGATCCTGATCACTGCCCGCGCCTGGTCCCAGAACTTCGAATGGCATCACCATCGCCCGATTGCCGAGAAGGCAGGCCTGCGCACCGATATCATCGAGGCGATCGCCGCCGCGCGCCGGCCCGACGCCATGAGCATCGACGAGGCGGCCATCTATGACTTTCTCGACGAGTTGACACGCACCCGCAACGTCTCCGATGCCACCTATCGGCGCACGCTCGCCCTGTTCGGAGAAAAGGGCGTCATCGATCTCATTGGCATCCACGGCTATTACAGCCTGCTTGCCATGATCCTGAACGTCACGCACACCTCCGGCGGTGTCGAACCCGAGCTGCCGCCACTCCCCTGACGCTCTCGGGCTCACGAACCTCGCGTCGAGAATATCGAGGCGAGCCGCGAGCCGGCCTTCGGGCGTTGGGGCTTTTCCGCGGCGGGAGCGCGCATCGGCTTGCGCGATGTGGGCCCCTCCGACCGGAATTGCCCCGAGAAGCGCACACCGCAGCGATTGCCCTCGATCCAGACGACTTCGCAGGTGACCCAGGTCTTCTCGTGCGCCGAATTGAGCGTCAACGTCACCTGGTCACCCGTATTGAACGCTGAAAAACCTTCGATGATCGACGCGTGCTTGAACTCGAGCCGCGCCCCACTCGACGATCGATCTCTGAGCGTGCACGGCAGCGGCTGTCCCATGCCCTCGCGCCACAAGGTCGCCGGCATCTGTGACGCGAGGCGGCGGTCACGCCTGTTCTCGATGCTGCCTGAACCGACCGGCGCAGCAGTGTTGACCTCGGGCTCGTGCGCCGCCTCGGTCGTTGCCGCCGAGGAAGCAGATGTTGGCGCCGGCATCGGATCGCTCGGACGGGCGACGAGATCGGCTAGCGCTCTGCGCGTGAGCCGGGCGGTCGGCTGCGTCTCTACCGCGGGGCTGACAGCCGCGGTCGTATCCTCCGCCACCGTCTCGCAAGCGACGACGTCCTCATCGGGCTGAATTGAAGCCATGAAGGGCTCGGCCGCCGACGAGACCGTGGCCTCAGGCTTCATCTCAAAGGCTTGTTTGAGTGCTGCGACCTGGGTGTCGGTCTCAGCCATGCGCTTGATCCACTCGTCGCGCTCCGCCTCGACCGCCTGGCGCACGGCCGCCTCGCGAGCCAGGGCCTCCCGGGCCTCGCGAAGCGCCGCTTCTCGGGCCTCCGCCAGGTCCCTCGCCTCCGAGGCTCGTTGCTCGGCCTCCGCGACGCGTCGCGCCGATGCCTCGCGCTCCTGCGCGAGCATCTCTTGTTCCTGCGCCTTGTTCGCCTCGTCGAGCGCTTTCAGCGACGCGGCTTCGGCCTCCGCCTCCGACGCCCGTTGCTCGGCCTCCGCGACGCATCGCACCGAGGCCTCGCGCTCCTGCGCGAGCATCTCTTGTTCCTGCGCCTTGTTCGCCTCGTCGAGCGCTTTCAGCGACGCGGCTTCGGCCTCCGCGACGCGTCGCGCCGATGCCTCGCGCTCCTGCGCAAGCATCTCTTGTTGTTGCGCCTTGTTCGCCTCGTCGAGCGCTTTCAGCGACGCGGCTTCGGCCTCCGCAGCGTCCGCCTTTCGAATTGCCTCGCCCAGGTCAGCTTCCAGGGCACGTCTGGCGGCGGCGTCCCGCTGTGCAGATGCCTCGGCTTCGCTCAGCGCGGCTTCCCGCTCGGCAAGCCGCGCCCGAAGCTGCTCGTGCTCCGCTGCATGTTCTTCGGCGCGCGCATTCGCCTGCTCGCGCTCGGCAACGGCCGCCCGTCGGGCCTTGATCTCTAGCGCCAGCGACGCCGCCGTCTCGTGATGCTCGGACTGCAGCGCCTCACGGCCGTCCCGCAACGCCTGAAGTTCGGCCTCCACGGCCTCCAACTTGACCGCCAATGCGTCCCGGGCAGCCTCGGCCGCGGCCCGTGCCGCCGTCTCGCGCAATATCGTATCCGACAACTCACTGTTTGTGTCTTCGCGGGATGCCCCCGCGGCGCGCAATGCCTGAAGCTCTGCCTCCAAGGCCTCGAACTTGACCGCCAACGCGTCCCGGGCAGCCTCGGCCGCGCCCCGTGTCGCCGTCTCGTCTTCCATCGACTGCCGGGCCTCACGCAGCCGGTCGTCGAAGTCGGCGCTCAGCTTCGGAAGCGCCAGCGCTTTCGCCTCCGCCTCGTCGAGCCGCACAGCCAGCGCGTCTCGCTCCTTGGCGAGGGCCTGTCTCTCAACCACTTCCCGCTCCAGGGCCTCCTTGGCAGAGGTTAGGCTTTGCTGGTGCGTCTCGGCCATCGCGCGCATCGCTGCGAGCGCCGCCTCGCTTTCATCGGCGCGGCGCGACAGGGCATCACGGGCCGCTTCGGCCGCACGCCGCGCATCGGTCTCCCGCTGCAGGGCCTCGTAGGTCTCGCGCGCCGCCTGATCCTGCTGCTCGGCCGCCGCATAGACAGCCTCGACCTCGCGCTCGGCCAGTTCTGCACGGCGAAGCAAGTCCGCGTGAATCTGCTCGAGACCGACAGCAAGTTCGTCCGTCGCGGTGCATGCTGCAACCGGAGTCGTCTCGGCCGGATGGGTTTGCAGAGCCGGATCGAATTCGACGTCGTCCCACGCGTCGTCGTCTCGCCTCAGCCCCTCGTCCGACGTTTCGCTGGCAGCGGATGACGATCCACTGTCGGGGACATCCTGCGGCTGCGCGCCGCAACCGTGTTCGGCATTGAATAGCGCGGCCTCATCGTAGTCTTGGCCCTCGGCGTCCGCATACGACGTATCGATCGTCACCCTCGAGGGCGGCAGATGGTTCGACTTCCGCACCCGCTCCGAGCTCTCGATGACCGTATTCAGACGCTTGTCGAGGTCGGCATTCCGTTTTCGCCAAAACATGGTGGTTACCAGGCGCCCCCAACCTAAAACTTTCACGCACAATTCAAAGTATCACAAGCAATTGCTAAATCTGGGTCAACGCAATGCAAACCGCGGCAGTCTTTTTAAATGGTTTGCAATTCACTACCGGCATTCCGTTTTTGATACGAATGGGGTCTCGGTACTGGCACCGCCCTTCAACTCTGCTAGGAGTGAGGCCAAACGACCTGCGCCACCGGAGTTCCAATTCGCATGCCACCGACAGTTGCCATCGTCGGACGCCCCAATGTAGGGAAGTCGACACTGTTCAATCGCTTGACCGGCAAGCGGGCGGCACTCGTTTCGGACCTGCCCGGACTGACGCGCGACCGCCGCGAGGGGGATGCGACGCTTGCCGGCAATCCGGTGCGCATCGTCGATACCGCGGGTCTCGAAGAGTCCGATCCCGACTCCATTTCAACCCGGATGCGCCAGCAGAGCGAGCACGCGATCGCCGCCGCTGACCTCGTCCTTTTTGTTATCGACGCCCGCGCCGGCATTACCCCGGCCGACAAATCATTTGCCGAAATTGCCCGGCGTGCCGCACCGAAGGTCATTGTCGTCGCCAATAAATGCGAGGGACGCGCCGGCACGGGCGGTTTCTACGAGGGCTTCGAGCTTGGCCTCGGCGAACCGGTCGCCATTTCGGCCGAGCACGGTGAAGGCTTGAGCGATCTCGAAGGGGAGATGCTCGTGAGCCTCGGCCTGGAGCCGAAGCACGAAAGCCGGCGGCGGCGCAGGCGCGGACGCGAGGAAGTCGCCCCCCCCGACGAAGATGCGGCCGATGCCGACGCCACCGCCGACAGCCCGCACCCCGACGACGATCCGGCCCGTCCCATCCAGATCGCGATCGTCGGGCGGCCCAACGCCGGCAAATCAACCCTGGTCAATACCATACTGGGCGAGGAGCGGATGATCACCGGGCCCGAGCCGGGCCTCACCCGCGATTCCGTGTCGACGGATCTGGTCTGGAACGGCCGGCGCGTCCGTCTGTTCGATACGGCGGGCCTGCGCCGGAAGGCCCGCATTTCGGAGACCGCCGAAAAGCTGTCTGCGTCAGATGCACTCCGTGCCATTCGTTTTGCGGAGGTTGTCGTGCTTCTCGTCGACGCGACGCACCCCTTCGAGCAGCAGGACCTCATCATCGCCAACCGCGTGATCGAGGAGGGCCGGGCCCTGATCATTGCGGTCAACAAATGGGATGCGATCGAAGACAAGTCACGCGCCCTGAAGGATTTGCGCGAGACCGTCGACGAAAAGTTCGCCGACGCGGCCGGCGTCTCGGTCGTGCCCGTCTCCGCTCTCTCCGGCCGAGGCATCGGCAAGGTGATGGATGCCGTCCTCGCCGCCTACGATGTCTGGAACCGCCGCGTTCCCACCGCCGCACTCAACCGTTGGCTACAGGAAGCACTGGACCGGCATACGCCTCCCGCCTCCAGCGGGCGGCGCATTCGCATCCGCTACGTCACCCAGCCGTCGACCCGCCCCCCGACCTTCGTCGCGTTCTGCTCGAAGCCGGCTGATCTTCCGGCTTCTTACGTGCGCTATCTCGTCAATAGTCTGCGCGACGCCTTCGATCTGCCCGGCACCCCCGTCCGCTTCTCTCTGCGCAAGGGCGCCAACCCCTACGTGAAGGACTGACGATCGGCACGTGTCCCGAGCACCACAGCGAGATGCAGAACGCCTGCGTCGCGCCAGCGACCGCTGCCGCCCTAAAGCGGTCCGCGATATGCTTTCATTCGGCGGCGATTCACCACCGTGCCTCACCGACATCGGCCGGTGCTGCGCCCGCTTTGAATTTGCACGTCGCATATGTGGGGGCACGCAAATGAGACCAGATACCAAAACAGGTTTGGCATTGGGGGCGGCGCTGAGAGGAACCTTTTTGGCGAGCGCGATCGTCGTGGCGCACCTCGCACCGGCGCACGCCCAGGGTACCTATCCGCCTCGCGTCGAGAACGAATGCCGCGACGATTATTTCCGCTACTGCTCGCCCTATGCACTCGGCTCGGATGAACTTCGCCGCTGCATGGAGGCCAAGGGCAGGTCGCTTTCGTCGCACTGCCAGAAGGCGCTCAAGGACGCCGGCTACGTTCGCCCGAATTACGGCCGCCGCGGCGGCTGAGGTGCGCGGGCGCCATCGGGAACGGTGGTGCCTCGCTCGCCTGCGGTCGCGGTTCGGACCGGCGCCGACTGCGCCCGTGCTTCCGACTGCGTCAGTTCTCCCGGTCGAGCCGAGCGAGCGCGCGCCGCGCGGCATCAAGTGACTTGTTCAGCGCCAAAGCCTTCCTGATGTCGCGTTTCGCAGCTTCCCGGTCGCCGGCCTGCTCGCGCGCGAGCCCCCGGTTCAGCCACGCGAGTGCAAACCCCGGTTCCGCCTCGATCACCACGCTGAAGTCGCGCACGGCATCCTCGTTTCGCCCGAGATCCAGATTGACGTTGCCGCGGTTGTAATACCCCTCGAGCATGCCTGGCGCAGCTTCGAGCGCTGCATCGAAGTCCGTGAGAGCCGCGTCGAGATCCCCCTCGGCCGCACGGCCGATGCCGCGATTCATCAGCGCGACCGCCAGCACGTCTTGACCCGGGCCAGCTTCGATGATGGTCGTGCAGCCGGCTATCCGGGCGGTCGGACGCGCAGCCTCATTGCAGTCGCCGAGCGCATCGCCGAGTGTTGGAGCGCTGGTGGCCGTCAGGAGCGCGGCAACGAGGATTGCGCGCGCACAATTGCGTTCGCTCTTCCGGAACAATGCAGGCATCCTTCCGTCGGGTGGCCGCGCTCGGCACGGTCGCCATCTTCTGGATGAACTCTGCCCTAGCGGCGGCTTCACCGGGCGAGAGGCAGGGGCCCATCCATTTCCAGAACGAAAATGCTTAATGCATCAACGAGCTGACCGTTCTTGCAGTGCCGGCGCAACGGGGCTACAGAAGAACGTGCCATAGATCCATGCCTCCTGTTTGCGAGCTGCAAACCATGCGCCGAGCATTGCGCGTCCTGATACCAGCCGCCTTACTGGGTTTCCTCGGCCTCGGCGTGGTCGCGTTCACAGGCGAGTTGAATCTACTCCGAGTCGACTTCGCGAGTCTGCTGCATTGGGACACCCCCGCTAAAGATCTCGAAGGCACTGTTGTTGCCGCAACACCATCGGCGGAGACTTCGCGCGCCGCGCCTGCCGGCCGTATCGGCACCTCCCCAGCATCAGCACCAGAGCGGCCGGCGGAAATTGGCACCCTTCACCTTGATGTAACCTCCAGCGCACCCCGACGCGAGCCACCTCGCAAGGGCTCGAAGATTGATTTCGCTCGCATCAGTGCCGAAGGCACGTCCGTCATCGGCGGCAGTGCGCCGGCTGGCAGCCGCGTATCGCTCCATGCCGGCGGCAAAGTGATCGCGGTCGTTACGGCGTCGGAGGACGGCCAGTGGTCCGCTATCGTCACGCGTCCATTCTCACCAGGTCCGCTCGCGCTGAGCGTCAGCACGGACGCCCCCGGTGAAGCCGGTGCTTTGAGCCCAATCTTGAGCGTCGACGTTCCGAAAGGGTCCGGCCGCGTCGAGCTCGCGGCCGCGGCACCGAAGCCACGACCGATCCTGCCGTCCCGCGATACACCTCCCGCCGCCGAGGGCCGCGCCATCAGCGAGTTCGCGGCGATGGTGGAGCGTGCACGCTCGAACACGGCCCAGGGCGGCACCGCGAAAGCCGAAACGCCGATCGTCCCGGTGCCGATCAGATTCGTGACGGGCGAAGCGTCGATGACCCCCGGCGGCGCGCAAGCCGCACAGCTCCTCGCCGAATACGTTCGCATCATGAAGCCGCACGCCGTCACTTTGTCCGGCCACGCCGACATACGCGGCAGCGACGACTACAACCTCGACCTCTCGCGGCGGCGGCTCGAGACCATTCGCGCGTTCCTCCGCGCCAACGGGTATAATGGCGAGCTGAGCCTGCTGGCGAAGGGCAAGTCCGAGCCTTACCAAGGCATCGATCGCACAGCTATCCCGTTGGAGGAGGTCTATCAGGCCGACCGGCGGGTCGAGCTTCGCCTGGCCAAGTAGCGACAGCACCCCGCGCCGCCGGACGAGGCCGAGACACGCTGGCGGTGCTCACGAACCGGCTCGCGCTGCCAGCCCTTTCAGCTCAGCCAGCGCTTGCGGCGCTTGTAGTGCTTCACGTCGCGATACGACTTCTTCGCACCACCCTCGTTTAGGCCGAGATAGAATTCGCGGATGTCGGAGTTCGAACGCAGCTGCTCCGCCGAGCCTTCGAGCACGATGCGTCCGTTCTCCATGACATAGCCGTGATCGGCGACCGTCAGCGCCATCGCCGCGTTCTGCTCCACAAGCAGCACCGAGAGCCCTTGCTCCGCTACCAGTCGCCTGACGATGCCGAAAATTTCCTCGACCAGCATCGGCGCGAGACCAAGCGACGGTTCGTCCAGCAGCACCACTTTCGGCGACGACATCAGCGCCCGTCCGATCACGAGCATCTGCTGCTCGCCGCCCGACAGATAACCGGCAAGTTGACTGCGCCGCTCCTTGATGCGCGGGAAATAGGTGAAGACGCGCTCGATCCCCTCACGGATTTTGCCACTGTCGCGCTCGATGTGCGCGCCCGCGACAAGGTTCTCCTCGCAGCTCAGGCTTTCGAAAACCCGCCGCCCTTCGAACACCTGCGCGATGCCGAGCTTCGTGACCTCGAACGGCCGACGACCGTGGATCGGCTGCCCCTCGAGGGTAATCGCACCCTTGGTGATATTGCCGCGTTCCGTGAACAGGATGCCGGAGATCGCCTTGAGCGTCGTCGACTTGCCCGCGCCGTTGGCACCGAGCAGTGTGGTGATGGCGCCTTGCTTCACGTCGAGCGACACGCCCTTCAGCACCAGCACCACATTGTCGTAGACGACCTCGACATTGTTGATCGCCAGCATTGGAGCCGAAGTCGGCGACGTTACCCTGCCAGTGCCAGTGCCAGTGCCAGTGCCCGCGCCAGTGCCAGTGCCCGCGCCAGTGTCGGTCGTCGCGTCCGTCATCTCGCTTGCCCCTGGGCTCGTGTGTCGAATGGCGGCAACATTGGCAGCAAAGCTCGCCGCGCGATGGATCGATGTGCTCACGCCGGCCATGCCATCGGCGATGGCCGGCGCAAGGCCCCCCTCATTTCTTCTTATTTTCCGCCGCGACGTGCGCCAGCACTTCCTTGCGGTAGCCCTGGAACCAGTCGGTCGCCTTCACGAATTTTCCGCCCTTGATCGACCAGATCTGCACCCAGCCGCCGCCTTCGTGATCCTCCGGCGTCATCTTCAGCGGTGGGGCAAGCCCGTCGAGCGAAGGGTCGAGCGCGGAAACGCTCTCGAAGCCTTTTCGCAGGTCGTCGCCCGTCGGCTTGCCGCCACCCTTCGCCTTGATCGCATTGGCGATCGCCGCAACATGCACGGCACCTTGGTAGACGCCGCGGTTGAACGTGACCGTGCTCTCGAACTCCTTGCCGGGCGTCTGTCCACTCGCCTTCAGCATGGCGACGATGTCCTTGATCACCTTGAAGTTGTCGCCGACACCCGCGTACTGGATCGTGTTGTACCCCTCGGCATAGCCGAAGCCGCCCGCAGCGACGATGTCCGCCTCGGCGCCCGCCCACACCAGGCCAACCACCTTCGACAGGGGATAGCCCTTGCCTTTGAACGCTTTGATCGCCACCGCCGGCGCACGTCCGAAAAGGTGGGCAATCACGAAGTCGGCGCGGAAGCGCGAGGTTATGTCGAGCACCTGTGCGGCCATCTCGATGCCGGGAGACGGCACGCCGAACGTGCGCATCTCGAAGCCCTCGAGCTTGGCGAGTTCTTCAAGGAGAGGAATCGGTTCGCGACCGGCCGGGTTGTCGAAGAAGATATAGGCGATCTTCTTGCCCTTGAGATCGCCGAGGCGATCCTTCACGAACTTGACCGCGCCTCCAGCCTGGGACCAGTAGGTCGCCGCAATCGGAAACACGAAGGGATAGGCTTTTCCATCTGCTGCCGCCGACGAACCGATGCCCGGCGACGTGACCGGCATCTTGTCTTCTTCGAACTTCTTCAGCAGCGCGATGAGCTGAGGCGTGCCGAAGGCGCTGGTCATGATGGCGCCCTCCTTCTTGAACCGCTCGTGCGCTTCGATCGCAGGCGGCACCTTGTACTCGTGGTCGATCTCGATGACCTTGAGTTTGTAGCCTTCGACGCCGCCGCGCTGGTTCACCAGGTTCATGTAATGGTGATAGGCTGGACAAAGCACCGTGCCCACGATCTGCGTCGGCCCCGTCCGATCGCACTGCGCGCCGATGACAATCTCTTTGTCCTCGGCCTGTGCCACGCTCAGCTGACCCAGCAATCCGCCCAGGACGACCACCCCGAGCCGCAGGGAATTCCGGAACTTCATGTCGTGCTTCCTCCACTCGTTATTATTCGCAGGCGTGATCCAACGTTGAAGCCCTCTCCAGATCAGTAGGAGAACGGCCACGCCCGGAAATAATTCCGGACATTTCGCCAGAGCCGGGCCAAACCCTCGGGTTCGACGACCAGAAAGAAGATGATGAGGCCACCGAAAATCACGAGCCGCATGCTGGCCGCGATGGCCGACAGCGCCGCCGGATCCCAGATGTAGCCGCCGAAGGCCTCGACGACGAGGCGGATCATCACCGGAAGCGCCGTCACGAATGCCGCGCCGAGTACCGATCCGAGAACCGTCCCGAGGCCCCCGATGATCACCATCGCGAGATAATCGATAGAAACGACGATCTGGAACGCCTCGTAGTTCGCAATACCGAAATAGTACGTGTAAAGCACGCCACAAACACCGGCATAGAACGACGAAATGGCGAATGCGGTCAGCTTGTACCGGAAGATATTGATGCCAATGATTTCGGCCGCGATATCCTGGTCGCGGATCGCGATGAAGGCGCGCCCGACCCTGCTTCGCACCAGGTTCATGGTGGCCACGATCGCAACCACGGCGAAGAAGAACGTAAAGAAGTAGAGATCGCGCTGCGACTTGATCTCGTAGCCGAAAATCGTCGGGCGCGCGACTTCGATCGACGCCGATGCCCCCCCCGAGATGGCTGGCGTATGGTTGATGATCCACTCGATGATGAGCTGGCTCGCCAGCGTCGCGATGGCGAGATAGGTACCCTTGATACGCAGTGATGGAATGCCGACCACGGCACCGATCAACGCCGCCATCAGCCCGCCCGCCGGCAGCGTGATCCAGAATGGCAGGTCGAGCCGCGTCGCGAGGTTGGCCGCCGTGTAGGCGCCGACCGACATGAAAGCGGCATGCCCGATCGATATTTGCCCTGTCCACCCGACGAGAATATTGAGGCCCAGCGCGCCGACCGTCGCGATGAAGATCAGGTTGAAGATCGACAGATAATACTCGTGAAGGACGATCGGTACGATGAGCGCAAAGAGAATCAACAGTGCCATGGCCGCGTACCGCGTCAGCGGCAGCGGGAACAGCGCCATGTCGTCGGCGTAGGTCGTCTTGAAGTTACCGGCTTCGCGATAGAACACGGGCGCATTTCCCTCCGCTCGAAAACAGCTTTCAGATGCGCTCGATTCTGCGCTTGCCGAACAGGCCGTAGGGCTTGAACATCAACATGACGATCATCAACACATAGGGCGCGAAATCCTTGGTCCCCCCGCCGACGACCGGATCGAGGTAGCCGGCCGCCACGCTCTCCACCAAGCCAACAATAAGCCCCCCGACGATCGCCCCCGCGATCGAGTCGAGCCCGCCAAGGATCACGACCGGGAAAACCTTCAAGCCGACGAGGGCGAGTTGCGTGTCGACGCCCAGCATCGAGCCCCAGATTATGCCGCCAAGCGCCGCCACGATCCCCGCCATGGCCCACGCGATCGCGAAATAGCGCTCGACGTTGATGCCCATCGCCATTGCGACCTGCTGGTTGTCGGCCACCGCACGCATCGCGACGCCCATCCGGCTTTTCGTGAAGAACCACGTGAAACCGGCGATGCTCAGGACGGTCACGACGATTCCCAGGAGTTGGATCTGCGGCACCGTCGTCCACAGGAACGTCACGGGTTCGTCGCCGATCGGCAACGGAATGGTCTTGGTCTGGGCACCGATCGTGATCGGAGGCAGTCCGCGGAGGATGGCCGCAAGACCGATTGTCGCCATGATCACCGCCACCACGGGCCGGCCGAGCAACGGCCTCAGGACCACGCGCTCCAGCGCGAAGCTGAACCCGATCATGAGCACGACGGTCAGCAGGATCGCGATCCACAGCGGAAACTTGTAGACCAGGGTCGTGGCGCAAATGAACCCCGCCAGCATGACGAACTCGCCTTGCGCGAAGTTGATCGCATCCGTCGCCTTGTAGACGAGCACGAATCCCAGCGCGATCAGCGAATACATCATCCCGATGGCCAGCCCGCTGACCAGGAGCGCGAACAGGAACTCAAGCTCTGCTGCCATTCCCGTCCCCTCAGGCTGCCGCTCGCGCCGACGCGGCGTCGGGCACATCGTGGATTGCAATCGTCGCCTCGAGCGTCGACTTGCGACCATCCTCGAAGGTGATTTCCATCGTAACCGCGGCGCTGTCCTTGCCGCCATAGACGGCATCGATCACCGGCTTGTACTTCTCCGCGACGAAGGCGCGCCGCACCTTCCGCGTACGCGTCACCTCGTTGTCGTCGGCATCGAGTTCCTTGTTGAGCAGTAGGATCCGGCGCACACGCGTTGCCTCCGGCAGCGTCGCGTTGATCTTTGCCGTCTCCTCCACGATCATCAGCGCCACCTCGGCCTTGCGCGCGAGGTCCATGAAGCTCGTGTACGCGAGCCCGCGCCGCTCGGCCCAGTTGCCGACCGTCTCCATGTCGATAGCAATCATGGCCGACACGAAATCGCGGCCGTCACCGAACGCCACCGCCTCACGGATGAAGGGCGAGTACTTCAGCTTGTTCTCGATGAACTGCGGCGCGAAGGGTGTCCCACTGGCGAGACGCCCCACATCCTTCGCCCGATCGATGATCGAAAGCTGACCCTGCGGCGAGATCACGGCTGCGTCGCCCGTGCGCAGCCAGCCGTCCGCCGTCTTGGTGTCGGCCGTCGCGTCGTCCTGCTTGTAATAGCCGACGAAGACACCGGGCCCCCTGACTTGCAGTTCGCCGCTTTCCGCAATGCGAAACTCGAGACCCGGCACCGGCTCGCCAACCGTGTTCGGGTCGACATTGCCGTCGCGCTGGAACGCCACGAGGGCCGACGCCTCGGTCTGTCCATAGACCTGCTTCAGATTGATGCCGAACGAGCGAAAAAAGCGGAACGTATCCGGCCCGAGCGGCGCCCCCCCGGTGACCGCCCAGCGGGCCAGTCGGAAGCCGAGCAGATCACGTACCGGACGGTAAACCATCCACTCTCCGAGGCCGTAGGCGAGCTTGAGACCTCCGGGGACCGGCTTGCCATCCTGCAGCAGCAGCTCGCGCCGTTCGGCAACGGTCCTGAAATAGTCGAACACGCGGCGCTTCAGCGCCGAAGCGTCGGCGGCGCGTACGAGCACCTGCGTCAGCAGGGATTCCCAGATGCGCGGCGGCGCGAGCACGATGGTCGGCCCGAGTTCGCGCAGATCGCGCTGCACCGTCTCGGGGCTCTCGGGGCAATTGATCGTCGCGCCCGCGACCAGCGCGACGGCGAGCGAATACATCGCATCGCCGACCCACGCCATCGGCAGAAACGCCAGCCAGTTGTCGCCCCGCTCGACGCGCTCGCCCTTGATGTAGTTCTCCGCCGTCGCCACCATGTTGCGATGCGACAGCAGCGCGCCTTTTGGCCGCCCCGTCGTGCCGGAGGTATAGGCGATCATCGCAACGTCGTCGGCACCGCCCGCGGCGACCTCGCGCTCGAATTCCTGGCCGGCGCCCGAGTTGGTGCCGAGCGAAAGCACATCCTCCAGCGACTTCAGGATCGGCTCGCCGGTGTCGTTGAGGCCCCGCGGATCGCAGTAGATGATCCATTTGAGGCTCGGCAGCTCGCCCCTCAGCGACAGGATCTTGTCGACCTGCTCCTGGTCCTCCGCCACGATCACCGACACTTCGGCATGGTTGAGCACGTAGACCAGTTCGCTCGCAATGGCGTCCTGATAGACGGGGATCGCCACTCCGCCGAGCGCCTGCGCCGCCAGCTGGGAAAGATAAAGCGCCGGCCGGTTGTCGCCGACTACGGCGAGCTTGTCGCCTCGCTCGAAGCCGAGCGCCTTCAGACCGAGCGCCAGATCGCGCAGCGAATTGGCCACATCGCGCCACGAGCGCGTCTTCCAGATGCCGCGCTCTTTCTCGCGCATGGCCGGGCTGGACCCGAACGCACGCGCATTGCGCAAGACAAGCTTCGGCAGCGTCGAGGTTTCGGGCGAGTCGAGAAGGCTCATCACTCCGTCTCCCGCTTGGTGCCGAGATAGGCCGCGATCACCGCCGGATTCCGCTGCACCTCGGCCGGCGTTCCTTCTGCGATCTTGTGACCGCGATCGAGAACGACGACGTGGTCCGAGAGGTCCATCACCACGCCCATGTCGTGCTCGATCAGGACGACTGTCACGCCGCGTTCCCCATTCACGTCGAGGATGTAGCGCGCCATGTCCTCCTTCTCTTCCTGGTTCATGCCGCCCATGGGCTCGTCGAGCAGCAGGAGCTTGGGATCGAGCGCGAGAGCGCGGCCGAGTTCCACCCGTTTCCTGAGGCCGTAGGCAAGCGCCGAGGTCTGCTGCTTGCGCAGATCCTCCAGCTTCAGGAATTCGATGATCTCCTCGCAGATCTCGCGGTTCGCAATCTCCTCCCGTTGCGCCGGTCCCCAGTAGACAAGACTCGAGAGCACGCCGGAGCGCATCCGCACGTGCCGACCCAGCATCAGGTTGTCGAGCACCGTGAGGCCGGAAAAAAGCGCTATGTTCTGGAATGTGCGGGCAACGCCGAGCGCCGCGATCTCATACGGGCGCAGCGATGTGATATCGCGTCCCTGGAACATGACTCGCCCGGCATCGGGCTTGTAGAAGCCCGAGATCATGTTGATGAGCGACGTTTTCCCTGCACCGTTCGGGCCGATCACCGAAACGATCTTGCCTTTCGGTACGTTCATCGAAATGTCGGCCGTTGCAACGACGCCGCCGAAACGCTTGGCGACACCCTCGACCGCAAGATCGATGTCCGATGACGCGACCGCACCCGCCATCGCTTCGTTCATGCGATTGGCCCCGGCGCGATACGCGACATGCGGGCCCGGGCGCCGACGATGATATCAGGAATGCGCAGACGGAAAGCCACGCAGCAACGGCCGCGCAGGCGGGTAAAAACTCTCAAGACGTCTTCCTCCCAAACGTGCCCGTTTTGTTTTTTCGGGCTTCGTCGTCTCTGTTGGCTCACGATTTGTAAGCTGACGCTCGAGCAAATATGCCCGCACATCGATCGTCGCAACGTCTCTGGCGGCCGCTTCCAATGACGACTGAAACAGCCCCCTTGTAAGCACTCTCACTATGGCCCATGAACTTTGTCAAGACGTCGCAGCGGCCATGAGGTACCGGCTCTCGGCGGCGATCGCTGGTCAGACCGTCAGACCCAGCGCCCGTCGCAACGACTGATGATAGTGGATCATCGCCGGCTCGTTTCGCCCGAAGACAGTATGCGTCTGCGCTCCCGATTCGAAACCGATCTGCATGCTTCTGCCGGCGGGAAAGTCTTCGCCCAACACGACGTTCATGAGAAGATCGAGATTGGCCTTCCAGTGGCCTGCCTCTTCGGCATTGGAAACGGGCTTTGGAATGTAGAACGATGTTTCCATTATGGCCCGATCGGATCGGCCATCCGACGAAAACACCCGATGAACTTCAAGATGATCTCCTTGCGCGACGAACAGCGTATTTGGAAACAAGCTGTACACCGTCGCCGAATTCCACATCAAATCCCATTCGCTTTCGGGCATCGCGCGCAAGCGGTCGATCTTCTTGCGCGGAAAAACCAGCCGGTGATTATCGCCTAATGCTTCGAAATCGGAGACGTTCGATAAAAGAATGGAGGTCAGGCTGTTCTTGTGCAGGAAACCGACGTGATAGCTTTCGTGGAAGGTATCGACGAGCAGCTTCCAGTTCATCGTCTCCGGTACCAGGCGCTTGTCGTAGAGATGATAGTCCTGCGCCCTGTAAGAGCCCAGTT
>JBFWXN010000092.1:0-20425 GCA_050187415.1 Hyphomicrobiaceae bacterium | reverse complement strand
CGCACCTCGAGCTCGGCTTCTCCGTGGCGCTGTCGCTCACCAACCTGTTCTGGTGCTTCATGGGCGCCGTCATCGGCACGGCAATCGGCGTGCTGCCGGGCGTGGGGCCGGTGGCGACCATGGCGCTCCTGCTACCGATCACGTACTTCCTGACGCCCGAAGGTGCGCTGATCATGCTCGCGGGCATCTATTACGGCGCCCAGTACGGCGGATCGACAACGGCCATCCTGGTCAATCTGCCGGGCGAGGCCTCGTCGGTCGTCACCGCGCTCGACGGCTACCAGATGGCGCGTCAGGGACGCGCCGGGCCGGCGCTCGCCATCGCAGCCCTCGGCTCCTTCTTTGCCGGAACCGTGGCAACGTTCGCCATCGTGCTCGCGGCGCCGCCGCTGACGAAACTCGCGCAGCAGTTTGCGCCGGCGGACTATTTCTCGCTGATGGCGCTCGGCCTCGTCCTGGCGGTGGTGATGGCCTCGGGATCGATCGTGAAGGCGGGCGGGATGATCTTCCTCGGCATGCTGCTGGGGTTGATCGGCACGGACGTCAACACGGGCAACACGCGCTTCACTTTCGGTATCGGCGATCTGTTCGATGGCATCGGCTTCGTCATCGTCGCCATGGGCGTGTTCGGCATCGCCGAGATCATCAAGAACCTCGGCGACACGGAACGCCGCGATCTCGTTTCCTCGAAGATCGCGGGGCTGATGCCGACCCGTGAGGACTTCAAGCGATCGTGGAAGCCGGTCCTGCGCGGTACGTTCCTCGGTGGCGCGCTCGGCATTCTCCCCGGCGGCGGCGGCGTGCTCGGCTCCTTTGCATCGTATGCCCTCGAGAAAAAGATGTCGTCGACGCCCGAGAAGTTCGGCCAGGGCATGATCGAGGGTGTTGCCGGTCCCGAGTCGGCAAACAACGCCGCCGCTCAGACCTCGTTCATTCCGATGCTGACGCTCGGCATTCCGTCAAACGCCGTCATGGCCATGATGATCGGCGGCATGATGATCCACGGCATCGTGCCGGGCCCCCAGGTGATGGAGCAGAAGCCCGATCTTTTCTGGGGCATGATCGTATCCATGTGGATCGGCAATGGGATGCTGGTGATCCTCAACCTGCCCTTGATCGGCATCTGGGTGAAGATGCTGCTCGTACCCTACCGGCTGCTCGCCATCGCCATCCTCTTCTTCTGCTGCATCGGCGTCTACAGCCTGAACAACCTCTGGTCCGAGGTGCAATTCATGGCGATCTTCGGTGTGCTGGGGTTCATTTTCGTCAGGCTCGGATGCGAACCGGCACCGCTGCTGCTCGGCTACCTGCTGGGACCGCTCATGGAAGTCTACATGCGGCGCGCCATGCTGCTGTCGCGCGGCGACCCGCTGGTGTTCTTCCAGCGACCTCTGTCGCTGTCGTTCCTCATCATCGCGGCCATAGCGCTCGCGCTGGTGATCCTGCCCAATATCCGCAAGGCGCGCGAAGAAGCGTTCCAGGAGTAGCAGGCAGCAGTTCCGCGCCCGCGTGGAACTCCAACGATCTGGGATTGAAGAGGGAGACCGCTCTGTGATGCGTCGACGCAATTTCCTGACACTGGCCGGCCTTGCCGCACTATCCACGGTCGTCGCGGCACCGCTGGCGACGGCAGCCGATTGGCCGGACAAGCCCGTCAAGCTGATCGTGCCTTATGGGCCGGGCGGCGCATCGGACATCCTGGCGCGGCCCTGGGCGGAGTTGCTCAGCCAAGCCTACGGACAACAGTTCGTCGTGGAAAATCGCGGCGGCGCGGGCGGCATGATCGGCACCGAGGCGGCGTTCAAGGCGGCGCCCGACGGCTACACGCTGTTATTCACCCCCAACGCGACGCTGACTGTCCTGCCGAGCCTGCGCAAGACGCCTTACGATCCGGCGAAATTCGAACCCGTGGCGCGCACCGGCGACATCATTTCGGGGTTCGTGATCCATCCATCGGTTGGCGTGAAGACGTTTCAGGAGATGATCGCCTACGCCAAGAAAAATCCGGGCAAATTGAGCTACGGTTCGGCCGGCCTCGGCACCGCGACGCAGCTTCGGGTGGAGGCGCTGAAGCTCAAGGCCGGCATCGACATTCTGCATGTGCCCTATCGCGGAAGCGCTGACGCGTTGAACGACCTGCTGCCCGGCACCGTTCAGATGATGAACGAGATCAACGTTCTGCCGCACGTCAGGGCCGGCAAGCTGATCCTCCTCAACATCAATCATACCGCTCGTCACCCCGACTTCCCGGACGTGCCGACGCTGACCGAACTCGGCGTGAAGGATGCCGACGTTCCGATCTGGTATTCGATATGGGGACCGCCGGGCCTGCCGAAAGACATCGTTCAGAAACTGAACCATAAAGTTATTGAGATTGCCAAATCCGAAAGCATGATCAAGCGCATGCGGGCGCTCAACACGGAGGTGCCGATCCAGACACCGGAGGAAGTCGGGTCCTACCGGGAGACGGACACGGTACGAAACGCCGAGATCATCAAGGCCGGCAACATCAAGCTGGAATAGGACGCCACGCGCCGAGGCCGTGGCCGGCACCGGCTGACGCCGTGGCGCCGGCCGCGGCGTAGCCACGTTTTCAAACATTCAGATTAGGTGACGACTGGCCGTTATGGCCCGTGACGGCCGGATAAAAAAGAAAGGGCATTCAAAAAAACGGAGGAAACCGAATGCACCGTCGCATAATGCTGACACTGCTAGCTGGCGCCACCATGGCGTTGACCGCGCAGTCCGTCGCGTCGCAGGAATGGCCCGATAGACCCGTGAGGGTGATCGTGCCCTATGCGGCCGGAGGCGCGACGGATGCCATCGCGCGGCCCTGGGCCGAGCAGCTTTCGAAAGCCTTCGGCCAGCAATTCGTGATCGAGAACCGGGGCGGCGCTTCGGGCATGATCGGCATGGAAGCGCTGGCGAAATCGCCCCCCGACGGCTACACGCTCATCATGTCGCCGAACGCGGTGCTCTCCATCCTGCCGAGCCTGCGCAAGACCCCTTACGATCCGTTGAAAGACATCGTTCCGATCGGGCACACGGGCGAGGTGCTCAATGGCCACGTCATTCACCCGAAGCTCGGCGTGAAGACCATGCAGGAACTGGTCGCCTACGCCAAAAAGAACCCGGGCGTCGTGACGTACGGCTCGTCCGGAAACGGAACGGCAAATCATCTGCGTCTCGAAGCACTCAAGCTGAGGGCCGGCATCGACATTCTTCATGTGCCCTACCGCGGCGGGGCGGATGCGCTCAACGATTTGCTGCCGGGCAATGTTCACATGCAAAACGAGCCGGTCAATCTGCCTCACGTCAAAGCCGGCAAGCTTATTCTTCTGGCCGTCAACGGATCGCGCCGCAATCCGGATTTTCCGGACGTTCCAACGCTGACGGAAGCCGGGATCAAGGACGCCGACGTGCCGATCTGGTTCGCCTTCTATGGGCCGAAGGGCGTTCCTGATGCCGTCGTGCAGAAGATCAATGCCAAAATGATCGAGCGCGCGAAGGACGCGGAGTTTCTGAAGACGCTGTGGAAGGTCAACGCCATTCCGGCGCCATTGACGGCTGCGGAGACACGCGCGCTTCTCGAGAAGGATATTCAAGCCAATCTCGAGGTCATCAAGGCCGCGAACGTCAAGCTCGAATAGGCGGGACGGAGCTTGCCGTTGTCGAAGGGGCCTTTGCGCGAAACCTGCCTTGCGCAAAGGCCAGCGCGGCTGCCAGATCGCGGCGCGAGTCACGCCACGGGCGGATCGTCGCGAAGGCGATCGAGCTCGCGACTCTTGTCGGCCGTGTAAAGCACATAGCCGTAGTCCCGCGCCGCTTCGGCCGCCTTTGCGATCTTGGCGGCATTGCCGAGGTATTCGACGACGAACACGGGCTTGCCATCCTTGCGCATGAGATCGAGGCGCTCACGGGCCCATTCTATCTCGTCGCGATCGTTGGGCTTCTCGGCAGCTTCGAGCCCGTAAAACAGCTCTTCCTTGGCAACCGCATCGATTTCGCGGCGCAACTCCACCCGCTCCAGTAGCGGCTCGGCATTCTGCATGACGACCAGGAACCCAGGCCTGCGGGCCCGCCCGTAGGCGGCAAGGCGGCGCACGAGATCGACCATGTCGGCATCGAGATCGGTGCGTTCCGAAGCCGCCTTCCTTTCGCGTGTGCGCAAATCCTCGGTGACGTCGCACTTGTCGAGATAGATGCCGTCGAACCCTTGCGCGAGGATCTGATCGAGATACGCGTCGGGGTTTCCGTAGAGCAGCGCCTGCCAGTCGCGATCCCAGAAGCGCACGGCGTAGTTCTGATCCCAGTCCGGGTTCTCGCCGAGGAGCCAGCCGGGCGGCTGCCGCTCCCATTGTTTGCGCCAGTAGAAGCGATAGCTCTCGGCTTCGCCGATCGAGAGATAGGCCAGCACGAGGCGGCGAGATCCGTCCGGCCTGGTCGCGAGGCGTGCCACTTCGGCAGGCTTCAGGGCCGTGTCTCGGGCGCCATCCCTGGCATAGTCGACCACGAGGAGGTCGAAGGAGGACGCGGCGGCCTGCTTCACATCGAGATCCTGAAGCTGGTAACCCCAGCGCTTGACAGTGGCGAGATCGGGCTTGCCCGCGGCACGCGCGGCTTGGCGCTTCGGTTCGAGTTTGGGCTCCGGCTTGGGCCTTGCCGACCGACCTGGCGTTGGGCGGGGCGGTACCATCGGCTCCTTTCCAGGCACGGCAGCAGAGGGCGGCGCGGTCTGTGGCTTCGGCGGTGGTGCGGCATTGCGTGACGAGCGGCCCTTCAGGAAGCCGGCCGCGAACGCCAGCGCAACCAGAATCAGACCGACCATCAGCTCCGAAAACGACATGCCGCAGCCTCCGCTGTGAAAGGGGAGGGACTATACCGACTCGCCCCTCAGCGGGGATAAGTTTCCGTCGCGCGCTTTCGACCTCCGCCCCCTGCGGCGGTCGCCGCTGCGGACAAGAGGCCGTAGTGGCGACGGCCGGTCCTCCGCCGGCCCAGGTCTCAGGCCGGCTGCCCCGCCGGCGCCGCTGCCGTCGCTATGTACGGAAAGCGTACCTTTCGATCAGTCGGGCCTGAACACGTTGACACCGTCGCTGGCGGTCACCGTCCCCTTGGCACCGAGATAATCTCGCTCCGTCATATCACGCAGCAGACCAGCATCGTCCGGCGTGTTGGCAATAAAGCGGCTGCCCTGCGCATCGCGCGCGAAAAGGATGGCATAGCTCGGTCCTTTCCGGTCATGCATGACGGTGTAGGTTTCGATCGTGCCCGCGCCAGATGGCGCCTCGACCACGGGGGCGCCCTTGTCTGCCGTGATGGCAGCTTGATAGATCGCCGGATCCTTGGGGGCAAACGGCTTGCCCGGCGGCGTGGTGGAATAGATTCCCGCCGACTGCTTGGTCACGTAGTTGCCGTTCGCCGTCACGAGACCCTTGGAGCCGGGCTTCGAGCGCACCTTCGAGATCATCTCGGCAATGGAGTGAGTCACGTAATTGTTGCCCGGGCCTCCGAAATAGGGAAGCCCGCCCGTTATGGTCAGCCCACGAGGGTCATCGAGCGCAAGGCCGTTTTCGGCGCACGCGATCTCGACTGCCGACGGGAAGCAGGAATAGAGGTCGATGAAGTCGATGTCGGCCATCGTGGTGCCGGCCATCTCGAAGGTTTCCCTGGCGACGGTGCGCATGGCCGGCGACGAGTAAAAGTTCTTGCGATCCGAGATGTACCAGTGGTCGTAGGCATCGGCCGTACCGTGCAGATAGACCCACTTTTCCTCGGGAATTCCCAGTTCACGCGCACGGGCGGCCGACGTCAGGATGACGGCGGCGGCCTGATCGATGAAGGCGTTCGAGTTCATCAGTTTCGTGTAGGGAAAGCCGATGAACGGATTGTCGGCGGAGACGGTGGCGATCTGCTCGGCCGTGAAAGCCGTGCGCCGATCGGCCAGCGGATTTTTTGCCGCCACATCGGAAAAGTGCGCAAAGAGCTTGCCGATGGCCGCCATATGCTCGGGGATCGACCGCTTCAGGTGTCCTCGGATCGCATTCTCGAACAACGGGTAGGCGAAGATGGCGCCGGCCATCCGGTGACGGTCCTCCTGATCGTTCCAGCCCCGGGTCGCGACACCCCACGCTTCAGCCTGGCCGCCCGCGTCCTCGTTCCAATCGAGCGTGAGCTTGGCGCGCTCGGCCGCCTTCTGCGTTGCCAGCGCCTCGCCGCCGCAAACCAGCGCCGCCCCCACTTCGCCGCGCGTCACCATCTCGAAGAGGCGGTTGATGGACCACTGGGGCATGTTGCCGCCTGGATACGTGTAGACGAGCCGCTTGGCCGCGTCGGCGCCGATGCGATTGGCCAGTGATTTGGGTGGATTGCTCGGTCCGCCGAACGGGCTTTTGAAGCGCCAGCTCGTATCGGAAAACGAACGGAGCACGACGATGGTGTCGAGCGCGGCCAGAAGCTTCTTGCCCGCGCCGCTATCGTCTGCCGCGCGCTCGACCGCCGCCGCGGTGAGATCCATCGGGTTCAGCGCCTTCGTGGGGTCCGGCTCGCGTTGCGTGATCTGCCCGCACCCGACTAGCACTGGCGTCCTGGTCTCGTCCATCGTGGCATCTCCTTGGCACATCGGGCCCCGCCGGCGGCGCGGGTGGGCCGGGGTCGGCAATGCTGGCGTCCAGGCCCCGCGACGTCAATCACGGGCGAACCGCATGGTGACACTCAGGAGGCCGGGACCGGGGACCACCGCGGCAGGCATAGATTGCCACTCATCGCGGTGCAGACGCACATTTCAACCGATCTGGCGACAGCGGCGCAATATTTAGATTTTCTCATCCATGTGTGTCGTAGAAATCAGGCAACCTTCGAGCGCTTGGTTGATTGACTTCAATGCCGGGCCCATCTACCGAAATGAGGCAGCAGGATCAAACGGCAAGGGATGGCCGAGCGCGGCCCGCCTCCAGCAGTGTGCCGCACCGATCAGGAGACCGAACCATGCCAGCGAAAACTTCGCGCCTGCGCGAAAGCATCGAGACTGTGGATCCGATCTGGTCGGCCGTCCGTGCCGAGGCGGAGGTCGCGGTGACGTCGGAGCGCGCGCTCGGAGGGTTCATCTATGCGACCGTGCTATCGCATGATCGCCTCGAGGACTCGGTCTGCCATCGTCTCGCGCAACGGCTCAACCATTCGGACGTGGACGCAGGGCTGATCACCCAGACGTTCAGTGACGTTCTGGACGACCAGCCCGAGATCGGCCAGCTCTTCCGGGCCGATCTTGCAGCCGTTTTCGAGCGCGATCCGGCCTGCAATCGCTACATCGAGCCGCTGCTCTACTTCAAAGGCTTCCATGCGCTGGCCACGCACCGGTTCGCTCACGCGCTGTGGGTGCAGGGCCGGCGTGACTTTGCCTTCTATCTGCAAAGCCAGGCGAGCCGGATCTTTGCGATCGACATCCATCCCGCCGCCCGCATCGGACGTGGGATCTTTATCGATCACGGCCATGGGATCGTGATCGGCGAGACAGCCGTCGTCGGCGACAACGTGTCTATCCTGCATGGCGTGACCCTTGGCGGCACCGGAAAGACCGACGGCGACCGTCATCCCAAGATCGGCGACAATGTGCTTCTCGCAGCGGGAGCATCCGTGCTCGGCAATATCCGCGTCGGCAACTGCTCGAAGGTGGCCGCCGGCTCGGTTGTGCTCAACCCGGTTCCCGACAACACCGTCGTCGCCGGCGTGCCCGCGCGCATCGTCGGCACGAGCAGCTGCCCCGAGCCGGCGCTCTCGATGGACCAGCGCCTCTCGCCCGACGACTGCGGCTGCCCCTAGGCTCGAAGCGGCCGTAATCCTCGTCGCAAGGCTGGCCTTACCCGCCACACGCAACTATTGTTATGAGCGACAAGACATAACCGGGACCGCCCTCGACGGGCGGGTGCCCAAGGAGATCGATCGTGTCCAAGCCGAAGCCGATAACGCCTCAGGAAATAAAAAGCGTCGAGACTTACCTGCGCAAGCTGCTCGGTAATCGGTCGATTCAGGTTCGCGCGCGTCCGAAGGCGACGGATGCAGTGGAAATGTATGTCGGTGACGAGTTTGTCGGCGTCATTTCCAAAGACACCGAGGATGGCGAGGTCTGCTATCAGATTTCGATGACGGTGCTCGACATCGACCTCGAAGAACAGGGCTGATCAGCAGGCGGCGCCCGGTGGCGAAAGTCGTATCGCGCCCCGGGACCTCACCCGACGCCCAACCGACAAAAAGTCGCGACGGGGCAAAGCTATCGCACGCGAACGTCGCCGCTCCGGCGCCAAGCGCGGATCGAATAGGGCTGCGAGCGAAAACAGGTGCATTGATGCCGCTCTATGAACTCGATGGCGCCAAGGTCGTTACGCCTGCGGACGGCAGTCATTGGATTGCGCCCAGCGCGACCGTGATCGGCCGCGTGTCGCTCGGCTCGGACGTGGGCGTCTGGTTCGGCGCGACCATCCGCGGCGACAACGAGCCGATCCGTATCGGGCGCCGGACAAGTATCCAGGAAAATGCGGTGCTGCACGTCGATCCGGGCTTCCCCATGGAGATCGGCGACGAGTGCACGATCGGCCATCTGGCGATGCTGCACGGGTGCACTCTCGGCCGTGGTGTTCTGATCGGCATCGGTGCAATCGTACTCAATGGCGCCAGAATTGGTGACGGTGCGATGATCGGGGCAGGTGCGCTCGTTCCTCCCGGCAAGGAGATCCCGCCGAATGTCGTGGTGATGGGCACGCCTGGCAAAGTGGTGCGGGAGCTGACCGACGCCGAACGCGCGTTCAACGCCTTCGGCGTCGAGGACTATGTCGGCAAGTGCCGCCTTTATCGCGAGCGGCTGAAGGTGCAGCAGGGCTGAGAACCCGCCTGACGCGATGATCCGGCGACCGAGGACCCGGCGAACTTGTCGACTCAGTCCTCCTGCTTCGTTCCACCGAGGAGGGCGGGTGAGTGGACCTGATTGGGATCGAGTGAAAGCCACACGTTCGGGTCGATGTAAGACTGCCGCATCACGTAAGTATAAGGGGTCGCGGTCCAGAGCTTGAGTTCGTCCGTCTTGTTGTCGAGGATGTAATCGCCCCTCGCGGTCCGCGCCGTCAGGATCGCGTGGCCTTCGCCCTTTTCGTCGCGAACCACCGTCATGAGCAAGGCCGACGCCGGCCACCCCTGACGCATCAGGATGTGGCGCTTCAGGAGCGCGTAGTCCTCGCAGTCGCCACGGTCTCTCGGCAGCGTCCAGCGCTCCACCTCACCGTAGATTTCAGAGTCGGTCGCCGGCCTGATAGCGCCGTTGACCTGACGGTTGACGGCGTCGAGCTCCGCAAGACGTTCGGGCGAGCCGGACATCCGCTGCTCCTCGAGCGGCCCACGTCGGCATTCGTCGGCGAAGGCGGAGCAAAACCGGACATAACCATAGGGCGGCAGCGAGGGCCCGAAAACCCTCATGAACGGTTGCCCCGGCGCCCGGGCCGATTTGGTGCGGCTGGAGTCGGCCTGGGCCGCGCCCGGCACCAGTGCTGCGGCGACGGCCAGAACTGCGAGAACTCTCTGCGATTGCGACATGATACCCAACCCCGCACACGACGCACGACAAGCCGTCCGAACAACCCGATCGATGCCCCGCAGGGACACCTGTGCTTCACCCCGCATCAGCCGAAATAGCGGCGCAGCGCCGTCGGCTGTTGGATGTCGAGAAAACTGACTGCAATGCCCTCGTCGTGATGACGCACGACACGGCTTCGAAGTTTCCCGAGCACGACCTCCGACTCGAGCGGCGGGCGCACCTCGGTCGAGATCGACGCACCGGATATCGACACATCGAGAACCCGGCAGGGGAGCACCGCTCCGTTCTCGAGCGAAAGGCTCGACGAGGCCTTGCGCGGGATGACCCGCTCGTGGCGCCGTTTGTCGGCGTTATTCAACTCGTGGCGATTGATGAGCCAGGTGACCTGGCTCGCGAGCTTTTCGCGCCTGTACTCGGTGATGTTCAAACTGATCGCAAAGCCGCCCGGAAACTGGCGCGCGACCGTGCCCTCCAGGCCACCGAGCTGATCGAGGTAGACGACAATGGTCTCGCCGTCCTCGACCGCGACCGGCGACATGAGGGCGATGCCGCCAACGGAGATATCGATCGACTTGCAGGGATATTCCTGCCGGTTGGCGCGCATGAAGCGGCCGAAGAGCGTCAAAGCCACGCGACGATGTCGGCGCTGGTCGGGCGTGATCCGGGCAGCGAGGGCCTCCGGTAGCGTCGATGTCGTCTGAGTGTGGGTGTGCATGGCGTGCCCGGCAAGCAAACTGGAACAACGGCGAGGCCGAACGCGACCTGGAGCGGCCGGGTGCCTCTGATGGTCCAGGCACTATCGCCGAGGGCCTGTTAAAGATGTTCTAAGCGGGCGAGCCTTTTTGGCACGTGCGGGAGCCGGGCGCACGATGCCGTTATTCCTTCCGGCCGCCGTCCAGGACCCGGAACTGGCGCCGGGCCGACCGGACGATATATCCGGCGGTTTGATCGGGCGCGAACGGCAACTGTCGATCCATTTTCGTCGCAAGCGTATCGAAACGGTCGTCGGGCCAGACAAGCCTCTGTGCGATAAGCCAGCTGCGCACGAGCGGCTCGAAGCCGAGCCAGGGCATTGGCTCGATGCAGCTTATGGCACCGAGGTAGCGCGTGACTTCGTCCGCCGGGTGCATCAGGGGCAGGACGAGAACCTCGAAGTGCACGGTTCGGCTGTCGGCCGTCTCGCCCTCGATCTCCAGCACCAGCGCCGCACCGGAGTAGGTGACGCTGTTCAGCGCACGCGAAATAGCCCCGTGATCACTGCCGACGAGCGACAGGAAATCGGTTCCCCGCAGCTCGCGACCGAAATGGTCGCAAATGCGGGTCCCCGCCAACCGGAACGGATAAGCTTCGTTCGCCGTTCGCTCGAGAATGAACGTCTCCGACAGAACCTTGGACAGGCGCGACGGCTCGATCTCGAAACGGGTCGGCGCAAGCCGCGCACCACGGACATCGTTCCAATATTCGTAGAGGAGCCGGGTTGTTGACTGCTTCATGCCTGTCCCTGCGGGGCCTTGGGCCGTTCGAGTTGTGCCAGCAGCTGACGCGTTCCCGGTAAATCGTTCCGTCTTGGAACACCGGAATTGCCCGCGGCAACCTATTGGCAGGACAAGAGCAGCATTGATGCCAAAGGGACCTGCGCCGGTTTGGCGGTTGTCGGGCCCTCACGCGAAGGTTAAAGCGACGTGGCGCGGGCGACCGCGCGGCCCTTCACGAGGAGTTTGCCGGTGCAGTCGCGCGAGCCGATTTTCAACGCGCCGGCCGTGGTGGTCTGGTTGCTGCTACTGCTGGTTGCCGTTCACATCGGACTGTCGCTGCTGTCCGACCCGCAATGGGCCGAGGCGGTCGAGACACTGGCGCTCATTCCCGCGCGGTACTCCGGCTACGCCGGTCAGATCGCCGGCGGACGGGCCGCTGCCGTGACCTCGCTCGTCACCCATCAGCTCGTGCACGGCGATATCGCCCATCTGCTGATCAACTCGGCCTGGCTGCTCGCCTTCGGAAGCGCCGTCGCCCGACGGATCGGGACGCTCCGGTTCCTGCTCTTCGTCGTGCTGTCGGGAATTGCCGGGGCGGTGACGTTCGTTGCCTTCCATCAGGGCGAGACGACCATCATGGTCGGTGCGTCAGGCGCGCTGTCGGGCTTGATGGGCGGAGCATTTCGATTTCTCTTCTCGGCCTTCGACGACGGTGGCGCCGACGCGTTCCGCGGCGACCAGCGCATGATCCGGCGGATGTCCCTCGGTGAGCTTTTCCGTGACCGGCGCGCACGACTTGCCATCGGCTTCTGGATCGCGATCAATTTCGCAACCGCGCTCGCGGCGCCGTTGATCACGTCAGCTGGCGGAATTGCCTGGGAGGCACATCTTGGCGGGTTTGCGTTCGGGCTCCTGTTGTTCGACGTGTTCGACAGGCCCGATCCGGAGGCCGATTCGTTTGCCGACTGACCCGATCCAGGTTGTTCGTGCAGCGTACCGGGCTGTCGTCGCCCAATCCGCAGATTGCAATTGTCACGTCACCGATCGTGGCGTTGGCCGGTCACACGCGAGACGTATTGATGTCGGCGCCGGGCTGAGCGAAAATCGGGCGAGCCGGGCCATGGCGCCCAGCTGCCAGCCAAAGGCCAACAGCCCGTACGGCGACGGCCGATTGATGGTTTCAGGCTGCCCCTCGAGGCTGATGCCGCCGGGGCCGCCAAGGGAGATGTGACCGGTCAATCTCGCAGCCGAACGGCGGAGGACACGGACATGCATGTCGCTGCCATCTTGAAGGCAAAAGGCCGGGCGGTGGAAACCGTCACAGGAAGCGTCACTCTGGCCGAAGTCGTGCGGCGTCTGTCGACGCATCGCATCGGCGCGGTCGTCGTCTGCGGCGTGCGCGGCGATGTGGTCGGCATCGTTTCGGAGAGAGACGTGGTTCGCATGCTCGCGGAGCACGGCCCGGACGCGCTCGGCCGGGCTGCCAGCGAAGCCATGACGTCAAAGATCGAGACGTGCCGCGAGTCCGACACCATGGACGAGCTGATGAGCAGAATGACCAACGGGCGCTTTCGTCACATGCCCGTGGTCGAAAACGGCGAGCTGGCGGGCATCGTCTCGATCGGCGACGTCGTCAAGCACCGGGTTGCCGAAGTCGAGCTGGAGGCGAGCGCGATGCGGGATTATATTACCGTGTCGTGACCGTCCGCGTTTCCGCGTCGTACGCTGGGGCCTGCCAATCCCACCGGATCAGGCAAAATGGGGTATGCGCAGGCGTGCCGTGCGACGGGCCTCGATCTCGCGATGCACGTCGTCGATCTCGCGAAGCGCTGCGGCCACGCCTCTCTGGATCAACTCATCGGCGCGATGAAAATCGAGCATGCCGAGGCCGGCGAGCCGCGGGTTGATCATGGCGTCGGGCGGATCGCCCGCAAGGCGCGATCTCGCGATCCGATCCTGCACGATGTTGAACGCGTCGACCATCACGGTCGAAATGCCGGGAGCGTTGTGACCGTCGCCCAGAAGCTGGCGCCTCAGCAGGCTTCGCGCCGCGCCTCCGACCTCGGGCACGGGGTCCTCCGGCTCAGGTAGATCCTCGGCACGGCCTGCATCCACGACCACCGAATCGCGGCCATAGAGATCCGTGTTCAGGTTGACTGCAATGACATACCTGGCACCAAGCGCGCGACAGACGGATACGGGAACGGGGTTCACCAGAGCACCGTCGAAAAGCCAGCGGCGGCCAATCCGGACCGGTTTGAAAATCCCCGGAATGGCGTAGGACGCCTGCATCGCGTCCATCAGCGGTCCCTGCGAGAGCCACGTCTCGTGACCCGTGCCGATCTCGGTCGCGACGGCGACGAAACGTCTATCGAGCTTCTCGATGTCGAGACCACCGATATGCCGGTCGAGGCGCCGGACCAGCTTCTGGCCGTTGATCAGGGCCGAGCCGGTCAAATTGAAATCGAGAAAGCCGAACACTTTCCGGCGGGTGAGATCGCGTGCGAAACCTTCGAGCTCGTCGAGCCGGTCGGCGGCCCAACACCCCCCCACGACGGCTCCGATCGAGGTGCCCGCAACGATGTCGGGCTTTATGCCGGCTTGCAGAAGCGCCCTCAGCACTCCGATGTGCGCCCACCCGCGAGCCGCACCCCCACCCAACGCAATACCGATCTTGCCGTGCTTCATGTTCCGGACCCCTGTCCGCTCAGCCGACGCAAGTTCCATGCCGGACGCCTGCGCCGTCGCTCGCGGCCATTCCCACCATCCGACTATAGCGCGCACTCGTTAATCGCACGTGCCTGCGCCGGCTCGGCCGAAGCGCGCCGGGTTGGGGACGTGCAATCGATAAAGAAGCGTAGCGGGCCGTCGGTGACGGTGGCCTCCGCGGGTCCCGCGAAGACCACCGCCTGCGAAGACGGCAATGCGTGAGGAGCCGGGAAGGTGCCGCCCTCGCTGCTCAACTACGCGCGCGGCGGCGTCCCGGTTCCTTGGGGCCGTTGAATTCGAGCGTCAGCGCTCGGGCCGATAGACCGTGGCGGGATCGAAAGCCCGCGGCGTGCCGGCGTGCTCGAGCCGGGCGTCCGTTGCAGGACCACCGACGGCAATGCTGCGGTAGAAGCAGGTGCGATGGCCCGTGTGGCAGGCAGCGCCGTGACCCGCAATGCTCACCCTGAGCCAGACGGCGTCCTGATCACAATCCGTGCGCAATTCGACCACGCGGAGGACGTTGCCGCTTTCCTCGCCTTTCTTCCAGATCCGCTTTCTGGACCGGCTCCAGAAATGAGCCTCGCCCGTTTCGATGGTGAGCGCCAATGCCTCGTCATTCATCCACGCGAGCATGAGAACTTCGCCCGTCTGCGCGTCCGTGGCCACCGCGGCGATACCACCGGCACCGTCGAAGCGAGGTGTGAGGCGCGCGCCGTTCTCGAGCTCGTCGTCGCTGCCCGGCGCAGCGAACTTCTGCATATCAGCCGCCATGGGGTGCTCCTGGCGCGCCGTCAGCGACGGCGCTGCGCGTGAACGAGACCCAGGAACCGGTCCCGATAGGCCGGATCGGTGTCGAACACCCCCACGAACCTCGTGGTGACAGTCGAGACGCCTTGCTGATTGACGCCCCTGGTCGACATGCACATGTGTTCGGCCTCGACCAGTACGGCAACGCCCCGCGGCGCCAGGAATCGCTCGATCGCCTCGGCGATCTGGGCGGTCAGTGTCTCCTGAGTCTGCAGGCGCTTGGCGAAGATCTCGACGACACGCGCCAGCTTGGAGAGCCCGACGACACGGTCGCGGGGCAGATAGGCGATGTGTGCGACCCCGATGAACGGTGCGATATGGTGCTCACAATGGCTTTCGAGCCGCACGTCGCGCACCATGACCATGTCATCGTATCCAGCCACGTCGCCGAACGTGCGCGCCAGCGCCTCGGCAGGGTCGAGCCCGTAACCGCGGAACCACGCCTCGTAGGCGGCGACCACGCGACGCGGCGTGTCGAGCAGTCCTTCGCGGTCGGGATCGTCCCCGGTCCATGCGATCAGCGTACGTACGGCCGCTTCTGCCTCCTCCCGGCTCGGCCGGTCGACGGGCGAACGCCTGCCGCCATCGCCAGTGGCCTTGTCGACGCGTTGGTCCATAGTCCATCCCTTCATGCGGCGCGGAGTCCCGGCAATCCGGGTGCGCCGTTCAAGTTGCAGCACCACGCCCATTCGGCCATCGCCGAGGTGCAACTTGCATTCCCGGCCCCGCAGCGCAATATCACATGCGAGGCCACGAATTCGCTGCCCGGTTTCCCCAGCGTCTCGCACGATGGGGCAACCGGTGTGGGTTCCAAGGCTACTATGCGGTTTCGAGTGGCCGAATGGAAGGTCCCATCGGGAGCTCCGACCGGCCCAGCCCGTCGGCCATCGCACGTGGAGGTTTCCGCCGCCTGCTCCACACGCACACGACCCGACGCGACCCAGAACGGGATATGAGATGACCGAGCTCAGTGCCCTCTATAACGACCGGATCCTCGAGCTCGCGGCCGCCATTCCGCCGGCGCGCCGCCTGGATCACCCGGATGCGACCGCCTCTGCACATTCCAAGCTGTGCGGCTCCACCATCGTCGTGGACCTCGCGCTCGACGGCGACGTGATCACGGATTATGCGCAGACGGTCAAAGCCTGCATGCTCGGCCAGGCCTCGGCATCGGTCGTCGCGACGCACATCGTCGGCAGCACGGTCTCGGAAATCCGGGAAGTGGCCGAGGTGATGCGCCGGATGCTGAAAGAAAACGGCCCCCCGCCCGACGGGAAGTGGGCCGATCTCGCCGTTTTGCAGCCCGTACGCGAGGTCAAGGGACGGCATGCCTCGACCCTGCTGGCCTTCGAGGCGATTCTCAGGGCTCTCGACGCCAGAGAGGCCGACACCCGGGCCGAGGCCAAGGGCCACGAGACGGCGTCGGCGTGAGGAACGCCGCCTGCGGGGTGGGGGCTCGGATGTCGTTCGGCTCCAAATTGGCGCGCAGCCTGGCAAAGGCCCCCATTCACGTCTATCGCTGGACGCTGAAGCCGCTCATCGGTCTCGAGTGCAGGCACCTGCCCACCTGCTCGGCCTACGCGCTCGACGCAATCGACCTCAACGGCGCATGGCGTGGCGGTTGGCTGGCGGTGTCGCGGATTTGCCGGTGTCATCCCTGGGGGACGTCGGGTTTCGATCCCGCGCCCGACGTTCGACATCGCACGCACCGCTTTGCGCCCTGGCGCTACGGACGCTGGCGGTAGCGGCGCCGACGAACGGGCGTTCGATCAGCTCGAGCCCGGTCCCATGGCTGCGAGCCTGCGCATCGCAACGATGCCGAGTGCGGGGCCAAGCGCGAGGCCGGCGAGAACAAGCGGCCAGCCGATCGCGCCCGCGATCTGGGGCACGACCTGCACGGTTACGAAGGTGAGTGCAAACCCGAGCGCGGTCTGGAAGGTGAGCAGGCTGCCGGCGACCTGAGGCGGGGTGGCGTCCGCAACCAATGCCGAAAACTGGGCCGAGTCCGGCACGATGCTCAATCCCCACACCATGACCAGTGCGAAAGTCAGCCATGCCGGACCCGAAAAGGTGGCTGCCACCAGGATCGCACTGGCGCCACTGACCACCATCGCCATCGCTGCAATCTGCGCCTTGCCGAGCCGATCGCCGGCGAACCCCGCCGCGACGCATGCCAAACCGCCGGATCCGATCGCCAGGAATGCCGTGAGCTTCGCCAGCCACGCCGCCTCCATGGGTGGCATCGTCGCGCCATAGGATACGGCCGTCGCCGTCGCGACCCAGGCCCACATGGCATAGAGTTCCCACATGTGGCCGAGGTATCCTGCGTAGGCCAGACGCACGCGTCGGTTGGTCCACGCCACCCCGATGACGCGCGGATCGAATGTCGCCGATCGCGCATGATGCGGGCCCAGCCCGACGAGCAGGCAAAGCAGGCCGGCCATGACGGCGCAGCCGGACGCAACGGCAACCGTGTGACGCCAGTCGCTTCCGCCGCCGAGCGCAATGAGATGGGGCACGGCCGAGCCGAGTGTCAGTGCGCCGACCAACGCGCCGACGAGGAAGCCGCGATCGCGCTGCCCCCACCCGACAGCGATCTTCATGCCGACCGGATAGACACCCGCCAACAACGCGCCGGTCAGAAAGCGCGCCCCTATCGCCAGATCGCCGCCCGGCATGAGGATCAGCAACGATGCGTTGGCCAAGGCGGCAAGCAGGGCCGAGGCGGCGAACACACGGCGCGGATCGAACCGGTCCGACATGCCAAATATCGCCGAGGCCAACGCTCCGATGACAAACCCCGCCTGTACCGCGCTTGAAAGTGCCGCCTGGCGCATGGGCGAGATGGCCGCCTCGCGCGCCATCTCCGGCAGGATCGCGGCCGAGACGAACCAGAGGCTCATGGCCGCGAGCTCGGCGATCAACAGCAGGACAATCGAACGAATTTTCACGGCGCCGCCTCGTACCTGCTCGTGTCACGCCCACACCGGGCCGAGATACCCCGGCCTGGCGTTGCCCGACACGCGGCCCGGTGCCATCAGCCGCCAGGCCTGCAGGCCACCTTCCAGACCGGACCCGAAACGATATTGACCGATAGATCACTGGGTTGGCCAGCCATCAGGTCGCCCGGCTTCGAGGGATTGGCAGCAGCTTGCTGATCCTCGTCCTCGCGTAGCACCTTGCAGCCCTTCGGAGCCCCCTCCCCAAGCGTCACGGGATCGTCGGCTGCGGGCTCGAATGCTATGAAGAAGCTTGGATCGCCGACGGTGAACGTGAACCCCTCCGCCTCCGCAAGAACCGGCTTGGCGAGCGGCAGCGTGAAATGGAGCGTCAGGACCGGCACCGGCTTGGCCGCATCCTCCGCGATCTTGGCGGCGCCGGTCTTGGGGGCCGGGGCCGGGGGCTGACCGTTGGCCGATCCGACCGCCGCGGCTTTGGCCGGCTCGGTCTTGTGGGAGAGGTAATAATCCTTTGGAGGCCCGACCTCGAGCGCGACGCCGGCAAGTTTTGGATAAGTGAAGTATCCGAATTCCTTCAGTGCCTCGACGTTGATCTTGGCCAGCTCGGCCAATTCCTCGCGGGTATATTTGCCGTCATTGTTCTTATCGAGACCCTCGATGGCCATCTCGGTGTAGTACTGATCGAAAGTCCATTCATGCCTGAGACCGACGATCGCGCCGTTGTGGTAAATCAAGGCCGTTCTCGCGGTGACCCAAACGTGGGGATGGGCATGCGCGGATGGCGACAGCGCGGCGGCAGCGACACACCAGGACAGAGCACGTCGACCAAGGCGCCGCGCCAGGTGGCGAAGTCTCGACGCTATCATAAGTCGCCTCATTGGCTCATGGTTCTGCTCGGCAGCACTGGGTTCTCGGCTCTGCCATCACTCGGCCGTGACAGCCATCGATGGCGCTACCAAGGCCGAGCCCGGCGGACTATAGGCGCGCCGCATATCTCGATGCACAAGGCCATTGCGTCGCATGCGATACAGTATAACATATCGCCCGCTGGCGCCTATCCCCGGCGCGGCGAATCGCGTCGATGCGGCCCAAGGCCGTCTCGAGGCACTACCGTAAGCCGACATCGGAGAAGATCCTTGGCCAACACTGCAAGGTGGAGTTTTCGGCGCGCCATTGCCGCAGCCGCCCTGGTCTTCCTTGGACTCCCGATAGCTGCCGCCGAGCCGAATGTCGTGGTGACGCTCAAGCCGCTGCATGGACTCGTGGCGGCGGTGATGGAGGGCGTCGGAACGCCGCATCTTCTCATCGATGGCGCGGCGTCACCTCACGTCTACGCCATGAAACCGTCCGAGGTTCGCCGCCTGAACACGGCCGACGTCATCATACGCGTCTCGAAGCGATTGGAGGTATTTCTCGTGAGGCCCCTGTCGCTGCTATCGAAGCAAAGCCGGATCGTGACCATCGACGACGAGACACCGGGACTCGTGCACTTCAACGTTCGGGCCGGGGGGGACTTCGAGGACCACGCTCACCCGGCGCCGAACGCGACGAACCACCGCGACCACGAGCACGGCGCTTCGCACGCAACGCATGGTCACGACGAACCCGATCACGTCGGCGATCGTGCCACGCGCGACCCGCATTTGTGGCTCGATCCGCGCAACGCGAAAGCGATCGTCGTCCATCTCGGCCGTGTCCTGACGGAGGTCTATCCCTCGGCCGCGGAACGCTTGACGTCGAACGTCGACGCCGCAACACGCAAGCTCGACGCCCTCGACGCGTTTTTGTCCGAAGAGATGACATCCGTTGCCGGGCGACCATTTCTCGTCTTTCACGACGCCTATCAGTACTTCGAGCACCGTTACAAGCTATCCGGTGCCGGCTCGGTCACGGTCAATGCAGAGGTGCCGCCAAGCGCGCGGCGGATTTCCGAGATCAGAGCGCGTGTCGCCAGGGCCGGCATCGTGTGCATCTTCGCCGAGCCGCAATTCGAGCCTCGCGTGATCACCGCGATCGCCGAAGGGCTGGGCGTCAGGCAGGCGACGCTCGATCCATTGGGCGCTTCGATCGCAGCGGGTCCCGGCCACTACTCGGCGTTGATGCTGGGTCTCGCGCGCGATCTCAAGGGATGTCTCGGCACCACAGGCTGAGATGTGCCGGCGACGCCACTCAAGCCGCTCGGAACGCGCAGGCGTGCGGCGAACCATGCCGCAAACTACGGTCGGTTGCCGCTCGCGCTCGTCGTGGATGGCGCGGTTTACTGGCGAATGCGGTAGAGCGTGAACTCGCCGGAACGAACCCGGTCGACGAGGCCGCCGGCAAGATCGGCGACGGCGTCCTCTCCGTAGCTCGAGACGAGGTCAGAAAGTGCGGCATAGATGGCGGCGTAGGCCATCATCTCCGGCTTCACGCCGCTCGACGCGCCGACTTCCCACGCTTCGAGAATACAGTTGAGCGCCCTCAGGCTTTCGTCGTCACTTTCACCGAGACCGAGCCCCGTCATGGCCGCGCTCCAAATTTCCGATTGCCCGCTCGGACGACCCCTCGCGCCAACTTACCGTCCCTCCGGCAAGTTTCGACCAGCGCTCCTAGCATGACAGCCGACGCCGCGTGGGACTTGCAACGATGAGGGTAAACGCTGCTTCGGCGCGCGCAGGGAAATCGAAACCACGCGTCGGAGAACAACCGCCGCGCAGACGCTTGCGGGGCGTCGCGCGCCGCGCCACGCGACGCATCTCCTGGAACGCGCAGTACGGCCCGGGCGTATGGCAGGGCAGATGGCGAACGAGCACCCTTGCGAGCAGATTCCCCGAGGCCCCGGCAACCTTCGGTGTGCGATGCGCTCGCAACCGCACCGAACCCCCACTAACCAGCTGGCCATCTTGCGCGAG
>JBFWXN010000091.1:0-20486 GCA_050187415.1 Hyphomicrobiaceae bacterium | reverse complement strand
CTTCGGACGGATTGGGAAGGGTCGCGGCGCCTGGACCGGCGGGCAGCACGGGGGACGTGAGAGGCGGGTTGTCGGTGGGGTTGCTTGCCGCGAGTTGAGGCATCGCTCCGGTGCTCCCGGCCTGAAGACCTGCGACCAGAAGAACCCAAGGGCTATATCGCATGCGCCGCGCCGGGGCGTTCATGGTCTGGGCCTCTTCTCGATTGCCTGATCGCCTCTTTACTACCACGCTGCCGCGAGGCATCAAACCTGAGACACGCAATACGTCCCGCTAGTTTGGCGCCGAACCGCTGGGGCGTAAAGAACGCGGTGGTGCCTTGGGGACTCAGCTGTGCAAGACCGGCCACAACGCAGCAGCGATCTGCCCACCATTGAGCTAACGCCCCTCGTTGAGGAGATCGGCCAGGACGATGCGCCGCCATCGTGGCTCTCGTGGTCGAGCATCCGCCAGTGGATACAGCGCAACAGATCCTATGGGCTGATGGTCGTCTTGCCGACGGCGGTCGCGCTTTTCTATTTCACACTCGTCGCCGCTGACCGATACGAAAGCGAGGTGCGCTTTGTCGTGCGGAGCCCAAGCACGTCGGCAGCAAGTCAGATCACGAGTTTGGTCCAGGGCACCGGCATCGTGCGATCGGCCGACGACGCCTATATCGTCCACGACTATATCCAATCGCGCGATGCCGTTCGCGCTCTCGGGGACGATGTGGATCTCGTGGCACGACTGCAGCGGCCCGAGGCGGACATCCTCTGGCGGTATCCAGGCCTGTTGAGGACGCCGAGCGCAGAAGGCCTGTGGCGGCATTTTCAAAGCTTCATCAACGTAGATTTTGATAGTACCACGGGCATCACGACGCTCAAGGTGCAGGCGTTCAGGCCCGATGATGCCCGCGTCATCGCGCAAGCGTTGGTCGATCGATCCGAACGGCTGATCAATGGCATGAGCGAGCGGGCGCATCGTGAAACCATCCGCGCGGCGAGCGTAGAGCTTGAGCGGACGAGGCAGCGCGCGCGGGTCACTCTTGCCGACATCAGTGACTTTCGACGGCGCCATGAGCTGATTGATCCGAGCCGCATTACCAAGGTCGCGCTCGAGACCATCACACGGCTTTCCGTCGAGATTGCCAAGTCGAATGCCGAGCTGGCGGAGTTGCGGTCGCAAGCCGCCAACAGTCCGCAGGCCAAATCTCTTGAACAACGCGTGGCGGCCTACGAGCAGCAGATCAGGAAGGAGCGTACCTCGCTTGCCGGCAACGACAACTCACTTGCGCCGATCATTGCGGACTACGAACGCCTGATGCTCGAGCGCGAATTTGCGGAGCGCGCTTTCGCTTCTGCGCAAACGGCGCTCGATCTGGCGCGCATCGATGCCGAGCGACAGCGGCTTTTCATCGAGCGCGTCAGCAGGGCCATGACGCCGGATTATGCCAAGTATCCTTGGCGGCTGCTGGACAGTCTTGCCGTGTTCTTGCTCTGCAGCATGGTCTACGCACTCGGCAAGCGGATCCTGAGCGACGTCCGATCGCACGGTGGCCAATGACGGGACGCCTGGATAATCCGCCGCAGAACCGGGGAGACGACGTTCCGATCCTTGATCGGGATCGGGCGATCGAGGCACGCGGTATCGTCAAGGAGTTCCAGACCGAGATCGGCCTGCGGCGTGTTCTCGACGGCATTTCGTTTCGCGTCGGCATGGGAGAGCGCCTCGCCATCCTTGGACGCAATGGCGCGGGCAAGTCGACCTTGATCCAGATTCTCTCCGGGCTGCAGCGTCCAACCAGCGGCACGATCGTTCGCGGTCTGCGCATGTCCTGGCCCTTGGCCTTGGGCGGGGGCTTCGAAGGCGAGTTGACCGGCTACGACAACATCCGCTTCATTTCGCGGATCTATGATGTGCCGTTCCGCTCGACCTACGATTTCGTTGAGGACTTCACCGAGATCGGCAAGCAGTTGCACACCCCGGTCCGCTTCTACTCGAGCGGCATGCGCATGCGCCTCGCGTTCGCCCTCTCGCTCGCCATTGATTTCGAGTGCTTCCTGATCGACGAGGTCATTCTCGTTGGCGATCAGCGCTTTCAGGAAAAATGCCATCGCGAGATCTTCGACAAGCGGTCCGATCGCGCCATGATCCTGGCCATTCACGCCATGGATGTCGTGCGCGAGCGGTGCACGGCCGCGCTGGTCTTGAAGAACGGGCGCGGGCGCGTCTTCGACGATGTCATTGTCGCGACCAATACCTATGCGACCTTGTAGGCTGGACGACACGCGAGCCAACGCCGACGGGATGGCTTGCACGTGGGCTTCCGTTGTGGCTCCTCAACCACGGCCCACCGCCAATACGGCATCTGGGACATGGTAGCGTGGACATGACGGCACGCCTCTGATAGCCAGTAGTCTGCCTATTAGGCGGGGTCATGCGGGGTTAGGTACGTGGTGCGTGCACGGTGGACGGCATGGGTGTGTCTTGCGGCGTCGCTTTTGAGTGGTTGCGGCAGCGCCGGCCCGTCGAGCCGCGATCTCGTCAGCGCAGCCCACACCGATGCCTCGTTTGCTTTGGTTGAGCTCTCCGAGCCCAGTCTTGATCTGGTTGCGAACTGGAACCGTCCGTCCTTGGGTGCCGTCTATGGGGATTATCGCACCCCGAAGCTGCAGAAGGTCGATGTTGGCGATGCTGTTCAGATCAGCATTTGGGAGACCGGCAGTGGGGGTCTCTACACGACGCCGGCCGCCGACCGGATCAGCCCCGGCTCGCGGGTGGGCGCGCTTCCCGAGCAAGTGATCCCGCGCGACGGGACGGTCAATGTCCCCTACGCAGGCCGGTTCAAGGTCGCCGGAAAAACGCCCGCGGAAATCGAGGAAATCATTGTCCGGCGGTTGAGTGGAAAGACGGCAAACCCGCAGGCCGTGGTGACGCTGACGCGCAACATCAGTCATGCCGCAACGGTCACCGGCGACGTGACGTCGGGAGCGCGGGTGCCGCTCAGTCCGAACGGCGATCGCCTGCTCGACATCATCGCGGCTGCAGGTGGCATTCGAGCGCCGGTGCACGAGGCGTTCATTACCCTGACGCGTGACGGGACCTCGCTCAACGTGCCGCTGCAGACCATCCTCGCCAACAGCAGGGAAAACGTCTACATCCGCCCCGGCGACATCATCACCGTCTACCGCGCACCGCAAGCCTTCACGGCCTTCGGCGCCACCGGTCGCAATGCCGTGATCGGTTTCGATGCTTCGGGCATCTCCCTCGACCAGGCCCTCGGCAAGGCGGGCGGACTGTTGGACGACCTTTCCGATCCGCGCGGCGTCTTCGTGTTGCGTTATGAGCCTGTCAGCCTAGCGAGGCAGTATGCGGGAGTGCCTCCCCACCTGCTGACTGGTTCCGTCGTGCCGGTTGCCTACCGCCTCGACATGCGCGACCCGACGTCCTTGTTCCGCGCCCGGCGCTTCCAGATGCGCGATAAGGACATCCTCTACGTCTCGCATGCGCCGATTACCGAGGTGCAGAAGATCTTCCGCATGTTCCAGATGCTGACGTCACCGGCGGTCAGTGCGGCGGCGGTCTACAACGTCGCCCGGTAGTGTCGGCGCGGCAGTCGCGTCCTCGGGTTGAGCCGCGTGCCGCAAACACGCCTCATTTCCAGACTCATGTGACGCCTCCGATGATGATCATGAGCCGTGCTCACGATGGCGCCAGTCGCACAACCGCTGCTCGGCGACGTGATCGTCGGATCTCACTCGCCCACCACGGAATGGGTGTTTGGCGTTGTCGAGGCGATCGTCTCGAGGTGGGCGCCTGAACGCCGATGCGTGCGTGTCGACCGGTTCGACCGGGTGGACTGGCTCGGTAGTGAGCCCGCCGTCTTGCTCGCCAACTATCCAAGCGCCCAGATCATCGATGCGGTCGAGCGTGACGCGGTGCGGGTGGTCTACGTCTGGGAAGATCCGGACAGCGTTCTCGATTTCATGACCTCAACGCTTAGGTTGTCGCCGGTGGAGGCCATCCGATCGCAGTCGGCGTCGGCCGTGGCCAATCTGGCCGTCGGGCGCAACCGCAATGTGCTGCTTGTCACAACCCGGTCTCTGGATGACCCCGACGAGAGCGCGTTACGGATCGCGAAGCACATCGGCCTTGCGGTCAGTCGCCAGGATATCGCTGCGATCGTCCCACCGCGCGCGCGCCCCGATCGTGGCACGCCCGCTCGTGAAGCCGGGTCGCGCAGCACCGTCTCCCTCCCCGCGATCCGACCATCAACCTCTTGGAGGCGCGACCAGGATCTCGTTGAAGCATGCGAGTTGATTCTGTCGCCCATGCTGGCCATGGCGCGCGGGGACTGCACACGGCCTGTGGTTTGGCCAACCGCTGTCTTCAAGTTCTCCGACACTCCGGATGGGCCTGCACCACTAGTGGCCAAGATTTCCGGCCCCGCCCGCAATCTCTATTACGGACCCTACCTTTATCTTCCCCCGGCCCGGTATCGCGTTGAAGTGCTCCTCGAATTCTCGCGCGAGATCGTCGACATCCCCTTCATCATCGAGGTGCATGGCAGCAGCTGGCTCGCCAACGCACGCATCAACGAGCGCCGCGCGGGCGGCTACCGCGGATACTTTTTGCTCGACCACTGGGATCCAACCGCATCGCTCGAAATCCGGCTGCGCAACGAGAGTCCCGTCGCGACGGGCATGCTATCGCTGATCGAGCTATCGTTTTTCGTTACGCACACCGCGGCCGCCTGATACCCGAAATTTTCTTGCGGTGCGTTCGCATTGCAACAGTGATTGTCGATTGCGAATCGTTACGGCACGATGCCGCCCCTTCTCGATAGACAGTGCACGCTCGACGTTCGATGATATTTCCTTCCCCGCGCTGTTGCAGTTGCAGTGATGTTTTAGGCATTTCCAAAGGTCACGCATGTCTCGTCCATTATCGCAATCGCTGGAACGCTACGCGCGCCGGCGCTTCGGCCTCTCCGGCATGTCGGATGTCTCGCAAGTCTTTCCGTTCTGCCGCCCGATCGAGGCCGTGAGGGCGACGGCTTCCGGAGACAATCGGTCCTTCGTCAGTTTCGCCAATTACGACTATCTCGGCCTGGCCGACGACCCGCGCATTCGCACATCCGTCCAGCAGGCGATCGACGAGGTCGGCGTGGGCGTCGGCGCATCCCGCCTGGTCGGGGGCGAGCGCCAGATCCACCGCGAACTTGAAGCTGAGATGGCCGCCTTCCTTGGCGTGGAAGATGTTCTGAGCCTGGTCAGCGGCTACGGCACCAATGTGGGGCTCGTCGGCCACCTGTTGACCAAAGACGATCTCATCGTCATCGATGAAGCGGCGCATCATAGCATCATGGCCGGCGCAGATCTGGCCCGCGCGCGCAGCATCACCTTCGAGCACAACGATCTCCAGCATCTTGCCGAGATTCTCGCCAGCCAACGCGGCGAGTACGCCCGTGTCTTGATCATCGTCGAGGGCTTGTACAGCATGGACGGCGATGTCCCTGATCTGCCGAACCTGTTGGCCATCTGTCGCCGTCATGATGCCTGGCTGATGATCGACGAGGCCCACTCGATCGGCGTGCTTGGCGAAACCGGCCGGGGCATCACCGAGCATTTCGGCATCCCGACCTCTGACGTCGATCTGATCGTCGGCACCTTCTCGAAGGCGTTCGCGTCCTGCGGCGGCTTCATTGCGGCGCGCCAGGACGTGGTCGACTGGCTGCGGTTCACGCTGCCGAGCTTTGTCTATAGTGTCGGTCTCCCTCCCCCCAGTGCTGCAGCCGCACGCGCCGCGCTCGGGGTCCTCGAGGCGGAGCCCGAGAGATTGGCCGCGCTCGCCGCGAACTCGCTGTTCTTCCTGACGGCCGCGAAAGGCAAAGGCCTGAATGTCGGGAACGCTGTCGGCGCCGGGGTCGTACCGGTTCTCTTCCCCGACAACGAAACCACCATCGCGGCGGCGCGAGCGGCACTTGAAGCCGGCTACTTCGTGCCACCGATTGGCCAGATCGCGGTGCCGAAGGACAAGCCGAGGCTCCGGTTTTTCGTCACGTCCAAGCACATGACGAAGGACATCGAAGGCGTCATTCAGGCGTTGGTCGCATCAGAGGACCGCTTCTAACGGGCTAACCGAAATGCGTCGTCAGTCAAGTTATCGAGGGCGTTGCTCGCGATAACATCTTGAGGAGTTTTTGATGCGCCGACCGAGCAAGATTGATTCTCTAAAAAAACTCAAGGCCCTGAGCGTCCCCATAAGCTGCGTCGTGGACGTTGGTCTTCAGAAAATAAATATGAAACGCTAATCATCGATTCTGGAGAATAATATGCCGCGCATTAAGACGATCGGAGGAGTAGAGCTTGAGCTCCCTAATGACATCAATAATTATTGGGATCAGCGGCTTCATCATGACCTTTATAGACTGACGGTGGCGACCGCGAAAGCAATCTTCCATGATGCTCAGAGCGCCATCGACGTCGGCTGCTATACGTCCGGGCTGATTTGCGAACTCGACTGGATCAAAACCCGCGTCGCGTCCGACATCCAGAAGCGCCTTACAGAGAACTGGATGGGCGTCTCGGACGTCCGTTTCGTTCCAGGAGACGCCTTCGCGCTCGACTTTTCCGAGGCGCCTTTCGACCTTGTGATCTCGAACCAGACGGTCGAGCACCTCGACGACCCCACCGGCTTCATAGCAAAGCTACTTACTCTCGGCCGGGGGCTAATCGTTTCTACGACTTATGAGGTTCCGTTCGGCACCATTGACGGTCACATCCAGGACCCCATCAGCCTCGAGAAATTCAAGAGCTGGTTTCCCTGCGAACTTGATGCCTGGTTCGTCTGCCACCATCCCACGTCGCGCAAGCTTCGACACGTCGTCGGCGTCTTGAAGCAATCGCATCCGGCTCGAGGGCAGTAATATAGGTGGTTCGTCCACGTATAACTGGAAGCAAGATCCGCTCAAAAACTGGTAATTGAGAAGGACTTTCGGATGCCGATGGCGGGGGGGGAGGTTCCAACCATTTTTGTGGTCACGCCCTGTTTCAACGCAGCGGATACCATCGACCGCACGATCGCGAGCGTCGCGTCCCAAGCGGGCAACTTCAATATCCGCTATCATGTGCAGGACGGCGGTTCCACTGACGGCACTTTGGATCAACTGGTCTGCTGGCGAGATCGGCTGCTGAGGAAAAGCTACCCACGATTCTGCCAGGAAATAGACTTCACATTTGCTTCAGAAGTCGACGAAGGTATGTACGACGCCCTCCTCAAAGGGTTTTGCAAATTTCCTTTCTATGACAGCGCTTTTCTGACGTGGATCAACGCAGACGACATTTTGCTTTCTGGTGCCCTTGCCTTTGCCGCAGAGGTCGGCTCTCAATTTCAACCGGACGAGGTTGCCTGGATCGGTGGTGCATCCTGTGTGCTCAGAGGCGATCGTCCGATCGCGCATTATGACCGTTTTATTCCGACAGAGGTGATCCGCCAAGGCCTCTGCGATGACGTTCACTGGGACTTCGTTCAGCAGGAAGGCACATTTTTTCGGGGTGAGCTCTGGAATGCCGTGGAACCGAGCAGTTTCTTCCGGTGCACAAAGCTTGCCGGCGATTGGAACCTGTGGCGGCATTTCGCGCAGCGCGCGACGCTTGTTCAAGCTCCGCAAGCCCTCGGAGCTTTCAGGATCCGATCCGGTCAACTTTCGGCTAGACACCGAGACTTGTATAACGCGGAGATCGACAGCGTCGTCCCGCGAGGGCAACGAGCTGCTGCTCTGCGGGATCTTGGTGCACAGGGCAGCGTTGAACGTTGCCGCTTCGTTAGCAGCTTGCCGGATGGTCGCATGTCTGTGATCGAGGAGCGGAAAACCTGGCAGCTGCGGGAGCGCTATAAGCACGTCTTTAGGGAAGAACCACCGGGTAAGCCTGCAAGTGAAGCTTCGCGACTGTTCCTGACCGGCTGCCCAAAGGTGACGAATGCCATCGCAAGCCCTTCGCCAACTAGTAGACAACGCCAACATTTCGTCGACGACAAACACAAACTGATTTCATACGATCAAGGTTGGCAATTCCCTGCCATTACCGAACAGCATGCCTTCGAGCGAATTCGTGAGTGGATCGTTGAGCAAGAAGCTGTAACGTTTGTGGCGTATCCGTGGGCCACGCTGATCGATAAACTGCAGGTCGAAGCCGTAGACGCGAAAGCTCATGTGGCAAGCTTCCGTAAGTTCTGCGCGCGGATTCCGACTACAGGCATCAAGGTGACTGTCTGTCAGCAAATTCTGCTGAAGCGCTTCCACTATCTTTTCAAAGAAGCGAAGATTACGCATGTATTTTGGTCTCATGCGAGCGTCGGTGACGTTGATAACGACGACCTGCAAGGCCTTGAACTCATTCCCTTCCCGCTTTACCCTGTGCAAATCCCGTCGGCGCTCAAAGGGGCCACTATTGATCAGGATTATGCCGAGCGACGCTATTTATTTTCTTTTGTGGGAGCGCGAGCGAACCGCTACTACCCAAAACAGACACGTAATTGGATAATCGACGAACTGGCTCATGTTCCTAAGGGGTTGATCGCAGGCCGGGATCAGTGGTTTTATCAGAAGATCGTCTACGACCACCAAATTCGCGGTACTGCCGCACAGGTGCCGCCAGACAAACTCCTTAAGCAGAACGAAGCCACCGCCTTCCGAGAGACGCTCCTTCAGAGCACTTTCTCCCTCTGCCCGGCCGGCACCGGTCCCAATTCAATACGCTTGTGGGAATCCATCGGTGCCGGCGCGATCCCGGTCATTCTTGCCGACACCTGGGCGCCTCCGGGAAACCGGGCACTGTGGGAAGAGGCAGCAGTGTTCTGCCCAGAGACGCCGGAGGACGTGAAAGCGCTGCCAGACCGCCTTGCGGCTATCGCGGCCGATCCAGCGCATCTCGCCGCGAAGCGCCACGCCATGCGCCAGCTCTGGATGCTCTACGGACCCGAGAATTTCGTCCATGACATCCAGAAGTTCGTGCTTCAGAAGGCAACGGAGAACGCCGCGCAAACGCCGGCGATCGTGGTTCCGGATCGGGTACGACAGCTGGCGCGGGCCGTGCTCACTACAGATCCAACACCGCGCGCGGCGAGCCTGGCGCTCGTATCCGCGGAGGCAACCGATCGGCTCCTCACCGCCGCGAAGGACACTTCGCTTTGGGCGGACGATCCTGAGATCGCGCGCGCGTGCGGGCGGGCGCTCGAGGCCATTGGGGCCGATCACGCCCTCGCGCGCAACCTCGCTCGGACCCGCGCCCGAGCGAGGTCGCGCGGCGCTGGCCCCGCGAAATTTGGTCGACGACCCAGCGTTTTCCTATTCGGACGGCACGCCCATAGGACCCCACTCGCATACGCGCCGTATCGCACGCTCGCCGCCCCGCTCCTCGATCTGGTCGAGAGACCGGAGGACGCCGATGTGCTCGTCAGCGGCTTTTCGATCGACCTCGCGGACAACATCGAGGCCGTGCGCGCTTACCAGGCCCGCAACCCGAGCCTCCGCCTCGTCGTCCTGTCGGAAGAGCCGCTCTGGGATACGATGTGGAGCGGCGGATACGCGGAGCAGGTCGCGATGCGCACGATCGACGGCGCAGCGTTGACCTACCGGGTGATCAACCACGTCACAAGCGACGTCTACCGCTTCGCGCGCATCCCGTATTTCGTCACGACCTCCGACGACTACATTGCGCGCTACATGCACCTGTTCGAGCGCAATCGTTCCCTTTCGCCGCGGGAGGTCCTGGACGTCTGGAGGCATGCGTCGGTTCGGATGGCGTTCTTCGTCGAGAAGCGTGACGACCCGAAATACGACGTGGTCGATCGCGCGTGTGACATTTTCGGGCTTAGCCGCTTCCGCACACGTCTAGCGGAGACGGCACCGGCCGAGGGCTTGCTGCGGATCGGCAACGGCTGGGATGCGCCCAGGCCGCGGCAGGCGCTGCCGGATTGGCATCTCGATAAACTCGCGACCCTAGACAAGCGCTGTTCCATCGTCTCGGGCCTCGAAAACACCCATCAGCGCGACTACATCTCGGAGAAGATCTTCGATGCGTTCGCCGTCCAGGCGCTCCCGATCTATTTCGCGAGCCCACGCCACCGGATACATGAAATCATTCCGGAAGGATCCTTTGTAAACGTTTACGGGCTTGCTCCCGAGGAAGCTCAGGCGAAGATTGCCGCACTGCTGCCCGATCTCGCGCTGGCCGAGCGCTATGTCGAGGCGCAGAACCGGCTTTGGGAGCTTTTTCGCGACGTGGACGCGCTGGTCGCTGAACGCCTGCGCCTCACGGAAGCCGTAGCAGCGGCCTTGACGAGCGTCCTCGAAGGCAGCACGTCTGAGACGGAAATGCTCCTGAGCGCAGCGAAATGATCTCCGTCATCACTTACGGCCGCAACGACGATCACGGCTACGGCATGGCCAAGCGTGTGGCCATCGGCCTCAACGGGTTGGCACGACAGGTGGATGCTGGCTCGGGGGAGGTGCTGTTCGTCGACTATAACACGCCTGATCACCTGCCGACCCTGCCGGAGCTGATATGGGACACCCTCACGCGGCAGGCGCGCCGGCGGCTTCGAATCCTGCGGGTGCGCCCGGCGCAGCACGCGCGGTTCGCCGACCGTACGCCGCTGCCGGTGCTCGAGCCCGTCGCACGCAACGTAGCTTTGCGGCGAGCCAACCCGGCAAACCGCTGGATCCTGTCGACCAATACGGACGCGCTGTTGCTGGAGCCTGGAAAGGGCAGTGAACTTATCGGTTTTGTGGCAACGCTCGCGCTCGGCCAGTACGGACTGCCCCGCTTCGAGCTGCCCGAGCGCGCGTGGGAAGGCTTCGTACGCAACGACCCGGAGGGTTGCATCGCGCTCGCCCGGGCCTGGGGGCGGGAGGCGCGTCTGAGAGAGATCGTCCGCGGCGTGCCCGACGTCCTCTTCGACAATCCGGGTGATTTCCAGCTCCTCCCTCGCGAGGACGTCGTCGCAATCGGCGGCTTTGAGGAGGAAATGCTCCTCGGCTGGCACGTCGATCACAATCTGGCCAAGCGCATGGCGGTGCGGCTCGGTGCGATCCGCAGCCTGGAGGACCGCCTGGAGCTCTATCACCTCGGCCATTCGCGCAGCGTGGTACCGAGCCACGCGCACGATCGAATCGAGAACGACATAGTCGCCTTCGTGCAGCAGATCGACCGGCCCGAGGCGCTGCACGAGGCGAACGGCTGGGGGCTGGCGAAGGAACACGTGGAGGAGATCCGGCTCGACGTCGCGCCGGGCGAGATTGTCAGGGCGGCGTGTCGAGAGGTGATGGCACCTCTGGAGGGCGCGCCCCTCGAGGCACGCTACGCGCCCGAGAGCTTCGATCGCGATGTCTACGACTCGGGGCACGTCGCAGCCCATCTCTTCGACCTGCTGAGTACCTTTCCGCCATCCGCCATATTTGCCTTCGCCGGCCTGCGCCGCGACCTGCTCGACAAGGTCCGCGAGGGGCTCGGCAAGCTGGGTTTCAAGCGGCGGCTCCTAGTCCCGCGCAGTCTGGCGGAGCAGCTCAGCGCGGACGCGCTCCCGGACGTCCAGGTCGGCGACGACGAGGCGGTCCTACGCGCTGCGGACGCGCTCGTTTTCGCATTCGGGGCTGAGTCTTCCAGCTCGGACCTCGATGGCGGCCCCAGCCTTTCCATCGCCGACCTGTTCGACCGCGCGGCCGCGATCGAGGACGGACGCCTGATCATCGGGGATGCGCCGCGCCTGTTTATCGTCGTCGGTGCCGTGCACTCGCGCGTTGAGCGCCGCGTCTGCGATCGGCTCGCGGCCGCGGCGAGTCCGTTCACAACGCGCCTGCGCTATGGGCCATTGACGCGCGGAGCGTCTGATGCCGATCAGACCGCGCGCCACCGCAGGCGCTCCCGCGCGGCGCGGCGCTGGATACCGATCCTTGAGGCGGGAGATGAGCTACCGCTGCGGACACGCTGTATCCTCGCGGCAGAGGCGCTGGCGGTTCGGCGGGAACTCGACGCGATCGCCTCGGACGAGCCATCCCGAGCGACGGCTGAGAGGATTCGCGCGCGGCTCGACGACGCTGTGCGGCCCGCGCCGGCGTTGGCCGGCCGCCGGTTCGCGCCGCCTTCGGTCGGGCCCCGGCTCTCCGGGCTCGCACGGGCCGACTCGTGGGACCGACCGCTGTTCGCGACCGAGGCGCGTCGGCTCTCGGACGTGCGCAATGGCTGGGTGTGGGAGCGCGCCCAACTTCTGACCGGCCTCGCCGTCTTGTCCGGCCCGATGGCTGAAAGTCAGGTGCTCGCGCTGATCGAGCATGACGAGCCGCTGCTCGAGACGCTCGCGCTCCGTTGCGGCCGTCTGCACGTGCTCGATACCCGGCTCTTCGGCGCCGCCGATCCAGAGCCGACCTCCGCTACGTTCTCGCTTGCCCGCGGCGCGAGCACGGTGACCCCGGGTGATCTCGCAGGGGCGGCATACGACATCGTGGTCGCGCCGCAATCGGCCCTGTTTCGAGACGGGGTCCGTGGCGCGGCCACCCGGCTGGCGAGTCTTTGCGCCAGCCTCCGGCCCGGCGGCGTGCTCGCGATCGGCGGAGAGGTTTGCCTCGTCGGTCACGAGCGGGAGATGCGGCCGAGCCTCTCGATGGCGTGCGCGGACGGTTTGCCCAGCGCTTGCGCCAAGCTCTTCGGCCTGCGCCTCGAGCGCGACGATGGTTGGGGGCTGCTTCCCGACGATCTCGCCCGCATCGGCTCTGCCGCCGACAATGCCGACGGCACCTGGCTCCTAGGCGTGACCCAGGGCGACGACGTGCTCTGGCCTGCCGTCTGGTTCTTTACCAAGTGCGAGGCGCGCGTCCACTCCGAACAGGAGTCCGTACAGGCAGTGTTCTCTGACCTGTTCCTCGGCGAGCAAATCGAGGCGATGGCGCTCGGCTCGGGCGCGCACCGTGGGGGCACGGCTATCATGAGCGGGGACGTTCCCGGGCACTTCGCCTTCGGCCCCTACCTGGCGCTCGCACCGGGCCGGTACATGGCCTCCCTGGTGCTTGCGACCTCCGGGTGCCAGCACCGCCCCCGCGGAGGAGACGTCGTGGTCGAGGTCGCTTTCGGAGACGCCGTCGTGGCCCAGGACTCGCCGCAGGTCGCGGCTGCTGGTGGACAAACGGTCTGCAAGTTGCGCTTCACCGCGCCAGGCGGCGCCGCCCAATGCGAGTTCCGAGTTTGGTCCAGCGGGAGAGTCCCGCTGCGCATCGAATCGGTGTGCCTGGAGCGCGCATGAGGAGCCGCGAAAGATGCAAATGATCATCGCGCACTCTCCGTCGATAGCCCCAGGACCGATCACATCGGCACTGGCGGCGGCTGGTTGGACCATGACGCCGCCGGGCGAACCGGCGGCTGCAGGCGAGCGCCACGCGCGACTGGTTCTACTCGCGGAAACGGCTTCGGCGCCCGAACTGTTGGCGGACGCCGTGGCGGGGCGGACGATCGTCGTATTCCGGCCGATCGAGGACGAGGCCGCCCTCGCAATCGCCACCGGAATGAGCGCCGAGGCCGCGCTGGCGGCGGCCGGGGATCTCGTGCGCGCCGCGCTCGCGGCGTACCGGCGTAATCGCCGGCGTGTGACTCTTGTCGCGGTCAACGAAAGGCCCGGCGGGCGGGCCCTCCTCGCCGAAGCCATCGGAGCGCCAATCGTTGAGGGGAGCGAAGGCGTGGCGATCGACCCGGTCCTGCGCGAACTCGCCCAACGCCTTTTTAGCTACGACGACGCCCTGCTGGAGGATCTTGCCGAACTCGAGGCGAGTATCTCGCTCGGCGAGAGGCGGACGGCGCTCGGCTTGCCCAGCGTCGAAGCCGCCATCGCGGCTTGGCGCGCGATGGTTGACAGGGTTCGATCCGCCGGCACGGATGCGGAGCGCGCCGCGGAACGTGAGGAAATCACCCTGCTGCGTGATCAGCTTCGGGTCTCGCAGGATGCGATCGAGGAACTCGCACTGTCGCTCGACAAGCTCGGAGCGGGAATATCCCGGAGACCCCGCATCGCATCAGGACGGCTCATCGAGAGCGTCGACCTCTCGGCGAGTTCATCCAAGGATGGGCGCGCATGACGCACGCGCTTTCCTCGCGGGCGGATCTTGCGACGCCATCGTGGACATTGGCGCCGGGCTGTGCAGATCGCTGCCGCGCTATCGAGAAGCGGGCGCTCGAACTTTCGTCCTCGTCTAGCCGAACCCGTCTCATGCCGCGACTCCGCGGCGAATTGCCGAAGAGTCTTGCGACGTCGAAGTCGTCGACGCGACGATCGGGTGCGAAGCGGGCGCCGGCAAGCTCACGATCTACAATTCTCACCGGCGACAGCGGTCGCCGCAGCACAGAGATCGGCGGCCGCACGCGCCGCCGGATTCCAGAGGAGATCGAGAAGCAGAGAGACCGGTCGGAGGTCTTCCAGCGGCTTTGCTTGCGCCTCGGATACGATTGACCGCCAGAAGTGATAGCAACGCGACGCTTCGGATTAAGCGCTCCGCTGCTTCTGCGGCGCGTGCTTGAGAGGAGGCCTCCGCTCCGGTCCGGTGAGCCGGTAGGGAGGGGACGTCGAAAAATCTGAAAAAAGAACCGGTTCACAATGTCATGAGGGCCTGCCGTCCCGGCGGCCAAAATCATTGAGGAGGATATCAGCTGAGATGTATCAACGAGCGCTGATTACCGGCATCACCGGCCAAGACGGCGCCTATCTGGCTGAGCTATTGCTGGCCAAGGGCTATGAGGTGCACGGCATTAAACGCCGCTCATCATCCTTCAACACGGCTCGCGTCGATCACCTTTACCGTGACCCCCACGAGGAGGGAGGCCGGTTTTTCATGCATTATGGAGACATGACGGATTCGACGAATCTGATCCGACTGATCCAACAGGTTTTGCCGAGCGAGATCTATAATTTGGCTGCGCAAAGCCATGTCGCCGTGTCATTCGAGAGCCCGGAATACACCGCTAACGCCGATGGGGTTGGTGTGCTTCGCCTGCTGGAAGCGCTGCGAATACTCGGCCTCGAAAAGGTGACGAAATTTTATCAAGCTTCGACATCAGAACTCTACGGTCTCGTCCAGGAAGAACCCCAGCGCGAATCCACCCCCTTCTATCCGCGCAGCCCTTACGCCGTTGCCAAGCTCTATGGCTATTGGATAACAGTGAACTACCGTGAGGCCTACGGCATGCACGCCTCGAACGGCATTCTATTTAATCACGAGAGCCCGATCCGCGGCGAAACCTTCGTCACGAGAAAGATCACACGCGCCGTTTCACGAATTGAGATCGGCATCGAGAGTTGTCTCCATCTCGGCAATCTCGATGCCAAACGCGACTGGGGCCACGCTCGCGATTATGTGGAGGGCATGTGGATGATCATGCAGCAAGCGGAAGCTGACGATTATGTATTGGCGACCGGCGAAACCCGCTCGGTCCGCGAGTTCGTCGAAATCGCTTTCGCTCACGTCGGCCGGCGTATTTCGTGGCGGGGGCAGGGTGTGGACGAGACCGGTTTCGACGAGAAGACAGGCAAAACCGTGGTGCGCATAGATCCCAGCTATTTTCGTCCGACCGAGGTCGATCTGCTCATCGGCGATGCCACCAAAGCACGAATGCGGCTCGGTTGGGTACCACGCACCTCCTTCGACCAGTTAGTTCGCGACATGATGGACAGCGACCTTGCTAGTGCTCGGAAGGAGCGAAGACATGGCAGCTAGGATCCATTCCCGTCTGGTAAAGCGCATTTTCGTCGCCGGTCATAGCGGCATGGTGGGAAGCGCGATCCTGCGGCGACTCGAGACGCGCAAGTCTGCTGGTGAAGCGTTGGAGTTGATCACGCGCACCCACGCAGAACTCGACCTCATCAATCAATCGGCAGTACGCACCTTCATGCAGGCCGAGCGCCCGGATGTGGTGATTCTCGCCGCTGCCACGGTCGGCGGCATTCACGCCAATAACACCTACCCAGCCGACTTCATTTATGAAAATCTGATGATCGAGTGCAATGTCATCCATCAGGCCTTCGCGGCCGGGGTCACACGATTATTGCAGCTAGGTTCATCGTGCATCTATCCGCGCGACGCGCCCCAGCCGATGCGCGAAGACGCGTTGCTGACCGGCGTGCTGGAACCGACGAACGAGCCTTACGCGATTGCCAAGATCGCCGGCATCAAGCTCTGCGAAAGTTACAATAGGCAGCATGGCGTCGACTTTCGTTCGGTCATGCCGACGAACCTCTACGGGCCTGGCGACAATTTTCATCCAGAAAACTCCCACGTGCTACCCGCGCTAATCCGTCGCTTCCACGAGGCGGCGCGAACGGGCGCCGAGGTTGTAAAGATCTGGGGGTCGGGTAAGGCGATGCGCGAGTTTTTGCACGTAGCAGATATGGCGAAAGCTAGCCTGTTTGTTCTCGATTTGCCAAAAGTTGTCTATGAAGCCAAGACGCGTCCGATGCTCAGTCACATCAATGTGGGCTCGGGCGCCGAAATCTCGATACTCGATCTTGCGCGCATGGTCGCGGGCGTCACCGGCTTCACAGGTCGGATTGAGACAGACACCACTAAGCCCGACGGCACAATGCGCAAGTTGATGGATGTTTCGCGCTTGACGGATTTGGGCTGGCAGGCGGAGATCGGCCTGAAGTCGGGTATCACGGAAACTTATGCGTGGTTCCTTTCCAATCAAGCCGGACTGCGCGCCTAAACACCATAAATCACACTTCTTCCAAGGACGGGTTAGCTCCTCTCCAAAGAGCCGCCGAGCTGGGCAGACGGCGAACAGGCAGCTCCTAGAATGCGTGCAAGCCGGGGGCATATCTCAGTCAGGGCCAAGCATTTGGGGGGCGGGTCAGCAGCAGCAGGAATATGAAGGCGCTGAAACCAAACCTACTGGCGTAGCAATGGAACAATCGGCAACGAGGTTCGCAATCGGCTGCTGGCTCCCTGACGATACCTGTCCGTCGGTGGCGTTGAAGGCCAGAACCGCTGGCTTTGAATGACCGCCCGTTGGGGCTTAGACCAATGACGTCGGCGCACCAAGCTTCGGGCTCGCTTGCCTCGACCATGGCGGGGAGGACGAACGCTTTATCCTCCGTGGATCCGGTCACGCACACCCTCAAGCATTGAAATGCCGATCGTGGTCAGGATAACCGCCCACAACAGCGGATACCACCACGTGAAGTGCGTAATGACGGATTGACCGAAAAACCCGGCGCGAAACATCTCAAAACAATGCACGGTCGGATTGTACCAAACCAGGTCTTGCGCGCGTTTGGGCAGCCATTCGACCATGAAGAATGTGCCCGAGATCGGCAGCATGAGATACTGGAAGGGCTGAATAAATCGCTCGGTTGTCTCCGAGTATTCGGTCGCAACTGCAAACACGCACGCGAGACCGAATGACAGGGAGGCCATCAGCAGCCAGGCCAACACGACGAAACCGATATCTTCGATCATTGAGACCACGCCCGTGAGCGCGAGCGTGATGTAAACGACCACAAGCGCCGTCGTCGTGCCGGCGAACTCCAAGACCGCGCGCGAAACAATGACATCGATGAATGAAATATGGCGATGGTAGAGCAGCGTTACATTTCGCCTGAGTGCAAACGGCCCGAGGTTGGTGATGTGCCGATAGAGGGTCAGCGGCATGTAGCCGGTCAGAACGATGGTAACGATCTGCAGGCCGTGCTCGTAAGGTGACTTGATCAAGGACCACATGGCCATGACGCCGACCGTCAGGATCATGGGCTCAAGAACGACCCACAGAAAGCCGATGTTGGCGCGCCCGTAGCGCATCATCATATCGCGGACAACGAGCGCAGTGATGATGCGGGACTGAACGGCCAGTCCGCGGCGTAACGGGTGTTCAGCGCTGCGCTTCATGCTCTCGCAGTCCCGAAACGACAAGCCAGCCTGTAATCGCGAAGATGAGGTTTAGCCCCATTGAACTCGCGATCATGCGCAAGCGCTCCGGCGCCATGGCTTTGTCGGCGATGACGGGCTCAACCACGCGTTCGAGATAAAGCTGCTGTCGGCGCGACTCCGCTTGTGCGCTTTCAAGCGACCGGACGCTCGTTGCCAGTTTCTGTTTCGCAAATTCGCGATCGAGGACCAGCCGCTCGTAGGTAGCCAGTTTCGAAGCCAAACCTTCGGACTTGTCCGAGATGCGGGCGCGCTCGCGCGCAATCTGTGCCTGCAAGGCCTCCGCCCGCTGGCGCTGGCTGGCAATTTGTGGGCTTGCGGCACTCGCTGCCGACATCTCTCGCATGACGGCCTCGGTCTGGGCGAGATCGGCGCCGAGCTTGCCGATCAACTCGGTGACGATGACGGATGAGCCGGCGGGATCGATCATCAGTTCCGAATTGCGAAAGCGCGTGAGTTCCTGCTGGCTGGAAATCAGGTCGTCTTGATTTTGGGAAACTTCTGCCGCTGCGACCCTGATCGCGTCACGATAGATCCGATCGTTCATCTGGTTGACCGTCTGCTCGCCCAGATCGAGCAAGGCGTCTGCCACCGCTTTGGCATCCTGCGCCCCGAAGGCCTGCACGCGGAGCGTCGTGATGCCCGTGGTGCTGTTATAGGCGGTCGATATCATGTAGTTGAAGTAGCGATAAAAATCCTCAGCGGACGGGCCGAAGATTGGTGATGGATAGCGGGCGATCCAATCCGCCTCACGATGACCGTAGTAGTCGCGGAGCGGCAAGCGCGCTAGCAGTCTCTCCACGGCGCTGCGTGAGGTGAGAAACGAATGGACCGCAAACACCTCGTCTTGAGCGCGGCTCAATCCCGTCATCTGCAGTAGCGCACCCAAGCCGGCGCCACCTGCCGGGCGGCTCGCGCTTCGGACGACGAACTTGGCCTCGGACACGTATCGATCGGAGGCGAAAGCGCCGAAATAGAGCGTCGCGAGGATCGTGGGCATGAAGGCCGCAACGATCTTCGCCGTTCGCCAGAGCCCCCCGCGCCTGGCATTCATCGCCGCTCCTGCCATCGCCCCTGCTCATATTTGTCCGCTCCGGCGGAACGACGACGCCAGCATGAACGCCTAGTAGCTCCCTCGGTGCATCTCGTTTATGCCATATGCGGGTCGGGGTAAATCGTGAGCGTCGGGGGATCAAAGTGAGAGGCGCGACAAGCGCGGACGCACGCAACCCAACGAGAGACCATGTGCGCCACGTTCTCTTGACCGGGGCAAGCGGTGGGCTCGGCAGCGCTTTGGCCCAAGCCCTGGCTGGCAGAGGTGATCGCGTAACACTCATGGGACGCGACGCAAGCCGCCTCGCGGCGGCGGTAGCTCTTTGTCAGAGCGTCCCGTCGGGAGGTCACGAAACGATCTGCTGTGACGTCACCAACGCAGCACATATGCACGATGCTCTTCTCTCCGCCGATCGGGATGGCCCCGTCGACATCCTCATCGCGAATGCTGGCAAGGGAGGATCCGCCGTATTGGCGCCTGCTTCAGGCGAGCCACTCGATCTCGCCCGCAGTATCATCGACGTCAACGTACTCGGGGTCATAAATTCAATTGCGCCATTGCTCGAGCGAATGGTTGAACGCCGACAGGGCCATATCGTGATTGTGAGCTCGATGGCCGCGCGCCAGGGCTTGGCCGAGGCGCCTGTCTATGCCGCCTCGAAGGCAGCCGTCAGCGTCTATGGTCACGGGCTGCGGCGCCTTCTCGCCCCCCACAATGTGCGCGTGACGATCGTGGAGCCCGGCTATATTGCGACACCCATGAGTGCGTCACTCCCGTTCCAACGGCCCTTCGAATTGAGCGCCGCACGCGCGGCCGAGCTGATCGTCCGCGGCATCGATCGGGGCGCAGCAGAAATCATCTTTCCTTGGCAGCTGCGTTGGGCAACATGGCTGCTGAGGCTGTTGCCAATGGGGGTGGTCGATCGCGCGCTGACGTTCGCAAGTGCGCAAACACGATCGCGACGATGAGGTGGGCGTGCGGGGGAACTTGATCGATAGGCGGGACGTGGTCGTCCGAGAGCTTGCCGGCCGCGACGGCGTGCGCGATTGGCTGCGTGTGCCGCAACGTGTCTTCGCGCATGACCGGGCATGGATCCACCCGCTCGATCTCGTTGAACGAGATCGCATTACCCGGTCGAAGAACCCCTTCTTCCGCTTTGGTGAAGCCGCCTTCTTCATCGCCTATCGCGATGGCGTGCCGATCGGGCGTCTCTCGGCGCAGATCAACCACCGCCATCTCGAGACGTACAACGACCAATGTGGCCACTTTGGCTTCTTTGATTGCATCGACGATGAAGAGGCGGCAATCGCCTTGCATGAGCGCGCCGCGCGTTGGCTTGGCGCGCGCGGATCGGCGCGCATTCGCGGCCCTTTCAACCTGTCCGTCAACGAAGACTGCGGCATGCTTGTGGAAGGTTTCGAGAGCCAGCCCGCAATCCTCACGAGCCACGCGCCTCCCTGGGCCGGTGATCTGCTCGAGACCTGTGGCTACCG
>JBFWXN010000090.1:0-20682 GCA_050187415.1 Hyphomicrobiaceae bacterium | reverse complement strand
GTAACAACCGCCGCGTCAAGATCGGTCTCGTAGAGCGCGTCGGTGTTGGACCATGACCACCGGGAGTACTTTGCCGCGCGGCGCGCTCTCTGCTCTAGATTTTACTGTGACGCTTTGTGACCTCGGCAAGCGCAGCCGCCGCTTTGGTGAGTTTGCGGGCAGCATGTTTGAGCCGTGGTCGTCTCGTCTCGCGTCGTTCGTTCGCCGCTGTGGGTGTGAGGCGCGGCTGCACAGGCTGTTAGGTTTGTCCGGGGGAAGGTGAATGCTGAGCGAAAGACAACGCTTGATCCGAGAAACGGCGCGACGGTTCGCCCGCCAAGAGCTGCTCCCGTCGGCGGCCGAGCGCGATCGCGTGCCGGAGTTTCCCAAGCGTGCATTTGCCAGAATGGCCGAACTCGGATTGCTCGGCATGACGGTACCCGAAGAGTGGGGCGGTGCCGGAACTGATCACGTTTCGTACGCGCTCGCGGTCATGGAGATCGCAGCGGCTGATGGCGCCGCCTCGACTGCGTTCCAGGTTCATAACTCCCTGGCCTGCACCCCGATCCTGAAATTCGGCACGGACGAGCAGAAACAGCGCTTTCTGCGGCCGTTGGCGCAAGGTGAGCTGCTCGGTTGTTTCTGCCTGACCGAGCCTGAGGCGGGTTCCGATGCAGCAGCCATCAAGACTAGGGCTCGCCGGGAGGGCAACAAGTATGTGCTCGATGGTGTGAAGCAGTTCATTACCTCGGGTCGAACTGCCGACGTTGCCATCGTGTTTGCCGTGACAAACCCCGAGGCTGGAAAGAAAGGTCTGTCCGCTTTCATCGTTCCAACGGCAACGGCAGGTTACCGAGTGGCGCGGATCGAAGAGACGCTAGGTCAGCGGTCCACGGATCACTGTCAGATAGTGTTCGAGGGATGTGAGGTGCCGCCCGACCAGATGCTCGGCGAGGACGGCCAGGGACTGAAGATTGCGCTCTCCAACCTTGAAGGTGGACGTATTGGCGTCGCCGCACAATCCGTAGGCATGGCACGCTCTGCCTACGACGCGGCTCTTGCTTACGCCAAGGAGCGCAAAACCTTTGGCAAACCGATCATTGAGCATCAGGCGGTCGCCTTTCGGCTCGCCGACATGGCGACGGGCATTCAGGCAGCCGAGTTGATGGTGCTCAGAGCCGCGGCGTTGCGCGATGCCGGCGAGCCCTGTCTCAAAGAGGCGTCAATGGCGAAGCTGTTTGCCTCGGAGACCGCAGAGAAGGTTTGCTCCGCGGCGATTCAGATTCATGGCGGCTACGGATACACGCAGGATTTTCCCGTGGAGCGCATTTATCGCGACGTGCGGGTGTGCTCGATCTACGAGGGCACATCCGACATCCAGCGCTTGGTCATCGGCCGGCAGGTCGCGGCGGAACCCGGCTTCCAGGGAGTAACCTGAGATGATGGTCCGCATCTGGCGCGGACTGGCGGACCCCGACAAGGCCGACAGCTACGCGCGCCATGTCAGCACGCATGTGTTTCCGAAGCTGCGTGGGATTGCGGGTCACCGTGGCGCCTACCTCCTGCGGCGTGAAACCAACGGACAGATTGAGTTTCTGGCGGTGACGCTTTGGGAGTCGATGGAGGCAATCAAGCGGTTTGCCGGCACCGACGCCAGCGTTGCTGTGGTTGAACCAGAGGCGCGTGCCGTGCTCGCCGCGTTCGACGACGTTGTGCGTCACTATGAAGTGGTACATCAGCCCGATGCGCATGACAGCAACTGATGCTTTAGCCAGATCGCCTCGTTCTCATGTAGATCTTGCCGAATACCCGACTGCGGCAAGTTCTCATCGCGGCTGCGAAGCAGCCTGCACTACCTCGCGGCGCCTATTGCGCAAAGGTTCAGACTTAATTCCTGCGCAGCCTAGGATTTTTTCGTGGACCTAAAGTTGGCTCTCGTGATCGCCCTGGTCATGAACGGCATGTTGGCCGGCATGACCATTGATCAGTCTGTAAAGCAACTGCCAGCGCGGCGAGTGATCGGTGCATCCGCTTACAGTCGCTACAGTCGCGCGTCGGACCTTGGGAATGGAATTTGGCTGTATGCTATTTTCGGTCTTGGCGCCCCCACGAGCAGTCTCGCTTTGACTGTAGCATCAGTCTCTAGTCTGGGCTGGGGTGCGCCTTTGTCCATTGGTGCCGCAACCTCGCTCGCGCTCTGCGGTTGCCAGCTGGTGTTGACTACACAAGCCGCACCAACCAACTTTTCGCAGCGCAGATATTCGGTTGAAGACGAAAACGCACTTCAGCGCGTATTCGACAAGTTCGAGCGGGTCCAGACTTTGCGCTCATTTGCTGTGGTTCTCGCCTTTGGCGCTGTGCTTTATTCGACTTGGTCGGCGATCGTGTTGAAATAGAGCAACTTCCATTATGCTTTTTTCCCCGTTCGGGAGGGTTGCCATTGTTGTCAGTTGAACCCGATGCGCATGAGATACACGGATGCTTACCCCAATCGGTCGCGGAGCACGGACAAAACGGCGTTACGACCTGAGGCCCGCTAGCGCGTCATAGGCGTCGGCCACACGACGTGCGGACCTATCCACCAACAGTGACGGTGGAAGCCGCACGGCAACCGCAGGCAGAGGGTTTCGCAGCGGCGCCTACGAATGGCCCGAACAGCTCTTCGGCCTTGTCTCGGGCGGCCTCTGGAGCCGTAATCGTTAGAGTGATGGAATCGGAATGCTCGCGGAGATCGAAAGTGAGAAAGGAGCAGCATGTCTGCTCATTGCGAACCATCTCGCGAATACGGTCACGCGCTTGCGGCGAATAGTGAAGTTCCAGAACCAAATCGCGCCGCTCGTGGCGGCGCAGCGCCTCTGTAGTCAACGCGGAAATCCATGCGAGCCGATCCTCAAGATCGGATGGTGACAAGGTGCAGGCGGCAGGGTTTTCGGTGCTCGTCATGTGTCGTGTCCCCGATCTGTCGCGGGTTGATAGAGTATGCAAGCCTGCGCATATGCTAATTGTTCAAGTTGCTTGAAGTTCAAGAGGCAAAACCGCGAAGAGAGTGCGTGCATGGCGAACCTCAAGATAGGACTTCTTGCCAAACGGGCCCGTACCAGCGCCACGACCGTGCGCTACTACGAGGAGATCGGGCTACTGCGGTCAGCCGATCGGCAATTGGGCGGTCATCGAGTCTATGGCGCCGATGATTTGAGGGTGTTGACCTTCATTCGACGCTGCCGCGAGTTCGGCTTCTCCATCGCGCAAGTTCGTTCGCTCGTAGAGCTTTTGCGAGACCCGCAAAGGTCGTGTGCGCAAGCCCGCAACCTGGCGCACGATCAGCTTGTCGCTGTGCGAGGCAAGCTGGCTGAGTTGAAGAGGCTGGAGCGCAGCATCTCAGGTTTCGTTGCAAGCTGCGACGCCCTGTGTGTGGGCGGGGCCGCTTCGGACTGCGTGATCCTGAGGGACCTGAACAGCTTGCAAGCGGTTACTCGCCGAAAAGAGCCGGGTCGCAGAGCGCGAGGGTCGTCGAACCGCCCTGCTCGTTAGGACTTAAACTGAGCTCGGCCGGGACACCTTAGGGAGTGTCTTCGTCATTGCCGTCTCGCGGTTTGTAATGCTTGACCAAATTTCCGTTACCGCACGCCCAGGCGGCGGTTTTCATTGGGCGATCGTCGCGCCAGCTAGTTCGCGAAATCGACAGCCGTGGTGTTACCGCCGCAGACCAAGATCGCAATGCGTTCTCCTAGCGTAGGGCGATACCTTCCGGTGAGCAGAGCCGCGAACGCGGCCGCCCCTCCTGGCTCTGCAACAACGCGCAACGTGTTCCAAAGCGTCGCCTGCGCAGATCGTATGTCGTCGTCGCTGACGAGGACAACCGAGGCGTCAACGAATGCGCGCGCTATCGGGTACGGCAGTGTTCCGACCCGTTTGGGCGCCAAGCTATCGGCAGCGATGCCGCCCGTGGGCGCGTCTACCGGGTGGCCGGCTGCAAATGCCGCGTGCAAGGTCGGAGCGTCCTCGGACTCGACTGCGACGATCTTGATGCGGCCGGCAAACCAAGCTGCAATGCCTGCAATCAGGCCGCCGCCTCCGACCGACACCAGCAACGTGTCGATGTTTGGTACATCCGCCTCGAGTTCGAACCCCACAGTGCCCTGACCGAGCAAGGTCTCCACCTGATCGTAAGCGTGCACCGGCATGGCACCCGACTTGGCAATGTGCCGCTCGCTGGCGGCGAGTGCGTCGGCATAACGCTCTCCCTCGACGACGAGGGTCGCTCCATAGTCCTTTATGCGGTTGATCTTCGCAGGCGAGGAGATGCTGGGCACAAAGATAGTGGCGGGGATGCCAAGTTTGTTTGCGGCGTAGGCCACGGCTGCGCCGTGGTTTCCGCCCGAGGCCGCGACCACGCCGGCCGTTGGTATTCTGCGGCGCAACAGATTGACGAAGGCGCCGCGTGTCTTGAAGGAGCCCGAGTGCTGGAGCAGCTCGAGTTTTAGGGCAACTGAACCCGGTGGAAGTCCGAAGTCGGATGCATCGGTGCGCACCACCGGTGTCCATCGAACGAAGGGTCTGATCGCCGATTCCGCCTCGGCGATCATTTGCTTGGTGATCCGCACGTCAGACATGGCAGTCTCCATGGCATAGATTGACATAAATTAGCTAATTTGCGAAGAAGCAAAATGGATATCTCGGCGACGCTCAAGGCCATGGCCAGCGACCGGCGGCTGTTGATCCTCAAGTGGCTGAGGGATCCACGCAGGCATTTCCGTCCCCAGGTCGACGGAGATCTCGTTGAGGATGGCGTCTGCGGCGTGCTGATAGCCGAGAAGCTCGGCGTATCAGCGCCGACCGTGAGCGAGCACATGCGCGTACTGGTGACCTCTGGCCTCGTCAGGTCGAAGCGGATCAAGGGCTGGACCATGTATAAGCGCGACGAGAGGGCGATCGCCGCCGCCAAGAAGGCCATTCAAAGCGTCCTTTAGATAGCAAAGAGCTGGGCGCGCGATCGCACCTGGGCGCAGAGATCGGCGCGCCACGCACTTGTGGCGTTCACTTGCTTAAAATGTGCAAATTCGGTACCAAATCACCATGGTACGTTCGCCCCAATCGAGTCAGACCGTCACGCGGGTCCAGACAGGCGTGAGAATGGAAACGCGCCTACTCAAGGTGCTCAAAGGGCTCGCCGAACTCAAGGATATGTCGCTCGGCGATCTCCTCGAAGGCATTGCCTTGCACGCACTCGAGGGGAAATCGCCGTTCTCCAAAGAGACGTTGCGGCAGATTGAGACGCTGCGCGAGGTTTACGGACTGACCCTGACCGCCAACGACAGTCATCAGCTTGTCGAGAAGCCGAAATCCAAGAGGCGTGACTGAGCGAAGTTCGGACGGCGCTTTTGCTCGCGCTGCGATCATCGCAACACGTCTTGGCCGGGCGCGCCGGCAGTTCCGTATCTCGCAAACCCACAGAGCGAAGCTGTGACTGGCTTCCCTCAAGGGTCCAAATGTTAGGCTTCGGTCCCGGCCGGGGCACCTACCAGCCTGTCCGCTTGCGCCAGCGGTGCAGGGCCACGACTGCCCAGATGGCTTCCACCACCCCAATCGGCCACGCTCCCTGCAGGAAGCCGTAGAGGGATGCCAGAGCACACGCTCCGGCGAACGCTAGCACGTACCAGTGGCTTCGATCTTCGAGGGCATAGAACAGCAGCATCGCCGATACGGCGATCAGGCCGAAGAGCGTCAGGGGGTCCATCAGCGCTTGGACTTCATGGCGGCCTTCTTGGCCTTTTTGCTAGAGGCCTTGGCTAGGGCGTTCAGCGCTCCGCTTGAACGTCTCAGGTCGCCATCGACGCCAGCCTCACGCGCTGCGGCCTTAGACTTCTCGTAGTGGCGCATCGGTCCATCGTCAGCAGTTTTCGCCATGGGTCTCCAAATGGACCCGCAGTCTATTTTTCCAAGAGAGCTTGTCGCCCAGGCTTGGCACAACGTGTTGTCCTCGGGGCCGGAACTTGCCAAAGCATATCCATCGCGTTAATCTGGCGCGACTTGACCGATCGGTCAAGTCGGGAAGAAAGGGCTCGCTTTTCAATGTCTTCAGAAGCGTTTTTGGAGCGTCTGCGCCAGACGGTGCTCGCCGACGGCTTTGCGCCATTGCTCGGAATTGAGCCCGTGCGTTGCTTCGAGGGCGAGGCCGAGCGTGTCATTACGCTACGAGACGATCTGAGGCAGCACCATGGTTTCGCTCACGGCGCGGTGATAGGCGCAGCGGCCGATTCCGCATGTGCTTGGGCGGCCGCTAGCGTTGCTGGGGACGTTGTTACCGCGAGTTACACGCTCCACCTAGTCGCGCCGGCCACGGGCGAGCGCTTGCGCGCGTTCGGTGTTGTGCAGGCGGGAGGAAAGAGGCAGCTCACGGTTCGCGCTGACGTGTTTTCTGAAGTCGGCGACGAGCGAAGCCTGGTGGCCACTGCGCTGGCGTCGATCGCGCGTGTGCAGGCCAAATCGTGAGGCACGCGTGTTTCATTGCGCCCGGTCGGGTTGAGTGGCGCGATGCACCCGACCCGGTCCTGCATAACGACCGCGAGGCCATCGTGCGCCCTCTTGTGGTCGGCCGCTGTGATTTGGATGTGGCCTATGTTCGTGGGCTGATGCAAATGGCATCCGGGGAGCCGATTGGCCATGAGGTTCTCGGCGAGATTGTAGATTTGGGAGATCAGGTCGGCCGCTTTGAAGTCGGGCAAAAAGTGTTTGTTCCGGCGCAGATCAACTGTGGCGATTGTCGGCTGTGTCGACGCGGCGCTACCGCGAAATGCGAACGCGTGCCTTTCGCAGCTTCCTACGGGATGGGCCGCGCCGGTGGCTTTGGCGGCGGGTTGGCCGACTTGATGCGCGTGCCTTTCGCCTCGGCGATGTTGACCCCTGTTCCGCCGGGTGCCGACCTAAAACCGCTGATCGGCATTGCTGATATGGCTTCAGATTCATGGCGGGCCGTTGCGCCCCATCTCGAGCGGCGACCAGGTGCCCGCGTGTTAGTTCTGGGCGGCGCACCGGCGGTCATAGGCCTGTTTTGTGTGGCCATCGCCGTCGCGTTGGGTGGGGAGGTCAACTATGTCGATGGCGATCCTGAGCGCGCCAGGATCGCCAAAGAGTACGGGACCCAAGTAGTGACACCAACGCCACAGGACGTGCAGGGTCTGTATGATGTCATCGTCGTCTCTGATGCGCGTCGTTTGGCCCTGGAGCGCGCATTCGCGGTAGCGGCTCCCGATGCTGTCGTCACCAGCGTAACTCCTGCCGTCGATGGCGAACTCACCATATCCACTGGCGCCCTCTACCATCGGGGCGTCACCTGGATCATTGCGCGTCCGGATTGTCGACACGCGCACGACGGCGTGATGCATACGTGGTCTACGCAGGGCTTTCAACCGGATCGCCTGCCGACAGTCTATGTGGATTGGGAACAGGCGCCCGAGGCCTGGACTTCAGATGCCCTATATGTAGCGGCCGTTCGCTCGTGACGACACTCGCGCACGGCACGCGGACAGCTAAGTCAGTTCAGGCAAGTAGTCCTACGCGCGAACGCCTACTTCGCGCAGGGGTCGATCTCTTTCAGGCCAACGGCTTTCACGGCACCGGGGTAGCAGCCATCTTGGCAAGGGCGCAGGCCCACAAGGGATGCTTTTACCACTACTTCCCCGGTGGAAAAGAAGAGCTCGCGGTTGTCGCCGTGCAATGGCTTGCGGATGAAGTCAACCGTTACCTTGACCACCTTCTCGCAAAAGGCGCCGACGGAAATGCGTTGGCCCTAGGGCTGGCAAAGTACGCCGCTGCTGGGCTGACGAGGAAAAATCAGATGCGCGGCTCACTCATCGCTGTGCTTGCAGCCGAAGCCGTGCCCGCTTCCAAACCCATAACAGATGCTTTGGTTGCCGCTTGTGAATGCTGGATCGCGCGGCTTGCTCGCGGATTTCCCGGCGACAAAGCATCTGCGGCTCAGCAGGCAAGGATTGCTTTGGCGCTTGTCGAGGGCGCCACGGTGCAAGCTCGCATCGCCGGTCGACCGTCGCTCGTTGTCGCCATCGTGGGGCGGGGCTTGTCGGAATGATGCCAGGTGGACTGAAGAGAATGCACCATAGGCTTATGCCATTGGCGAACCGGTCGTGAACTTGCAAATCGTGCAGGTTACGGACACCAAGCAATTGCAGGCCTAGTGGATCACCGCACAACGGATAGCGCCAAAGTGGGGCTGAATGCTATCGTCGAGAAGCCCATCGGCGCCGAACTTGAAGAAATGGTGTCGATTGGCGATCAACACTTCTCTACTGACTGTACAGAGAGCAACAGTCGCGTTGAGCGTCAGCCTCGGCAGCGCTCAATCGCGTGCTTCAGCCACAGTTTGAAGGGTTGAGCAATCGGCTCACGATCCTGCGCCGCGGAATGCCATACCGCAAAATAAGAATAAGCGTCCGATACGTCGACACTGAACAAGCGCACGAGCGTGCCAACGTTGAGGTCGTCGTACGCCAACAATCCTCGTGCCAAAGCTACTCCTTCCCCGGCAGCAGCGGCTTGCAAGGCGAGGCCGGCATCGGCGTAGGACGGACCAGAGGTGGGCTCGGCCAGGTCCAGATTGGCCTGCCGCAGCCACGGAGCCCAGGGTTGCCACGGATTTCGCAACAAGGTGCAGCGCCTCAGGTCGCGCGGAGAGGTGATTGAGACGCGCTTGCGGTAGCTGGGAGCGCACACGGGGAATAGGACCTCATCGCTGAGCTTTTCGCTCTGCAAGCCGGGCCATCCTCCGGGGCCGTAGCGAATCCCGAGGTCAACTCCCCCGGCACCTATTGCGGTCAGGTCTGAAGCCGCGTGTAGGTCGATCTCTATTCGCGGGTTCGCGGCGCGAAAATCCGCAAGCCGCACGACGAGCCAGCGCGAGGCAAGCGCCGGCAACACGCTCACGCGCAGCATTGTCCGGCCGGAGCGCCGCGACCTGCGGAATGTCTGCTCGAGCAACTGCAGGGCGTGACGTACCTGTACCAGCAGCAGGTGCCCATTGCTTGTCGGCACCATCCGGTTTCCCTCTCGCGTGAACAAAGCGGTCCCTGTGCGGCGCTCCAGCTCGCGGACACGGTGGCTGATGGCGCCATGGGTCAGGCCTAACTCCTCCGCGGCTCGGGAGTAGCTTTGCAGCCGACCTGCAGCTTCGAAAGCGCGCAAGGTTTGCAGCGAAGGGACTTGCGACATGCGTATCTTGTTACTTTCAGTCACATCCGTCGGCAAGACATATCGTTGGCTGCGCGACGGCATAAGCGGATATTCGATTGACCCACGACATGGAGGCTGCGCTGCTGTGAGCAAGATCGATATCGACCAGAAATTCAATCAAGTCACAGAGCATTGGCGCCCAAAGATCGTCGCCTCGCTTAACGGACAAGAGGTCAAGATCGTCAAGATATTGGGAGAGTTCCCCTGGCACCATCACGAGGTTGAGGACGAGCTTTTCCTGGTCTGGCGCGGCAGATTGCGCATCGAGTTTCGCAGCTCTGTGATCGAACTCGGGCCTGGAGAGATGACCGTCGTTCCGCACGGTGTTGAGCACCGGCCGGTCGCCGAGGAAGAAGCGGAGATCATCTTGTTTGAGCCGGCGGAGGTGCGGAACACGGGAAACATTGTCGATGAGACGTTTACGGCACCAACCGACGCACGCATTTGAGGGCGATAGGCCGACAAACTCACTTGGTCGCCATTAGCGCCTACGAAGCCAGGGCTCATCATGTCTCTGCAACAGCGCCTCGACGCTCTGAAGTCCGAACTGCGCGCCAAGGCCGCACCAGAGGCTCAGGCGACTATGCGGCGTGCGACCTCGGAGTTGAAAGCATCTGGCCTGGCGGAACGAGCGGCGAAGGTCGGCGCCAACGCGCCCACCTTTGCGCGGGCCTTTGGTTGTGAGTTTTTTTCGTGGGGTCTGGTGCCCCTACTGCAATCTGGAGCTGCTGGCGTTGCAGGAAGCCCTGCCGGAGATTCGCTCGCGCGGTGCGGACCTTGTTGTGATCTCGCCGCAGACAGCAGCCAACAGCCGGAGTTCTACGCGCACGACTCACCTCGAACTCGCGATGCTGGTCGACAAAGGCAATGTGGTCGCTTCCGAGTTTGGGCTGCGGTTTAGGTTGCCCGAAGATCTCATCGCGCTCTACAGGAGACTTGGGAACGACCTCCCAGTCGTCAACGGAGAGGATAGTTGGACTCTCCCCATGCCGGCCCGTTTTGTCATCGGGCCCGATGGCATCATTCGCTATGCCGAGGTCAATCCAGACTACAGCATTCGGCCGGACCCCCATGATCTGTTGCCTGTGCTCGACCGGCTCAGGGTGCGGTCACATCGCGTTCAAGGTCGAACTTGAGACAAGCAAGTCTCCGAACGTGAGGGGCCCTGACACGCCGACAGCAGCTTGCACTGGCAGCAGCTGAAGCCAGCGAGACATGTCAGGGTTCGATGTTGGCCGGGCGGGCTCGGCGGCATGGTTGTTGGAGGCGTGTTGATGGAGCTCGGCTACCGGTTGGTCGGAAACGGCCCAGTGCGTGTGGTCGTTCTACACGAGTGGGCCTCAGCCAGCGAATTGTGGGAGGGGGTGCACGGTATTCTCGACGGGCACCGCTTCACATACGCGTTCGTCGAGCTCAGAGGCTACGGACAGTCACGGCATCTATCGGGAACATATTCCTCGGCGGAAGCTGCTGCCGACGTAGTCGACACGGCAAGCATGCTCGGTTGGGCGACGTTTCACGCGATTGGGCATTCCATGAGCGGCATGGTCGTTCAGCGCATTGTGCTGGACCATCCAGGCCGGTTGTCGTCGGTTGTCGCGATCGCGCCAGTTCCGGCATCGGGCATGGCGATCGACGATGGTTTTAAGGAGGTGCTGCGGACCGTCCCAACCGATCCGTCAAAGGCTCGCCATCTCTCCGGCCTTGTTACCGGCAACCGTTTGCCGGAGGCATGGTACGCGTGGAAGGGGCGCCTGTTGACAGAGCGGCTGGCCCGGGAAGCGATGCTCGGTTATCTCGATATGTGGACCGGGGAAGATTTTTCTGGCGAGCTTCCTGTAACCGACGTTCCGGCCTTGGCCGTCGTCGGGACCCACGATGTGGAATTCTACAGGGAAGCAAATCTCCGCGAGGTTTTTGGGCGATTCTTCTCCGATTTCACGCTGATCACGCTTGCCGACGCTGCGCACTACCCCATGTGCGAAACGCCGCTCATCCTCGTCAAGATTCTCGAAGATTTTCTCATTTCACAGTCGCCAAATACAAGCGCAACATCTTGACCTAGCTCATTCCATGGGCGCGGCGCGGCAGGCCGCAACAATGATGCAAGCCGACCTATCCGACCCTCGGATGAAAAGCGAACTGACCTTGCGTCGTAAGACCGGCAAATTAAGATCACTCAACACATCAAGCGGATGCGGGGCGCGTGGATCGGACCGTCGGCCCGCCAACGAACTTGCTAAATTTTAAGCACAGGCAACCATTTCCGAGGTTTCGAACTCTAGTGTTGCCAAGGAACGACGCACATGAGCGATCGCACGTCCGATCTGCGGCAGTGGGACATTCAAGAGGCGTGCTTGCGCAACTTGCCGAGTAACGACTTCCAATTCGGCGCACGCTCCAGCCCTGAATTCAGATACTGGAAATGCCACTCTCCAAGATCTTGTCGCCGGGCAGTGAAGTAAGGCAACACGTACTACCAGTCCGACGTCGGCGCTTAACGGGCGTCGACGCAGCAGGGACGGAGCGCTACCAAACAGGTTTTGCAGGCTTTCGTTAAAGCGACGGATGCTTCCGTACCCCGCTGCAAGCGCTATCGACGTGAATGGAAGACTTGTTTCGTGGATTAGCTTGAGAGCTAGATGAGCGCGCCGCGTTTGCTCCACGGAAAGGGGGCCGGCACCAACATGCTTGTGAAATAGTCGTCGAAGGTGTCGCGCGGTCATGCCAAGCCGCCCTGCAAGGGCATCGACGTTGCCCTCGCAAAGAGCGCCATCTTCTATGAGCTGAAGGGCCCTGTTGATTGACGCGAGGGTGCCGACCCAGGCTCGACTATCGGGCGCCGATTCAGGCCTACAACGCAAGCACGGACGATACCCCGCAGCTTGCGCGCCAGCGGCGCTGGCATAGAACGAAACGTTGCGGCGAAGCGGAAGCCTGGCTGGGCATATTGGGCGACAGTAGATACCTGTGGTGCGCACGGCGGTAACAAATATGCCATCGGCGCTCGCATCGCGTCGCGCCACAGCCGCATAGCAGGCATCCGGATCAATTGTCATGCCTCACTATGGAAGACGCCATCGCATAGCACCAGGCCATCGAGCCCATGAAGTCCGTTTTCCGCGAGCCGACCTCCCACCGCCCATGTCATATCGCACCCACTTAAGAGCGACAGGAACCAATCAGCGAGGGACAGCATGAGCAGCGTAAAGGATGCAGCGTTTGGGGTATGGAAGGCATTTGCTACGCGCGAGCCTGATATCATCCGCGAAGTGTTGACGGAGGATGCTCGTTGGGTGGCGCCCCCGCGTAATGCTACGCAAGTCGCCCTCGGCCTTGCCACTGATATGCTGGAGACGAGGGAAGGCATTGTAACGTTTCTATCCAAGGATTTTGGACGGCTGTTCTTGAGCGTATCGGACATGTCATTTACGAAAGTCATTGCGGAAGGGCAAACCGTGGTGTTCGAGCAGCGCCTGCGGGCGACGATTACTGAAGGCAGAGAGTACGACAATCGCTACTGCTGGGTGTTTGAAATGGACGGCAAGAGGGTGCGCGAGATCCGCGAATACATGGATACCCTGGCTGGCCAGCGCATGATTTTTGGTGATGCGCCGGCGCGACAGCGGGGCTCTAGAGGGGCTCGTCATCAGGTGCATAAACGCACCACGCCCTTGTTTTCTGGTTTGATGCTACTCACAAGCATATCGACAAGGGCGCGGACGCGCGCGCCGGCCTGGATCCGCTCCACCGCCTCATGCCTTCCAATCGTAAACCGCAAGGCTTGGTGTACTCCGTTGCAGACATAAGTCGGTCCGTTGCAGGCTGGGGCGCGGAACGTTCGAACTCGGGCGACAACATGAGCGAACTGTGCGGAAGTCACCAAGCCTAGGGTACCAAGGCGCCGAGCGCAGTGTACAGCGCATCGAGTCGGCCGCTTACCGCGGCCATTAATGCGTGATTGTGATAGTCGCGCGAAAACACAATTTCTCCGTTCCGCACGCGCGATATTTGCGCATTCGCAACGCTGAACGCATGTCTGGTGGTGGTGACAAAGCCTTCATACTGCCATTCCACCACAACGACTTCCGGATCGGTGGCAGTGTGAAAATTCATATCGCGGACTTTGAGTTGCAATGGCTGAAGGGCAAAGCGCTCGAAATGCGTACGAATTTCTGCACGGCCAGAAAGTCGCGTCGGTCGGGGTAGCGCGAAAGGGTGTTCGACAATGGCGTCAATTGCGTACAGCTCGTGAAGGCGAGGCCAGTCTCGCGCCTCAATACCCTTCATCAAGGCTGTCAGAACGGCTGTTGGAGAGAGGCTTCGCTGACTCGTAGTTGTTTCCATTGCTTCGCTTTGATATCGGCGGAGTTCTTGGGTCAATACCAGGTGCTGGGGGAATGCGCCGCCTGACGGCCAGCGTCGGCTGTTAAGCTTCGCGGAGTAATTAAGTCTGGCTCAGCAGTCCTCAAGCAACCGCACGCCGCTAGGGCCGCACCGATTACAGTGGCGTACCTATGTGCATAAGTACATTGGTAGCAGAAGAGCGCGGTTCGATCAAGGTTGCTGATGCTATGTCGTGAACACAACGATTTCTCCGAGAACGGTGAGATTTCTGTGATGGTGAAGGAGACGTCAACAAGGCCATCGCGGGCGCCCAAGCGGACGAGGCTATATCTCAGTAGGAGCTCCTCAAACGCGAGGCATCGAATTAAGAGGGGCGAGCGTGGCCAATCGAGTGTTCATGCAATCCTTGAATGTGGCGTTTGGTGTGCACCGCGCACCGATGATGCGTTACCGAGCGACCCGCGCCAGCCAATGGCTCGCGCTATACTTGATTCCTTCCTCGAGTTCGGATTTCTCGATGATCCACTGCAGATACTCCGGATCGCTGACCGCAATGTCGGCGTAGCGTTGGCCGCGGTACTTGCCGAAGTGAAACCGCGTGTGGAGCGCCGGCTCGGTTGACCACTGCACCAGTTCACTCCAGCGCGCTTTCTTGATCAGCTCCTCGAAGATCGCTGCCGTCACAACGACGTCAAAGGCCGCACGATGCGGCGAGATCGAGCCGCGCTCGAACCCCGGAAAGGGCGTCGCGCGACCCAGCGCATAGCGCAGCTCTTGGTTGGAGTGCCCTTCGAGTTCGGGCCACACCCGCAGCGCGCATTTGTACGTGCAGATCCAGGACCCAAGCTCAATGCCCTGGGCAGCGAAGAAGCTCCGCTCAAACTCGCAGTTGTGGGCGACATAGAAGTCGGCGCCCTTGAAGCGGTCGATCACCTCGCTGAATGCCGGCGCATTCACAACATCCTCGTCGACGATGTGATGTACGGCCGAGGCGCCTGGCGGGATCGGCCTGCTCGGTCGCACGAGCGTGTCCATGGCATTCGTGATCCCGCCGTCCCGCACCATGTCGACGCTTGCAATCTCGATGATCGCGTCCGTAGCGGGATCGATGCCGGTCGTTTCGATGTCGATCACCCGTATCAAACCGCTCTCCAAGGGCGTCGTTCAGCCATGATCAATCCGTCCTCCCCTAGTTCGCCTCATATATAAAGAGTGACGGCTGCGGAGGGCCTGGACATCAAGGCAGGATGAAGGTACAGAACAAAATGGGAACACGCATGGAGCTTTGGCATGGAAAGCTTGGCGGAGCTGCGGGCGCGAGAGGCCGAGGTCGCCCGCGAATGGCAATGGCTGCACGACGCACTGAATACCGTAGCTCGCGCCAGGGCGGAACATGGTGATGCGGCCGCTTTCCAACTCATGCAGGCGCAGGCAATGAGGGTCGGCCAGCGACGCGTCGAGCTTTCGCTGCAGATTGCCCAATGGCAGAAGCCCGAAGCGCGATCCTGAGTTGGATGGCGGGCGATGAAAGAGCCCGACGAAATTCGTTGCGGTACCATACTGCATGCGGACCTGGACGCCTTTTACGCCTCGGTCGAGCAGCTGCTCGACCCATCTTTGCGCGGAAAACCCATCGCCGTGGGTGGAGGAGTCGTTCTCGCCGCCTCGTATGAAGCCAAGGCTTTCGGCGTGCGCGGCGGCATGTCGGGGCGGCGTGCGCGCGAGCTGTGCCCGCAGCTGCAGTTCGTCGGCGGTAGCTTCAAAGAATACCAACGCCTCGGCGATGCTGCGATAGAGGTGCTGGGCGACTTCACGCCGCTGGTCGAACGCCTCTCCATTGACGAGGCCTTTGCCGACGTCGCTGGGTGTGAAAGTCTGTTTGGTTCGCCGGTTGAGATTGCTACTGAGATACGCCGGCGCGTGCGGACAGAGCTGGGGCTCCCGATCTCCGTGGGTGTGGCACGCACCAAGCATCTCGCCAAGATCGCGTCGCAGGTGGCAAAACCTGATGGGTTGGTGGTCGTCGATCCCAACTCTGAGCTCGCTTTCCTCCACGACTTGCCGGTTGAGCTGATGTGGGGCGTCGGCCCCGTCACCAAAGCGCGGTTGGCCAGTACCGGTGTGATCACGATCGGGCAGCTGGCGCACGTCCAGCCATGGCGGCTCAAGACCCTTCTCGGGCCTGCGTTGGGCCAAAAGCTCTCCGCGCTGGCATGGAACCGCGACCCGCGTGAGATCAAGATGCATCGGCGATCGCACTCGGCCGGGGCCCAATCTGCAATTGGCAGAAGTCCTGTCGAGGAGCGAGTCATTCGGCCCACGCTGCTTCACCTTGCCGATAGGATCGCCACCCGGCTGCGCGCCAAATCGCGACCGGGACGGACGGTGACGGCGCGCGTGCGCTTTGCGGATATGCGCTCGGTCACCCGCTCCATAACGCTGCCGGCGCCGATCTCCGCAACGCGAATGCTCGCCGAGGTCGCCGAGGCACTGGTCCATGCGGCCCTGGCGGATCACCCGCAAGAGAAGGTCATCTCGTTGCTGGCAATTTCAGTTTCGAACTTGGAGGAGCATCCGATCCTGCAACTCGAGCTGCCGATTGGATTGGAGGATGAGGCCTGCCGCCCTGGTTCCAAGCGGGGTAGGGCGAGGTGGGGCGCCGACCGCGCAGTCGATGCCGTTCGCGATCGCTTCGGATGGGAGGCGATCGGCTACGGACCGGTCGCTTTGGGCATCCCGCGGTCGGTTCCGGACGATTTCCGTCAGCTCGCTGAGAAGAATCTATGACCGCAAGTACGCGAAAGAAGACATCCAACACGCTATGACGAAGCTCTCGCCTTAGGACCGTGCCCTGCTGCGCGTCTGGTTAGCGGTGTTCGAAGCCGGACAGGCGGAGCTCAAGCCTGAGACAAAGGTGTCCAAGCTCGGGCTTTGGCGGATTGTGGCGCTCCCCCGGTTACGACCTCGGCCGTCGATTGACCCAAGGCCTCCTTGTGGTCGGGGGGTGGCGCATCCATATTGCAATGCACCATAGTCTTGTTGCAACGCAAAAGGACGCGCCATGGCCAGCATCGGCACCTCGCTTTCCCGACTGCGAATGCTGCATGAGCTCTTCGAAAAGCGCCTCAGGGCAGGGAGCAAGACGGCCCGAAGGCCCGCGCGACCGAGCCGGCTGCGGGAGTTGACGCATTTCGGAAGCAACCCCGGCAATTTGCGCATGCACGTCTACGTCCCGGATGGCGTCGGCCCGTCACCGGCCCTCGTGGTCGCGCTGCATGGGTGCACCCAGACTGCAGACGCCTATGACCAAGGAACGGGCTGGTCCGATCTTGCCGATCGCCTTGGCTTCGTCCTGGTCTTTCCTGAGCAGCAGCCTGCGAATAATCCGAAGAACTGCTTCACGTGGTTTCTGCCGGGTGACACCGCGCGCGATAGCGGCGAAGCGCTGTCCGTCCGTCAGATGATTGACAAAGCGATCGAGAATTTCGGCATCGACCGCCGCCGCATCTTCGTGACCGGCCTCTCGGCCGGTGGCGCGATGGCATCCGTCATGCTGGCGACCTATCCGGACATTTTCGCGGGCGGCGCAATCATTGCAGGGCTGCCTTACGGATCGGCGTCATCCGTGCAGGAAGCCTTCGAGGCGATGTTCAATGAACGCGCGCCGTCGGCGCGCGCGCTGGGTGACGTCGTGCGCGCAGCATCGGACCATCGCGGTCCCTGGCCAAAAATTTCGGTGTGGCATGGGACGGCTGACACCGTCGTCCGGCCGTCAAACGCAGATCACATCATCAGACAATGGCTTGATGTGCAGAGGCTGCCCGAACGTCCTTCAGGCGAAGAACAGCTCGGACGACATATCCGGCGCGTCTGGAAGGATGCAAACGACGCCACGCGGCTTGAAGCATACAGTATCGCCGGCATGGCGCATGGTGTGCCGCTTGCCGCGGCCGGCGCTGATGGTTGTGGGTGTGCCGGTCCATTTTTTCTGGAAGCGGGCATTTCCTCCACTGCCCTGATCAGCCGGTCCTGGGGGCTTGATACCGCCGGTGCTCACAACGCAAGCGCTAAGGCGCACGTAGCAGTCCATCGCGCTCCGGCCGCCCCAGTCTTTCATTCAGCGCTCGCTCATGACGCCGGCTCGGCGGGGTCATTAGGATCGCGGAAAGACCAAAGCGGCGCTTATGGTGCGAGATTGACTGCGGATCCTGCGACGGTGATCGAGGCTGCTTTCAAGGCGGCAGGCCTGCCTGTCCCGGAACGAAGCGGCGCGGGTCTCATCGATCCTGCCAGCATCATCTCCGCGGCGCTCAAGGCCGCCGGGCTCAAACGTAGGTAGCGCGCACCATTCATCGAGCTGAGTGGCTGAGAGACGCCCTAAGCTATGGCCGTGACTTCTGGCGAGCCAGACGACTTGCATCGAACGGCCTTGTCTTGCCCCGGTCTCGGATTCACATTGGCGCCGCGAGTATTGAACGCGCGTGGGAGCACCATGGTCGTATGGCGGATACGGGGCGGCAGCAATCGACAACGCATTTGCTTAGGGGTGTCAGCAATTAATCGGCCGCCATTCCCTTGTCGGCCAGCTCCTTGTGCGCTTGTGGCGTCTTTGTGAGATGAGCCAGTCCCATCCCGCGCAGGACATGCGGCGCCTTGGTGAACTGGATGTTGTCGTATCCGACGATCTCGATACGGTTGCCCCACGGGTCGAGAAAGTCGAGGAAGCGCCCGGGCAAAACCTTCACGCCGGCAGCGGTCAGCGCCGCACGCACGGCCTCCTTGTCATCGACCACAAGACCGACGTGTCGGCCATCGTCGCCAGGCTGCTTGCGGCCTTTCTGAAGGGCAACAAACTGATCGCCCAGATCGATGAACGCTGCGTGCTCACTTTTGCCGCGCAGCGTGAATTCAAACAGGCGACTGTAGAAGGCCAGAGCCTCCTCGATGTCACCCACCTCGAGCGCGATATGGTTCAATCCGACAGCGCGGGCTTTGCTGGTCTTGGGCATGGGCGGTTGTCTCCAGAGTTGTCCTGTCGAGAATGTGGTGCCCACCCAGTTGCCCGGCAATGTGGACATGCGAACCATGTGAGGAAGCGTCAGGTCCAAGGGGCGGTCCGCAAGCCGTGCTAAGTTGCGCATGACCAAGCCAGCGCACCTGGCTGGTGCCGGATGCGGACTAGAAAGCACATGATGAAGACAGCATGAACCTGCTCAGCGCCTGCCGGGAAACCGCGCGCCGCACCTTTCGCATCCAGAGCCTGCATCCCGAGCAGGAATCGGCGATGCTTGCCGTCCTCAACGGGCGCGATGCGTTTGTCTCGCTGCCGACCGGCTTTGGCAAGTCGCTGATCTACCAGGTTCCGGCGATGATCCTTGAGCGGCCGACCATCGTTATCTCACCGCTCATTGCCCTCATGACGGATCAGGAGCACGCCCTCAAGAAGCGCGGCGTCCCTGTCATTGCCCTTCACAGCCGACTACGGGCCGCCGAGCGACGCGCCGCGCTTGAGCGACTGAAGAGGGGTGGCCGCCTCGTCGTTCTCACGACGCCAGAGACGCTTGAGTCGGCCGCGACCGCTCCGTTGTTCGAACGCGCGCGGCCCGCGCTTCTGTGCATCGATGAGGCCCACTGCATCTCGGAGTGGGGGCACGATTTCCGGCCCGCCTACCTGCGTCTCGGCAATGCGCGAAAGCGCCTGGGCAATCCGCCGGTGCTTGCCCTCACGGCAACGGCAACGCCACGAGTCCGCGAGGACATCGCCGAACGGCTTCGGCTGGACAACCCCCGGGTGATCGTCGCACCAGCGCACCGCGAGAACCTAAGCCTCACCGTTGATGTTGTACCCGGCGCGGCGAAGTTCCCCGCTGCTGCTCGGCGCATCAAGCGCCTGCAGCGCCCCGGCATCATCTATTGCGCCACCACAACGGCCGTGGACGAAGTCTCAAGCGCCCTCGGGCGCGCGCGCATCCCGGTCACGCGCTACCACGGGAAGATGCGGGCTGCCGATCGCGACGCGGCACAGCGTCAGTTCATGAATCCGTCCCGGCGCATCATTATGGTCGCAACGACGGCCTTCGGCATGGGCATCGACAAACCGAACATCCGCTACATCCTGCACTACCAGGCTCCCGGATCCCTCGAGCAGTATGTTCAGGAGATCGGTCGCGCGGGTCGCGATGGGCGCCCCGCACACTGCATTCTCCTGTTCGATCCTACGGACTTAGAAATCCACGAGCACCTGCAGGCGCAAGGTCGCCCAAGCGTGCGGCATCTGGAGCGGCTTGAGGCCGCGCTCACCGCCTGGACGGTCGAGGAACGCGCCCCGACCGCCGAAACACTCGCCTACTCCGCCGGCGTGCCGGCACGGATCTGCGAGGTGCTTCTGTCGGATCTTGAGGATGCGGGCTCCGTTGAACGGGGTCAGGACGGCAGCATCGCAATCGTCGTGTCGCCGGAGACGTTCAAGACCGCCGTCCGCGATCTCGTGACGAAACTCAAGATCTTCCGCTACGAAGGCGAACGGCGTCTTCGCCTGATTGCCGACTATGCCAACGCCAAGGAGTGCCGCAGCGTCTTCATCCGGCGGTATTTCGGAGAGGAGTATTCACCGCGCTGCGGGACGTGCGACCGCTGTCGCGCGGACCGCGTTGTGGCCAAGCCCGCCAGCCCTGCACCGATCAGTCGGCCGAAAAGCGGGCCGCGCGCACAGAACCGGCGGCCGTCACCTGCCAAGAGGGGGCAACGGCGACGCCAACGCGTTCACCCATGAAAACCGTCGCCATTGCCGGTCTCCTTCAGCACGCCTATTTCAATGGTTGCCGGCACCGACAATCTGCTGCGCTTCTTGGACAAGAAATGCTCGCCTCAACTGAAGCAACTGACGTCTTTCCCTTCGATAACAGCTACGCGCGGCTGCCGGAGCGCTTGTTTGCGCGCTTGCCGCCCACCCCCGTCGCCGAACCGCGCATCGTCCGGCTGAATGAAGCGCTTGCCCGGCACCTTCGGCTCGATCCCGACAAGCTCACCTCGCCCGAAGGCGTTGCGGTTCTCGCGGGCAACCGGGTGCCACGATTGGGCGAACCGCTTGCGATGGCCTATGCGGGCCAT
>JBFWXN010000089.1:0-20755 GCA_050187415.1 Hyphomicrobiaceae bacterium | reverse complement strand
GCAGGCCCGAACCGTTGACGCCATCCACGAACACATCGCCAAGCTCGTCGCCGCCATCTCACACAGCGAGTGCGAAAGCTACCTCAGGAACGCAGGATATGCTTCCAGCTAAACCTGAAGGACTCTAACCGCTTTCAGAGGACGCCGTCGACGTCGCCAGGCGGTAGCCAACCCCGAGTTCCGTCGTCAGCAGACGCGGTCGAGCCGGATCGGCCTCGATCTTCTGCCGGGTTTTGCGCACGAGGATACGAAGGTAATGCGAGGCATCGGCGTGAGCGGCGCCCCAGATCTCGCGCAGCAGGTGCTGATGGGTGACGACCTTGCCCCAATGCTGCGCCAGAATCTCGAGTAGCCGATACTCCTTCGGCGTCATTTGCACGGCCTTGCCGCCGACATGGATCCGACGATGCGCGAGATCGATGCTGAGCGAACCGACCGACACGATCGGATGCAGGGCGGAGCCGGGGGCCTTGCGCCGCAGCGCAGCACGGGCGCGTGCCAGGAGTTCGGCCATGCCGAAGGGCTTGACGACATAGTCGTCGGCACCAAGGTCGAGGACGCGGACTTTCTCGCTCTCGTGAAAGCGTACCGACAGCACGATGATCGGCACGGTCGACCAGGCCCTGAGCCGTTCGATGACGTAGGTACCGTCGTGATCGGGCAAGCCCAGATCGACGACGACGAGATCGAACGGCTTGAGGGTGGCGAGCCTGACGCCGGTCTGCGCGGTCTCGGCCTCGTCGACGTCGAGATCGTCGAGCTCGAAGCCCGCGCGAAGGAATCGCCGCATTTGCGGCTCGTCCTCGACGATCAGCACGGTTTGTCTCGGCTCACTCATCGGTTTCGCCCAAGGCCTCCATCTCTTCCGGGGTCGCGGCCGGGAGCCCGATCGTCAACCGCGTTCCCGTCCGGTCGGTGCGCGCCGAGGCTGCAATGCGCCCCATCGAGGCGGCGAGAAACGCATCGGCGATCCAGAGCCCGAGACCGGTACCTCGCGTCGAGGCGCGGGCGCGGGTTCCCCGATAGAACTTCTCGAAGATGTGGGCGCGTTCATCGGCCGGGAGGCCCGGGCCCTCGTCCTCGACCGAAATGTGTACCAGACCGCCCTCCGCACGCACCACAATCCGGATTTGGGTGCCCAGGTCGGAATAGCGGGCGGCATTGTCGAGCACGAGACCGAGAGCGCCGCTGGCAAGGGTGGCATCGGTCCGGACGAGTGGCAAATCCTGAGGGCAGTCGACAACAACCGTGTGCTCGGCCAGCTCGCGGTGGCGAGCCTCCAGCGCCGCGTTGACGAGGTCGGCCGGATCGATCCAACCGAGATCCGGCTTGAGTTGCGCGCCCGAGAGAGCAGCTGCATCGAGCATTTTCTGAATATCGCCATTGAGCCTCTCGGCCTCGGCGACGATGATCTGGGCGAGCGAGCTCAACCGTTCGTCACCCGCCACGCCCGGCACGCGCGCCAGCACGGAGGCCGAGCCGAGAATGGAGGCAAGCGGCGTGCGCAGCGCGTGAGAGGCCGAGCCGATAATGGCCTCGCGCAGCGCTTCCGAGCGACGGCGCACCTCGGCCTCGGACACGGTGGTTGCAAGGTCGAGCCGCTCCAGCGTTGCCGCCGCCTCCGCGAGCAGCCGGTCGACGCTCGCCCGGACCTCATCGAGATCCGTCACCGCGCTCGCATCGAGTTCGACGACGAGGCTGCCCGGTCGGCGAGCGTTGCGCGAAAAGGGCCTGAGCAGCCAGCGGCGGCTGCCGGACGGCTCGGCTATCAGCATGCCACCCTCGACGCTCTGGCCCTCCGCCACCCGTAGAACTGCTTCGCGCATGCCGGAGGGCAGGTCCGCCAAATCGGCAGATGCCGCCGCCGTCGGCTCGCCGTCATCGAGTGTCACGACCCACACCTGTCGCCCGACGAGGGCGCTCGCGTGCTCCTGCACGGCCGCCAGGATCTCCTCCGGACCGGGCGAAGCCGCCAGCTTGCGCGAGAATGCATAAAGCAATTCGAGTTGACGATAGTTGCGCGCGGCAACGCCCGCATGATTGCGGGCGGTCGCCGAAAGGTGGCTGGTGATCGCCGCCACGGAGATGAACATGACCAGAGCCACGGTGTCGTCGGGGCTGAAAACGCGCAGGCTATAAATCGGCGCATAAAAGAAAAACGCAAACACCGCCGAGGCGCTGAACGCAGCCGCCAGGGCGGCGACGAGACCAAGACGGGTAGCGGCCACGATCACCGGGATGAGGAAGAGTATGTGAACGCTCTTTGCGCCGAGCGTGCTCTGGATGACGAGGGCAGCCGGCGCGAAGGCCACCGTCATCAGGGCTCCCATGACGATATGGAGGAGGGTTCGCGACCAGGACTCGGCGGACGAATGCCAGTGCAGGAGGCCGTTCAGGTCCTGACCGATCGACGCTTGGTTCATAAGCAGGCATCCGGGTGCCGGCTCCTCGATCGGAGGCATCGGCACAGATTACCAGTTTAGCATGCCCGCCAGCCGGCGACGAAGGGGCACGACGTGCACTTGCTAAATGTGGTGGGCGCCCGAAGCTTGCTCAGGCTGGCGGTTGGCAGAACGACGGGGCCTCGCGTAACCTGCTTCGAGCGGAACGTTGAGGAGAGAGACGGCATGGCGGCGGCAGGCGGCACGATGAGCCCGAGCGAGGCACAGATCACCGGTTGGCTCGCCGACCAGAAGACCCACATGCTTCGGCTGCTGGAGGAGGTGGTCAATATCGACAGCGGCAGCTACGACAAGCCGGGCGTCGATGCCGTGGGCGCGCGTTTCGTCGAGTTCTTCGAGAGCGAGGGCCTGATCGTCGACGTCGAAAAGCTGGAGACGTATGGCGACGCGATCCATGTCAGGCTCGACGACACGCCGACCAACGAGAAGCCGATCGTCCTGATGGGCCATCGCGACACCGTATTTCCGAAGGGAGAAGCGCGGCGCAGGCCGTTCCGCATCGTCGACGGGCGCGCCTACGGCCCGGGCGTCGCCGACATGAAGGGAGGGCTCGTTCTCAATGCCTTCGTGCTCGCGGCCTTCAAGCGTTTCGGCGGCAATCCGGCGCCGCTTGCCGGACTGATCACCTCGGACGAGGAGATTGCCTCTCCCGCCTGCCGCAGCGTGATCGAGCGCGTGGCGCGGGACGCACGCTGCGTCCTCAACTCGGAGCCCGGCCGCCCGACGGGGAACGTCGTCACCGGGCGCAAGGGCGGCGTCTTCATGCGCATGGAGGTGCTGGGCCGCGCAGCGCACTCGGGCGGCAACTTCGAGAAGGGTATCTCGGCCATCGGCGAAATCGCCCACAAGATCGTGGCGCTCCACGCCCTGACGGATCTGAAGCGCGGCATTACCGTGAATGTCGGCCTGGTCAGCGGCGGGCAGTCCGTCAATACGACTGCACCGCAGGCCGAGGGGCGCATCGACCTGCGTTATGTCCACCCGAAGGATCGGGAGTACGCGCTCGACGCGATCGGTCGCATCGTCGATGCGGCTACGGTGCCGGGCACGACGGCTTCGTTCGAGATCCTCGGCGAGTTCCTGCCGCTCACCAAGCCCGCCGGCAGCGAAGAGCTGTTTGCCACCTACGTCGAGGCAGCAGCTACCGCAGGGCTGACGGTGGCCGGAGAGTTCTCGGGAGGATGTGCCGATTCCGGCTTCACCACGTCCGTGGGATGCCCGACGATCTGTGCCACCGGCCCGGTCGGCGCCAATGCCCACACCCCGGAGGAGCATATGGACGTGGAAAGCCTGGTGCCGCGCGCGCAGGCCATGGCGCTGGCCATCATGCGCATGCCGTCAGCGCGATGAGGTCTACCTGCCTGCCGATGCACCTTATGCCCAGGGACCCGCTCGCATGTAGCATGCATGCAAGCGTCCAGGATCAGGTTCTCCTTTGAGGAGCCCCCCATGTCGATCACGTCTGCCGAACGACTTCCCGCCAACGCATCGCTCGCGGATGCGCTCGAGGCGGCGCGAGGCCACTACACGGCGGCCAATCCGGCCAGTCTCAAGTTGCACAAGCAAGCGGAGCGATCGCTGCCGGGGGGCAACACCCGGACGGTGCTGTTCTTCGGGCCGTTCCCCTTGCGTTTTGCCGGCGGCGAGGGCTGCCAACTGACCGATGTCGACGGCCACGCCTATGTAGATTTTCTGGCCGAGTACACGGCCGGCATGTTCGGTCACTCGAACCCGGTTATTCGCCGCGCTATCGAGCGGGCGCTCGATTTCGGCGTGAACATCGGCGGACATACCGAGCTCGAGGTTCGCCTTGCGGAAGCCGTCACCGCGCGCTTTCCGTCGATCGAGCGGGTGCGGTTCACCAATTCTGGCACCGAGGGCAATGTTCTCGCCATATCGCTGGCGCGCGCTTTCACCAAACGCCAGAAAGTGCTGGTCGTCACCGGCGGCTATCACGGCGGCGTGCTCTACTTCCGCAAAGGTGGATCGCCGGTGAACGTGCCTTTCCCGACGCTCGTTGCCCGTTACAACGATATCGGCAGCGTGCGGTCGCTCGCCACGGAGCATGCGGCGGATCTGGCTTGCATCATCATCGAGCCGATGCTCGGCTCGACGGGATGCATTCCCGCGACGAACGAGTTCCTCGCCGGGTTGCGGCAGGTTGCCGACGAGACCGGCGCACTATTGATTTTCGACGAGGTGATGACATCGCGACTGGCACCGGGCGGCCTGCAGAGCGTGATCGGGGTGAAGCCCGACCTGACGACGCTCGGCAAGTATGTCGGCGGTGGAATGTCGTTCGGGGCCTTCGGCGGGCGAGCCGACGTGATGGCCTTGTTCGACCCGCAACGGCCGGATGGGCTGCCGCATGCAGGGACCTTCAACAACAACACGCTGACGATGAGCGCGGGCCTTGCCGCACTGACCGAGGTGGCGACGCCCGAGGCGATCACGAAGCTCAACGCGCGCGGCGACACGCTTCGCAATCGGTTGAACGAGATCGCGCAGTCCGGTCGCGCCCGCATGCAGTTCACCGGCCGCGGATCGATGATTGCCGTTCATTTTCGGGACGGTCCGATCCGGAACGAAGCCGACGCCGAAGCGGGCAACCAGGACCTGAAGGAGCTGTTCTTCTTCGACCTCCTCGATCGGGGCGTCTACATGGCGCGGCGCGGGATGATCGTGCTTTCGCTTGCGCAGGATGAAGCCGCGTTCGCACGCCTTGAAGGGGCGGTCGAAGATTTCGTCAGGCTTCGCCAGCGCTTCCTGGGCTGAGCCGCGCTATCGGCGCGGATGCACCAATGCCGGCTTCGGACCTTGATGACTGCCGGTCTTGTGCACTTGCGCTGCTGCGCCGCACAACAATATGTTGCAATGCATCATTGGAATGCTTATCTGTTTTACGACAACAGCAGCGTCCATTTCTTTCACGAGTTTCGCCCATGTCGGAAAAGAAAACCAAATACAAGACTCTCCTCGAGCTCGAGAGCGGCGATTGCCGGTGGCCCGTCGGCGACCCGCGTCAGGACGGATTCCACTTTTGTGGTGCTCCGCAGGTTCTCGGTCGCCCCTATTGCATTACACACTGGCCGCTTTCGTTCGTTCCCGGCAAGGGACGCTACGGCTCCAGCAGCACAGCGGGCAGTGCAACGCCGAAGCCCGCCATCGCGGCCCCTGATCGTCGCGCAGCCTGATCCGCGAACCAGCGGATCGGCAAGTGAAATGCGGGGATGGCACCCGGAACGGGTTGCATAGTCGGACCGGGTGGGGCACGTCTTAGGCTTGATGATCAACTCGAGCCAGATGGAGCCTCGCATGCAGACCGGCAAACGGCCCCGCATTGTCCTGGTTCATGCCGTCCAAGTGGCAATGGCTCCGGTCGAAACGGCGTTTCAGCAGCTTTGGCCCGAGGCCGAGCGCGTCAACATTCTCGACGACTCGCTGTCGGTCGACCGGGGACAGTCTCCCGACCTCACGCCTGCGATGTACGACCGATTCCATCGGATGGGCGCCTATGCGCGGGACATCGGCGCCGACGGCGTGCTCTTCACGTGCTCGGCCTTCGGCGAAGCCATCGAATCGGTTGCCCGTGAGCTTCCCGTGCCGGTTCTGAAGCCGAACGAAGCCATGTTCGAGGACGCGCTCGGCAAAGGGGCGGTCATCGGTCTCATCGCCACGTTCGAGCGCTCGGTGCCGATGCTCGAAGCCGAGATGCGGGACATGGCGGCACAGCGGGGGCAATCGGTCACGCTGCATGCTGTTTGCGAGCCCGCGGCCATGCAGGCACTCCAGAGCGGAGACGAAGCGCGGCACAATGCGTTAATGGCGGAGGCAGCCACGCGATTGCCTTCCTGCGACGCTGTACTGCTCGCGCAATTTTCTACGTCGGTGGCTCAATCTGCCGTATCGGCACGGGTTTCGGCGCCGGTGCTCACCAGTCCCGGCAGCGCTGTGAAGAAGATGAAGAGTGCGCTCAGCCTGTAAGCCATGTGAGCTGGCCTGAGCAGCAAATCCGGATTTCGTGAATTTGCCCTAGTGACGCTTTCGAGGCTGCCGGTGTCGGTATGCCTAAAAGGGGAAGAGCGCGCATCCGATAGAGCCCGTTGCGGACGGGCACAGACTCGGGCCATGGGGGATATGGCACGCATGACCTCGCCAGACAGCATGAAGAGTGCCTCGCGTAGACGCATTCTGCCGCATAAGCCGATCGCCATTTGGGACGTGCGGGAATTGACGATCGTCGGACTCCCGGCCTTTGCAATGGTGGCGGCGGCCCTCTGGTTCCTGCTGAAACTCGTGGACCCCGCCCCACAGAGCGTGATCACGATCGCGACCGGCGGCGTGCATGGCGCCTACTTCGAATTCGGCAAGCGCTACGCCGAGGTGCTCGCGCGCTCGGGAGTGATCCTGCGCGTTCGCCCCACGAGCGGATCGATAGAGAACCTGCGCCTGCTGGGCGATCGCGAGTCAGGTGTCGACGTCGCTTTGATGCAGGGAGGAATAGTCTCCAGCAGCACGCACGAAGACGTCGTCTCACTCGGCCAGGCTTTCGTCGAACCGCTGTGGGTCTTCTATCGCGCCGACCGTCCGGTCGGAATGCTGCATCAGCTTGCCGGACGGCGCCTCGGCATCGGCCCCGAGGGCAGCGGCACGCGGCAACTGGCGCTGACGTTGATGCACACGAGCGGGCTCGATCCCAACGCGGTCTCGCTGTCGCCCTTGACCGGCAAAGCCGCCGCAGACGCCCTCAAGGCCGGTGCTCTCGATGCGGTCTTCCTGGCGATGGCACCGGAATCACAGGTGATCCGCGACCTTGTCAGTGATCCCGCCACCAAACTCATGAGCTTCGAGCGGGCCGAGGCCTACACACGCTATCTGCCCTATTTGAAGCGCATCGTGCTGCCGCGGGGGGCGTTCGACCTCGCCCGCGATTTCCCAAACCGCGATGCGGCGTTGCTCGCGCCTGTGGCGGCGGTCATGACACGCCCCGATCTGCATCCTGCGCTGGCGGGACTTTTGATCGACGCAATGCGCGAGGTGCATGGGAAAGGTGGTCTGTTCTCGCGTGTCGGCGACTATCCCCAGGCAAGAGATCCCGAAGTCTCATTGGCGCCTGACGCGGAACGCTATTACAAGGCCGGCCCGTCGTTCCTGAAACGATTTCTGCCGTTCTGGCTCGCCACGATGCTCGAGCGCATGCTGGTGCTGATCTTGCCCGTGGCCGGCCTGCTGATCCCGATGGCCCGCGTTCTGCCGCTCATCTACACGTGGCGCGTCAAGCGCCGCCTGCTCTACTGGTACGCGCGCCTGAAGAGCCTCGAAAGCCAGCTCGGTGCCGCCTCGGACGGGGGCTCGCTCAGCCTGGAACGCAGCGAGATCGAACGGATCGAGGTCGCCGTCAGCACCATTCCGGTGCCGCTCGGCTTCTCCGAAGAGTACTACAATCTGCGCAAGGCGATCGAGCTTGTCAGACAGCGGATCCTGGCGCATGCGACGTTCGTTCATCCCAACTTGACCTGACGCCGGCCTTGGTTGCATCGGCGGGCTGCGCCGCGACCTTGCTCGGAATGGGCAATTCGGTTGCGCGGGCTCTCTGTGGTGCCTTATGACGAACGAGCCGGTGCCGCCAGGAGCCCCCAAGGGAAATCGCATGTTCAAGAAGATCCTGATCGCCAATCGAGGTGAGATCGCCTGCCGGGTCATCAAGACCGCCCGGAAGATGGGCATCAGGACCGTCGCCGTTTATTCCGATGCCGATCGCGAGGCGCTGCACGTCGAGATGGCCGACGAGGCGGTGCATATCGGACCGCCCGCCGCGGCGGAGTCCTACCTGGTTATCGAGAAGATCGTCGAAGCGTGCAAGGCGACCGGCGCCGAGGCGGTGCATCCCGGCTATGGCTTCCTCTCGGAGCGCGAGGCGTTCCCGGTCGCACTCGCGGCGGCCGGCATCGTGTTCATCGGTCCGAACCCCGGCGCCATAGCCGCCATGGGCGACAAGATCGAATCCAAGAAGGCCGCCGCCAAGGCCAATGTGTCGACAGTTCCCGGCTACCTCGGCGAGATCTCCGACGCCAGGGAGGCGGTGAAAATCGCCGCCGAGATCGGCTACCCGGTCATGATCAAGGCGTCTGCCGGCGGTGGCGGCAAAGGCATGCGCATCGCCTACTCCGAAAAGGAATGCGAGGAAGGCTTCATCTCCGCCCGTTCAGAGGCCAAATCCTCGTTCGGCGACGATCGGGTCTTCATCGAGAAGTTCATCGAAAATCCGCGGCACATCGAAATCCAGGTGCTCGGCGACAAGCACGGTAATTGCATCTATCTGGGTGAGCGCGAGTGCTCGATCCAGCGCCGCAACCAAAAGGTCATCGAGGAGGCTCCGTCGCCGCTCCTCGATGAGGCGACACGGAAGGCCATGGGGGAGCAGGCCGTCGCGCTCGCCAAAGCGGTGAACTATGATTCGGCCGGGACCGTCGAATTCGTCGCCGGACAGGATCGCTCCTTCTTCTTCCTCGAGATGAACACGCGTCTTCAGGTCGAGCATCCGGTGACCGAGCTGGTGACTGGCATCGACCTCGTGGAGCAGATGATCCGTGTCGCAGCCGGCGAGCCCCTGCCGATGAAGCAGGCCGACGTCAAGCTCGACGGCTGGGCGGTCGAGAGCCGCATCTATGCCGAGGATCCGTTTCGCAACTTCCTGCCGTCGATCGGCCGCCTGGTTCGCTACCGTCCGCCGCTGGAGGGTTCGCAAAAGGGCCTCACCGTGCGCAACGATACGGGTGTCGTCGAAGGCGGCGAGATCTCGATGTTCTATGATCCGATGATCGCCAAGCTCGTCACGCATGCACCGACCCGGGCGGCGGCGATCGAGCTTCAGGCGGAGGCGCTCGATGCCTTCTATATCGAGGGCATTCAGCACAATATCCCGTTTCTGACAGCACTTATGCAGAACCCACGTTGGCGCGAGGGCAGACTGTCGACCGGCTTCATTCAAGAAGAATATCCGAACGGTTTCGTGCCCAGGTCGGCGACGGGCAGCGATCTGGAGATGCTGGCGGTGGTGGCAGCCGCGATCGACAACCTGCACAACGAGCGGCGACGGAAGATCAGCCAGCAGGCGAACGGCACGGCCGTGCGCTTCGCGACCAAGCGGATCGTGCTGATCGGCGGCGCGCGGGTGCCGCTCGAGGTTTCTCCAGGGGCCGGCAAGGCGCTCAACGTCAAGCTGACGTCGCCGGGCAGTGCCGCCGCGCCGATCGAGGTGGCGTCGAAGTGGTGGGCCGGCCAGCCGGTCTGGACGGGGCGCGTTGGGGGTGACGAGCTTTCCGTGCAGGTGAAGCCGCTGCTCAACGGCGTAGAGCTCGCGTGGCGCGGCATCCGCGCTCCGGCGTTCGTCTACACGGAGCGGGAAGCGGCCCTCATGGCGCTGATGCCCGAGAAAATGGTGGCCGATACCTCGAAACTGTTGCTCTGTCCCATGCCTGGCCTCGTGAAGGCGATCCATGCGGCCGCCGGGCAGGAGGTGAAGGCGGGTGACGCGCTGGCGGTCGTCGAGGCCATGAAGATGGAAAACACGCTGCGCGCCGAGCGCGATGGTGTTGTCAAAGCCGTCAACGCCAAAGCTGGTGACAGCCTCGCCGTCGACGCGGTCATCATGGAATTCGCCTGAAGCCCTGCGTCGACGGTTTTGTCCAACACGCCGCCTAGTTCTTCGCCGGAGCCTTCGCCGGCATTGCATCCTTGTGCATGCCGTCTTTCATCGGCATGGCCTCCTTCGACATGCCATCCTTCATCGGCGTGGCCTCCTTCGACATGCCGTCCTTCATCGGCATGGCCTCCTTCGACATGCCGTCCTTCATCGGCATCGGATCCTTGGTCTGGGCTTGAGTGGCCAACGGTATCGCCACGGTCATTGCTACGAGCGCCAGCAACTTTCTCATCATCATTTCCTCCTTGGCTTCGCCCTGCGGCCAGACGAAGCTAGGGTGCCGTCGCGGTCACGCACCAAACACATGTCGGTCAAAACAACGTCGGTCGATTTCACGCCACGGTGATCGGGTGCGTTCCGAGCAGACCGCCACGTCTTCGGCATGACCTCCATTTGCGGAGCACCTGCATGATCGCACTTTTTTTCGAGGTGACCCCGAAGCCAGGGCAGGACGAGCGGTACCTCGACATTGCCGGCGGGCTACGACCGGAGCTCGAAGCCTCTGGAGGCGTGCTTTTTCTCGACCGCTACAAGAGCCACACTCGACCGCGGACGCTGCTTTCGCACCAAATCTGGGCAGACGAGGCATCGCTCGCCCGCTGGCGTGCGAACCGAAAGCACTACACGGCGCAACGTGCGGGCCGCGACAGCGTTTTCGAGGACTATCGCCTGCGGGTTGGACCTGTGATCGCAGAGGGCGGTGAAGGCGGCGGCGTCATTCCTCAGACAGAGGGCATTGCCTACAACGATCCTCTGCTCCAGCAGGAGCGCTTCGTCATCGTCGTCCGTAGCCACACCTCCCCGGTGGCACCTACCGATGCCAGCGAGATTTTCGAAAGCGTTTATCGGCCGAAGGAGTTCGCCGCGGTGGGCACCGTGACCAACCGGCAGCAGGGTTACGATTTGCTGCGCCAGGTTGCCGATCAGGCGTCCGTAAGCGCAGCCCAGCTTTGCCTCATAAGCCGCGACTACAGCCTGCTCGACCGACGCGAGGCACCGCAGTATTTCCCCAGCGTGGCGCCTGGCTGAAGCCGGGTTCGCCGGCTTCGCTCGCGTCACCGTCACGCAGGACGCATGTGCGGGCTACGCCTTCGCCGCGCGGTTCTTTGCGAGCCAGTGCTCGACCAGATCGACGGTCCGATCCAATTCCTCCAGGCGCTCACCCCGCTGCGCCGCGATGCTCTTCACCAGCAGGTCGACGCGCTCGATATTCGGAGCACCGGCTGCCAGTGCGCGCGCCGCCGATGATGGGCTGCCGAGCGAGAGCGCCGCGTTGGCATACTTCTCGAACGGCACGAGATCTTTCGGATCAGCGCCCAGGCCGACGCAAAGTTTCACAACCCACTCGTAAACCTTGCGCGACGTATCGAGGTCGGAGTGGACAGCCTCCTTGATCGGGCGCATGGCGTCCTTGCCGACGCAGCGATAATTGCCGGCGATCAGCATCGCCCATTTGGCGAGGGGCACGAAGATACTGTCGTGTACCTTGAGCTTGACGGGTACCTCGAGGGCCTTGCCGTCCACCTCGAAGCGCGCCGCATCGACGTCGGCCTCGATATCCTTGAGGATCTGGGTGTCGGCGGCTCCTTCGAAGCGCGCCGATTTGAAGTTCGTCGGCAGTCGCACTTGCAGCACGTTGACCGTCTCCTCTGGCGGACGGAACGCCTGCGGATCGGGGCTGCACAACGTCATCAACTTGGGATCGAACGCATCCCAAACGGTCGCGTCGGCAAAGCAGGGGCGCAACGTCGATGTGTCGAGACCGGGAATGCGCTCGAGGTAGGTAAGCGGCGGCATGTTCATGATCGACATGCACGGCCTGCCGGACTTGGCCACCTTCTGGGTCAGCTCGCGCACGCCGGGCGAGCGATACTGCGGCTCCTGCATGGCCAGCACGATCAGATCGAAGCTCGCCGGATCGACGTCCGCAGTGCCCGCCGCGCCGAGCTTTCCGGGCAGTTTCTTCGAGTTGATCTCGACGAGGCCGTCACGCCCTTTGAGCGGCATACGCACGATGGCGCCGTCGGCGTTGAAGGCCGCGACCTCGGCCGGCAAACACACCATCGTGGCATTGTGGCCGGCCATGGCGAGCTTGGTGCCGAGCAGCGAGCCATAGGACGCGCCGAGGATCAGGACGTTGTGTTTCTTGGCCATTTCCACCCCTTGCAAGCGTGACGGTCAGCATTGTTCGAAGACATGATGGTTATGCTAGTGCGTGATGGCCGCACATGGAAGCGGCGTGGCGCGACGGTTGCCTCCCGGTCGCAAATTCGGCCGGCGCAATGTCATCGGCCGCCTGAAGGTCGGAGCTGCGCCTCTGCACAGAACGCGTCAGTGCGACGTGAGCACGTGGGGATGTCGCGGCGCCGGTCGCCCGCGACCCATCACGTACGGTGTGCCCTGTATATCGCGGACGGGGGACCGATGGCCTCGCGACGCGTAAGGCCATACCCGATAACCGCTGCCACGCCAGCCTGCCAGGGGACCAGCAGGATGGCTGGATTGTCGAATTGGTTTGTCCACGGCAAGAGCAGGCCGAGCAGCGCGCCGGTCGAAATCACTGTTACGGCGACGGCCGTCTGCCGCAGCATCGGAGCCGAGGCCGCTGCCCCGGCCCAGGTCAAGACGGCGCCGACCGCACCTGCCGAGACGCCGGCGACAGACATCGCAACGCTATCCGAAAGCGCTGCGGTCTTGAGCCAGTTCTCCGTGATCTGCATTGCGAGATTGACGGCCACCTGCCACCCGAACCAGGTGGCGGCAATCGTCGTCGCGACCGCACCCAGAGACCGGGACGCAAAGTGCCACACGCCGAACGCGACGACGAGGCCGAACCAAATGCCCGTGAGAACCATGTAGATGCCGAGGCGCGGGGCGTCGCCATGACCCCACCCCGGAGCGAGCGTTCCCAGAGCGCCCGACAAGGCGCCAAGCACGACGAGAGCGAGGACCGGGTTTCGAGAAAGGGGCTTCATGTGGCTCCGCCCGCAAATGCTTTCGAACGATAGCTGATCAACTGTGGCTGTACGATGGTTCACAAAATGCGGAGAGACGCTAAGATGGTTGCTCGGCGCGGCGCCTCCCCCCCCCCAGCAATGACGGCGGCCGAGGCCCGACCGGCAGATCAGGATTTCTGCCGCCAGGCGTCGTGCTTTGCTTTCGCTTCGTCGGTGAGGCCGAGTGCCATGAACCTGTAGGCGTCCACCCACGAGGCATCGTCGAGGTTCGGAATGTCGAGACCACGATTGAGCGATTCCTTGGCGAGTTGCACCGCCAAGGGCGGCATTGCGGCCATGTGGGCCCCCACCTGACGCGCGGTGTCCATCAACTCGTCGGGCGGCACCAGCCATTGGGCAAGGCCGATGCGATGGGCCTCCGCGGCATCCAGCGGGAAGCCCATCGAAAGCTTCATCGCGTGGCCTTTGCCGACCCACCGGGCAAGGCGCACCGAGCCGCCATAAGCGGGAATGATGCCGAGCGAAACTTGTGGCTGGCGCCATTCGGCGCGTGTCGAGGCGACGATCAGATCGCAGCAGTAGGTGAGGATGCAGCCGATGCCGATGGCGTAGCCGTTGACCGCCGCGATCAAGGGCTTCGGAAACTGATCGAGCCGGCGCACGACGAACGCGCGCCACTTCGGCAGCTCGGCAAAGAAGTCGTCCATGGTCGCGATGGTGTGTGTCGCTGGATCCTTCAGATCGGCACCGGCGGAGAAGGCGCGGCCGGTCTCGTCGCCGGTGATGATGACCGCGCGCACGCTCGCGTCCGTCTCGAGGCGATCGAGCTCGCGCGCCAGGCCTTCGGAAAAATCGCCGCCCCAGCAGTTGCGCGCCGCAGGCCGGCTGAGCGTCAGAACTCCGATCGCGCCCTCCTGGGCGTAGAGAACCGGCATGTACGTCTCCCTTGCTCTCAGGCGTCGCGCCGAAGCTGCGACAGGTAAACCAGACTGGCAACCGTTGTCGCATTGATCAGCCGGTGGCGCGAGGCACCCGGCGGCGCGGATCACGAGGGCTCAGTTGGCTGCGCCAGGCCCGGCACGCGCCTCGAGGTGACGGAGCGTGGTATCGCGGGGCGGAAAGTCCTGGGCGATCCACCAGTCCTTGATCTCGGCCAGCAGCTTGCCGAGAGCCGGTCCCGGTGGCAGCCCCCGCGCGATGAGATCCGCTCCCGAAACGGGAAAGACCGGGGCCCGCCATGTTGCCGCCGTCTCGAGCAACCGCAGTGCCTCGTCTTTCCGCTCCGGTGCGACGGTTGCCAGCGTTAGCGCGAGACGGCGGGCGGTGGCCGTCCCCTCACGGAAGACGACCTCACGCGCGCGGCGCGCGTCGACGGCGCCGAGGGCCCCGACCGTTTCTTGGCCGACGACGAGAAGCGCCTTGCGCTCCCTGCTGGAAAGACGCAACCGGTTGGCGATGCGCGGGATGTCGGCACGGGTGGCGACGGCGAGACCCGACAGGCGCAGCATCGCATCGCCTGTCTCGCCGGCGGCATTCTCAGCGGCGACGAGATCGGCCATGACATCGATCCGGGGGGCACCACCGAGCACGGCCGCCAGCAGGCCTATCTCCTGCATGGCGCGTACAGCGTCGACCGCACGCGGCGCGACCAGGAGTTTCACAAGCTCGGCGCGAATGCGTTCGGCGGAAAGGCGGCCCACGCCAAAAACGCCGCGCTCGCAGGCCGCCAGCGCCACCGGATCGAGCGGCCCGGTCGCGTAGCTGGCGTGAAAGCGGAAGAAGCGAAGAATGCGGAGGTAGTCTTCGGCGATGCGTTCGTCGGCGTCTCCGATGAAACGGACGCGGCGGGCGACCAAATCCGGATAGCCGTCGACAAAGTCGTAGAGACGGCCCTCCGCGTCGCAGTAGAGCGCGTTCATGGTGAAGTCTCGGCGCCCGGCGTCCTCGGCCCAATCCTCGGTAAATGCGATGGTCGCGTGCCGGCCATCGGTCGCAACGTCGCGCCGGAGTGTCGTCACCTCGATCGGGGTTCGCGCCGCGATGACCGTGACGGTGCCGTGGTCGAGCCCCGTCGGCGCAGCAGCCAGCCCGGCCTTGGCGCACGCCTCGAGAACCACGTCGGGCGATGCCGTGGTCGCGATATCGAGATCGCTCACAGGGAGCTGCAACAGTGTGTTTCGAATTGCACCGCCGACGAAGCGGCCTTCGTGACCGGCTGCGCGAAGGGCGGCCAGAACCGCGCGCGATGAGGGTGCGGCGAGCCATGGTACGCCCGCCAGGGACGGCAATCCCGTCGGGGATGTTTCATGATCCGCGGTCATGGTCGTCCCGCCGAATGCGAAGCATTACCGAATTCTGCCGGGCTCGATATGGCCGTCCTTCATCGACGGCGGCACATACGACTGCCCGGGCCGCCCACGCGTATCCGAGCCATACGTTGCAAGTATCGCCACGACCAACACGCAGCCTGCCGCCATCAGCCAGGCGAGTGGCGCCTCATCGAAGATGCCCTTGTGACCGTCATCCCGCGTGACGGCAACATAGATGACGTAGACGACCGTCGGCAGCAGGAACAGCAGAATGTTCTCGATGACGAGGCGGATCATCGGGCAAAGAGCCTCTGCTGCAGGTTGCGGATCATTCCGGCAGTCGCGCCCCAGATATATCGCTCGCCATAGGGCATCGCGTAATAGTGGCGCTGGCGGCCGCGCCAATCACGGCTGTGCTTTTGATGGTTCGCTTCGTTCATCAGGAAGGCCAGCGGCACCTCGAAAACTTCGTCGACTTCGCGGGGATCGGGCGTCAACACGAAGCCCGGCCGGACGATCGCGACGACCGGCGCGATGGTGAATCCCGTTCCCGTCCGGTAACCATCGAGAAATCCCAGCGGCTCCACAAACTCGGACGCGAGGCCGATTTCCTCGATGCTCTCGCGAAGGGCTGCTCCGACCGGACCATCGTCACCCGGCTCGAGCTTGCCGCCGGGAAACGAGATCTGACCGGCGTGCGTCGGAAGGGAATGCGTCCGCTGCGTGAGCAATACGGTCAGTTCGTCCCGGGCAACGATGCCAAAGAGCACGGCGGCGGGGCGAGCCGGGGGCATCGCCGCGAAATCCGCCAGCAATTCGGGATTGAGATCCCAATCGCCGCGGCCCCATGCCTGTCCAGTGCGCGGATCGAAGATCGCCTCCGACGGCTCGCGGTCGAGCCGCTCGGACGCCAGCGATCGGAAGCCCGTCGCCGTCAATCGCGCATCTCCCGCGAAATCCTCACCGTCCATGCCCTCATGCGCTCCACGCTCGACGCCGCCCTGATCCGACTCCAAGGGGACGGCAGATTTCAGTCTGATAGCGTGATCGGCATGCTGCGGACAATCAAGGGCTCAATCGGCCGAGCCCCCGACCGCGCTGTTGCCGGCCTAGCGACAATATTGCTCCAGTGTCCAGTCCTTTACGCGGCAACCCTTCGGGCCGCAAACCCGGTTGGGTATGCGCTGATAACTGCAATAGCTCTGCTGCATAGGCGGACCGGCGAACCCCTCGAAGCCGTGCTCCGGACGCTCGGTGCGGCGACGCTCATAGTACGTATAGCCATCGCCACGGCGCCAGACCGGCCAGGGCTCCCGCGCATCGGCCGGAGGGACCGCAGCGGTCGCCGCAGCTCCGACAGCCATTGCCACCACCATCAAGCCCAGTCGAAACCTACCCTGCATACCGCATTGCCTCCTCGAGCCGGTAGCATTGAGGTAGTGGCCGGCACAGGCCAGTGCAATGCACAGCGATGATCAGCGCCCAGAACCGGAACTTGTCTCGAGCCGGCCGTTTTCCTCCTCCGGAAAAACCTCTTGGAGCAAGCGTTGCTTCTACATCAGCCTCTGAATCCAGAGCGTTACAGCCGGAATGTAGGTCACGAAGCCCAAAACGATTGCCATCACGAGAAGCATCGGCAGCAGCGGGCGCGTTATGGCGCCGATCGACATCCGGCTGATGGCCGCACCTACGAACAGCGCGTAGCCGAATGGCGGGGTCGCCATGCCGATCGTGAAGTTGATCGCGACCATGGCCCCGAGCTGGATCGGGTCCATGCCGATCTGGTTGCCGATCTTGATCAGGATCGGCGCAAGGATCGTCATGGCGGCGAGGTTGTCCATGACGCAGCCGATTACGAGCAGCAGGATGTTCAAGAAGAACAACAGCACATATTGATGATCCGAAAGCCCGGCGAACAATGCTGCGATCTTGTCGGGCATGCGCTCGAGCGCGATCAGCCAGCCGAAGCCGTTGGCGGCGACGAGAATGAACATGACGATCGCCGTCGTCTTCAGAGAGCCTGCGAAAATCTGCGGCAGCTCCGCGAGCTTGAGTTCGCGATAGGCAAAGAACCCTACGAACAGCGCGTAGACGACGGCAACGACAGCCGCTTCCGTCGGCGTGACGACGCCACCGTAGATACCGCCCAGGATGATCACAGGGGCCACGATGGCCCACTTGCCGTCGCGGAAGGCGTGCCCCGTTTCGGCCCAGGTCGCCGGCGCCTCCCGGGGGACGCCGGAGCGTCGTGCGTACCACCAGCAGACGATCGCAAGGCCGATCGCCAGCAGCACGCCCGGCACGATGCCTGCAAGGAACAGGCGCGCGATGGATTGCTCCGCCATCACGCCCCAGATGATCAGAATGATGGACGGCGGAATGATCGGGCCGATGATGCCGCCCGACACCGCCAGCGCCGTGGCGAAGGCCGGATGATAACCCCGCTTCGACATCTCGGGGATCATGATCATGCCGATGGCCGCCGTGGTGGCGGGTGCCGAACCGGAGATCGCAGCAAAGAACGTCGCGGCGAGGACGGTGACGATGCCGAGGCCTCCCGTGCGATGGCGCACGAGCACGTCGGCGGTGCCGACAAGGCGTCGAGAGAGGCCGCCGGCCGTCATCAGGTCACCGGCCAGAATGAAGAACGGAACGGCGAGCAGGCTGAACGACTGGGTGCCCGAAATCATCCGCTGCGCAAAGACGATGAGCTCGATGTCGGAAAGGAGCAGGCCGCCGATCGTGCACGCAGCCAGCGCGATGGCGAACGGAACACGCAGCACCAGAAGCGCGAAGAAGCCCGCGCTCAGCATCCATTGGGTGGCGGTCATGGCGTGTTCGTCCGCTGGGCTGGTGTAAGCAGTGCAGCAAGCGCGTGCAGGGCGACGAGTGCCCCGGCAACGGGCGCCGCCGCGTGCAGCGCTTCGATAGGATAGTTGATGGCGGCGGAAAGCTGGCCCTGCGTATCGGCGACGTAGGCCCAACCGGATTTGAGCAGAACGACGCCGATCGCGAGGGTGACGAGTTGCACAAAGCGGTCGAGGACGACGCGGAGCGCATAGGAGATATCGTCAGGCCAGAGGTCGAGACAGACGTGGAAGCCCTCACGAACGCCGGCGCTTCCCATCAGCAGCACGATCCATGTGAACATGGCGAGGCTGAATTCCTCGGTCCAAACCGGGGGCGCATTGAAGGCGTAACGCGCAACCACCTGATAGCTGAGCGCGAGAAGCATCGAGGCGAACATCGCGATCGAGACCACAATGGACCCTTTGGCGAGCCAGCGGCTCGCCATGTCGATCACCTTGATCATATGAGCTTGGTCCCGATAGGTACGGCGACCGGAGCGCCACTGTCTGCCAAGCGGCAGCGGCGGCACTCCGGATAACGGTTTATTTTACGGCGGCCAGGGCCTTGTCCATGATGTCGCCGCCAATGCTGGCCTTGAAGCGCGCGTAGACGGGAGCAACCGACTCGCGGAACTTGGCAGCCTCGGTAACGTCGTTGATCGCCAGACCTTTGGCCTTCAGGCCTTCGATTACTTTCTGCTCGTTGGCTGCCGCACGCTTCCTCTGCTCGATGGTGGCCGACTTGCCGGCCTTGCGCATGGCCGCCTGAAGCTCGGGCGACATCTTGTCGAACACCTTCTTCGAGACCATCAAATGGATGACCGAATAGGTGTGCCGGGTGAGCGACATGTACTTCGTCACCTCGTACATTTTGGCCGAGTCGATGATCGCAGACGGGATTTCGAGGCCGTCGAGCGCACCCTGCTGCACAGCCGTAAAGACCTCGCCCCAAGCCATCGGCACAGGATTGCCGCCGAGCGACTTGAACATCTCGATGTAGACCGGGTTCTGCATCGTGCGGAACTTCACGCCCTTGACGTCGTCGGGAGTGGCGACGGGGCGCGTGTTGTTGATCATGTTGCGGAAGCCACCTTCCATCCCGCCAAGGTGGATCACGCCTTTGGCGGCGAGTTGCTTGCTCATCGCTTCGCCGACTTCGCCGTCGAGGATCTTCTGTGCCTGCTCGGCCGAGGCGAAGAGGAACGGCATGTCATAGAGCTGCAGCGCGGGCACCGTGTTGGCGACCACCGCGTTCGTGATGATGGCCATGTCGATGGTGCCGAAGCGCAGGCCTTCCATCAGCTCTTTCTCGTCGCCGATCTGGCGGTTCGGAAAGAACGAGACTTCGATACGTCCGCCCGAATCCTTCTTCACGTCTTCGGTGAAAAGGCGTGCCCCGATGGCGTACGGATCGGTTTGGCTATCGGTCGCCGAGATGCCGAGCTTCAGTGAAACCTTGTCTTGGGCTTCGGCGGGAACGGCAAATAAGCAGACGGCCACAATCGCCGCCAGCCAACGGACATCGTGCGCCCGCCGCGCAATAAGGTTCAGCACAGGGTGTTCCTCCTCGATTAGGCCCGCTGTTCAGCTTCGCATGCGCAGCGGTTGGTCGACGGAAAGACTATGGACGTTGCGCGACGCTGACAACCGGCAAACGCGAACAGAAATCGGACGTGCGCTGATGCTTGCGACGGACGGACGACGTCCGCGTCAGTCGAGCGCCCGGCACGCCACTGGTCCATTCAGGCCTTGGGCTTCACGGCGGAGACGGTCTGGCCGACAGGCGTCGTCGCATAGGTGTGCTCTTTGGCGGGGAACCTACGATCGCGAACTTCGGCCGCGTACGCGCTTATGGCGCCGTCGATCGTTGCACCGATCTCGGCATAGCGCTTGACGAACTTCGGCACTCGCTCCGCCATGCCGAGCATATCGTCCATCACCAGGATCTGCCCATCGGTTCCGGCCGACGCGCCAATGCCGATGGTGGGCACGGCCACCTCGGCGGTGATGCGCGCGGCAAGCTCGCCCGGCATGGCTTCCAACACGACGGCAAAGGCCCCGCCTTCGACCACGGCATGCGCATCCGCAAGGAGGGTCTCCCATTGTGCCTCCGTGCGCCCCTGGACTTTGAAGCCGCCGAGCACGTTGACCGCCTGCGGTGTGAGGCCGATGTGGGCCATCACCGGGATGCCGCGGTCGACCAGAAAGCGGATCGTCTCAGCCATTTTCCGTCCGCCCTCGAGCTTCACGGCCCCGCATTCGGTCTCCTTCATCACGCGTGCCGCATTGCGAAACGCCATCTCGGGGCTCTCCTCGTAGGAGCCGAAAGGCAGATCGACCACGACCAGGGCGCGCCGCGCACCCCGGGTGACGGCACGGCCGTGGGCGATCATCAGGTCGAGCGAGATCGGGACGGTGCTGTCGTAGCCGTGCACCACCATGGCGTGGCTATCGCCGACCAGCAAGAAATCGC
>JBFWXN010000088.1:0-20853 GCA_050187415.1 Hyphomicrobiaceae bacterium | reverse complement strand
AGGCCCGAACCGTTGACGCCATCCACGAACACATCGCCAAGCTCGTCGCCGCCATCTCACACAGCGAGTGCGAAAGCTACCTCAGGAACGCAGGATATGCTTCCAGCTAAACCTGAAGGACTCTAGCCGGCATGGCAAGGCCGGCCGGTTGAGATCGGTGGCCTCCAGGCCGGTCGACGCACGGGGTGCGAAGTGGGCATGGGCCTTGCAACGCCCCGCTCAACCGCGTGGCAACCGTATCGGACCCGTCCCACAATGACCCAACTCGATGAGCGCAGTCGCCCCTTCGACCAGCCCGCTGTCACTGCGAACATTCCGGCGACAGGGCGGGACGTGGGGCAGGCGCCGGAGGAAGTAGTCCTCGACATCGCATTCGAGCTGGTTTCGACCGTAGACAAATTCGAAGCGCTCGAAGTCGAGTGGAACCAGCTTCACGCCGCCGTCGGGCGATGCCCCCACATCTTCCAAAGCTTCAACTGGTGCTGGCATTGGAGCCGGCACTACCTCGGTGCGGCTGGTCCATCGCTTGCCATCGTGACAGGCCGCACGATGGGCCGACTGGTTCTGATCATGCCGCTCGTCACGCAGCGCGTGGCTGGGCTGCTCGAGCTGACTTGGCTCGGCGAGCCGGTGTCCCAGTATGGAGATGTACTCGCAACGCCCCCGGCGGCAGGCCTCCCGACGTTGGAAGCAGCTTGGCGTTTCGCCATAGTCGAGACCGGTGCTGACGTTGCCAACCTGCGCCGCGTTCGAGCCGACGCTGTGGCCGCCCCCCTTCTCGAACACATCGGAGCGGAGACGACGTCCACCGAGGAGGCACCTTTCCTCGATCTGACGAGCGACCGGAGTTACGCAGAGTGGGAGCAGCGGCGCCAGCCGCGGGCGCGGAAGAACCGCCAGCGCCACGCACGCCGCCTGGCAGAGCAGGGAGAAATAGCTTTTCTCGCGTGTCGGGCAAGCGACGAAGCGGCAGCGCTGGCCGGACATGCGGTCCGCCTGAAACGCGATACGCTGGACGACAAGGGCGCAATATCTCCGGCGCTGGCGGACGAGCGCTTCGAGCGGTTCTTTGCCGACGCCGCACACGGGTGTGGCCGTCCGACCGGCGTCACGGTCATGGCCCTGACGTCGAAAGGTGTGCCTGCGGCGCTCGAAATTCTCGTTGAGACCGATGCCACCTCGTTTCTGCACGTGGCTGTCTTCGAGCCCAGCTTTGAAAAGTTCGGCGCTGGCGGGCTGTTGCTCGAGCACGTCGTCGCGCGCGCAATCACCACGGGTCGGGATGAACTCGACCTGCTCCCCCCTCGCCATACCTACAAAACAGATTTCGCAGACGGTATCGTCCTGGTTCGGGACTATGCCGTACCGCTTTCAACAAAGGGCTGGCTCTATACGCGAAGTTATCTTCGCCTGCGTCGGCGCCTCAAGTGCGTCATTGAGACCTTGCCGAAACCCCTGCGCCGGTCGATCACCCGACTTGCAGGGGCAGGCCAGCGGTAGCTCGCCGCTATCACTCGGCGGCTTGCCGTGCCTCTGCCGCAATTCGCTGGTCGATGCGGTCCTCGATGACCGTGCGGAAGTTGCGCAGAAAGCCTTGGATCGGCCAGACCGCCCCCTCGCCGAAGGCACAGATGGTGTGCCCCTCGACCTGCTTGGTCACGCTGAACAACAGGTCAATCTCGTCCTTGGTGGCGTCGCCCCGGACCATGCGTTCCATCAATCGCCAGATCCAGGCCACGCCTTCGCGACACGGCGTGCACTGGCCGCAGCTCTCGTGCTTATAGAAATAGGCGATGCGAGAGAACGCCTTGATGATGTCGGTCGAACGATCCATGACGATCACCGCTGCCGTGCCGAGGCCCGACTTCAGTGCCGACATGGTGTCGAAATCCATCAGCAGCTCCTGGCAATCCGTCGCCGCGATGCACGGCATCGACGAACCTCCAGGGATGACGGCAAGCAGGTTGTCCCAACCGCCCCGGACGCCACCCGCATGTTTCTCGAGCAACTCGCGCAGGGGGATCGACATCGCCTCCTCGACCACGCAGGGCTTGTTCACGTGGCCGGAGATCTGGAACAGTTTCGTTCCTGTGTTATTCGGCCGCCCGATGCCGGCGAACCATGCCGAGCCGCGCCGAAGTATGGTCGGGACAACGGCGATCGATTCGACGTTATTGACGGTCGTCGGCGACCCGTAGAGCCCCGTATTGGCGGGGAAAGGAGGCTTCAGCCTCGGTTGGCCCTTCTTACCCTCGAGGCTTTCGAGCAGGGCCGTTTCCTCGCCGCAGATGTAGGCGCCCGCGCCATGGTGCACGACGAGATCGAAGTCCCAGCCATGGACGTTGTTCTTGCCGATCAGTTTGGCCTCGTAGGCCTGTTTGACGGCAGCCTCGAAGCGTTCGCGCTCACGAATGAACTCGCCCCGGACATAGACGAAGCAGGTGTGGGCGCGCATGGCGAATGAGGCCAGCAGGCAGCCTTCCACGAGATGATGCGGATCGTGCCGCATGATCTCGCGATCCTTGCATGAGCCGGGTTCCGATTCGTCAGCGTTGACGACCAGATACGACGGGCGGGTGTCGTTCTTCGGCATGAACGACCATTTGAGCCCGGTCGGAAAGCCGGCGCCGCCGCGGCCGCGCAAGCCCGATGCTTTGATTTCGTTGATGATCCAGTCGTGGCCTTTGTCGATCAAGCGCTTGGTATCATCCCAAAGGCCACGCTTGCGCGCACCCTCGAGGCTCCAATCGTGGAAGCCGTAGATGTTCGTGAAGATGCGGTCTTGATCAGCGAGCATCTCGTTTTTCCGCCTGAGGTCCTTGAAGGATCCTGAGTTTCCAAAGAAGGAGGACGACGATTAGAGCCTGCACGACGAGCAGTCCAACCAGATAGAGCATAAGCTCCTGCTCGCTCAACCCATTATCCAGAACGAAGAGATAGACGAGGCACGGCAAGAGCACCAGCAGAACCGAGGCCGCTTCCAGCACGGCGAAAAGCATGAGCCGACGCGGATAGGCCACGTCGGGCGTTTCGCTTTCCGTGTCGGGCTGGATGGCGGCCTCCCTTCGCGTCCAATGCGGGTCAGGACTTAGCCTGCGCCTCGGCGGCTGCTTTCGCGGCTGCCGCGGCCGCGGCTTTCTCGCGCTCGGCGAATGCTGCCTGCCATCCGCCGACTTTGGAGCCGTCGTAGAGTGCAGTCTCGTTCAAAGTGGTGGCGACGCCTTCCGGTGAGGACGCCACGCGGCCGATCTGGCTGCCGGCCTTCGGCGGATTGCCGGCAGCAAAGCCGTCGATCACCTTCTCGAAGGTCTCGGGTGTCAGGTCCTCCCAGACATCTTTGAGGACCTGGACGACGGGCGCGTTGGCACACGCGCCGATGCACTCGACCTCTTCCCACGAAAAGTCGCCGTCAGCCGAGAGATGATGCGGATCGTGATGGATCCGGGCGCGGCAGACCTCCATCAGGCTCTCCGAGCCGCGCAACATGCACGGGGTCGTGCCGCACACCTGAAAGTGTGCCTTCTTGCCCACAGGCGAAAGCTGAAACATCGTGTAGAAGGTCGCAATCTCGTAGACCCGAATATACGCCATGCCGAGCATGTCGGCGACGGCGCGGATGGCGGGCTCGGTCGTCCAGCCCTCCTGTTCCTGCGCACGCCACAGCACAGGGATCACTGCCGAGGCTTGCTTACCGGGCGGATACTGGGCGATCCGTTCCTTCGCCCATTCGAGATTTTCAGGCGTGAAGGCGAATGAGGCGGGCTGCTCGGGGTTCAGGCGGCGGACGGCCATGGTGTCCTTCTCAAAGCAGAGGGTCTTATCGGCGGGAAAGGGGCGAAGGGCCGCCTCTTTGCTCGGTCGCGGTCATACCACGATCGCGGGCGGCGATGTCAGCCTCGCGATCAGTTGCCGCAGTGCCGCCCACGATCGAGCCATCCGGCCGATAGAACGTAGCTTCGGCGACCGGAAAATGGGAGACAGCCGTCATCCACAGCACGATCAAGGCGATCGTCGAGAGCGGAGCCAGCAGCAATGCCGACTGGGCCGCCACGCGCAACACCGCAGTCCAGGCGAGAGCCCCAAAGACGCCAAGAAGCGGCAAATAGTAGATCGATGTCCCGCCTCGCGCGACGGCGAACAGAGTGGCAAAGAGGATCGAGAACAAGCCGATCGCGATCGGCAGACCGGGTCGATGGGCCTGCCACTCGCCCATCGGCCAGCCATTGTGGACGGCGAACCATCGATAGCTCGCTAACGAGAGTCCCCAGGCGAAGGCGGCCACGGCCAGCCAGAACATCCAATCGACGAGCATGCGAGGCTCCCTTACAGTGCTCACGGATGGCGCCGACTCCCCATCCCGTGCCTTTATGATTCGTTATTGGCCGATGCGCCAGCCTCAGATAGAGGCAGGCCCGGAAACACCGATGCGCGATAGTCGCTCCCGGGCCGGTTCGATCGGCGCGCGAACTGGTGCGGCCGAGCCGACAAATTCAAAGTTGAGCTGCATAAGCAGCGACGAATAACGAGCGGCGGGCCCACGCGCATCGTCAGCCCGGTCGCCGGCCGTGTGCCGTACCGCCTACCTGTCGATCTCGCCGAACACGATGTCGAGCGAGCCGAGCACGGCAGAGACGTCTGCCAGCATGTGGCCGCGGCACAGGAAATCCATCGCCTGCAGGTGGGCATAGCCGGGCGCACGGATGTGGCAGCGATAGGGCTTGTTGGATCCGTCCGCCACGAGATAGACGCCGAACTCGCCCTTTGGGGCCTCGACGCAGGCGTAAACTTCACCCTCGGGCACGTGGAAACCCTCGGTATAGAGCTTGAAATGATGGATCAGCGCTTCCATCGAGCGCTTCATCTCGGCCCGTTTCGGAGGCACGACTTTCTTGTTGGCCGTCGAAACTGGCCCCTGCCCTTCCGGGCTCGTCAGCTTCTCGCACGCCTGCTTCATGATGCGGACCGCTTCGCGCATCTCGATCATCCGGATGCAATAACGATCGTAGCAGTCGCCGTTCTTGCCGACGGGGATGTCGAAATTCATCTCGTCGTAGCATTCGTAAGGTTGCGCCTTGCGCAGATCCCAGGCGGCACCGGAACCACGCACCATGACGCCCGAAAAGCCCCAGCGCAGGCAGTCGTCGAGCGCGACCACACCGATATCGACGTTGCGCTGCTTGAAAATGCGGTTCTCTGTGAGCAAGCCCTCGATGTCGTCGCAGACTTTCAGGAATGGGTCGCACCAATCGTAGATGTCTTTGACAAGATCGGGCGGCAGATCCTGGTGGACGCCACCGATGCGAAAATACTTGGCGTGCATCCGGCTTCCCGACGCGCGCTCGTAGAACACCATGAGCTTTTCGCGTTCCTCGAAACCCCAGAGCGGAGGCGTCAGCGCCCCGACGTCCATGGCCTGCGTGGTGACGTTGAGGAGATGCGAGAGAATCCGGCCGATCTCGGAATAAAGGACGCGAATGAGCTGCGCGCGCCTTGGTACCTCGAGCCCAAGCAGCTTTTCTGCCGCAAGGCAGAAGGCGTGCTCCTGGTTCATCGGCGCCACGTAGTCGAGCCGGTCGAAATAGCCGATCGCCTGAAGGTAGGTCTTGTGCTCGATCAGCTTCTCGGTGCCACGATGCAGGAGGCCGATATGCGGGTCGACGCGCTCGACCACCTCGCCGTCCAACTCGAGGACGAGGCGCAGAACGCCGTGAGCGGCCGGATGCTGGGGTCCGAAGTTGATGGTGAAGGGGCGGATCTCGGTCTCGGCCATGAGGTCGTCTCGTCCAGCTCTGGCGGTGCACCCGGGGTGGAAGTCGCGTCGCCTGTCCATAAAGCGCCGAAGCTCCCAGCGCTAGCCCCCAAGATGGTGTGCCCATGCGAGGAAGCTCGGCCGGAGCCATCCACGGCCGGCGCATCAAGCACCTGCGGTGGCTTTCTTTGCCTTCGCCTGTACACCGGCCTTGAAGCGATCCCAGGGGACGATCGCCCGCTGGTGAGTGCCCTCGCCGATCTTGTCGATGCCATCGTGGGCCGCGACGTGAAACGTAATCTTGCGGCCTTCCACTTTCTCGATGGTGGCTGTCACCGTGACTGTTTGCCCCGGCACGGTTGCCGCCAGATGCGTGACGTTCACCGCTATGCCGAGCGAGCCCTCGTTGGGGTCGAGATGAGGCCGCAAGAGCTTGGTGCAGGCGCCTTCCATCATCACCACCATGTAGGCCGTTGCCAGCACCTCCGGAATATCGTCGAAGGTCGAGCGGTCCATGGCGAGTCGCGGGACGGTGTTGTCCGCCGTGACGTCGTAGGCGTGGCTATCGGCAAGGCCGGCGGCAAGCGTGGGCTTCATGGTTGATCCTGATGGGGCGAACCTGATGGCAAAACCTGTCGATGGGGCACCCTTTGGGGGCGCGGGGGCACTCTCACATTTTCCTTGCATTGCCATACGAGAATTCCGCCGCCTCTGGCTCGGCGAGGCACGTCGCGAGCGCCTCGCCCCAGACGGCGCAGCCGTGCTCGACAGACTTCGGGCTGACCGAAGGGAACGGGCGTTCGGGAAGCTTCAGCGGCTTCGTCCCGCCGGCGAGCGCAAGTCCCTCGTGAGCGCCGGAGGCAAACGTCGCGGCGACGGCCAGCGTCAACGCGAGCGCTGCCAGAAACCTCGAGAGCACTGAATCAACTCCGGCTCATGATCGGCGACAACCCTACTGCTTCGGTGGCTCTTTGGCCTTTTCGTCGCCCGGCAGGACGTAGTCGACGCCCTCCCACGGACTTTCGAAGTCGAATTGGCGGAACTCCTGCGTGAGACGAACCGGCTCGTAGACGACACGCTTCAACTCGTCGTCGAAACGCACCTCCTTGAACCCCGTGAGCGGGAAGTCCTTGCGCAGCGGATAGCCCTCGAAGCCGTAGTCAGTGAGGATGCGCCTCAGGTCAGGATGGCCGGAAAACAGGATACCGTACATGTCATAGGTTTCCCGCTCCAGCCAGTTGGCCGTCGGAAACACATCGATGACGCTGGGTACAGGCTCGGCCTCATTCGTCGTCAACTTGATGCGGATGCGCAGATTCTTGCGCATCGACAGCAGATGATAGACGACGTCGAACCGCTCCTCGCGCGCCGGCCAGTCGACGCCGGTAATGTCGAGCAGGACCTCGAACTGAAGCTCGGGATCGTCGCGCAGTTTCTTCAGGACGCTCGCGATACGATCGCGCTTGACGTTGAGCGTGACCTCGCCGAAGGCCTGCGTCGAGGCGATCAGTGCACCACCCACCGTAGCCGCGGCATGCTCACCGAGATTGGTCACGTTGCTGTCTCTCAATCAAAGCGTTCGGGCCTGCACGGCGTCGCTGGCGCTTCCGGATGCCCATGCGGCATCCGGTGTGCTACCTCTCGATCGTGCCGGTGCGACGGATCTTCTTTTGCAAGAGCAAGATGCCGTAGACCAGTGCCTCGGCCGTCGGCGGGCAGCCTGGCACGTAGACGTCGACAGGCACGATGCGATCGCAGCCGCGGACCACGGCGTAGCTGTAATGGTAATAGCCGCCGCCGTTGGCGCACGAGCCCATGGAAATCACGTAGCGCGGCTCCGGCATCTGGTCATAGACCTTGCGGAGCGCGGGCGCCATCTTGTTGGTCAGCGTGCCGGCGACGATCATCACGTCGGACTGCCGGGGCGATGCACGGGGCGCGAAGCCGAACCGCTCGACGTCGTAGCGCGGCATCGAGGCTTGCATCATCTCGACGGCACAGCAGGCGAGACCGAACGTCATCCACATCAGCGAGCCGGTCCTGGCCCAGTTGATCAGATCGTCGGTGGTCGTGACGAGAAACCCCTTGTCGGCGAGGGTGTTGTTGATCTCGGTCATGCCACGGTCGCCGGGCCTCGCGAGACTTGCGCCGGCGCCGCTCTCGCCCGGCCGATCGAAAGCGGGTCGGTCGAATACGGTCTGGCCGGGCATGATCAATCCCATTCGAGCGCTCCTCTGCGCCATACATAGATGTAGCCGAGCGCCAGCTCGACGATGAACAGCATCACGGCCCAGAAGCCCGCCTCTCCCGCCGACGTGAACGCGACCGCCCACGGAAAGAGGAACGCCGCCTCGATATCGAAGATGATGAACAGGATGGCCGTCAGGTAGAAGCGAATATCGAACTTCATGCGCGCATCATCGAAGGCGTTGAAGCCGCATTCGTATGCCGAGACCTTCTCGGAGTCCGGATTGCGGTACGCGACCAGCCACGGCGCCACCATCAGCGCGCCGCCGATGAACAGGGCGACGCCGATGAAAATCGCGATCGGCAGATAGTCATTGAGCAGCAATGTCATGCTCGATCCGAGAGCTGGCGGGAAGCGAGACTGGCGCGATCCGAGGCTAGGCTAGGCGCAATCACAGAACCGGCAGATCTCCGCCGTTCGGCTGCAACGACGCACATGGTGTTGCCCTGAGTTAGCCCAGCGCCCGGAACTGTGCAACCCACGCGGGTCAAAGACTGGAGGGCCGACGCGGGTTGGCACGATTTGTCGCGCATGGTCTCGCGCGTGGGGGCTGGCGGTCAAATCGGTGCCGTCTCGCGCCCGGACCGGTGCCGGCGGCGGTCTGGGCAACTTTAAGACTTTGTTTACCAGTGTGGCGCGATCCTCAAACCACTGGTGGAGACGAGTCGCATCGCCGGTCACTCCCGTCGCCCAACAGGCGTGACCAAACGAGCGCCGCGAGTTCAGGTGCTCCAACCTGCAAGCCAGCGGTGCCCCCGCTGGGCAAAAAGAAGGAGCCGGCCTCTTTCTCTCATTCGACCCAGAACAACGGCTCGGTCGGTGCCAAAGCACCACCGAGCCGTATTGCTTTGGCATGCCGCGCGAGACCCGTCGCGTCGTCGGTTTCAAAGGCAAAGCCCGAGAGAGTTGCAGGGCCCATTGCCGGCTCGAACCGGCCTCTCGGTATGCGTGTCAAGAAGCGGTTGATCGGCTCCTCGATTTCCATTCCCACGACAGATTCGTAATCGCCGCACATGCCGGCATCTGTCATGAACGCCGTTCCATTCTTCAAGACTCGATCGTCCGCGGTGGGCACGTGGGTATGCGTGCCCACGACACAGGACACGCGACCGTCGAGGAATGCGCCCATCGCCTGCTTCTCGCTCGTCGCCTCGGCGTGGAAATCGACAATAATGGCATCGGCGCCGGACCCCAGAGGACAGGCGGCCACTTCGGCTTCGATCGCTCGGAAGGGGCAGTCCAGTTCGGGCATGAAAACGCGGCCCATGCCCTGGACCACCAGCACCTCGCTACCATTGCGTGCCCGGTAGAGGCCTGCTCCCCGGCCTGGCGTCCCCGGCGGGTAATTGAGCGGGCGGATCAGCCGGTCCTGGCGCTCGATGAAAACGAGCGTATCGCGCTGATCGAATGAATGGTTGCCGAGCGTCACCGCGTCGGCCCCGGCGTCGAGAAAGTCACGAACAATGCTTTCTGTGATGCCAAACCCACCCGCCGCATTCTCGCCGTTGACGACCACGAAATCGAGCTTGTAGCGGCTGATCAACCTCGGCAGACCGTCGATAATGGCCTTTCGGCCGGCGCGCCCGACAACGTCGCCGAGGAACAGAATGCGCATCAGGAGCGATTTCCCGTCAGAGAGAACAGCGGATCAGGCCCTCCGGGGTGAGCACCCAATCCAGCCGCTCGTCATAATCGAGATGCGGGACGGCGTCGACCTCCTGACTTGCGTAGGCAAGACCAACCGTGACGATGGGCTTGCGGCTGCGCAGCCCGCTTATCGTGCGATCATAGAAGCCGCCGCCATAGCCAATTCGCATGCCCGTGCGATCGAACGCGAGCAGCGGCACGAGAAGCACGTCGGGTTCGACGACGGGGGCCTGTTCGTCGGGCTCGCGAATGCACCAAACAACGGTCCGGAGCGGCGCCCCCGGTGCCCAGGCCCGAAACATCAGCGGCTTGCCCTTGCCGACCATCACGGGAAGGCAAATCGTCGCCCCGGCCCGATGCAGTCGGTTCATGAGGGGGCCTGGATTGACTTCCTCGCCGATCGCAAGGAAGCCAGAGACCACAGACGAGGAACGGAAACCGGGCAGATCGCCAAGGCCGCGTTCCGCCAGAAGCGCCGAGGCGGCGCTTCGTTGATCTGCGGGGATAGCGGCACGCCGTGACTTGGCCTCTTCGCGCAGACGCTTTTTAGCAAGCATGATCGGGTCCGCGGAATCCATGGCAGCCTCCGTCCTTTGGAGAAACGGCGCCACCGAGGTCCGAGTGCAGAGCCGCGATGGCCGTTTAGGCGATCGTCCCGCGTGGTCCCTACAATTGTAGGTGGGCGCCGTGTGACCAAGCCCACGAGCCCGGCCAGGGACAGCTCCCATGCGGAAGTTATAGGCCCCCGGGTCGATAGTGCCCTGACGCACCTCGCAGCCCTGCGATTCGCAATGTAGGTGATCGCAGCCTGCTTTGCCATGGCGATGCATCCGCTCTGCCGATTCGAGGCTCGGTCAATCGCGGACGATGGTCTCGCCCTTGATGTTGTCGACGGTGACGTACGTGTCGTAGTAGCTGACCGTAGGGCGAACGCCGAACGTCGCCTCGGCCTTGGTGAACCAGTCGGCGTTGTAGAAGGCCTCGGCCGCCTCGCGCGAGACCCACGTGTAAACGCCGCCACCGCCGGCATCGCCATTGAGATAATCCTTGCGCAGCAGACCCTTGGCGGCGAGAGCGCGATAGGTTGGAGCGGATTTTGTCTGCGCGACGACGGCTGCTTCCTTCGGGCGCTTCGGCATCGGAATCTGTACGACAGCAATGATCACAGGCGTGCCTCCAAGCAACTTTGCAGTCGATCAGATCGCAAGCGGCCTTGTATGGCAACCGCCGGTCGTGCCGACATGGGCGTGGGGTGTGCCCGGGCCATGCTAAGGTCAGACTCATGAATTGGAGCGACGAGGCGATCGTGCTGTCGGTGCGCCCGCACGGCGAGACGGCGGCTCTGGCGGAGCTTTTGACGCGCGAGCATGGGCGGCACCTCGGCTTCGTGCACGGCGGGCGCTCGCGCCGACTGCGGCCCGTCCTGCAAACAGGCAACCATGTCGACGTGCAATGGAAGGGCCGGCTGAGCGAGCAACTCGGACATTTCGGGGTCGAGTTGCGCCGGGGTTTCGCGGCTGAGGCCATGGCCGCGGCCGTTCCGTCACGCTTGGCGGCTCTGTCGTCGATGGCGATGCTGTCGCGGCTTCTCGCCGAGCGCGACCCGCATCCGGCCCTGTTCGAAGTCACATTGTTCGTGCTGGGTTTCCTCGACGACGACAGCGTATGGCCCGCCTTGTTCGTCCGCTGGGAACTCGCTCTCCTCGACGAGCTTGGCTATGGCCTCGATCTCACGCAATGCGCGGCGACGGGCAGCAACGATCAGCTCATCTATGTTTCGCCGAGAACCGGCCGAGCCGTTTCGGCATCGGCGGGCGAGCCCTATAAGGATCGTCTATTGGCTCTACCTGGGTTCCTCGCCGGGCGGGTACAGGGCGGCGTGGCGGGGGCCGACCTTGTCGCCGGTTTCGCCCTCACGGGGTATTTCCTCGAAGCGCGCGTGCTTCGCCCGCGCGACATCGAGATGCCCGAGGTCCGTAGCAGGATGATAACGCAGCTCCTGAAACAAATACCGGCCGGCTAGGGACGGCCGGATCGAGCGATGACTTATTTCTGCTCGGTCACGCGGAGTTTGCCGTCGCTTCCGTTCTCGATGACGAAAGCGGCTTTGCGAGAGACGGCGAACTCCGCATCGAGGCTCCCACCCAGCAGCCAACCGCCCGATCGCGTGAAGGCCAGCTTGCCCGGCTCACAGACCTTGTGCGTCGCGACCGAGCGCGGCGGAGCCTCGTGCGTCCTGCCGGCGAAGGCGTATGACACCGACGTCGAGCTTTTGTTCGCGACCGTGAATTCGTAGGCGAGGCTCGATGGCCGCGCCAGCAACTGGACAGACAGGAACTTGGGATGGCCCGCCGGAGCCTGCGCGATGCCGACACCGGTCTCTGTCACGCCCGCAAGCATCAGGTTCTTGCGATGACCGGGCGAGGCTTTCCAACCTTCCACCGTGTCGCGTGACAGCTTCTCGACAGTAAACCCGCGGCTATCGAGATTGAGGGCCAGATTTTCGGCAATCGCGCAGTACCAGTAACCTGCCGCCTTGGCCCGCTCGGCAGGCTGGCGGCCGTCGGCCTCGTGGGCGAATTTGCCCGATTTGGCCAGATACCGGGCAAAGCTTTGCGCCGCCCGGTCCAGTGCTCGATTGCGGCGCACCTGTCCCAACCCCTGCTCCTTCCGGAACTGGTTGGTGCGCTCGACAATCGCGAGCTCAGTCTTCGCGAGATCGGGAAGATCGGCCATACCGCGGCTGACGGTCCTCTGAGATCACGTGTCTTTCAGGCTCGGCGCTGGCTGGAGGACGGAATAACCGACGTGCGGTATCCAGCCTCGGTCGGGATCCTCACCGCCCAAACGCCATCGTCCATCTTGAAGCGCTCCGGCCGGACCATGATTACCGAGCGCGCGCGCGCCCGCTCCATGGCCTCGGCAACGGTGCGGCTTTCCGCGAGCAGCTCGAGGTTCAGACGCGTCGCCGGAACGAGCGTGCGCTGACCCGAGTTCGCCTCCTCTACGATGCGGCCCGGCGGTATCCAGAAGCAGTCGACCATCTCGCGGCCGTCGTGAATCGGCTCCTGCCCTTCCGGCGACGAGACGAGAAAGAAATGCGTATCGAAGCGCTTCGGCAGCCCGAACGGCGTCTGCCAGTGGGCAAAGTGCACCATGTGATCGAGCGCCGGCACCAGACCTTCCGTTCGGATGATTTCGGCGAACGTGATCTTGCGGTCGAGCAAGCGATCTCGGTAGGTCGCGACCATTTCGCGAGCCCGAGCGGCTCCGAGATCGCCGGCCGTGGCGCCTTTCGGCCTTGCGATGACGACGCCGGCCTCCTCGAACGTCTCGCGCATGGCAGCCAGCCAATAGGGCAGCTCCGGATGCGATTGGGGCGCAACGAGGTGGCTCCAACTTTCGGGATGGCGATCTTCCTCGTCGATCTTGCCGCCGGGGAAGACGACGGCTCCCATGGCGCCATCCATCGGCCGGTCGCGCACGACCATGAATATCTCGATGCCGTCGGCGCCGTCACGCACGAGCATGATGGTGGCCGAAGGCCGCGCAGGAACCGAGTTCGATTCGTTAGGTGTTTCCGTGGACATCTATTCCCCGCGCAGTGGCGTGACGCCTCGAACATGATCGGTCCGCTCGAGCAAGCGGCGACCGACGACGCGATGATGGCGAGCGAGCATGCATTTGGCAATCGGCCGCCCCCAGCGCACCCCGAGAAGGCCAATCCCTCGCTCCATCTCCACGGAACGATTGCCGTCGCCGACCGTTTTTCATTCAGGATCAACGATCGAAGGAGCAGTTCCCATGGTGACCGCCCAGTCGACCCATCAGCTTATTTCCTCCGACAACGTGCATGGCACCAATGTCTATGGCGCAGGTGATGCGAAAGTCGGCGAGATCGACCACCTCATGATCGACAAGCTATCCGGCCGCGTCACTTACGCCGTCATGAGTTTCGGCGGCTTCCTCGGCCTTGGGGAAAATCACTACCCTGTGCCATGGAGCACGCTGAAGTACGACCCGGCGCTTGGTGGATACCGCACCGGCATCACGGAAGAGCAGCTTCGTGCCGCCCCGGAGTTTGCCGGCAACGCTTGGGATGATCGCGCATGGGAAACGCGTACGCACCAACACTACAACGCCGTGCCGTACTGGGCGAATACGGCGATCTGACGAGATACTCTCTCGCCTAACTGGAAAATCGAATGGGGACCGGTCTGAGCGACAGGCCGGTCCCTTACTCGTCTCTCCGAGCGCAGCCTTTAGAGTAGCTTGCCCATGGCGACGGCGGTGTCGCTCATGCGGTTCGAGAAGCCCCATTCGTTATCGTACCAGGACAGGACGCGAACAAGCGTGCCGTCCATCACCTTGGTCTGGTCAAGGTGGAACATGGACGAGTGGCTGTCATGGTTGAAGTCGATCGAGACGTTGGGCTGGTCGGTTACACCCAGAATGCCCTTCAGCGCCTGGCCGGCTGCGCGTTTGATCGCCTCGTTGATCTCGTCCTTCGAGGTCTTCTTCTTCGCGACAAATTTGAAATCGACGACCGAGACGTTGGGCGTGGGCACACGGATCGCCGTTCCATCGAGCTTGCCGTTCAGCTCAGGCAGCACGAGCCCCACCGCCTTGGCGGCGCCGGTTGACGTCGGAATCATCGAAAGTGAGGCAGCACGGCCGCGGTAGAGATCCTTGTGCATCGTGTCGAGCGTAGGCTGGTCGCCTGTGAAGGCGTGGATCGTGGTCATGAAGCCGCGCTCGATACCGACGGTGTCATTCAGCACCTTGGCGACCGGAGCGAGGCAGTTTGTGGTGCACGAGGCATTGGAGACGACGAGATGCTCCTTCGTGAGTTTCTCGTGATTGACGCCGAACACCACCGTCAGATCTGCGCCGTCCGCAGGAGCCGAGACGAGCACACGTTTGGCGCCCGCCTTCAAATGGGCGGACGCCTGCTCCTTCGACGTGAAAATCCCCGTACATTCGAGGGCGATGTCCACTCCCATGGCCTTGTGTGGGAGTTGGGCCGGATCGCGAACCGCGGTTACCTTGATCGGGCCGCGTCCCACATCGATCGTATCGCCAGAAACCTTCACCTCGTGCGGGAAGCGCCCGTGGACGCTGTCGAAGCGCAGCAAATGGGCATTCGTTTCTACAGGGCCGAGGTCATTGATGGCCACGACTTCGATATCGGTCCGACCCGATTCGATAATGGCGCGCAACACGTTGCGGCCAATGCGGCCGAAGCCGTTGATGGCGACCTTAACTGTCATTGAATGTCCTCTCGAGGCGGATGTGAACAATGTTCGCGCTTTGGATGCCGGCTGCGGCGCGCTCTTGCGCGATCCGGTGTGGCAACTCGAAGTGTGGATCGTGCGTATCGGTGTCAGGAAATTGTGCAGTGAGGCCGCCTCTGTCAATGCGTCACACGCTTGCTTTCTTAAGGTAGATGGTCGAGATGGAAGCAGCGGGTGATGCATGATCGCGGTTTGCGGTGAATTGAGCTTCCTCATTCGACTGATGGCTTGATTGGCCCTGCGTCCGAGGGTTGGCGGAGCGGCGGAATGGCAGACCGGACATCCGGCAAGGCAAAAAAGCGGGCCAAAACAGCGCCCGGTCGCGCCACCAAGGCGGGCGGCGGCTCGGCGGGCCGGTCGGCCGCGCTTCCAGCGAACCTCGAAGCCGAGTTTGAACGCACGAAGGCCGCGCTCGAGGCGGCCGAGGGGCGGATCCGGGAATTGGAGGCGCAGCGCAAGCACCTTCTCGATCGCATTAATTGGGCAATCGATTCGCTGACGAGCTTGCAGGACACATAGATCGTGCGGGCAGGAGACGTCGCCTTCTGTCGCGACGTCTCCCGACACCCCCAATCGAACGCAACTAAGCCCCCGCGATGCGGGCCGTCTTGAGCGCACCGATCTCCTCGTCGCTCTTTCCAAGCCAGGTCCTCAGAACATCACCCGTATTCTCGCCGAGGATCGGCGACGCGCGCACTTCGGGCGGCTTGCCGTCGTGGCGCACCGGCCATGCAGGCATCTGGAACGGGCCCACTTTCGGGTGCTCCATCACCTGCATGATACCGCGGTCACGGAATGACTGGTCGTCGTGCAACTCCATCGTGTCGAGCACGGCACCCGCTGGGATGCCGGCGTCACCCACCAGGCGCATCGCCTCTTGCTTGGTCTGCCCGCGCGTCCACGACGCAATGATCTGGTCGACTTCTGCCTCGCGTTCGGCACGGGCCTCTATCGTGGCGAAACGAGCATCGTCGGCGAGTTCCGGCCGGCCGATGAGACGAGCCAGGCGCTTCCAGTGCTCGGGGTTGCCGCGGCTCGTGTAAATGTAGACCCAGTCGTTCGGTCCGCCCGGCTTGCACGGATAGATCCCGACCGGCGGGTTGGCTCCCGACAGCGTCTTCGCCCCCGCCCGGCCGGCCGCCTTGCCGGTGCGAGCCTGTGTCGAGAAGGCGATGCGAATGTAATGCAGCATCGCGTCCTGCATGGCGACCTGAAGGCGCTGGCCTTTGCCGGTCCGCTGCTTCTCGACATAGGCGGAGAGGATCGAGATGGCGAGCAGCATGCCTGTGCCCGTGTCGCCGATGGTGGGGCCCGGCTTGATCGGTGGGCCGTCGGGCATGCCGCTGATGCTCATGACACCACCGCACGCCTGCGCGATCATGTCGAACGCAAGGTTTTTCTCGTAGGGACTACCCTCGCCGAAGCCCTTCACCTGCGCGTAGATCAGGCCCGGGTTGATCTTCGAGACAATGTCCCAGCCGAGGCCCAGACGCTCGATGGCGCCGGGCGCGAAATTTTCGACCATGACGTCCGCCTTGGCGACGAGGTCGAGCAAGAGCTGCTTTCCTTCCGGTGATTTCAGATCGACCGTGATCGACTTCTTGTTGGCGTTGAAGATGAGAAAGTAGTGGCTGTCCTTGTCGGGGCTGCCGTAGACCGCCGCACGACCCGGATCGCCCAGCTTGGGGTTCTCCACCTTGACGACCTCGGCACCCATCCACGCCAGCGCCTCGGTGCAGGACGGACCTGCCTCGAACTGAGACAGATCCAATATTTTCAATCCTTTGAGGCATTCGAGAGGTCTGGCGTTGATCGACACGGGCGTCTCCATCGGCTGGTTCTGCGAAAGCGTAGATTGCCCGCCCGAGCGTTGCCAACCGTGCTTCTACGCGGTGGCGATGCCGGCCCGGTTCCGGGTGTTCGCTACGCCCTCGGCTTCACGTCGGAAATCGGAAGGTAGGAGAGGATCGCGACGAGGGCCACGGCCGCTTGCACACCGAAGCCGGTGCGATAGGCGAGCTCGGTCGGCGGAACGCCCGCTCCCGAGACGAAGCCGACAATCCAGCCAAATACGAGTTGCATGAGCGCGATGGCTGCCATCAGACCCATGTTGGCGGCCGAAAGCCCCCTCCCCATCAGATGCGGCGCAACCAGACCGCGCGCATGAGCAAACACGATCATCGGGAACGAAGCCGAGAAGCCGAGAAGGCAGAAAAGCGCGGTCACGGCCGCGACGGGCGGATGCGAAATCGAGGCCATGCCCGCCATGGCAGCGAGAACGCCCGACATCCCGGTCAGCATGGCCGTCTTTACGGAATTGGCGTACCGCGCGAGCAGTCCGAGCACGGTGTGTCCGGCCATGGCGCAAAGCGCCATGGCGAGAAGGACGTTGCCGCTCGCGATGACATCGAGCCCATGCACGTGCTGCAGGTAGGGTGCGCCCCAGACGCCGGTCACCGTGGTGGAGGCGGAAATTGGCAGGCCTGCCAACAAGAGTCGCAGCATGCCGCGCTGACGCAAAGCCTCGCCGACCCCACCGATCACGCTGCCGACCGTTTCCGAGCGAGATGCTGCGGGAGCGCTTCCCCGCGGTGAATCGCGGATCACGAGAACGACGGCCGCAAGCAGACCGACGATCACCACGGTGAATGTCCCATAGCACTCCCGCCAGCCGATCAACGCGATCAGGGCGGCGAGCGGTGTGGTCGCGGTCAAAGTGCCGGCCGCCGCGAAGGTGTTGAGGGTGCCCATCAACGTCACCACGCGATCCGCGGCCAGCCAGCCGGCGAGCACATAAAAGGCGCCGGTAAAAATCCCCGCGCAGCCGATACCCATGAGGACTCGGCCGAGGCACAGCAGGACCACCGAATCGGCGGCAGCAAATGTTGCGGCCCCAGCGGTCGTGAAGAGCAGCATGCCGGCAATGGTGAGCCGGGTCCCGAAGCGATCGAGCAACATGCCGGTCGGCAACTGCATCGCCGCATAGGCCAGGAAGAACGCGCTGGCGACCGTGGACAGGGCAGCCGGGGAAAGTGCCATTTCGCGGGTGAGCGCAGGCGCCATCACGCCGAGGCTCGAGCGCAAGAACAAGTTCATGTACGCCAGCAGAAACAAGACCCCGCCGATCGCCACGAGATGCCACGACCATCGCGGTATTCCCCGATCGGCAGCCGCCCCTTCCAATTCACGCATCGGCCGCCCTGTTCCCCGTCAAAGTTCTGCCTCCGACCGCGGTGAATCGATGGCCCTCCACAGACGCCCCCAACCTCATGCCCGAACTGGATTTACTCACGGGCTATCGCCTATAAGACCGGGGGAGGCGGCAGCAACGTGCGCGCAACACGACCCGACGAAGCGATAAACATTTCGAGATCGAGCCATGGCCGGACATTCGCAATTCAAGAACATCATGCACCGGAAGGGCAAGCAGGATGCTGTCCGTTCCAAGCTTTTCGCCAAGCTCGCCAGGGAAATCACGGTTGCGGCCAAGACCGGCGTGCCCGATGCCGACATGAATGCGCGACTGCGGCTCGCCATCCAGAATGCGCGAGCCGAGAACATGCCGAAGGACAACATCGAGCGAGCCATCAAGAAGGCTGCCGGAGGCGACGCCGAGACCTACGAGCAGGTGCGCTACGAAGGCTACGCGCCGGGTGGCGTCGCCGTCATCGTTGAAGCCTTGACCGACAACCGCAACCGGACAGGCGGTGCGGTGCGAGCCGTGTTCACGAAATACAATGGCAACCTGGGGGCGACCGGCTCGGTGAGCCACATGTTCAACCGGGTCGGCGAGATCCGCTTCAAGCCGGATGTCGCGACCCCGGACGCGATGCTGGAGGCGGCAATCGAGACCGGCGCAGACGACGTCGAGAGCAACGACGAGGGGCACCTCGTGGCCACGACTTTCGAGGCGCTGGGTCAGGTTGCGGGCGCACTGGAGGCTAATTTCGGTCCGCCGGAGCAAGTAAAGGCGGTCTGGAAGCCGACGCTCTCGAGCCAGGTCGACGAGGAGCGCGCCGACACGATTCTCAAGCTTCTCGCCGCGCTGGAAGACGACGACGACGTGCAGGCTGTGTTCTCGAACTTCGAGGTGGACGAGGCGACGATGGCGCGCCTGACCGCGGCATGAGGGCCGCCGCCGACCGCGAAGGTTTCGACAAGCTTTAGATTTGAGGACAATTCGATCGTGTGGCGAAGGCGCCCCTTAAAGTCCTCCGGCTATAATCACTGTCGGGTTCGAACTGGCGGCATCGAACCTCGGCAAGCAAGCAGCGGGAGGGGACATGAACGAGGGTAAGGGCACGGCCGATTTCGAGGCCTATATCCGCAATCTCCAGCAGGGGCTCGCGACGGCGGCGGCAGGTCTTCAGCTTCGCGCGACGTCTCCCGGCCTCCGCGTTCAGCGGTCGCTGGTCGAAAATCCCTATGCCGCCACCGTTGCGCAAGCCGGCATCCTGCGGTTCCGCGCCGCTCATTTCTGATCTCCGGTCCAAAAAATTTTTCCCCCACCAAAGTGCGCGGGGTGGCGCGCGGCACGTGCGTCCGTGCTACCGCCAGTCATGCACGGAGCAGCGATTCGCATTATCGGCATCGATCCTGGGCTTCGGCGAACCGGGTGGGGCGTTATCGAATCCGATGGCGTGCGGCTGGTCTATGTCGCCAGCGGGCATATCTCGTCGTCGACCGGCAACGATCTCGCCTATAGGCTGCGCGAGCTCTATGAGGGGCTCACCGGCATCCTCGCCTCCTGGCGGCCCCTCGAAGCGGCGGTCGAAGAGACCTTCGTCAACGAAAACGCCCGGGCGACGTTGAAGCTCGGCCAAGCCCGCGGGATGGCGCTGCTCGCCCCCGCCATGAAGGGCCTACGGGTTGCGGAGTATCCCCCAAACCTCATCAAGAAGACCGTGGTGGGGGCCGGGCACGCGGAAAAGCGGCAAATCCAGATGATGGTTTCCATGTTGCTGCCGAAAGCACGCTTCGAGACCGCTGACGAGGCCGACGCTCTGGCGATCGCCATTTGTCATGCCAATCACAGGACCAGTCCGGCGGCGCGGATCGCCGCAGAGGAAAAGGGAAATCGGGCGCTCACGGGTGCGCGCAGGAGCTAGGACACGGGAAGTAGGCAATGAGACCGGGCTGCAGGCAATCGCACCCCTCCTCACTCCGCGTAGGGACGTCAGCAACGATATCTATCGGGGCTCGGGACTTACTGCCTACTTCCCGTGTCCTAGAGCAACGGGCTCGAATTTATCGCGCGTCGATGCCTGGGCAAATGCGAATCGAAGTTCAACCGACGAGGCGTTGTGCGGCCGGCAGTTGAGGGAGGCCCGGATGATCGGCAAGCTCAGAGGCAAGGTCGACGCGATCGGCGAGGCGCACGCGATCATCGACGTCAACGGGGTAGGCTACGAGGTGCAATGCTCGGCGCGCACGCTGAGAGGCCTCGAGATCGGAATGGAGGTTTCGCTCACCATCGACACGCACGTGCGCGAAGACGCGATCCGCCTCTTCGGGTTTCGCAGCGAAATAGAACGAGCATGGTTTCGCACGCTCCAGCAAATCCAGGGTGTCGGTTCGAAGGTGGCGCTGAGCGTGCTCGGGACGCTCTCGCCGCAGGATCTGGCCTCTGCAATCGCGCTCGGCAATGGGGGAGCGATCGAGCAGGCGCCGGGCGTCGGCAAAAAGCTCGCCCAGCGGATCGCGCTGGAACTGAAGGACAAGGCGCCGGCGCTGACGATGGCAGGACTACATGTGCCGGTGGCGAGCAGGACCACGCTGAACGGCGCCGCCCATGCGAACCCGGGCGCCAGCGCGGCGGCCGAGGCCATCTCGGCGCTGGTCAATCTCGGCTACCAGCCGCAACACGCAGCCGCGGCGATCGCGACGGCGAGCGGCGAGCTTGGCGAGGAGGCGGA
>JBFWXN010000087.1:0-20886 GCA_050187415.1 Hyphomicrobiaceae bacterium | reverse complement strand
TGACGTCGGCTCGAGTGTGAAGCGGTATGCTCGCGAGCGAGGTGGAATGGTATATCAGCGATGGTCCGGTCGATTATGAGACCGCCGTTGCCGTGATGGATCGTCGGGCGGCAGCGGTCGCGGCGGGTGGGGCGGCCGAACTCGTCTGGCTGCTCGAGCATCCGCCACTCTACACCGGGGGAACCAGCGCCAAGGTGCAGGATCTGCTCGTGCCCGATCGCTTCCCTGTTTACCAGACGGGCCGCGGTGGCCAGTACACCTACCACGGTCCGGGGCAGCGCGTTGCCTACGTGATGCTCGATGTGAAGCGGCGCGGGGCGGACGTGCGCGCCTTCGTCTCGTCCCTGGAAGGCTGGCTGATCGACACGCTCGATGCCTTTGGCGTCAGGGGGGAGACGCGCGCCGATCGCGTCGGCGTCTGGGTGGCGCGGCCCGAGCGGGGAGCCGGCGTCGAAGACAAGATCGCGGCCATCGGCATCCGTCTGAGGCGCTGGGTGAGCCTGCATGGCATCGCGCTCAACGTCGAGCCGGACCTCGAGCACTTTTCGGGGATCGTGCCGTGCGGCGTCGCGGCCCACGGTGTCACGAGCCTGGTGGATCTCGGGCGAGTGGTCACGTTGCCCGAGGTCGATATGGCGTTGGAGGCCGCATTCGTAAGCCGGTTCGGTCCGGTCGCCCGTGTGGCGTCGGTGCCTGAACTCGCGGAGCGCAGGCTTGGCTGATGAGGCGACGTCGCTCGGTGACGAGTGCCGCTCGCTCCTCTAGGAGCGGTTCTTGCGCTCGCGAATTTCGGCGAAGACCTGCCAATCCGGCGCATCCTCGAGGCCGAGCCGCTTGCGGATCGCGGGCGCCCCAGGCCGCAGGAACGGGTTGACGGCCAACTCCTGGTCGAGGCGCGTCGGGCACGTCATCTGGCCCTTTGCACGCAGCGCCTCGACCTCGCCGGCGCGGGCCTTCAAGGCTACGTTCTCCGGTTCGATCGTCAGCGCAAATCTGGCGTTCGACAACGTGTACTCGTGCCCGCAGTAGATCATCGTGTCGCCGGGCAGCTTGGCGAGCTTCGACAACGAGTCCCACATCATCTGCGGCGTGCCCTCGATCACGCGCCCGCATCCGATGGCAAACAGCGTGTCGCCGACGAAGGCCACCTTCTGGTCGGGGATCGAGAACGTGATGTGTCCTGCCGTGTGGCCGGGCGTATCGATGACGTTCACCTCGTGCCCACCAAAACTGAACACGTCTCCGCCGCCAACCGCTTTGTCGAGCTTGGTGGCCTTTGCAGCTTCCGCGGCTCCGATCACGGTGCAGCCGGTCTCTGCCTTGAGCGCCGCGATCCCCTGAGTGTGATCGGCATGATGGTGCGTGACGAGGATGTGCGTCAGCTTCCATCCCTTGTCCTTCAGCGCCTTGCGGACCGGATCTGCTTCCGGCGCATCGATGGAGGCCGTTGCGCCGCTCGCCGGGTCGTGGACGAGAACGCCGAAGTTATCGCTCAGGCACATGAACTGATGGATCTGGAGATCGGCCATGGGGCTCCTCCTCTGGGCAATCCGGGCGCATCGGGCGGCGGATCGAGGGTTGGCGGGAACATGCTGGCGATCGGCTCCGGGCTTCCGGGCAACCTGCCTCGCGAGCAACCTACCAGCGACCCCGGCGATTGCAACGACAGCCCGACATGCAGCACTTTTTGTCGACGAATTGGAAAGGCCGCCGCGTGGTATAAAGTATTCCCATGCACACCGACGTCAGGCAGCTACTGGAATTCTACGCGAGCCCGCTGGGGGGCATGGTCCGGCGGATTCTGGCGCATCGGATTCGGGCGCGCTGGCGGCGCTGCCATGGCTTGACCCTGATGGGCCTCGGGTTCGCGACGCCGTACCTCGGCTCGTTTCGTGGCGAGGCGGGTCGGCTCGGCGCCCTCATGCCCTCGATGCAGGGCGCCGTTGTGTGGCCGTCGTCGGGCGACGTCAACACGGTGGTGGTGGACGAGGGTGATTTGCCCCTTCCGGATAATTCCGTCGATCTGATGCTCGTCGTCCATTGCCTCGAGACGACGGATCACGCCAGTGCGCTGATGCGGGAAATTTGGCGTGTGCTGACGCCGGAAGCGAGGCTCTTGATCATCGTGCCCAACCGCAGCGGAGTTTGGGCGCGCTTCGATGTGACGCCATTCGGTCATGGCCGCCCGTACAGCCAGTCGCAGCTCGAGCGGCTTTTGACCGAGGCGCTGCTCAGCCCGGTCGATTGGGGAGCTGCCCTGCATATGCCACCGCTCGACAACGGGCTCGTGCTCAAGTCGGCGATGACGCTCGAACGGTTCGGAGCGCGTCTCACGCCGGCATTTGCCGGGGTGCTGCTCGTCGAAGCCCAGAAGGAAATGGCTTCGCCACTTATCAAGCCGACATTGGCACGCCGACTGACAGAACTTGTTCCGGTTCGACTGCCGAACTGACGGCCCGCCTCCGGAGAGACGGGCCGCAGTGGCGGAATGGAGCGCCTCGAACGTCGAGTTACTGCTCGACCTTCGGCAGCTGCTTCACCTGATCGGCGGTGAGGTCGAGCTGCACGCGATCACCCGACAGCTTGAACTGAGACGGCATGATCTTCACGCGTGTCTTGCCGAGGCCGAGAAAACCGCCGACGTCGGCCTGCATCGAGGTCACCTTGCCCGACGCATCGCGTTCGATGGCAGCCACGTCGCCGACGCTCTTGTCGTCCGAGCTGTAGACGGGCTTATCGACCCAGTTCTTGGCCTGGGCGTCGGTCATCGTGTTCTCGGCAGCCGCACTGCCCATGTGTCCCGGCGGAGATGCGCGCTTCTCGGCCGGCGCCGTCGAAGGTGCGGCGGGCGCGGTGACGGAAGGCGTCGATGGTGCGGGGCTCGTCGTGCCATTCGGATTACTTGTCTGGGCGACAGCGGCGGAGCCTGCGAACAGCGCTGCAATCGCAACGGCCGGTAGAAGCCTGCTCATGATGATTCTCCTGCATTGTTGCGGGGATGTGAGCGCGCTGCGGCGCCGCCCACATCAGCCAAACGCAGGTGTGATGCTGCCGTTCCCCAAAAAAATCGGCCGGACGATCTCAATCGGCCGAGCCGCCGTCGATGCTCCGGCCGATCGTCGTGGTGATCGTCCACGCCTCGGGGGAGCCGTTGGGTGCCGGCATGGCGACGATTTCCGACCGCAGGCGGCTCGGACCGTAAATCGCGACAGCGCCGAGCCGATCGCCCTCGGACAGTCCCGACAAGCTTTCGGAGTAGCGGAAGGACATCAGGTGCGCGCGTCCCACGGGATGATCGAGGCCGATGACGTGGCCGATTTCGTGGGCAAACGTGTGCACTAGGTCGTAGACGGCGAGATTGCCGTCGTAGCCGATCTTCCAGTGCCGTTTCGGATTGAGGCAGATCGAGGCGCCGACGATCGGCCGAATGCCGTTTCGCGGCTCGTCGGCAAGATCGAGATTGGTGAAGGCAAAGCCCGTCGGATCGATCTGCTCGCCGACAATAATGTTGGCCTTTTCGCCTGGCGCCGCCTCGACGAAGGTCAGGTCCGCGACATCGCGCCAGCGGTGAAATGCGGCGACGAAGGCGTCGCGAAATGCGTCCCGATCGATGCCCGATGTTCGCAGCACCGTGGTCGGCGGCCGCAATCCCTTGCAGTTGATCGCATGGGGCTGGTTGATCTCGTGATCGGCGAACTTGTAGCTCAGCACGATGCGCTCGGTCGGACCGCTCGGAAGCCAGCGCACAGGGTAGCCGCCCAGTGTCAGCGCCCGATAGTCTGCAGGCCCGGCCAAGCCCGGCGTCACCGTCGCCAGCAAAAGCGCGCCGCAGATGGCGGCGCAGATCGATCCCCCCCGAGCCACTTTCACAGCCTCCCGACGTTGCGATCCCGCGTTCGTTCAACATTGCAACCGATCGGAACCGCGCCAAAGACTTCATTTGCCGCGGTGCAACATCAAGCGGTGGATGGCTACCGTGGCAGCGTCCGGAAAGCGTCGGAATGGCGGGGTTTATCGGTGTTTTCTGCACTTTTTATGCGCTGTTTCGCCGCGCCGTTTTATGCACATGCGGAGGGAACCAATTCCGATCAACTGCGCGTGAGCAGAAATACGGCCTTCTCGCCGATGAGATTGTGCACCGTGAGCGGAAGCCATGTGCCGAGCTGCCGGCCCGACGCATTGAAGGCGACTTTGTGCTCGACCCGCGCATCGACGAGCCGGCACAGGTCGACGAAATCGCGGATGGTGCACAAATGGGCGTCGGGTGAATCGTACCAGGCCTCAGGCAGATTGACCGTGGTCGGCATCCGTCCCGTGGTCAGCAGTTGCGCGCGGATCCACCAATGCCCGAAATTGGGGAAGGAGATGATCGCGTGCCGGCCGATCCTTAACAGGTTCTCGAGCACCGGCTTCGGATGGCGCGTCGCCTGGATGGTCAGGGACAGGATGGCGTAGTCGAAGGCCTTGTCCGGGTATTTGTCGAGATCGCGATCGGCGTCACCCTGGATCACCGACAGCCCGCGTGCAACGCATGCGTTGACTTTCTCGCGCGTGACCTCGATGCCGCGTCCATCGACCTGTTTGCGTTCTTCGAGCAACTGGAGAAGCGCGCCGTCGCCGCATCCGACGTCGAGCACGCGCGCACCCTTGGCCACCAGATCGGCAATCAAAAGATGATCGACGCGATTGACGGGCGTTTTGACGGGCGGTTCCTCACGAGCCAGCATGGTTTTAAGCTCCTCAGGGCGCCGCCAGGCCGCGCTTGCGCGCCGCCGCGCCGAGAAAGCCGCGGACGGTGGCAAACAGCTCGGGCTCGTCGAGCAGGAAGGCGTCGTGACCCTTGTCGCTCTCGACCTCGACGAACGAGACGTTGGCGGCGACCGCGTTCAGGGCCTGGACGATCTCGCGGCTCTCGCGCGTCGGATAGAGCCAGTCGGACGTGAAGGAGATGACGCAGAAGCGGGTCGCCGTGCCGTCGAATGCCTTGGCGAGTTTGCCGCCCGCGTCGGCGACGAGATCGAAGTAGTCCATCGCGCGAGTGATATAGAGGTAGCTGTTGGCGTCGAAGCGGTCGACGAACGTCGATCCCTGGTGCCGCAGATAGCTCTCCACCTGGAAGTCGGCGCTGAACGAGAACGTCTTGGCCGAGCGGTTCTGCAGGCTGCGGCCGAATTTGCGCTCCAGCGCTTCCTCGGACAGGTACGTGATATGGGCGGCCATGCGTGCCACGGCCAGTCCGCGGCGCGGCACGCGCCCATCCTCGAAATAGCGCCCGCCACGCCAATCGGGGTCGGCCATGACCGCCTGCCGCCCGACCTCGTGGAAGGCGATGTTCTGTGCCGAGTGCCACGGCGCCGTCGCGATCGGCAGGGCGGCGAAGACGCGATCCTTGTAGCGCGAGGCCCATTCGAGAACCTGCATGCCGCCCATCGAGCCGCCGATCACGGCGAACAACTGCGCGATGCCGAAGTGGTCGATCAGGCGCGCCTGGGCCTTCACCATGTCGCCGATGGTGATCACCGGGAAATCGAGCCCCCACGGGCGGCCCGTCGCCGGATTGGTCGAGGCCGGCCCGGTCGAGCCGAGGCATCCACCGAGGATGTTGGCGCAAATGACGAAGTAGCGGTCGGTGTCGATCGGTTTGCCCGCACCGATCATGATCTCCCACCAGCCGGGCTTGCCGGTCACCGGATTGCGGCTCGCGACATACTGGTCGCCGGTCAGCGCGTGGCAGACGAGGATCGCGTTCGAGCGATCGGCGTTGAGGGTGCCGTAGGTGCAGTAGGCGACCTGGAACGTGTCGAGCACCTGCCCGCCATCCAGTTCGAGCGGACGGTCGGTGAAGCGCACGACCTCGCTCGACGGCTCGTCGACCTCGCGCGAGGCGGCGAGGGATCGTTCGAGCGCGTGCTCCATCACGACGTCGTTCGCGCTGCCCGTGGTCTCGCCTCCGCTCGACGTCGGCGGGATCGGATGATCAGCGACACCCAAATCGCGCATCTGCGCCTCCGTTGCGCCCCCTCGCGAGGGCAGCAAAACAGAAAAACCCGGCCGGTCCGCCCGCTCGATTGCCGGGCTGGACCCCTTGCCGGGTCGCGCACGGCCATTTTAGCGAGTTGTTTAACGTGGCTGCAAGCCGGCCGGCCAAATCACCACGGACGGCACAAATATGGGCACCGTGCCGGGCTGTCAAGCATAGGAGGGGCGGGGGAGAGCGTGCGTCGCGAGGCGGAGGGAGCCGACGCCTCCCTTCTCTCGGGTGCTCGCTCAGCCCGACCAGACTCCGCTTTCGGGATCATGACAGATGAACTGCCGATAGCGGAACGTGGACGTCGCTCGAGGCCGTGTGTCGTCGAAATTGGCACAACCTTGCGGTTGGCATCCTCGACAACTGATCAGGTGTCATCCTCGGGCTTGTCCCGAAGACCCATTCCTCCACGGGCTCCCGTCGTGCGAATTCCGGGCAGCGCCAGCAGTGCGGGAGTGAGATCGGCCCAGTGTCGGTTTTCGCGCTCGATCAGACCCAGCCTGTGTGCCGGCGCGTTCGGTGGCCGCTCGCGCCAATCGAGCCAGCAGCACGATGGGTCCTCGGGACAAGCCCGAGGATGACAAATCGGGATGCTGTGCCCCAAACGAGCAGCCAGCGGCGAGGGGAGTGTGGAGATTGCGGTCATCGACCGGTGACGAGGGCCGATCATATCGTGCGTCCAGGGCTATGGCAGAGGCACCCCTGATTCTGGACGAAAGCATAAGCACTTCGAGGACCACGACCGGTCGCGATGCTCCTTCGTGGCCAAGCGTGCCGCTCGAAAGCTATACGGTAGTTGCTCGGGAAGTCAGACGGATGTCAGGTTAGCTAATCAAATCGTAAGGTCACACAATCGGTGGTCAGATATGATTCTTCAAAACGCGGAAGTCGTTGGTAACTGGAAGTTAATTGCATTCGAAACTGTGCTTGATGACGAACCCGCCCCCCAGCATCTGTTCGGGAACAGTCCAAGCGGCTTCATGATCCTCACCGTGGAAGGTCGAATGATTGCCATCATCACCGCCGACGGGCGAACGAGTGGAACGTCGGATGCAGAGCGCGCCGCACTTCATAAATCTATGCTCGCATATTCGGGTAAGTATCGGGTGGAGGGATCTGAATTCATTACCATCGTAGACACCTCATGGAATGAACTGTGGAATGGCACCGAGCAAAGACGGAAATTTGATCTTCAAGGTGGCAAGTTGAAGATTGAAACGGTGCCGGCGCCGATGAGCAATTTTCCGGGTAAATCTGGTTACTCCAGATTAGTTTGGGAACGCGAATCATCAGTGTGACCAGCCAGGGTTCCTCAGACAACCGACATTCGGCTGAGAAGCGGCGGAAAGAAGAAGCCAATGGCGCGAGTTCGTTGGCTATCTGGGGCCTTGGACGACGATGCGGCGTGCCGATGTCGAGGCATAAGCTATCAGCAAAACATCCGTCACGGTGGGTGCTGCCATAGCCTTCATTCAATCACCTTGATCTTAACGCCATTCCAGAAAGCCTTGGCCGTTCGTGCGGCAAATTGCCTCGAGATTTCCCAGTCGAAGCTAGCGCCGTTGACGGCAAGGTGCAGCTTATCGACGATCTCGACGGTGATATCTAACAGCTGTTTCTCGTCTCCGAATTTCGCGATCCGATCCGGGTTGCGACGAGATACGTCAGCGGCCAACAAGTGAGCGGTGCGATCCCGGTAATCAATGACCGACCGGAGTAAGGGTCCGCTTTGCACTTGGCGAGCTAAGTCCATCGCTTCACATAGCCATTGCCTGGCTTTCTCTGCCTCCCTTTCGGCGAATTCGTTCTGATGCTGGGCAAGCATACCTTCGATGACAGCCTGTTCGTCGGGATCATCTGGCGTGTTGAAGACACGTGTGCCTCTCGCGGCATGAGCCTGACGTGTCTCGTCCACCACGGATTCAACCACCTCCGGATGATCAACCAGCCAGATGACAGCGGGTATGCTGTCTCGATCAGAGGCACGCTTTTCCTTTTCGGCGCTGTCCCACAAGGTGCACAGCCGGATCAGTTCGTGATCAAACATCACGCTTTGAATCTCGTTGAAGGTATGCGCAGCGTAGGAAGAGGGAACCTGAGTGGCGATGAGGCCGGAGTAAACGAGGATCTCGTTGCTCGCCCGCAGGCGTAGAAGCCGCAACGTCACGTCCACCAAACGGTTTACCTTCGACTTAGCAAGTGCGATGCGTTGATCTCGATCCATGAACGATTCCCGTTTCCGCTCCGACCGCACTTTCCGCCACCTCAGGATTATGCAGCTTTTTGTTGGACATTCATCAAGACCACCGTGCGTTAAATTGCGCATTGAAATCGATAGTGCGATTGATCTAGCCGAGAAGATTGAGAATTGGTGATTGACGCGATGCTTCAATGAAGTGACCTGGCCACTGATAACTTTCTCGTCGCAGGCATCGAGCGGTCGATGTCCCCTCCTGTAAAATTGCCTCATCGTGCCCGCAATCACTGCCGGATCGGCGCGCGAGCCGGTGTCGCGCGGCGCAGCTTTGGCGCGTCGCGCTCAGCGGCCGGCAACGGCGACCAGGATGACGCCCGGAACGATCAGCGCAACGGTCACCAGAGTGCGTGCCGAGATGATCTCGCGCCCGAACCAGAGATAGCCCATCAGCATGGTGAAGACCGGGGTGGCGGAGACGATCGGCATCACCGAGATCAGGTCGCCGACCTGCAGCGCACTGTTCAGGAACTGGAGCGAGAGCGCATTGGCGACGCCCGACGCGATGAACCACAGATGGCTTTGGCGGGTGCCGACAAAGGGGCGGCTCTGAAGGCGGAAGGCGATCAGGGCGATGGCGAGGGAAACGGTGTTGGAGACCATGACCGCAAATGAGGCGCTCGGCACCTCGACGAGACCCGTCTTGGTGACGACGTGGCCGACGGCACGGATCGCGGATGCACCGAGCGGCAACACGAGAGCCCAGAGCGGCCAACTCCGCTTCACGCCTTGCGGACTCCATGCCGCGACGACGGCACCGGCCATTACGGCGGCGGTGCCGATGGCGATCGGCAGCGTGAGGTTTTCGCCAAGCACCGTGATGGCGAGGAAGGCGCCGAAGAGCGGCGTTGCGGCCGTGAGTGCGCTCGTCAAGGTCGGCCCCATGACCTTGATCGAGGAGGTGGCGAGGACCGACGAGAGCGAGGGGCGGATCAGGCCGACGGCGACAAACAGGACGAAGGCCCACGTCAACCAGTACCAGCTCTCGACGAAAAGAGGCGAGAGCAGCCAGTAGACCGCGGCGGAGGCCGCGATCGCAACGAGGGTGCCGGATCTCGCGTCGGTTCCCTCGAGACCGATGTTGGTGAAGTGGTTGGAAAGGGCAAACAGAAAGGCCGAGCAGAGGGCATAGAGCGGAGCGAGGTAAGGGAAGCTGGTCATCCGGAACCCGGCTCCGGCGCCTGCTCCAAGGCTTGACGCAGCATGGCCTCTGCCTTGCGTTTGTAGCGCAGTCCGCCACTGCGCAGGCCCATCGGGACGGTGAGGCGGGAGAGCAGGCCGCGGGGGCTCGTCTCACGCGTCAGATGGAGCCGCGTGCCGTTCGCGAGATCGGTGAGTACGAAACCGACATAGTCGTCGTCGCCCTCGATGAGCGCTGGATCGGTGCCTTCGGGCAGGAGTTGGTAGAGGATGGCGGAGCCCGGGCGCTCGTCGACGATGCGGGTGAGCATGACGAGGCGCGTGCTGCCGGCGACGATCTGGACACGCTCGAGGTCTTGTGCCCCCGGCACAGGTTCGCCGATCACGCGGATCGGGAGTGGACCGTCGAAAACGAGATCGCGCGACTTCAGCATTTCCCAGACAATCTCGCGCGGCGAGCGGATGTCGACCCAATGCTCGTAGCGCCGGCGCTTGCGACCGGTGGCGGTATCGGCGAGAGCGAGCAGGATATCGCCCCCAAGACTGATCAGGCCCATCGGTCGAAACGAGCTCCCCGATCACACCGTGGCGCCGATGACCCAGGGCACGTATTCCGCATCGCCGTAGCCGAGCTGCTCGGACTTGGTTTTCTCTCCGGACGCCGCCCTCAGCATGAAGTCGAAGATCTCCTGGCCCTTGCGCTCGATCGGTACGCCGTCGACGACGTCACCGCAATTGATATCCATGTCGTCGATCATGCGGGTGTAGATGTCCGTGTTGGTTGCAAGCTTGAATGACGGCGTGGGCTTGCATCCGTAGGCCGAGCCGCGGCCGGTGGTGAAGGCCAGGACATTGCACCCGCCCGCCACCTGGCCCGTTGCCGCGACGGGGTCGTAGCCGGGTGTGTCCATGTAGACGAAGCCTTTCTCCGTGATCGGCTCGGCGTAGCGATAGACGGCATTCAACGTCGTCGAGCCGCCCTTGGCCGCGGCCCCGAGGGACTTCTCGAGAATGGTCGTGAGGCCACCCGCCTTGTTGCCGGGGGAGGGATTGTTGTCCATGCTCATGCGGGCGCGGGCCGTGTAGTCCTCCCACCATTTGATGATGCCGACCAGTTTCTCGCCGACCTCGCGGGTGCGGGCGCGGCGCGTCAAGAGATGCTCGGCGCCATAGATCTCCGGCGTCTCGGAAAGGACAGCCGTACCGCCGTTCCTGACGAGAATATCGGCGGCGACGCCAAGGGCCACGTTAGCGGTGATGCCCGAATAGCCGTCAGAGCCACCGCACTGGAGGGCCAGCATCAGTTCGGAGGCCGGGAGGGTCTCGCGCCGGGCCCGGCCCGCGATGGGCAACATGGTGCGCACAGCTTCGACGCCTGCGGCGATGGTTCGCCTGGTGCCTCCGATGTCCTGGATGGTCATCGTGCGAAAGGTGTCGGACTCGACGATGCCGTAGGCATCCTTCATGCGTGCGATCTGGAAGCCCTCGCAGCCGAGCCCGACGACCAGCACGCCGGCCATGTTGGGATTGGTCGCGTAACCCCACGTGGTACGCTTGAGCACTTCGAAAGTCTCGCCATCGGAATCGATGCCGCAGCCGGTCGAGTGTACCAACGGGATGACGCCGTCGATGCTCGGGTGATCGTCGAGGAGGCCGGACCGGCTCACCGCTTCGGCGATGAAACGGGCGACGGTGGCCGAACAATTCACAGACGTGACGACGCCGATATAGTTGCGTGTGCCGCACTTGCCGTTGGCGCGACGATAGCCCTGGAACGTCGCCTGCTGGTCGACAGCGAGGATCTCTTCCGGGCGTGCGTCCTGGCAGTAGGCGTAGTCGCGTTCGAAGGAGGCAAAGGCGCAATTGTGCGTGTGGACGTGGGCACCGGGTGCGATGTCCTCGGTGGCAAACCCGATGATCTGGCCGAATTTCACGACCGGTGCGCCCTTCGGCACTGGACCCGACGCCATTTTGTGGCCGCGTGGAATACGAGCAGCGGCACGAATGCCCCGCGCCTCGATGCCGACAGGTACGGCGTCGACCGCAACGATAATGTTGTCCTTGGGGTTGAGCGACAGGGTGCGCGGTTCCGTTCCGGTGGTTCTAGCTTGCGCATCGGTCATGCTGCCATCTCCCGTCCGACTGGCTTTGCGTCTGGCGCGTCACTTGCCATGCGGGACTGTGCAACATCCACGCGCAATTTGCGATCAAAGAGAAAGGCAAGCGTCGCAATGTGGGCTGTGGGCTCGGATCGACGCCGAATGCGCCGACCGTCGGGCCCTCCGAGGCGTCAGGTCGAGAAATCGTAGAGGCCGGCAGGCGTCGGCCGACACGGGTCAATAGGTCAGGGCGGCGCGGATTGCCGCCAGTTCGGCCTTCGGCTCCCCGTACTCTTCGTAAGAATGGCCCGACCGGCGATACCAGTAGCGACTGTTGGCTTCGTCGGGCTCGATCTTGTGGAGGCAAGCGTGAAGCCAGCATCCGGTGGCGTCGTTCTCATGCTTCTGGGCGAGGGAGTGGGCATCGTCCCAGCGGCCCGCCAGAGCCGCATCGACGGCGGCGATCAGGTCTTCCCGAAGTGCCATTCCTCCCATCCTTTCCGGCGAAGCTCGCAAGCGGGACACGCGCCGCAGCCGTACCCCCAATCGTGAGCGTCGGTACGGTTGCCAGTGTAGCAGGTGACGGTTTGCGTGACGATCAGGTCCACCAAACATTCGCCGCCGATCTCGTCGGCAAGTTGCCACGTCTCGGCCTTGGTGCGCCACATCAGAGGTGTTTCGATCGACATTCGGCGGTCGAGACCGAGGCTGAGCGCACGCGCCATGGTCTGGATCGTATCGTTGCGGCAATCGGGGTAGCCGGAGAAATCTGTCTCGCACATGCCGCCCACCAGAACACCGAGGCCGCGCCGCCAGGCTAGGGCTGCCGCGTAAGTGAGAAACAGCAGATTGCGGCCGGGAACAAAGGTGTTGGGCAGGCCGCTCTCGGTCATCTCGAAGGCCATGCCGCGGGTGAGGCTGGTCTCGCTGATGGCGGCAAGGGTGGGCAACGCGAGCACATGGTCGGTCCCCAGGCGATCGCGCCACGCACCTTTCATGCGCGATAGTGCTTCGCGAACGACTGGTCGCTGGGTGAGCTCGCTGAGATGGCGCTGGCCGTAGTCGAATCCAATCGTCTCCACCGTCGAAAACCGGTCGAGTGCCCACGCCAGGCACACGGTCGAATCCTGTCCACCCGAAAAGAGCACAAGGGCTCCGTCAGCCTGCCCGATGTCCGCCGATGATGCAGCACCTTGCACGGCCAGACTCCCTCAGCTTGGCGATGTGCTGACGCCACTCAGCCCCGAGGCGCCCCGAGCGACGACGAAATTTTACGTCGCCCCGCCCATCGATGCCTGGGGCTTTCGGCAATCATCCTACCGGCGCGCGCGTTTGCCGGCTGGGCCACCTTCCACGTCGGGGAGAACGCCATCCGCATCCGGGCCCTCCTCGGCATCGCCTGCCTCGCTGCCATCAGGCAGCGCCATCAGCTTCTCGGTGACGATGCCGGCATTGGCACGGATGGCCTTCTCGATTTCGTCGGCCATCGCAGGATTTGACCTGAGAAAGGTCTTGGCATTCTCGCGACCCTGTCCGATGCGCTCCCCGTTATAGGAGAACCAGGCCCCCGATTTTTCGACAATGTTGGCCTTCACGCCGAGATCGACAAGCTCGCCGACTTTGGAGATGCCTTCTCCGTACATGATGTCGAATTCGACTTGCTTGAACGGGGGAGCGACTTTGTTCTTCACGACTTTGACGCGCGTCTGATTGCCGACGACCTCGTCTTGGGCCTTGATCGAGCCGATACGGCGAATGTCGAGGCGGACCGAGGAGTAGAACTTCAGAGCATTGCCGCCGGTCGTCGTTTCGGGGTTGCCGAACATCACACCGATCTTCATGCGGATCTGGTTGATGAAGACCACCATGCAGCCCGACCTTGAAATCGAGCCGGTCAGCTTGCGCAAGGCCTGGCTCATGAGCCGCGCCTGGAGGCCCGGCAGACTGTCGCCCATCTCGCCTTCGAGCTCGGCTTTTGGTGTCAGGGCTGCGACCGAGTCGATCACCAGCACGTCGACCGCACCCGAACGCACGAGCGTGTCGGCGATCTCGAGGGCTTGCTCGCCGGTATCCGGCTGCGAAATCAAGAGCTCGTCCACCTTTACGCCGAGTTTCCTCGCGTACACCGGATCGAGGGCATGCTCTGCGTCGACAAAGGCACAGATACCGCCCTTTTTTTGAGCCTCGGCGATGAGCTGGAGGGTCAGCGTCGTCTTGCCCGACGATTCCGGGCCGTAGATCTCGACGACGCGTCCCTTGGGCAGGCCTCCGATGCCGAGGGCGATGTCGAGCCCGAGGGAGCCGGTTGAAATGGCTTCCACGTCGATCGACCGGTCGTTCTGGCCGAGCTTCATGATGGAGCCCTTGCCGAACTGCTTCTCGATGTGCGCAAGCGCGGCGTCGAGCGCCTTCGACTTGTCCATCTTGTCCCCCTCGATGAGCCGGAGCTCAGGTGCCGACATGGCTGTCCCCTCTTATTTCATGGTGGCGATGTGTGTGCAATTAACCTCAAATGTACTCTATATGTTCTCGTTACGCAATGGCAATGTTCTCAATTGTTTCTTCATGTTCCCAGGAGTCAGCCGGGGGCGATTCGGTAATGGTATCGGTATGTCTCCTCAAATCCGAGGCGCCGATAGAGGGCGACGGCGGGAGAATTCGTCGCCACGACCTGGAGATAGGCGATTGTGGCGCCCTGTGTTCGCGCCCACCACAGCATGTGCCCGACCAGCCGGCGGCCGGCGCCTTGCCGGCGGACGGAGGGGGCCGTGACGATGTCGAAGAGGCCGACGAAATCGCGTTCTACGGCGCCGATGCCCCACGCCTGGCCTGGACCGTGGGCGTCGTCGAGACGGGCGAAGGCGACCGGTCGAGCGATGTTGGACACCATGGCATCGTGCAACAGGCGGCGCGACGCAGGCACGAGATTTGCCGTTGCGAAGCCGTCGAGCCATTCGTGCGAGGGGGCCGATGCAATTGTTGTCGCGCTATCCCGGACGAAGCCGGTTGCCGCAAGCGGGGCGGTCATGACGATGGATTCGTCGAGACGGGCAAAGCCGCGCGCCGCGAGCATCGCATCGGCGGCCGAATCGGCGAGTGGGGTCAGGCGGACGACCAGCGGAAGACCGCGGCTGCGATAGACGTCGGCGGCGTGCGAGATGATATCGGCAAGAGGTACCTCTGGACGCCACGCATAGACCGAGTTGGCGCGCTTCGTATAGCCGCCGGAAAAGCGCATCAGCCAGCCGCGTACCAGCCGCGTTTCGAGTGCCGGCCACGCGTTGGAGGCGCGCTCCTCGATGCTGCGCACCAGAGCCAGCTCGGCTGTGTGGTGGCTCGATGTCAGGCCGTCAGGCATCGTTGGCGGGGCGCGCGAAAGTGAGCGGTAGCTCGGTCGTATTCTTGATCTCCTCCATGGCGAAGGCACTCGAGACCTTGGCAATATCTATGCTTGAAATCAGCCGCTTGTAGAAGGCGTCGTAGGCGCCGATGTCGGGCACGACGACGCGCATCAGGTAGTCGACGTCGCCCGACATGCGATAAAAGCCGACAACCTCCGGCATGTTGGCCACGGCGGCGTGGAAACGCTCGAGCCAGGCCAGCGTATGCTGGTCGGTTTTGATCGAGACGAACACCGTCACGCCCGCATTGATCTTGGCGGAATCGAGCACGGCCACGCGCCGTTTGATGACGCCCGCCTCCTCGAGCTTCTGGATGCGACGCCAGCACGGAGTGGTCGACAAGCCGACCGACTTGCCGATCTCGGCGACCGGGAGGGTGGCGTCCCGCTGGAGGATGGCCAGGATCTTGAGGTCCATGGCGTCGAGCACGACCGGATGCCTTTCGAAAAACTTGCCCAGAAGCGACGGTTTATTGGATCAATCTGACGATTTCCAGCCCGTTTTCAATGGCGCGTGCGAAAAATTTGCTCATCATCGCCGTTGCGCGGCCTAGAGGTTCAGCAAAATAATGACGCCGACGACAATCAGCAAAATGCCGAGACCTTCACGCGAGGCGACGCCCTCCCTGAACATGTTGCGCGATAGAAGTCCGGCAAAGAAGATTTCGACCAGCGCGAGCGTGCGCACCTTGGCCGCCGTCGTCAGGGCGAAGGCGAGGAACCACATCTCCGACGCGAACGCCCCCATGAAGCCCGCGAAAAGAGACGGCCGCCAGGCGTTGATCAGGGCGTCGAGCGTCTTGCGGTCGAAGATCGCGAGATACGTGGTGAGAAACGTGACCTGCATGACGAGGCCGGTGGCGAGCGTCGTCGTCGCACCGACCACGAAGTTCGGATGGGCCAGCGTAAGAATGCCGCCGCGATAGCCGACGGCCGAGGCGCCGAACATGGCGCCGGCCGCGAGGCCAAGCACGATCGGCTTCCAGCCGAGCGCCTCGGAGGCGCCGCCCCGGGGCCAGGACATGATCAGAACGCCGAGAGTTGCGATGGCGATGGCGGCGCCGAGCGGCAGCGTCAGGTGATCGCCGAGAAAGATCAAGCCGAACAGCGCCACGTGCACGGGCTCGATCTTGTTCAGGGCGGTGATCAGCACGAAGGACTTATCGCGCATCGCAGCAAGCAGCATCGCCGTCGCGGCGATCTGGGTCGCGGCTCCGGCGAAGGTCCAGGCGAGCATGCGCGGGGTAAGCGAAGGAAAGCGGGAGCCGGTCGCAGTCAGAACGATCGCGAGGAAGAGGAGCGCGAACGGCAGTCCGAACAGGAATCGAACGTGCGTGGCGCCGATGGTGCCGATCTTGGCCGTCAGATCCCGCTGCATGGCGTTGCGTAACGTTTGGCCCCCGGCCGCCAGTACCGTGAACACCGCCCAAAGCCAGCCCGTCACTGGGATCCCCCTCGCGTCGCCTCTCAGCCGCCCAAGGTAGGCGTCGCGGAAACGATCGTCATTGGTCATTTTCGCACGGCCGCTGCGGCGTGAGATGTGGTCCCATCAAGATCTGACCGGCGCAAAATGCGGCTCATACAACGTGTTGCGTTTCGGCCAGAGCGTGATCGTGCTGGGGATAGGGCGGTTATTGTCTGTCCCGGGAGCGTGCGAATCCGGCTAAACAGTGAGTCGTTGCAGCCGTTGACCGATGTGGCGTCCCAGTGAGCTTCACGGAGACACCACATGATCGACACTCCAGCGCTCGGCAGCGGGCCGCCGGACGCGGCTCTCGAGCCGGGCTTGGAAACTGGCGATCTCGATGCTGCCGCAGCAGCGTTGGTGCGCAGCGAACTGCCGATCGACGAACCACCCGACCCGGTGGAACTCGTGAGGCAGAGGCTAGAGATCGAAGACAGCGTATCCGATGTGAGTATTGCGGCGAGTCTGGCCCAGATCGCGGCCCGTAAGGAGCCACGGGAACGCTGGCTAGCCGCTTTTGGATCGCCGCTCGGGAAATATCTCGCGCGGCGAGGCGGTGACCTTACCACCGCGCTCGATGTGTTGCTGGCCCTGGCTTTGAGGCCGCAAAGCTGACGGCGCGAGTTGTGCAGAGGTCGTCGGCGCGTCTCGTCCGGGGCGCCGATGGCGAACGGTTGTTGAAGTGGATGACGTATGATCGGCATTAACCCAGACTGTCCGCCCGGTGTTGCCCTGCTGGCCGACCATCTCGATGCCACCTTGGCCGCCGGTGAGGACTTGCTGGCCTCGTCGTTGCCTGCGCGTGCCGATCTCGACGAGACGGACCCGCAAGGTGCGCCTGAAGCGCTCGATGCATTCGTTCACCAGCTCTCGCAGCTCGAAGCGTCGCTTGTGCTGCGGCTCCTGCAGGCGCGGCGCCTCGCCACCGAGTTCAGCCGCGCTGACGTCACGCTCAGATCGACCGCGGCGTTGTTCCGAGCGCAGACGGACACGCTGCACGATATGATCGCAGGCGCCGGGCGAAGTGCCGATGGTGCCCTTGTCCGGGCAGGCGACAGCCACGCCTATATTCGTTCGCGTGGCATGATCGCTCCGGAGGCGGCGGCGCCGTCACCGTTCGAGGCCCTGTCGGTCGACGAGGGGTTTCTGGTCGGTGGCGTCGTCCAGCTCAGGCAGATCCTGGATTTCGTCTCGACGATGCTCGATCTGCTCGACGTACGTTTCAGTCTGTACATGCCCGATTTGCCTGACGAGGCGGGGGCCCCGGCTGGAACCGCGGAGGCTGAGAAGCCGGGCGAGGCCGGGCCGGCACCGAAGGATTCTCTTGCGAGCGTGCTCGGCATGGTGCGCGCGGCATCGGCCAAGGCCACGGACGAGGCGTCCGGGAGCGTGGGGTCCGAGGCGCATGGATCAGACGCCGAGACCGAGGCACTTGCCAGCAACGGTGCAGACGGTGCCGAGATGCTCGATGTTGGTGGACTTGCCGCCGCCGACGAAGATGCGGACAGCGCGACGGTGAGGTCTCAGTCTCCCGCTGAAGAGGCAGACGAGGCCGGCTCGGAGGCGCCCCGCGCATCAAACTATCGCTCGCTGACGTCGCTTATCGCGGAAGTACAGTCGTCGACAGATCGGCTCTAACGCGCCGGCATTTTCGGTTGGTATCGTTCCCGATGCTTGCCGAAACGGTAAGATGAAATTTTGAACCAAACACAAGATCGAGGTCGCGGACGCTGGCGCAAATCCATCCTCTATCGATGCGGCCCTTCGCGACCATCCGCGCCGGCGCTTCGTTCTGACCGGCCACACCGCCGAGCAAGATGCCCAAGTCCATACGTGCCGGCATGGCGACTAGGTTCTGTGCATCCTCATCCGGCAGTGCGTCGGGCACGAGGGGCTTGAACGAGCCAGGCACGCACTGTCGGGGTTCGATGCCGCGGCTTGGCGCATAGTCCTCTCCGCCGACGACTTTCCGATTTCGCTCGCCAGATGCGTGCCGGCTCGACAGTTGCGCGCCGACACGGCATTTGCTGATCTGCGGTTTCCGAACGCGGCGTCTCGCGAGCCGGATGCGGTCCATGAGGAAAATGCCATGCAGATCGAACTCAACAGAGCGCTGGCCGATACGCTCTACCGAGCTGCGGTCGTTCCAGTGCTCACACTCGAGAGCGCGGAGGACGGTGTGGAGGTGGCGCGCGCGCTGGCACGGGGCGGACTCGATCTCGTCGAGGTCACACTCAGAACGACGGCTGCCCTGGACGCGATCCGTGCCATCCGGGTCGAGGTGCCGCAGGCCCGCGTCGGTGCCGGGACCGTGTTGTCGCCGGAGCAGGCGGAATTGGCGATTGCGGCGGGCGCGCGGTTCATCGTTTCTCCAGGAATGACGCCGCGCCTTATCGAGGCGGCACAAAGCTGGCCGGTGCCCTTCCTGCCCGGTGCGGTAACGGCGAGTGAGGCCATGGCGCTGTCCGATCTCGGCTATCGGTGCCTGAAGTTTTTTCCCGCCGAGCCATCGGGCGGGGTCGGCGCGCTGAAGGCGCTCGCGGCGCCGCTGGCGGGCATCACATTCTGCCCGACCGGAGGTATCGCGCTCGGCAATGCGCGCGACTATCTGCGCCTCGACAACGTCATGGCGGTCGGCGGCTCGTGGGTAGCGCCACGGGAGGCGATCGTCGAACGTGACTGGCGCAGGATCACGATGCTGGCGGAGGAAGCCTCGGCGCTGCGGCGCCGTGGATAACGAGCCGCAAGCAGCGTGTCAGGATCGGCAGTCGTGAGGGAGAACAGGATATGGCGAGGCTCAGCCGGAACGATTTGACGGGCAGGGCGCAAACCGTGCGCGGGCTGGTCGATCCGGAGGTGCTCGGGGCGACGTTGATGCACGAGCATCTGCTTTGGGACATTCGAACGCCGGCGATGCGGGAGGACCCGGATCAGGGCCCGGACATCTGCCTGTGCAACTACTTCGCGTGCAACTATGGATCGCGCAAGCTTCCGAACAATCTGCGCTTTGTCGACAGCGAGGTTGCGACCGACGAGGTGCGCCGCATGCGCCGGGCGGGCGGTCGCTCGATCGTCGAGCTGACGGTCGGTGGTCTCGAGCCCGACCCGATCGGGCTGCGCAAGATTGCCGAGGCGACCGATACGCACATCGTCATGGGCTGCGGCCACTACGTCGAGGACTATCAGGGCGAGTCCAATCGCGCGCGAACGCCGGACGATTTCGCCGCCGAGATGATCGAGGCCGTGACGGTGGGGGCGTGGGGTACGGACGTCAGGGCCGGTATCATCGGCGAGATCGGTTGCCAGTCGCCGTGGACCGATCTCGAGAAGCGCGTGATGGCCGGCGCGCTGACGGCGCAAAAGGAAACCGGAGCCGCCGTCAACGTGCATCCGGGCCGGCATCCAGATCAGCCACAGGAAGTGGCCGAATTCGCCAAGCGCCACGGCGCCGATGCGTCACGGGTGGTTATCAGCCATATCGACCGGACCATCTTCGATGACGAGCGCTTGATGCGGCTCGCCGACAGCGGCGTGGTGATCGAGCTGGATCTGTTCGGGCAGGAGCAGTCGTACTATGGGCTCGACCTCAAGGTGGACCTGCCGAACGACGCCGAGCGGCTGCGCTGGATCCGCCGGCTCATCGACCGCGGGCATCTCGATCAGATCGTGATCAGCCATGACATCTGCTACCGCACGCGCCTGACGCGTTTCGGCGGGCATGGCTATGGGCACATCTTCGAGAACGTCGTGCCGCTGATGCGACGGCGAGGCTTCAGCGAGGACGAGATCGGGCGCATAACGGTCGGCACACCGCGCCGGCTGCTGACGTTCGCCTGACCGTTTCGAGATGCCGTGCCGTCACCTCATGCGATCGGCGGGCGGAACGAGATAGAGCGGTGTCTCGCCGACGAGCGCGCGTCGGGCATTGTCGACGGCGCGGGCGAGCGCGACGTCGCGCCATCCCGCTGCGGAAGCGGAATTGTGCGGGGAAGCAATCACGTTGGGTAGGCGCATGAAGGGATGGCCCATGGCGAAGTGGCCGTGGCGGACAGGCTCGGTCCACCATGCGTCGATGCAGGCGGTGAAGGCCGGCCTGGCGAGAAGATGGGCGTAGAGGGCGGCCTCGTCGACGATTTCGCCGCGCGCCAGATTGACCAGCACGGCATCGCTCTTCATCAGGTCGAGCTCTCGGGCACCAATCAGGCCCTCGGTCGCGGGCGTCAACGGCAGGCTCAGGATCAGAACGTCGGAGGCGGCGAGAAGCTGGTCGAGCCGATCATCGGTGCCGATCCACTCGACCGGCTCGTTGCTGGCACCGCGCCGGTTGATCGCGTGCACCCTGGCGCCGAGCGCGCGCATGAGCCGGGCCGTCGCGACCCCGATGCCGCCAAAGCCGAGAATGCCGACGGTCGCGCCAGCGAGCGAGCGATTGAGGCGGAACTGGTCGAACACGCCCTTAGCCAGCTTCGCATGCACGATAAAAAGTCGCTTGAATGCGGC
>JBFWXN010000086.1:0-21907 GCA_050187415.1 Hyphomicrobiaceae bacterium | reverse complement strand
CCCCCACGACAGATCCAGCCCCGGCCAGAACCGCCAGTAGACCCGGAACAGGTGGATGTCCGCGATGGAGTAGCGGCCAATGATCCACTCCCGACCGGCGAGCCTCTTTTCCGCCACCGCGAAGGCGGCGGCGATGGCCACGTTCCCATTCGAGCGCGAGCCGTGCATGGTGGACGCGACGAATGACATCCACGATATCACCTGTGCTTCCGCCTCGAGGTCACCTTCGGGCCACAGCCCGGCGGACGGGTATGTCTTCGCCACGTAGTAGAGCGTTCCGGCCACCTCCGTGAGCACGTTGCCACCCTTGGTGATGAGGGTCGGCAGCTTACCTTCGGGATTGATCGCTAGAAACCCGGGCTGCTTTTGCTCATCCTTCGCCATCAGCTTCGGCACGAGCTCGAACTCGGCCCCCGTTTCGATCAGGGCGATATGGGTGGCGAGCGAACTTGTGAATGGCGAGAAGTAGAGTTTCAGCATGGCGCGCTCCGTCGGGTGTGAGCGGCCATGCTTTCACGACGCACCCCAGCGCGGCAAGATCCTTGCTCGAGGTTCCCGGCATCAATTCGCGATACCATCGCGGACACACGGAGGCTGCATGGCCGCCACGACATAGCTGCCATGACATAGCTGCGATGACTGGCCTTCGGATCATGTTCTGCTAGCCTTCACTCATCCCGTCGCTCGCAACTCGATCATTTCGCCAAGGCCTTCCATGAACATTCATCTGCTCGGCTGGGTAACGGGCGCCCTGTTCTTCTTCTACGCTTGGGTTTTGCGTGTCAGTCCAAGCGTGATGGTCGAGGAACTGATGCGCGACTTCTCGGTCGGCGCGACCTCCGTCGGAAGCCTTTCGGCCTTCTATTTTTACGGCTACGCGGGGATGCAAATCCCTGTCGGCCTGATGATCGACCGTTTTGGCCCGCGCCGGCTGCTGACGATTTCCGCGCTCGTTTGCGGTGCGAGTTGCCTGCTCGCCGCCTGGAGCCCCACGTTTGCCGGCGTAAGCGTCGGCCGGTTCCTGATCGGCGCCTCGGCAGCATTCAGCCTGGTCGGCGCTCTGGCCGTTGGCGGCCAGTGGTTCGCGCCAACCCGTTTCGCACTCCTAGGAGGCCTTGCGATGGCGGCCGGAATGGCAGGCGGCGTGCTCGGACAGGCACCAGTGCGCCTTCTCGTTGAAGCGCACGGTTGGCGGCCGACCGTCGCGGCGATGTCCCTCGGTGGCGTCCTGCTCGCAGTCATGGCGCTCGCGTTCGTGCGGGACAAGACACGTGGCTCCGGCGGTTTTGGTCACGTCCTGTCGGGTCTCGCCGAAGTGCTTCGCAACCCGCAGACCTGGCTGATCGCGATCGCCGGTCTCGGAGTGAACGGAACGCTCCTCGGCTTCGGCGGCCTCTGGGGCGTACCCTTCATGGGCGCTGCGCACGGACTGGAACCGGCGTCGGCTGCGTTTGTCACGTCCCTTCTGATCGCCGGATGGGGATGCGGTGCGCCGCTCTTCGGTTGGCTCTCCGGTTACATGGGACGCCGTCGGGCACCGTTTCTGATGGGCTACGCCATCTGCATGCCCAGCTTCTTACTGCTCGTCTACGGGCCGCCGATGCCAACCGAACTGGTGGCGGCACTCACCTTCCTCACCGGCTTCGGTGGGTCGGCCCAGCTCATGTGCTTTGCATCTGTGCGCGAGGTCAATTCGCCAGCTCTCGCGGGCACCGCGATCGGCGTCGTCAACGCGCTCGTCACTGGAACAGGTGCGGTCTACCAGCCGCTCATAGGCTCGATCCTCGATCACGTCTGGTCGGGCAAGGTGGTCGAGGGGGCACGCATATACGCGGCCGACGATTATCGCGCCGGCTTTTCGGTACTCGTCGCCGGTCTCCTGATCGGTCTCGTCTGCGCCATCGCCACGCGGGAGACGCGCTGCCGACCGATGGAAAGCACCACGGGAGGGGTTACGCCAAGCACCGCTTGATCCGAACGAGACGCGATCGAACATAAGTACCCAAAGAAAACGGACGACCCGGGCAACGGCCGGATCGTCCGCAATCATGCATCCCTTCGGCCGATGATTATTCTGCAGCCCGGGCCTTCAGGAGGCCTGCGCTCGTCAGTGCCGCATCGACGATTGCCTTGGTCGACTCGGACACCGGAGCGAGCGGCAGGCGGCATTCGGGGCTCTCTACGAGACCGAGACGCCACGCGGCATATTTCACCGGGCCGGGGCTCGTCTCGCAAAACAGAGCGTCATGCAGCGGCATCAAGACGTCCTGCAGCTCCAGCGCCCGCTTCCAGTTCCCCGCGAGACATGCGCTTTCGAACTCCGCACACAGGCGAGGCGCCACATTCGACGTTACCGAGATGCAGCCGTTCCCTCCGTGAGCATTGAAGCCAAGCGCCGTCGCATCCTCACCCGAAAGGTAGGAGAACGGCTTCTTGATCAGCAATCGGTGCTGTGACATCCGGTCGACTTTCGCCGACGCATCCTTGACGCCCACGACGTTCTTCAACGACGAGATCCGCGCGAGCGTCGCGGGCAGGATGTCGACGACGGTGCGGGGCGGCACGTTGTAGACGATGATCGGCAGGTCAACCGCATCGCTGATCGCCTTGAAGTGGAGATAGAGGCCCTCCTGGGTCGGCTTGTTGTAGTACCCGGTCGAGTGCAGGGCAGCGTCCGCGCCCGCCGCTTTGGCGAACTCGGTCAGCTCGATGGCCTCTTCGGTGGAATTGGACCCGGCTCCGGCAATCACGGGCACGCGTTTCTTCGCCACCTTGATGCACAGCTCGACCACGCGCTTGTGCTCGTCGTGGCTGAGCGTCGGCGTCTCGCCCGTCGTGCCGACAGGAACGAGGCCGTGCGTCCCCTCCGCGATCTGCCAGTCCACCAGCCGCTCGAAAGTCGGCTCGTCGACCTTGCCATTCCGCATCGGCGTAATCAGTGCCGTAAACGAGCCCTTGAACATGTGAGCAATCCTCCATCACGGGCGGTTTGTCGCCGCCTCGATCTGCCTTTTTTGCCGCGCCGAATGACATGCGAGGGGGCCCGTGAGGCGCGGGATCAGGCGGGGCCAGGATGCGATTCGCACGCCGCCTCGATCCAGCCCGCAGACTATGCTGTCACTTGGCCGCTCGCAAGGCTCGCCTTGAGCCGTCGGCGCGAGCCTGTTAGCATCATCGCATGACCGAGCGAGCCGGGGGTGTTGCCCTTTCGAGCGTCGAAGGTTGATTGCCACCATCACTCGGATCGGATGCCGCAATCGCAATTAGGTCCTTAAGACACTTTAGAGTCGTAACGATTCGAATCGACAGGGAACTTGGATTCCGCTCCCGGCTTGGCATCGAAGCAAAGCGAGCTTCAAGTCGGTCACTTCGCACACCTGACCGCCGCCCCCGGGACGGGCCGCGGCCCGCGTGTTGCCGCAGGTCTGTGGCTTGCCGAAAGACATCGACTCGCGCGGCATCGAACGGAGAATACGGGGGGACGAGCCAATGACGGGAAGAGTACTCCTGTTGGCTGCGACACTGGCCGCCATCAGCGCGACAACGCTCAATGCCGAGGTGCGGAAGGTCAGTCCCGGCACGTCGTCGGCGGCGCCCGCGTCCACGACTCCTCCGCTTCCGGTCGAGCATCCGCAGCGTGACGCCAAGGGCGCCGTCGAGTCGGCAACGCTGCAGACCCTGGCCGCGCCCGCCGAGGAGATCACCTACCGGGCCAAAGTCAAGGCGCTGCTCGATGATCTGACCGGCCATAACCCTCCGGATCAGCAGGCGACCGCGTTGAAGGAAGCTCTCAAGGCACGCACCATCGTGGCGGCAAACGCACTGACTGACCCGATCGCCCGGAAGCTCGCCCTGTGGCAAGCCTACAAGTCCGGCGTCGGCGATGCCGACGACATGGTGCGCTTCGTCACACAGAATCCCGCGTGGCCGGACGCGCAGACCATCATGCGGCGTGCCGAGGAGCAACTGCTGGCCCGCGGGGGCAATTCGTCCGAGATCCGTGCCTTCTTCAAGGGTCGCGAACCTGTCAGCGGGGCCGGTTGGGCGGCGCTCGCGTCGGCTCATCTCGCAGAGGGCGACGAAGCCGCGGCGCGCCGGCATGCAGCGCGTGCCTGGACGGACGAGGACATGGCGGCTTCTTTCGAAAGCGGCTTCCTTGCCCGCTTCGGCAACCTGTTGACGCCGGCCGACCACAAGCAGCGCTTTGACCGCATCGTCATGGACCGGCTTCGCTTTTCGGCGGAGCGCCGTGCCCGCTCGGCAATCGCCCGGCGTGTCATGGCGCAATTGACCGAAGCCGACCGCAAGGTGGCCGAAGCGCGGCTCGCGGTTTTCCTGCGCAGCAAGACAGCGGGCAAGCTTTTGGCAGACCTGCCGACCGATCCGACGCCTCGGACCGATTGGGGCCTGGCGTTCAGCCGAGCTGCGCATGATCTCGACGCGAACCGCTTCGAAGACGCCGCCAAGATCTTGACGGCCCTTCCCGGCGATGCCGACACGTTGGTCAATCCGGACGAGTGGTGGGGGCTGCGGCGCGAAGCCGCCTACGACGCCCTGATCGCCCGGAAATCGCAACTCGCCTACAACCTCGTCAAGGCGTCCGGCCCTCTCTCGGTCAACCCGTTGAAAGAGCAGTCGCACATGGCGGGCTGGATCGCGCTTCGGCTGCTCAAGGATCCGGCGCTCGCACTTCCGCATTTCGAGACGGCGCTCAAAGCCGCCGACGGGCCGCTGAGCCGCGCACGCTCGGCCTACTGGGCGGGACGCGCGCTCGACGCCCTAGGGCGAAAGAGCGAGGCCCGCGAGCACTACCTGCGCGCCATGCGCGATCCCGACACGTTTCACGGCCTTCTTGCACGCCAACTTGTGGCAGGCGGCCCACGCACCGTGCTCGCCATCTCGCCCCCGCTCGTCCCGTCGGCCGAGGAGGCCAAGCGCTTCAAGGCGCACGATGCCGTCCAGGCTGCAACCCTCGCTCGCAAGATCGGGCTCGACCGGAATATCTTCATCGGACTGGTGGCCGGGCTTCGCAATGCGCTGACGACCGAGGGCGAGATGGCATTGCTCGCCGAACTCGCGGCGTCCCTCGGCGATCCGCAGACATCGCTCCGGGTCGGCAAAGCGGCGATCGCGCGCGGCATGAACCTGATCTTCTATGCCTATCCGATCGATCCCTTTCCCGATTACGAGCCGATCCGCACGCCGCCCGAAACGGCGATGCTGCTCGGAATCACGCGACAGGAGACCGAGTTCAACACGGCAATCATCTCCTGGGCCGGGGCGCGCGGCCTCATGCAAGTCATGCCGATCACCGCGCGGCACGTGTGCACGCAGCACAAGTTCAAATGCGACATCCCCAAGCTGGTCACCGACCACGCCTACAACGTACGGATTGCGTCGGCCTATGTCGCCGACCGCATGGCCGAACTCGGCGGATGGTATGCGGTATCCCTCGCGGCCTATAACGCGGGGCCGGGCCGCGCGCGGCAGTGGATCCGACAGAATGGCGATCCGCGCGGCCCCGGTGTCGATACCATCGACTGGATCGAACGCATCCCGATCGAGGAAACGCGCCTTTACGTCGAGAAAGTACTCTCGAACATTCAGGTCTACAGGGCGCGGCTGGGCGAGCCCCAGCCCCTGCGGCTGGTGGAAGATCTCACGCGTCCGACCGGGAGAACGGATCTACGACGCCGCGCCGACAACGACTAAGGCCGGGCTGCCATAGGAAAGGTCCACACGCTGGCGTCATTGAACGCCCTGGTTCTGCATTGCCGCCCACGCGTGCGCACCTCCGATGCGCCGGCGATGGGCCTAGCGCCTGCTCGCGTCGACCTGCGCGATCATCTCGCGGACCATCGGAATGAGTTCGCGCCCGTACTCTTCGGCATCCTCCAGCGGCTCGTAGCCGCGGATCAGCAGGCTGGTTGCGCCGAGCTTGTAGTATTCGACGAGAGCCTTGGCCACCGTTTCGGGCTTGCCGACGAGCGCAGTCGAGTTGCCACGCGCGCCGGTTGCCTCGGCGAGTTTCATCCACAGGCAACTGTCGTGCACCTCTGCTTCGGCGGCGGCAGCGAGAAGTCGCTTTGAGCCGACGTTCTGGGGCGTCGGCGCCGGAACTCCTTTCCGAAGCGCCTTCAGGCGACCGAGCAAGCTTCGCGCCCGGTCCCAGGCTTGGGCATCGGTCGACGCGAGGATCGGCCGCGTCGAAAGGCTGAAACGTGGCGGCGGTGCACCGGCAGCCTCGGCGGCGTTGCGCACCCGCGCCATGAACGCGGCCGTCTCGCGGAGCGGCTCGCCCCACAGCATGAACACATCGAGCACCGGCGACAGCATGGCCACCGCGTCGTCCGATCCTCCACCCCCGTAGATCGGAATATGCGGGGTTTGGCGGCAACGAACATCGGAGAAGGCTCCCTTCACCCGGTAGAACTCGCCGTCGTGGTCGAAAGGCTCGAGCGACGTCCATGAGCGCTTCAGTAGCGACGTGTACTCGGCCGAGCGGCGATAGCGCTCGGCATGTGTCGTGAAGTCGCCGTCCTTGGCCTGATCGAGATCGCTGCCGCCCGAGATGATGTGCACCGCCAGCCTGCCGCCCGAGAGCTGGTCGAGCGTCGCAAGCTTGCGTGCCGCAAGGGTCGGCGCGACGAAGCCCGGCCTGTGCGCCAACAGGAAACCTAGCCGTGAAGTTACGGCCGCGGCATGCGCGCCGATGATGAAGCCGTCCGGCGCCTCGGAAAAATAGCCGATCAGGACACGGTCGAAGTCGGCTTCTTCATGCACGCGCGCCGTGGTGGCAATGACATGCGCATCGAACGGCGGCCCCTTCGCCGCGACCACCTCCGACGAAACCCGCGGCGAGATCCAACCAATCATTTCGACAGGCATGGCAATCTCTCTTCGAAGGCCGGGCGCCGCAGTTGCCATCGATAGACGCGAGCAGGGTTTGCGCAAGGAAGCCCGCGCCTGCCAAGGTGGCGCTTAGGTTTTGGCCGTCGCATTGTAGTCGGCATCGGAAACGGGCTCGAGCCACTTCGTGCCTTCGCCGCTGTCCGACACTTCCGAGAGTGCCAAATGCGAAAACAGATGGCCCGGTGCCGAGCCGTGCCAATGCTTCGCATCAGGCGGAATGATCACCGTGTCGCCCGGCCTGAGCTCGACCACCTGGCTACCCTCGAGCTGATATCGCCCGATGCCGTGCAGGCAGTAGAGCGTCTGGCCGACAGGGTGCGTGTGCCAGTTCGTCCGCGCTCCCGGAGTGAACGAAATGCGCGTGCCTCGCATGCGCGAGGGCGACTGCCCGACGACGATCTCGTCGGCATAGACGGTACCGACGAAGCTCGACGCCGGCTGCGTCTTGGTGGCGCGCTCCGACGCGCGAATGATTTTGCCCATCATCATCTCCTCTTTTCGAACTGTTGTTTCTAGCGGTCTACGCCAGGGCCCGGTGAACGAACGCGATGATCTCTTCGGTTGCCGCGCGCTTGTTGGCCTCCGACTTGGCCTCGCGCGTGACGAAGCCTTCCACTTCGCCGGGATAGAGGTGCAGTTCCAGCGCCCCGCCATTCTTTTTGTAGAGATCGACGAAGCGGTCGAGATGTGGACGCGGATGCATCCGGTCCGCATCGCCCTGCACGTAGAGCACGGGCGGCATGTCGACCGCCTCGCCTCTCGCCAGAATGGCGGGCGGACTGCCCTCCTCCATCTCTTTCTCGCCACCCCAGTACTTGTCGTGCAGAGGTATGACGTTCTTGAGATTGGGCGGATAGTCGCCGCCCTTCGCAACGGCCTCCTTGCCATAGCGATAGCGTCCGAGGGGATCGATCACCGGCCAGCACAGCACCACGCACTGGACGTTCGCCGCACCCTTCGACACCTCGGGCGTTTCAATGGCCGCATAGCGAGGATCGTTAGGGCGCATGGCCGCCAGCATTCCCTGGTGACCGCCGGACGAGATGCCGACGTAGCCGATACGATCCGGCTTCGCCTTGAGCTTTGCCGCATTGGCCCGAACCCAGCGCACCGCGTAATTGATGTCGGCGAGCGAAGCCGGATAGGCTGCGTCCGGGGGCATGCGGAAGTCGAGCGCGACGACCAGCACGCCGCTCCGCGCCAGCGCCTCGCATAGGACGGCGTCATTGGTGCGATCGCTGTTGCACCAGGCGCCCCCGTGCAGGTCGATCATCACCGGGAAGGGCCCATCGCCTTTCGGCCGATAGAGCCTCGCCAGCAACGGCTTCGCGCCGTGCGTCAGGTACGTCGTGTCCTCCACATCGATCTCGAAGCTCTCGCGCGCAGTTTCGGATCGGGCATGAGCAGCGGCCGTCATGGCGAGCCTCCTGTTGGATGGCGGAAGCGAAAGACTGGCACGCCGGCTGCGTTCGGTACAAGGCTGGGCATGCAAATCGCCGAGATAGGAGGTCTCGCGATACCAGACCCGCCCGCAAAGCATTTGACGGTAGCCGCCAGTCCTCTAATCTTCGCGCGTATCCCCTCTGCCCATCATCGTGACCGATCAACGAGCCAGAACGGACGCTAGGCCGCGCATGCCGACTGTTGCCGAAAAAATCACCATCGCCTCGCCGCCCGACGAGGTTTGGCCTCTGCTGTCGGATCCGGCCCTCGTCGCCTCGTGCATCCCGGGGGCGACACTGGCTCCCGACCAGACCGGCGGTGATGCCTGGAAAGGCTCGATCCGTGTCAAATTCGGCCCGACGGTGGCTGTTTTTCGCGGCGAGGCGAAACTCGCCTACGACCATGCCAACCGACGCTGCTCGATCGAAGGACGCGGCATCGATCAGCGTGGCGCTTCGCGAGCCCTTGCTACCGGCGAGGTATCGGCAAGCGGCACCAGCGAGACCGAGCTTGCGGTCCAGGGCGAATACACGGTGTCGGGGCCGCTCGAGACATTCGCCAATGCTGGCGGCGTGCATGTCGCCCGCGCGCTGCTGGCAGAATTCGCGAAGAACATGGGCGCCCTCGCCGCCGAGCGCCGCGGCGGTACGCCGAAAGCCGACGGTGCGCCGGCCGGATCGGCCACGGCACCACCCGCCGCCGCATCCTCAACGGCCGCGCCGCAGCCGGCCCCGACGGTTGCCGCGCCCCCACAGGCGCCTGGCTCGCCGCCGCGACAGGCCGCCGAACTCAACGCCTTCACCCTTCTCTGGGCAGCCCTCAAGTCGTGGCTGTCCAGCATCTTCGGAAAACGGAGCTGAGATCTCATGAGCACGCTCAAGACGCACGAAATGCTAGCCCTCGCTTTCGAGGCGGAAGGTGTCGACACCCTCTTTACGCTGATGGGCGACGCCAACATGTATTGGTCGACCGCCATGGCTGAGCGGCCGGGAATGCGCGTCATTCATGCACGCCACGAAAGCTGCGCGGTGTCGATGGCGGACGGATACGCCCGCGCCACAGGTAAGGTGGGCGTAGCGTCCACCACCTGCGGCCCCGGCTTCACCCAGATCATGACGTCGCTGGTGATGGCGGCGAAAGCCAACACACCGCTCGTCGTCTTCGCCGGCGACAGCCCCATCTCCGCCGCCTGGTACCTCCAGCAGATCGACATGGGACCGCTGGCACTGGGCACCGGCGCAGCCTATGTGCCGGTCCGCCATATGGACCGCCTGCTCGACAACGTGCGCGAGGCCTTCCTGATCGCCAAGCTCGAGCGGCGTCCCGTGGTGCTGTCGGTGCCCATGGACATCCAGAAGCAGGCCTGGCCGCACCTGACCGACTACATCCCCTCCTCCGACCTTCTGCCGGTGGCGCAGCGTCCGCAGCCCGATCCCGTTCTGGTGGACAAGGTTTGCGACATGATCGCGCAAGCTCAGAAGCCGGTGTTCATCGGCGGCCGCGGCGCAGCCAAGACGGGCGCCAAGCAAGCCATCGAGGCGCTTGCCGAACAGTCGGGCGCTCTGGTTGCCACCACGTTGCTGGCCAAGGGGCTCTTCCACGACAATCCCTGGTCGCTCGACATTGCCGGCGCCTACGCGACCGATTGGGCGCGGGAGCAGCATGCCGAGGCTGACCTCGTCATCGGCTTCGGCGCCGGGCTCGGTCAGTACACCACCGAAAGCGGCTATCTCTTTCCAGGTGCCCAGATCGTGCAGGTCGATATCAACCCGCGCGGCCTCTGGCAGGGGCTCCGTACGGCCGATCTGCATCTGCGGGCCGATGCCCGCGCGACGGCCGAGGCAATCCTCAATCGCCTCCAGCAGCGCAACATCAAGAGCTCGGGCTTCCGCACCGAGGCGATCCGCGCCGGCATCGCCAACGATCATCCCGACCGCAAAGAATATTCGACCCAGCCGAATCTGCTGGACCCGCGCCGCGCCATCGAGGAGTTGGATCGTACGATCCCGAAGGATTGGGATCTGGTTATCGGCGGCGGCCACTATTTGTCGATCGCCATGACCCACCTGAAGAACCGCCCCGCCGACAAATATAACGTCGTCGTGGATTTCGGCTCGATCGGGTCGGCGTTGCCGGCGGCTATCGGCATCGCTCAGGCCCGCAATGACGGCAAGGTCTGCCTGATCGAGGGCGATGGCAGCATCATGATGCACTGCCAGGAACTCGAGACGATCAAGCGCCACGGCGTGCGCATGCTGACAGCCATCATCAACGACGGGGGCTATGGCGCCGAGTTCCACAAGTTCAGGGCAAACAACGTGGACCCGTCGGGTGCCATGCACGGTCGCGGCGACATCGCGGCCATGGCCAGGGGTTTCGGCCTGCAGGGCGCCAATATCAACACGCTCGGCAAGATGGATGGGCTGTTCAAGGAGCACCAGGGGGCGAACACGGCGACGCTCTGGGACGTGCACACCGACGACCTGATTCCCTCGCGCGCCTATCGCCGGATCCACTTCGGCGAAGCCTGATCCAGCTAAGCTAAGGGCCCGGCGAAGCAATTGTCGCCGGGCTTGCGCGGCTCGGACCGAACGTTGACGTTCGGTCGATTACATGCCGAAGCGTTGCCCGATCTGGCGCTCGAGGTCGTCAGTGATGAGGCCGCCGTTGCGCGCAATGAAACGGGCGATCTCGGCCTCGGTCCGGCGCCTCTGGGCAGCATGCACCTTGCTTGCGACCCGCTTCCACAACCCGCTCATGGACGGGAGTATCACGTGCTCCGAAGGATCGGGCGCGTCGACGGGATAGCCGGCTACGAGACTCAGCCTGAGATTGGTCATGATCAGCTCCTGAACATTCGTTCTTTTTGGAGCCCGATCCCTAGGTGTTTCCGCTCATGATGGGACCTTGAGGCCCTTGTTCGTTCACCGATAATATGGGCGAGTCCCAGCCTACGGCACCAGCCACAAGGCTGCATTGCTGCAATGCAATAACATACTGGCCAGCGTTTACCTGACCATAAGGAGCCAAAGGCCCCGGACCAGGAAGGCGATCGCAACGGCATGCACCACCCGCCGGCTCCACATGCGGAAGTCGGCGTCCGTCATGCGCTCGAGAACACTGGCCGCCAGCGTTGTTCCCGTGAACGCCAGCGCCAACGCCGCGCCGATCGCCCAAATCGGCACGTGACCGTCGAACGAGGTCGCGAGCGAGCCGAAATAGAGCACGCGAAATAAGTGTGCCGTGGTCTGACAGACCGCCTTGGTGCCCACCACTCCCTTGCGGTCGATAGCACTGCGCTGAAAGAACATATCCAGAATATGTCCTGCCGCCCCGGCCAGGAGTTGCAGGATCATGATGACGACGCCGCAAACGTAAGGACCCCACGGCTGGGTGATATCGGGCCAGAAACGCCGCGGCAAAAGTTCGGCGGCGAAGGGCAGGATACCCAAACCTAGGTAGACCACCGCCTTGTCGGGAACGAAGGCGACGAGGCGCATGACCAGAAACGAACCCGTGGCGCCGACCAGATACCGCCCGACGAGGTCCCAGCGTACGTGCTGACGCCAAAGCAACGCCCGCCAACCATTGGCTCCCATCTGGATGATTCCGAACAGGATCATCGCCGGCACGACGTCCATGAACAGAAGCAGCACGCCGAGCAGGATGAGCCCGCCCGCCATGCCGAAGATGCCCGATAGGAACGACGTACCGAGAATGGTCACACCGACCAGCGCAAAAGCTGCCGGCGTCATGGCGTACTTGTCATGCGATGCGCGCCATCCTGGGAGACCCCGCCGTCGTCCGAACTCAGGCCTTCAAGCCCCTCAGATGCTTCTCGCGCGCGGTCGCCGCCTGCATCAGGAAGGGCATGTCGTTGCCTGCGAGGACCATCTTCACGCCCAGCCCGATATACTTGGTCAGGCCCTCGTCGGTATAGACGCCTCCCATGCCGGCCCACTTGCCGTGCGTCTTGCAGGCCGAGATGACCGTCTCGTAGGCTTTCACCACATCGGGATGCATGAGCTGGCCGGGAAGCCGCATCTCCAGGGTGAGATCGCTGGTTCCGATCAGCAGCACGTCGATGCCCGGCACGGCCGCGATCGCATCCGCGTTCTTGATGGCCAGGGGCGATTCCAGCATCACCACGACGAGCAGGTTGTCATTGACGATTTTCGTCGATTCACCGGGCGGAAGCTGGGCAAAGCCGAGTTGCGGCATGGTTCCACCGATGGACCGATGTCCGACCGGCGGATAGCGCAGGCGATCCGCAATCGCCTTGGCCTCCTCGGGCGTGTCGACGTGGGGCATCACGATGCCATAGGCGCCACCATCGAGCACGCGCGTGGCCATGTCGAGCTGACCCTGAGGCACCCGCACGATCGGGCTGATGCCACTGGCGTTGGCCGTAACCGAGATTTGCACCGCCATGTCGAGCGTCATGGAGTTGTGCTCGCAGTCGATGAACAGCCAGTCGTATCCGCACGTCTTCATGGCAGGCGCGATATCGACCGTGCGCGCTTGGCGCAGGCCGACGCCGATTGCAAGCTCACCGCGCTTCAGCCTCTCGCGCGCCGGATTGAGACCGACCGCTGCTGCGTCTGCCATGTGCGTCTCCTGCCCTGTTGGGAAATCAAGTCTTGCGGCGTGCTGCCGTGCCTAAGACTAGAGCGGGGCCGTGACCTGGCGCAACACTTGCGGTCTGAACACGAGGCGCAAAACAAACGGCCGGTCGCCATTGGCGGCGCCGGCCGTGCACTCTCTGGTTTCGCAGGGTGGAAGCCTACTTCCACTCGATCTTCAGCACCTCGTAGCTACGGGCGCCCTTCGGGGTTGTGACGTCGGCCGTCTCGCCCTTGGCCTTGCCGATCAGAGCTCGCGCAATCGGGCTCGAGATCGAAATCAGACCCTCTTTCACGTTTGCTTCGAGGTCGCCCACGATCTTGTACTTCACCTTGTCGCCGGTATCCTCGTCCTCGAGATGCACGATGGCGCCGAACTTCACCGTCTTGCCGGACAGCGTTGCCGTGTCGATCACGTCTGCGCGCGAGAGCTTGTCCTCGAGGTCCGCCACTTTGGCCTCGTTCATGCCTTGCGCTTCCTTTGCCGAATGATATTCAGCGTTCTCCGAAAGATCGCCGTGCGCGCGCGCCTCGGCTATGGCCTGGATGATGCGTGGCCGCTCCTCGGCTTTGAGCCGTTGCAGTTCGGCCTCCAGCCTTTTGAAGCCTTCGACCGTCATCGGCACCTTTTCCATTGCCATCTCGCAACTCCCAAGTCGGCGCGACCCGCTCGGCCGCGCCTTGACATCAGTCTCGCCGATACGTGGAGCTTTGGCCAGCCCTTTGCCCACAGCCTCCGGCCTGGACGAAAGCCGCCCTGAGCCCCTGCGGTTCCCACCACAGTGCCAAAAAGCACCGCCCCTTCGAGAGGACGCTACGTCACCGCAGCCAGATGCACCGTGGATCGCACCCTCAGATCTTATAGCTCTGCAAGGGGGCGACTTTCAGGCTGTCGGCCTTGAGTGCGCTGATGGCGTCCACCACCGCGATCGCACCCGCTAAAGTCGTATAGTACGGAATGCGGTTCAAGAGGGCCGTGCGGCGAATATCTTTACTGTCGGCGAGCGCTTTCGCGCCTTCGGTTGTATTGAAGACGAGCTGCACGCCACGGTTCTTCATCAGGTCGACAATGTGCGGCCGGCCCTCCAGAACCTTGTTGACCTGCTCGCACGCTATGCCATGCGCCTCGAAATGCCGGCGTGTGCCACGCGTGGCCACGATGCGGAAGCCCATCTCGTTAAGATCACGCATAGCACCGAGAATGTGGTCCTTGTCGCTGTCGCGAACAGAGACGAAGACTGTGCCCGACGTGGGCAGCGCGGTGCCCGAGCCAAGCTGGCTCTTGGCGAAGGCGATGGCAAAATCGCGATCGATGCCCATCACCTCGCCGGTCGAGCGCATCTCCGGCCCGAGGATCGGATCGACGCCGGGGAAGCGCGCAAACGGAAACACGGCCTCCTTGACGGCGACGTGCGTGAGACGCGGCGGCTTCAGGCCGAAGCTTGCTAGCGGCGCCCCGGCCATGACGCGCGACGCGATGCCCGCGATCGGCTGGCCGATGACCTTGGCCACGAACGGCACGGTGCGCGATGCCCGCGGATTGACCTCGAGGATATAAATCTGCCGGTCCTTGATGGCGTACTGAACGTTCATCAGACCGACGACGCCCAGCGCGAGCGCCAGATCGCGGGTCTGCTTCTCCAGACGAACGACGATCGATCCGTCGAGCGAATGAGCAGGAAGCGAGCAGGCCGAGTCGCCCGAGTGGATGCCCGCCTCCTCGATGTGCTCCATGACGCCGGCAATGAACGTGTCGCGCCCATCCGAAAGACAGTCGACATCCACTTCGACCGCCTCGGCGAGGTAGCTGTCGATCAGCAACGGGCGGCGCCCTGAGACGGATAGCTCCGAATGGCCCTTGAGTGTCGTCGTGAGGCGCTGGACATAGCGTTCGAGCTCGCCCGTGTCCGCAACGATCTCCATGGCCCGCCCGCCAAGCACGAATGACGGCCGGATAAGCACCGGAAAACCGATCTGAACCGCGACCTCGGCGGCCTCCTGAGGACTCTTGGCGATGCCGCTCGCCGGCTGCTTCAGTCCCAGTTTATCGACGAGAGCCTTGAAGCGATCCCGATCCTCCGCCAACTCGATGGCCGCTGGCGACGTACCGAGTATAGGCACGCCCGCCTCGCCCAGCGCCTCGGCGAGCTTGAGCGGCGTCTGCCCGCCGAACTGCACGATGACGCCTTTCAGCGTCCCGCGTTTCTGCTCGACACGGATGATCTCGAGCACGTCTTCGGCCGTCAACGGCTCGAAATAAAGGCGATCGGACGTGTCGTAGTCGGTCGAAACGGTTTCCGGGTTGCAGTTGACCATGATGGTCTCGAAGCCGGCGTCCGAGAGCGCAAAGCACGCGTGGCAGCAGCAGTAGTCGAACTCGATGCCTTGCCCGATACGATTCGGCCCGCCACCGAGGATGACAACTTTCTGCTTGTCGCTCGGATCCGCCTCGCAGACCGGCCTCCCCCCCTCCGCGTCCCGCGCATCCGGCCGGCTCCCCGCAGGGGAGTCGGATGCGCCACCAACAGACCCGTCGGACGCAGCACCGAAGAGCCCTCGCTCATAGGTCGAGTACATGTAGGCGGTCGGCGAGCGAAACTCCGCAGCACACGTATCGATGCGCTTGTAAACCGGGTGAAGGTCCAGCCGATCTCTCAGCGCGCGCACCTCGCTCTCAGTCCTGCCCGCAAGCATCGCCAGTCGCGCGTCCGAAAAGCCCATCGACTTCAATCGGCGCAAGGCACCGACGGTTTCCGGCAACCCGTGCGCCCGCACCTTCTCTTCGACGTCGATGATCTCCTGGATACGCGACAGAAACCACGGATCGATGCGGCAGGATGCGTGGATCTGATCATGATCGACGCCAAGCCGCATGGCCTGGGCGACCTTGAGCAGTCGGTCGGGCGTCGGACGGCCAAGCGCTGCCCGGATGACGTTTTTGTCGTCTCCCTGGCCGATACCGTCGAACGCGACGTCGTCGAGGCCGGTGAGTCCGGTTTCGAGCCCACGCAGCACCTTCTGAAGGCTCTCGGCAAATGTACGCCCGATGGCCATGACCTCGCCCACCGACTTCATCGCCGTGGTCAGCGTCGGGTCGGAACCGGGGAATTTCTCGAAGGCAAAGCGCGGGATCTTGGTGACGACGTAGTCGATGGTCGGTTCGAAGGCTGCCGGCGTCGCGCCGCCCGTGATGTCGTTCTCGAGTTCGTCGAGCGTGTAGCCCACGGCAAGTTTCGCCGCGATTTTCGCGATCGGAAAGCCTGTCGCCTTCGAGGCGAGGGCCGATGATCGCGAGACGCGCGGGTTCATCTCGATGACGACGAGACGGCCATCGTCGGGGTTCACCGCGAACTGCACGTTCGACCCGCCGGTCTCGACGCCGATCTCGCGTAACACCGCGATCGAGGCGTTACGCATGATCTGGTATTCTTTGTCGGTCAGGGTCAGGGCCGGGGCGACTGTGATCGAATCGCCGGTGTGCACACCCATGGGATCGATATTCTCGATCGAGCAGACAATGATGCAGTTGTCCGCCTTGTCGCGGACCACCTCCATTTCGAATTCCTTCCAGCCGAGCAGGCTCTCGTCGATGAGAATCTGCGCGGCGGGCGAGGCATCGAGCCCCGACCGCACGATCTGCTCGAATTCCTCGCGGTTATAGGCCACGCCTCCGCCGGTCCCACCAAGCGTGAAGGCTGGACGGATGATCGCAGGAAGGCCGATCCGGTCGAGCGCCTTGAGCGCCTCGGCGAAACCCGCCGCGCGGTCGTAGTCGATGATCTGGCCGTCGGCATTCCGGATCGGCGGCGACGAGGCAATCGCCGCCCTGGGGCTTTCGAGCCCGATGCGATCCATCGCCTCGCGAAAGAGCTTCCGGTCTTCGGCCTTGTCGATCGCCTCGGCCTTGGCGCCGATCACCTCGACGCCGAAACGCGCCAACGTGCCGTCGCGATCGAGCGCCAGCGCGGTGTTCAGCGCCGTCTGCCCACCCATGGTGGGCAGGAGGGCATCGGGGCGCTCCTGCTCGATGATCCGGGCGACGATTTCGGGCGTGATGGGTTCGATATAGGTGGCATCGGCCAGATCCGGGTCCGTCATGATCGTCGCCGGATTCGAATTGACGAGGACGATTCGATAGCCCTCGGCCTTCAATGCCTTGCATGCCTGCGTGCCCGAGTAGTCGAACTCGCAGGCCTGACCGATCACGATCGGCCCTGCCCCTATGATGAGGATGGATTTGATGTCTGTCCGCTTTGGCATGGCGCCGCTTCTTAGTGCACTGCGCGATGATTGGCTACACCGCGCTTGCGATGAGTGTGCCTGCATGCGCCCCTTTTGGGCGACGCCACGACCACCCATTGCACCCCGGCCGCCCGGCCACGCGCTACGAGCCATCGCGCCGCACTTAGTCCGCGAGGCGCGTTAACCAAGCTGACCACACAGAGTTGTAGCTCCTGCCATCCGTCCCCAGAACGCCTCATCGGACATTTCACTACGGGGGTTTGATGCTGGAATGGAAACGTGGCGCAAGCGCCGGTGCGGCGATCGCCGTCGGTGCCCTGGTGCTGATTGCGCTGACCGAGATCGCGGCAGCCAAACGACCGGGTGGACGGCATTGTGCCCTTGGGGTTTGCCATCGCGTGATGACCCTCGCCGAGACCGGGACCCAGATCGGCAGGCTGCATCACCTCAAGGCGTCCTACTACGACGACTGCCGGCACGATCGTTTCAATCCGTGCGGACTTACGAGCTCAGGTGAGATCTTCCGGCCGCACATGCCCGACAACGTGGCCAGCGCCATCCACCCCGACGGCACGATTCTGGTCCTCAGAAATCCGGCGACCGGCCTCTCCGTGGTTGCGCGCGTCAATAACTTCGGCCCCTTCCGGGGCGACCGTAAACTCGACGTGTCGAAGGCCGCCGCCAAGCGCCTCGGCTTTGCGAGCCGCGGCGTCGCGACCCTCGAGGTGATGGTCGTCTACGCCCCGACGCCGGCGGAGAGCCGCTACGCAAAAAAGCGGCGCTACGACCCGGTGCCAGGATTTATCGGTGCCACCGCAAGCATGGATAGCGCCTACCTGAAGTCCGCCGACCTGACCCTGCCGCACAGGATTGCGAAAAGTGATGCGACGGCATGCCGTGTCGCCGCCAAGCGCAGCGCGCCGCGGCTGACGCCGGTCGCATCGGGCGGAACCCTGATCCGGCTCGCCCGCAACTGAACGCTGGCGATCGCAAGCGCATCTCCGACACCGGTCGTGCGCTTGCGACGTGGCGCCACGAGGGCTTTGAGCTAGCCGTCTACGCGGCGGGCATCGCCGTCTCGACCAGACGCGCCCAGTACGATACGCCGGCCGGGATCGCCTCGTCGTTGAAGTCGTAGGCGGGATGGTGCAGTCCGGCCGTGGCACCGTTGCCCATGAAGATGAATGCGCCAGGGCGGGCCTCGAGCATATAGGAGAAATCCTCGGCTCCCATCACGGGCGTCATGTCGAAATCGACGGCCGCCTCACCCGATACGTCCCGCGCGACCGATGCCGCGAACGCAGCCTGCCGCTCGTGGTTCTCGGTCACCGGATAGCCCCGCTTGTATGCCAGCACGACCTTGGCGTTGTGCGCCGATCCGACGCCCAGGCAGATCTCGTTCATGCGCTTTTCGATGAACTCGCGCACTTTCGAATCGAGCGTCCGCACTGTGCCCTGGATCTTCGCGGTCTGGGGGATCACGTTCGTCGCCTCGCCGGCGTGGAACATGGTCACCGAGACGACGGCGTGCTTCAGCGGATCGATGTTGCGCGCCACGATCGTCTGCAGCGCGGCGTGGACCTGACATCCGACCGCGACCGGATCGACGCTCGCATGCGGCCGTGACGCATGCGCGCCGTAGCCTTCGATGTCGATCGCGAACGTATCGGCCGCCGCCAGTAGCGGTCCCGGCCTCAGCGTGAAATGGCCGACCGGAAGGCCCGGCATGTTGTGCATTCCATAGACTTCCTGGATGCCGAAGCGATCCATCAAGCCATCCTCGATCATGGCGAGGCCGCCCGCGCCCCCTTCCTCGGCCGGCTGGAAGATGATGACCGCCGTGCCGTCGAAATTGCGGGTCTCAGCCAGGTATTTGGCGGCACCAAGCAGCATGGCGGTATGGCCGTCGTGGCCGCAGGCGTGGGCCCGTCCCTTGACCGTCGAAGCGTAGGACAGGTCCGTGCTCTCGGTCATCGGCAGGGCGTCCATGTCGGCCCGGAGGCCGATCACCTTCGACGATGCGTTGCTTCGTCCCTTGATGACCGCGACGACGCCCGTCCGGCCAATTCCGGGAACGACCTCATCGCAACCGAAGGCGCGCAGTTTCTCCTCGACGATGCCGGCCGTACGCTGCACCTCGTAGAGGATCTCCGGATTGGCATGGAAATCGCGCCGCCAAGCCGTAATTTCCTCTTTCAGACCAGCGGCGCGATTGACGATCGGCATCGGAATCTCCTCAGGATGAGTTGCGCTATTCAGACGCTCCGGACGCGAGGACCTTCGGCACCGGGGCAGACGGGACGAGCCCAAGGTAGCCCAACACGCCCCTTCCGGCAGCATGTCCCGTGGCAAAGCACCCCTGCAGCAGATAGCCGCCGGTCGGGGCCTCCCAGTCGAGCATCTCGCCGGCCACGAAAAGGCCCGGACGGGATTTGACCATCATTTCCGCTGCTACTTCGCCGAGCACGACACCGCCCGCGCTCGAGATGGCGCGGTCGAGCGAGCCGGTCCCCGACACCGGCAGCATCACGGACTTGATGATGCGAGCCAGCCCCTCGGGGTCCTTCGGCAGAACATTTTGCGCGGAGTCTCGCACCAGGCCGATAGCAACCGGCGCCAGCCGAAGCGTCTTCTTCAGCCACGCCGAGACCGATTGCTTCCCGCGCGCACGCGAAAGACGGGCGACGAGTTCCGCATGATCGAGATCGGGCCTGAGATCGACCGACAACATGGTTGCTGCGCCTTTCGCCAGTTCGTGACGGACCGCAGGCGTCAGCGCATAAATGGCGCCTCCCTCAAGTCCGTCCCGGGTGACGACGGCCTCGCCGCGGCTACGGCGATTCCCAATGGTGACAGCGATCCGCTTCAGCGGCGTGCCGGCGAACCGGTCGCGAAAGTGCTCGCTCCATGCCACCTTCACACCGGCGTTGGCCGGCTGCAGCGCATGCACCGCGACGCCGAGCTGCCGAAGCCACGGCACCCAGTCTCCCCGCGACCCGAGCCGGGGCCAATTGCCACCGCCCAGGGCCAGCACCACAGCATCGGCCGCTACCGGTAATGCCGGCTCGTCCTTCTCTGCAATGAGCGCGGCGCCCGCCTCGTCGAAGCCGACGAACGTGTGTCGCGTGCGAAATTCGACGCCCCGCCCCGCAAGACGGGCGAGCCAGGCGCGAAGCAGCGGCGATGCTTTCATGGCGCGCGGGAACACGCGTCCGCTGGAGCCGACAAACGTGTCTTGCCCGAGGGATTCGGCCATCGCCCGCAATGCCGCCGGTGGAAACGCGCCGACCACGCCGTCCATGAACGCACGCGCGTCACCATAGCGGCCAAGCAACATCTCCAGCGGCTCGCCATGCGTCAGATTGAGCCCGCCGCGACCCGCCATGAGCAGTTTCCGGCCGACACTGGGCATGCGCTCGTAGAGCGTGACCCGGACGCTACCGCTCCCCGAGCCAAAAGCTGTTGCGATAACGTCGGCCGCCATCAAGCCCGCTGGCCCGCCGCCGATCACGATCACGCGCTTCATTCAATGCACGCAGACTGCCGCTCGCGCCGAGCCATCGGTGATTTCAGCGGAGGTGTCACCATACGCCCGTGTTCGGCATCGAGACCCAGGGCTCCGCCTTCGATTTTGCTTCGCCCTTTTGCAGGATCTCGATCGAGATGTTGTCAGGTGAGCGCACGAAGGCCATGCGCCCGTCGCGCGGCGGCCGGTTGATGGTGACCCCGGCCTTCATCAGGCGGTCGCAGGTCGCATAAATGTCATCGACCTCGAACGCGAGGTGTCCAAAGTTTCGTCCGCCCGAATAAGCTTCCGGGTCCCAATTGTACGTCAGCTCCAAAAGCGGCGCCCGAGTGTCCCGCCCCGCTGCCTCGTCCTCGCTTGCTGCAAGGAACACGAGTGTAAAGCGTCCCGCCTCGTTTTCGACGCGCCGCACCTCCTTCATGCCCATCTTGCCGCAGTAGAAGTCGAGGCTCGCATCGATGCTGGTGACCCTGACCATCGTGTGGAGGTAGCGCATGACGTCGTCTCTCCCGTATTCGCAATGCCTTGGCCATTGTGTGACTGCATCGTCCTCGATGCAATGGCGGCGTCCCTCCCGGCCTCCCATTCGGGCGCTTCCCCTCGATCATTGGGCGAGGTGGCCGAGGTGATTCGCGCGGAGGGCACTTTGAACGCTCGTCAACGTTCAATTGCCACCATCTCGCCCCAATTCACGGTGGTCCACAGAGGGCTATGCACAGCCTTCGAACCAAGTCCCTGAGCACCTTTCAAGGAAATCGGTTTTTATCGCGTTAACCATTACTTGGCCCATGTTTCCTGCCATGCGGAGAGAACTTCTAACAAGCCGTGGACAAGTCGCCTCACGCAAAAACGATCTGGACTTCGGTTCACTCGCCATGCCTATCTCGCCACGTCATCTAGCGAGTTCCGGTGAGGGGGCAATCGATCCGGATGAGCCGCTCGTGACGGGAAGATGCTCCGTATAGGGCCGGGCAACTTCTCGAGTTCAAAACGTTGAAAGTAAGCGGGGTTTCGAATGGGGGACGCAACGAAGTTGCCTCCGGACGCACCGGAGTCACTGAACGAGGATCTCAGTGGCGATGTTGCTGGCGGTCTCGAAGTCTTCGAGATTGCGGGCTCGATCAGATGGTTCGATGCCTCCAAAGGCTACGGATTCATTGTT
>JBFWXN010000085.1:0-22527 GCA_050187415.1 Hyphomicrobiaceae bacterium | reverse complement strand
TGACCGAGACGAAGAACGCGGCGGCGATATCCTCTTCGGGCTGTCCCTTGTCGCGCAGGGCCATGAACGCGCGGAACTGATCGAGCGGATGGAGGGGCGCGCGCTGGACGTTCTCGGCGAGTGAGTCTTCCTCGGCGGAGATCTCCGTGCCGGTCGCGCGAACGACGCAGGGAATGGGCGCCGTCTTGGCCAGGCGCTTCTGCCTGACCAGCAGTTGCAGGGCGCGATAACGGCGCCCGCCGGCCGGGATTTCGTACATATCGGTCTCATTGCCGTCGCCATCGAGCACGGGACGCACGGTCAGGCTCTGCAGGAGCGTGCGCCGCGCGATGTCCTCGGCGAGTTCCTCGATGGCGACGCCGGCCTTGATGCGCCGGACGTTGGACTGGCTCAGCACCAGCTTGTTGAAGGGAATGTCACGCGATGAGCTGAGCGCGATCTTCTGAGTGGTCTTCGTCATGATGGTTCTCCACGGCGGGCGGCCGAGAGCCTCTCTCTCGACCTTCAGCCCGCCGCGAGGCTCACAACTCTTCTCTCCCACTGGCCGCGCGTTACTCGCCCTCTAGCAGGGCCGCCGCCGCCTCTCGCAGACGCCGTTCGTCGAGCACGATCCGACCGACCTTACGCGCGGCTTCGGCGTAGACGGAGAGTGGGAAAGCACCCTCGAAATAGAGATCGCGTTCTAACCCTAAACCGAATGGCAGGCGGACCGACGACATCTCGAGGAGGCTAAACGCACCTAGTTCCGGACACCCAAAACCGAGATCGGCTAAACCGAACATCGTGTCGTGGTCCTCATCGAGTTCGGTCGCGAGCCATGTGGCAGCACCGACAGGATTGAAGAATTTGACGACCGGCACGTGATCGACATCGCGCAGTCGGCCATTGACCAGCAGGCGATTGTGCAATTGCGGTGTGAGGAGGATCATGCTGCGGCCCTCCCTGCGGTGGAGGACACATCGTCAGCTTTAGGCAAGAAGCCAAGCAGGTAGTCCGCGGCCTTGCTGGCGAGCGATGCTGCACGGACAATCGCACGGTTGTCCTCGCGAAGCACCTCGAGCCATGATGCCAAGTAGTCGGCGTGTCGCACCGTGGGCTTGATGCCGAGCGACGCGCAGCAGAACGCGGCGTTCATTTCGGCAACCAGCTCCTCGAAGGCATACTTGCGCGATCCGAACGAGCCGGAAATGTCGCGGTTGAGCCTCGAGCTATGACCCGAGGCGTGACCGAGCTCGTGCAGGGCGGTCCGGTGCCAGTTGATGGGCTCGAAGAATGCTGCCGGCGGCGGCACCTGCACGTAGTCTTGGGACGGCACATAGAAGGCACGATTGCCGCCGATGCGGAAATCGATACCGGTCGCCTTGATCAATGCTTCGACGCGCGGCTCAATGGTGCCGGGCGGCGGTGGTGGAGCGGCCGTGGCGATCTCTTTCGGGAGATTTTCGATCTGATCCGTATTGAAAACAGTGAAGCGCTTCAGGAACGGAATGGCGCGCGCTTCGCCACCGCTCTGCGCAGCGCGCCGCCGTGCATCATCCGGAATGAAGCGGTCCGCATAGACGACGGTGGTGCCGCGCTCACCTTTGCGCACATGGCCGCCAAGTGCCAGCGCCTGCCGAAACGTCAGCCAGCTCTGGCCGGTGTACGCTTTTTCGATCACCTCTCCCCAGAGGATCAGGACGTTGATGCCGGAGTAGGTCCGGTTCGTAGACGCATTCTTCGGCATGACGATCTGCGCCTTGGCCGTCGGCGTGCCCCAGGGTTGCACCCAGGGGAAGCGGCCCTTCTCGAGCTCGGCGATGATCTTGTTGGTGATGTCGTCGTAGAAGTTCGTCCGGTCGCTGCCGGAAGCTGCGAGCATAGTCGATCTGGACATCGCGGATCTCCGCGACGGGCTGGCGAGAGCCTCTCTCTCACCCCTTCAGCCCGTCACGCCGACCACCGCGGTCCTCTCCCTCTCTCCACGGCAGCCAGCTGCTGACCGTCCACCAGAAGCTTTGCGATCGCGGGCTGCCGTATCGCTCGGTAAATGGATTGTCATTCCTCGTGACGTCGTGGTCCCGCGCCACGGGACCGTCACCCGCATGGGCCGAGACCCGCAGCGCGGGGCTCGGGCGCGCGGCCTTCGAGCCGCGCGGTAGGGCCCGGTCGCGGCCGCTGGCGGCCGCGAGGCGCCCAAATGGAGCTGCTATGCCTCAGGCCGCCAGTGAGACCGTGCCAAGGTCCGGGCTTTCAGCACCGCAGCTTCGGAAGTTTGCGTCTGCAGGGCGCTTGTTTGTCGGCGCGGTTATTGGCACGACGACGCAAGCACCAATCCGCTCGACGGGGCCAGTTGCCTTCTCAGGTGGACGTTCATACGCTACGCCGATTGTTGTGCTGGATGACTCTTGAGGGCGACGGGGGATAGGCAACATGCAGCGGGAAAGCCCGTTCGGGGCAGCAACCCAGCCATCCAAAACGCCTGCTTTTTTGGGGGCACACCTGTCTTGGCCATTTGAGCGCCGGGGACGGCCGTTTGTTCTTCGTATTGTGGAGCCGCGAGAGTATCGCCCGGCTGGTCACGCGGAGCTTTTCTATGCGGTGGTGAACGAACTCCTTAATCCCTCGGAAAAGGCGCTCGATGCGTACACGCCGATGATGGAACCTCCGAAGCTGGCTCGCTTCGATCTGGCAACCTTTCCGGAGGCGTTCGTTCCCGTCGAGGCGCTTGTTAACGCGCTGTCCGGCATTGCAGGTTATGGCCCCTCGGGCTGCATCCACGTTGGCTTGCGCCCTGCGGAAGACGACACTCATCTCTTCTCGTTGAAGCAAGTTCAAGATCTAGTTGAGAGACTGCTTGCAGTATCTGCGAAGGCTGAGGAGGATTTGTCCCAATTGAGGACGTGGCTCGCTCGGCAATGCGGTGACCGATGGTTCAACCTCGGTTGCCTTTTCGCAGTCGATGCCAATGGCGAGCTGCGAATCTGCCTGCATCCAAAGGCGGTGCGATCTCAGTTCGAGACGAACCCACTTCCCGAGCGGCATATGGCGGAAGCAGACATGCTAACGCTTGTGACACTCACGCCTGTCGACAAGCAATATCTGACGATAAGTCTGCAGCCTCTGATTTGCTCGGACCTCTTGAATCTGAACACGGACCGGCCGGCGGGCGGGCCGCTTGTAGCGGTGAATCGCCATCCGGATAGCTTTCCCGGTGGGCTGCCTGACCACATCGACATAGTCTCGGTTGCGACTTGCACGCCCCAAACCAAAAGCCGGTTGAAGAACGATACGACCCATCGGGTCTGGCATGAGAAATTCCTGGATGCATTTGTCTCGGTCGCCAGCGGGTCCGACTACGCGCGCCACCATTTTTCCGCGGTCGTCCTGGCCAATTTTAGAGAGATCTCTGTCACAACGGTCGGCGGACTTTCTGGCGTGTTTCTGCCGGTGCCGCCGCGCTATGAGAACTTTCCCAAGGGGATTGAGATAAGCTGTTGGGGCAAGGGGCCAGCGGGCGGAAATAATCGCTGGTCGTCTCCCGACGACAATGCCCTGCAGGAGTGGAAAAACCGGGGGTTTGTTGCCTGTCTCGCTCCATCGAGCGTCGAGGACGAAAAGGTTCGAATATTCTGTTGCTCGATTCAGCGTTTGCCGCGTGAAAACTCCCTGTGGGCAACACCGGACAGTCTGTCGCAATGTGGCGTGCACGTCGGGGATGCCGGGACCACTGGCACTTTCAGCTTCAAGTGGATAGGCGCCCATGTCTGACTCGACAGCAATCCGCCACCGCGATTTTCGTGAGCATCACTTGCTGTGGCTTGTGGTGCGGCACTACTTGTCGGCCGATCTTCTGAGAGAGCTGTGCACTGCGGCGGTCGACGCTGTCAGCGACGGGAAGGTCTCGCTCGCGGATTTGTGCGACGAGCATTTGCCGGTCGAAACGTCTCCGCTGGCCAATTGGGCCGTGAGACTGAAGCCCACCAAAGATGGGCTACAAGCCTACCTGCAGCGCTTTCTTCAAGCTGTGGTTTGGCAAGGCGATCAAGAGCCAGGCATTTATGAAAAGGATGTCACCGCCGACGAACTGGCAGCCATGAAAGCGGTCGAAGCTGCCATAGCTGTTGCACGCGCAGACCTGTCGAGCATCGGACGTCTAGCACAGATGGTGGAAGCGTCGCCTTCGATCGAACGGCTCGTCAAATCAGCGGTACGCCTAAAGAGCAGCCTCGACGCGGGTGGCTCGGTTGAGACCGCATTCGAGCCGGTGATCGAGACCGACTCCCCGCTCGTTGCGATCCTTGTCAAGCATTTAGGCGACCTGTGCGGCGATGCTGACCGCTGGGATGCGGCGCTGCAGCTCTATGACAACGCCAATAGCTTGCTGGCCGGATGCACTGCGCCGTCCTGGTTTGATCTTCAAAAAGCGTTGGCGTCGATGCTGACGCAGTCGAGGGCAACAGCGCTGCAGTATACAAAGGGCCCAGCGGCGGCCAAGCTAGCGCTGAAGGAGCTTCTCGACGAGATCTCAATTGATCAAGATCCTGTGGCAGTCATCAATGCGACACCTGATCAGATGGCTGTCCACTACGCCGTCGACGCGTTTGATTTTCAACATGATCGACGCGGGGTCATCGCGTTTGCGCCCCAGCTGCTAAACGCTCATGCACTTTCAAATGCTTTCTCGCGCTGGACGGACCGCCGCTTCTCCGATGCTTATCGCTGGTTCTGGGCGGTGCTCCGGCGGCAGATTGCGCTCGGTTCCTCGACCTCCAGTCGACAGACCAAGGTCTACTTTGGACTGAGCTTGATCGACGGCCTAGAAGCTAAAATCAGCGACAACCGGAGCCCGCCTGATTTCGAAATGGCCATCCGGCTGTTGGTGGAAAGTGGGCAGCACGAGATCATACAAAAGAGCACTTGGCGCGGTGAATTCGTCGAGGCTTACGTCGATACGGCGGGTGCGCAGGCCGCGATAGCGTTGACAGGACATCATAAGGGATCTGAGAGCGAGCGAACTCAGGTTGTGTTGGCGCTGTTTGACAAGTGGCTGAAGGCACTCCCGTCTGACCGTGCTGACGCAGCTGGTGTGATGATGCGGTACATGGCAGCCAAGGCTGGCGGTCGCCCGAGCACCTCCCATCAACACCGTGACATCAGAGTCGACGCCCGGGAGGCTATCAAGTCTGTTGGCAGAGAACGCCCGGAATTCAGGAAGATTGCGATCTCCGATGTCGCGTGCTCCATCCTGGCGACTCTTGAGGGTGGCAACATGAGGGAGATCCACGAAGCACTGGATATAGCGCGAGTCTATATCGACGACTTGGCCCATGAGACGCTTCAACAGATTGCCGGTTGGATTGCAGACATTGTGGAAGCCACAGAGGGCGGTGCTGCTCCATGGCCAATGGCCCGTTCGGCATTGGCATTCCTCAGCTCCCCTGCCGTCATGCAACACGCGCCTCCAGATCTCAACTTCCGCAAACGAATTGCCTCAGTGCTATTGCGGCTCAGCCTGGAGAACGAGTCGGAGCACGAAACCATCATGTATCTGCTCCGGGAACTCGATCCGGGGCTCATTGATGGGAAGGTCGACAGTGAAAAGCTCGAGGCGATTGTTGCGGACCTGTGCAAGCGCGCCCAGGAAATCAATTCGAGCGGCGCTGCCGCCGCGATGCACGCCTTGCTTGTCGCGCCGGCCGTCGCGAAGCGCGCAGGCGTAGAGTCGGCCCTCGCGGGCATGCGAGCTGTCTTAGAGGCTGCGGGGCGCGGACGCCCCAATCTCGCGTTCATGAATGCCTATCAGCCATTGTTGTTCCTGGCTCAGCATAGAGATGAGCTCACTAGCGGATTGGGGATGGTCGAGGCGGATGTGACCGCGATGGTCTTGCCCTTATTGCCCCTGGTCACACAGGTGTGGAGGGCCTCCGCTGAGAATCCTCAAATTTTCTGCGGCTTCGCCATTCCATTACCAACGACCCCGAATAGTGTGCTGGTCCACAACTGGACTTTCGCTTCGTTGGATTTCGCCAAGTCCCTGGGAGACATGACCGCCATGACGGTGGCGATCAATAGTGCGGCCAAACGTCCGGAGTTGGAAAAAGCCATCGCTGTGGCGCGTGCTGTCCGAGTCAGGGCCGGAGATCCGGAGTTGTTCGACCAGGATGCCATCCGCCTGGAACGGCGAGAGGCATTTTACGCTGCATTGGGGCAGCGCCTTGTACTTTTGCGCGATGTGATGGGTGATACTCGAGCGGAAGCGACGCGCGCTATGCTGGATCGCTGTCTGCGGATCGGCCCCGACGGTCTTGATGCTGGTCTGTTTCTTGCCGCGCTGGAGTGGGAGGTCCCAATTGATCGTAAGTCGCCGAGCGCGATTGGATACCGGGAAAGACTACTCAACAATCGTTCATTGCGGTTGAGTCTGACGCCGTTGTTTGATCGCGTCGCGAAGCAAGGCGATGTGCGGTCGCAGGACGATGCCAGTCCGGCAGGCTGATCAAGCCACATTGGGGCAGCCGTTCGGTCGTGACAGCTCTCGAGCCCGATATCACTCCAGTACTCCGACGCCCGTTGCTGCACGCAGAAATCTGGACGGCTTGTTTCGCCAATCGGACGTGTCCGTAATAAACAGCAAATACCGTTCGGCCCTGGTCATGCCCACGTAGAACAATCGTCGGGCGGCTGCAAAGTCCTCCTGCGCCTCTGCTCTGAAGTCAGGTATGCGGCCTTCGTGAAGGTCGATCATGGCGACGGCCTGGAACTCGCGACCCTTTGCATTGTGAAGGGTCGACAGCTTCAGAGCTGTCCTTGGGTTCGCATAGACGCCAATGTCGTTCAGCGTCACGTTGACCGGATCGACCCTGTTGGCTTTCATATCCTGCCTCATTTCTACGACCGAGTTTCTTACACGTGACGCCTGATCGGCGGTCAGGTACTCCGCTGCGACAAGGATATCGGCAAAGGCGGCGGCAGAGGACTCGAGCCACGCTATTCCACCCCCTAGTACTTGTAGTCGCTTAGCTTCACGCAGGAGCCGATAAACAACGGTCCGGCCCTCGTAGGAGAATATGCTGAAACGAGGTTTGCAGGTCAGGTCAAGCACAAGATTGAAGAGCGCCCGCTCGATCCCAAGGATTGCTTCGGGGTTCTGTTCGACAAGATAGCCGCAGACCTGCTCTGCGAGCGGCGCAAAAACCCTGTTGCGGCGATAGGGGCGGGCACCCGGCCCGACAACCGAGATGCCGATCTTGCGTAGCTGACGGCCGAGCGGAAAAAGCGTGAACCAAGCGGGGGCCAGCACGGCCGCCTCTCCGACAGGTATCTTCAACTGAGTGAGAGCCGGTAGGAAATTATCGGTGATAGCTTGGAATGCCGAGCCAGCGGTCTTGTGAATTGGATCGTGAGGGGCGTCTTTATGGACTCCAACGGCCCGCATGGGCGGCTGGCGTGGCAGCAGGATCTCGCTCTGCCTGACGATCCGTGCGCTCGAGCGAAAATTGCCGGTCAGCGTGAGATCCGTGCGTGCGTTGATGCGCTTTGCGAACAAGCCGGCCAGCTCCGGCTTGGCACCGGCAAAGCCGAATATGGACTGGTGCAGGTCACCCACGAGGAAGAAGCGGGTCCTGTTGCGCTGGGCGATGAGCGAAAGGATCTCGACCTGCAAATCGGTCGTATCCTGGAATTCATCAATGAGGAGCCAGGCGAACTTCGATGCCAAGTGGTCGGCAATTTCACGGCGCTCCCGAAGGAGCTTGAGGGACAAATACAGGATCAGACAGAAATCCACGAAACCGTTGCGTCGCAGCAGCCACCAATAGAGCTGCGCCTCTTCCACCCGAATCCCGCCGTTTGTAATCGAGGGGCCGATCGGTTTCCCGGAAGCATCGATCTGCAGGTGTACGAACTCCTCGTAGTCCGCAAAGCGAAGATTCCGGCGATCGAAGTCGGCGCAGGCCGCGTCGACAAAAGCCACGAACTCCGGGCTGTCCTGCGTGAGGACCGAAGCGCCCCGTTCGTAGCCGTTGATGTGGTGGCGGAAGGGCCGGAAGATGTAGTTGAGACAAAACGCATGGATCGTGCAGACGTCAAAGTTTGTGTCGTCGCCGAGCCGGACATGTCTCCGCAGCCTGTGCTCCACCTCGTGGACAGCTGTGTTCGTGTAGGTGATGCACGCGGCCGCACGCGGCGTCCCACGCACCTCGTCGATGCAGCGAACGAGCTTGGAGATGATGACGCGCGTCTTGCCACTGCCGGGACACGCCGTCAGGAGAAGGTTGTCCGGGCAGTTCACAGCGGCCTTTTGCTCGTTCGTCAGCTTCATGACTTTTCGAGCCACTCGACTGCGTCGCGCAGGTATTTTGGGATCGTCGTGGCCTCGTCCGCGTGCCTCGCCGCTATCTGGGCGAAGCGGGCCTTGCCAAATCGCTTGGCGGTTGACAGCACGCTTGCGCGCAGGGGATCAAGGATCGCCCTGCGCTCGTCGGGCGTGAGAGCGGCGTCTTCCAGTTTCCTGGCTCCCGCAGACAACCTCTTTGCCACGGTCTTCGCACCGATCTCACCGGCGGCAGCAACGAACATGGGCAAGGTACCTGGGAGCGTCACGGCTCGCTCGAATGTCGTCGCATTGCGGAACACTTTCACGTACTTGCCTTCGAGTATCGAAAGATCCGGCGCTTGGGCGACTTCGTCGTCGCCCTCCTCATCCGTTGCGTCGCTTGGCTTGAGATCGCCGTCCGCGACGATAGCGCATTTTTTCGGCAACCCGTCATCCGTGAAGAGCTTCGAATAGGCATCGAAGTGCACGCCATAGATAGGGATCACGGAGATGCCCTGGCGATCGAGGTCCAGTTTCATGACCTGTTTCACGAGCGCGGGAATGAGGAAGAGTTCCGCCGGGCCTTCGACCAACAGGACCTTCCGCGCAAACAACAGATTGGACTTCGTGGCGTCGAGGTAGCGCTCCAGATCCTGAATCTCGGTCGTGTTCATTGTCCTTGTGGCACCCGGCACGGTGCCCGTTGTCGCCGGAACACCCGTATGGGTCAGCGCCACAAAGGTATTGAGGCCGGCTTGAGCGGTAATATGCGTGCTGTGCGTTGTGACGATCGTCTGAAAGGGAAGCGTGGCAAGGGCGCTGAAGAGTGCAAGTTGCAGCTGCGGGTGAAGGTGAGCTTCCGGCTCCTCGAACAAGACGATTTGTCCTGCCGTCTTCTGCTTCCCGATCCGCTTCTGAAACCACTCGATCAGGATGGAGATGTAGAGGATGTTGTTCAGGCCGAGGCCATTGGAGTACGGATCGAAATTCTCCATGGCGATGTTCGTCAGCAGGATACGAAGCGCCCGCACGATGGCCTGAAATGATGGCTCCGCGAGGCCCAGCGAGACGTCCATGTCGAACGCGGGTCCGGCTACTCGAGAAAAAGATTTGTCGATCGCCTCGGCGATGGCTTTGATCGTCGCCGAGGCGGCGATTGAGTTGTTCGCGGCTTTTAGCGCTTCGATGAGCTGCAGCTTTTCATCCTCTTCGATGTCGGAAGCATCTATGAGGCGCGCTAACGGCGAACTCCGGCCCTGGCGAAGATCGCTTTCCACGTCGCGGAGCGCCTGCAGATGGACGACGAGGAAGGACTGCAGGTCGGCGAACCGGATCGAGGTGCCGATATCCTCGTCCCATTTGAGCCGAAGCAGATCTTGCTTCGGATCGCCGCCGCCCATGATCTCCCAATGGTAGTCGTCGCGTGCAAGCTCGCCTGGCTTGACATCTCCGGCCTCGAGTTTCTCGCGCACCGACAGCCGCGGGCGGTAGCGGTAGATGAGGCGCGCGATCCCGGGCTTGCTCTGCCAGGCGCCAACCAGTGCGTCCTCGTTGACCTTGCCGGCAAAATCAACGATCTCCAGCGCCACGAGCACGTGATCGGGGTGAGACAGATCGACGGCGGAGTGAACATCGTTGGGGGCGAGCGTGCGGTACGTCGACGACAGGTTGGCGTCGATGCACAGCCGGATGGCGTGGAGGAAGTTGCTTTTGCCCGTGTTGTTCTCGCCGATCACGCACGTGATGGTCGGGTGAAGGCTTACGTCGAGCGCTTCAAATGAGCGAAAGTTCTTGATGACGACTCGGCTTATGCGCACCGTCGCGCCTCCCAATATATCGGTCAACGCTCCGAAAAACCTATGGGAGCGAGATGTTTTGTTCGTTCACCTAGTTATTTGAAAGCTCCAAATCTGAACTGATGCACCCGCTCTCTATGCACCACAGACCCGCAGGGCTTTGATTTTGTCCCACGTTACGGGGCTCCGCGAATGCCGGCACGCAGCCGATTATCCACCTGCGTATAGACGGGCAGCGCCTCGCCCGCTTCGATGGTCAGTGCCAGACCATATTTGATCCTCGCATCTAGTGCTCGCTTTAGCGGCTTTTGTCCGCACCACACCCGCACATTGAGGAAGCCGTCATCGATGAACGGCACGGCGTTCTCGCCCGCGTAGATCTCATGGAGGACTGATCCGCGCTTGGAGGCATGATCGCTCGGTTGCGCTTGCGTCGCACGCGCCACTCCGAACCTCAGACCAAGCTCGGGCGCGTCGAGCTGCAATTGCGCTCGGCGGTACTCCTGGTGCGTGGTGGTGATCGGCGACATCCAGGCGAGCGTCACGATCAAGCGGCGCGGCTCGACGACGGCGGCAAGGCATTCGGGCAGTGGAATGTGATAGAGGTGGCCGGCGCCGGGCGCGAGCGTGCCGCATCCGACGAGCGTCGCTTGCGACGGCGAGCACTCGAGGACGCGGGCGACGTCCGGAACGCCGTAACCGAGGACGCGCGCGATGTTGTCGGCCTTTTCAGCGCTGCGCCGGGGATCGGCCGGTCCAAAGACGTTGCCGATGGTTTCAGCAGCGTCGGGCCAGCGGGCGGCGTGAACCAGCAGCGCTTTGAGGAGCACGGCATAGTAGCCGGCGTCGATGTCATGGTGGTGGGAGCCGCCGTCCTCGTCCATCAGCGCATCAAAAATGAGATGGCTGGCCCGCGTGGCGAGCGCGGTGGCAGGACTGGTGCCAAAGCTTAGCGCGCGCCGATCAAGTGCAGCTTGCGGCGAGGTATCCGGTGATGCGACGCGCAGTCCAAAGCCCTGCGCCTGCCGCAATGGTGTGAGCGTCAGCGGTGGATGAGCCCTGAACCGCAACCGCTGACGGCCGCCGGGCAGCAGAAGGTCCGGCTTAACGACGCGACGGTGTCCGAGGCCGATCGCGGAGCTGATCATCGGCATGCCGTCGTCCGGATACGGATCGAGATTGCGGTTGGGACCAGCGGGCGCGACGTCGTCGGCATGCGCTGCGCCGATCGTCAGCGGATTGAGGCCTTCGCTCGGCGATAGCAACGTCCGACCGCCCTGGCGATCCCTGAGAAGCGTCACGAAGACGCGGAGCCGGTCTGCTGCAGGCATGGCTTCGAGCGCATCGAGATTGGGCACGTCAGGCAACTCGACATCGTCGAGGATGTTGCCGGCGCTGACAAGGAACAGGACGTCATAGGTAACGGCCAGGTGATCGAGTAGCCGCGCCCAGGGACTAATCGGCCCTGTGAAGGGGCGACGGCGATCGCCCAAGGACAGATTGACGAGAACGACTTCCGGAGCGATAGGCCCGCCCGGCGCCGCCGGATCTTTCATCTGCACGATCGCGCGGTGAACGGTATCAATGAGCAAGCGCTGCTGATCGGTGCGCTCCTCATCATCATTCGGTCCTGCGAACATGATCGGCCTGACGAGCAGGGGCCGACGGAGGCTCGTCTCGGCTCGGTTGAGGTCGCCATGCACGATGAGTGAAGCCATGGCGGTGCCATGGACGCGGCGACTGACGGTTGCCCGTGCTTCGAGGCCGTCGTGGTCCTCGACCGTGAGTCGCCCCAACAGGTCTGCATGTTGCTGCACCGGGAAGCCGTCAAGCAGGGCCGCGATGGCGGGGCCGGCGAGCGGTGCCTGCAATCGCTCGAGTGCCCGCCCGTCAGCTGGAAGGGGCTCTGCAGCGACGGCACTGATCACGGCCTGCGGCCGCAGGAACATCACCTGGTCGTCGAGCACGAGCCGGACGTGCTCGCGTGCCATGACTCGCTGCAGTCCGGCGACCGGCAAGCGGAGCAATGCAGCATGATAGGCGATGGGTGCAATTGCGGCTTCGGTGATGAATTCGCCACCGAGATCAGCTGCATCTTCCCTGAGCGCCAGGATTGCGTCATTGCGGTCTTCTTCATCGGTCTTGAACCACAATTCCGCTTCGATGGCGACGGTCTCCACCCCTGCAACTGCGAGCTCCTCCTGCCACGCCGCGATTGCCACATCGTCGATGCGGTCTTCGGGGCCCCAGGCGCGCAGAGTCTTCAGCTGGTCGAAAAGATCGCGCCACGCAGCGAAACCGTGCGGCAGCCGCTCCTCGCGCTGCCACAGCTCATAGAGCCCGAGCAGTTCGCCGAGAGCGGCAATGGACGGCATAGCGATGTATCGACGTCCCGGCACGGCGCGGTCGGGTACGGGTTCGCCTCTCCGGTCCACTGCGGCAAAATCATCGTCGGGCGCGAACGACAGGTCCTCGTCCACCAAGAACGCGAGGCCCGGGATCCGGCTGACTGCTTTGTGGAAGTCGGCCAATGATCCGGCGATCTCCATCACGATGGCCCGCTCGGGCGCGATACCCAACGGATCGGCTCTCAGCGCGAGGCCGCCGTCCGGCCGGTCGAGCACCTCGCGCAGCCGTCGATAGATGGGTCCGAGGCGCGCGCGCTGCCGTTCGCGACTGGGAATACGAGGGCGGCGGCCACCGCCATGGCCAGGCGGTGGCGGAATGTCGGTTGGGTTTGGCAGACGCAGGAGCGGGCGTTCGGCCACGGGTTACTGCTTTCCAGCAGCCCCAGCGCGATTGAGCCTCTGTTGCCACTGCTTGAGTTGGGATTGCGCGATCGACTTCAGCGACATGCCACCTTGCGCCAAAATCTGGCGGCGGCGCACGTCAAGACAGAATTGCTCAAGCTCTGAATAGCTGATTCGTCCGAGCTTCGTTGCGATCGTCTTTGGGCTGAGCCCAAGCGGCTCGTTAAATTTGGCGAAGAAGGTCTGAACATAGCGCGCGACTTCCGCCCCGGTCGGCGGCGGTAGGTCGAGCCGCAACTGGAAGCGTCGCCAAGCAGCCCGATCGAGCAACTCGGGGTGGTTGGTGGCCGCCACCAGCACGGTGTAGCTCGGTAGATCATCGATCTGCATCAACAGGCTGGAGACCACGCGCTTGATCTCACCGGTCTCGTGCGTATCCCCGCGCTCCTTGCCGATCGCGTCGAACTCGTCAAAGAACAGCACGGAGGGCGTGGTGCGGGCGTAGTCGAGAATGCGCTTTAAGCGCGATGCGGTCTCGCCCAGGTAACTACCGATCAGCAGTTCGTAGCGTACGACGAAGAGACCGACACCGAGCGCCTCGGCCAGCGCCTCCGCGAGCGAGGTCTTACCGTTGCCGGGCGGTCCCACCAGCATGACGCGGTGGCGCGGCTCGACACCGTGGGCGCGCAGAAGATCGGCCCGCGTCTGCTCCTCGACGAAGTCGGCGATGGCGGTGCGCACCACCTCAGCGAGCACGAGGTCGGCGAGGCGGCGTCGCGGCAGGATCTCGCTCAGGTAGTCACGGCCCTTGGGTACCGGGCCGGCAAGGACGACCGGGCCGGGGCCATTCGCAGAGGGCGCCGGCGCGTTGAGGGCGTGTGTCAGTCGCTCGGCCAAGCCGTTGTGCTGTCGCGCCTTTTCTTCCGCGATCATGGCTTCGACAGTCGAACGAATGACTTTGCGGTCGCCGCTCGTGCTCGCCTTCACCAGGGTGACGAGAAGATCGCTACGCGCCATGGCGGCGTCCTCGCACTGCTGGCGCCGGCTCCGGAAGGTCTCGTGCTAGTTTTTCGGCGATCGCCTCGAGAATCCATGTATGGCGCGGGACGCGCACGCTGCGCCGATCGACGGCGTCGTCCAGGCTCGCCAAGAGGTGTGCAGGCACGCGCAACACGACCGACTTGGTGGCTTCCCGCGCCGCAGGCTTCGTGCGACTACGGCGGCGGTCGCCGTCGGACGGGCGCGAGGTGACGGTCGATTCATTGGTATGGGGTGCGCGTTCTGACATGCTAAACTCATTAGGCAGATTCAAATTGATATCAGATTAATATCCACGCTGGCCGTCCGACAAGGCCGGTGGCGCGGTTTCCCACCGATTGTAATCTCGAAGCCGAGCATCACTTGCAATGGCCTTGGGCTGCGCGGGCCTAGATCCGCTGACGCGTCGCGCTACAATCGTAACATCTGGCGGGATCGCAGCATGCGAAAGGGAGAGGTCCTTGGAAACGGCTGACCTGGAGGACATGGCAGAGCGCCTCGAGGCGAGCGGTGCCTATCGAATCCTGAGACGGCTGGCGATCCCGACCGCCTTCAGTGCAGCCGACGGCACGCCGACAAAGCTCGGCATCGTTCTCGATGTGGAGACCACCGGGCTCGATTCAGCCGCGGACGAGATCATCGAGCTCGGCATGATCAAGTTCGAGTTCTCAGCGGACGGTGGCATCTTCCGGGTCGTGGACCGTTTCACTGGCCTGCGTGAGCCGGCCATCCCGGTCCCGGCCGAGATCATCGCGTTGACAGGGATTACACCTGAGCTCCTGCACGGTCGCACCATTCGCTCGGAAGACGTTTCTGCGTTCCTGGCGGAGACTGTCATCATCATCGCGCACAATGCTGCCTTCGACAGGCCGTTCTGCGAACGGGCTTGGCCGGATTTTGTGTCCAAACACTGGGCTTGCTCGAGTACCGAGGTGGCATGGCGGAGCCACGGTCGGTCTGGCTCCAGGTTGGCCTACTTGCTGAACGAGGATGGCTATTTCACCGATGGACATCGCGCCATAAATGATTGTGAGGCGGTGCTTACGGTTCTGGGCCACGGCCCAATCGACGGCGGCACGTATCTCGGTGAGCTGCTGGCAAGCGCCCGACGTGTGACGGTGAGGATCTATGCGGAAGGCGCGCCGTTCGACAGCAAGAATGTCTTGAAGGCGCGCGGCTATCGGTGGTTCGAGGGCAGTGCCGACCGGCCCAAGTGTTGGAGAAAGGACCTTTTCGAGGATCTGCTCGACGCAGAGCTTGCGTTTTTGAAGTCGACCGTTTTTGGCGGCAAGGACATTGAGCTTCCCATCCATAGGTTCTCTGCCATCGACCGCTACAGCATGCGCACCCTCTAGACGGTAGCGTCTCCAATTGGGCGTGCGCGGCCATGATAATAAAACGTCGGCGCTTCGCCATGTCGAAGACGGGCTAGACGATGGCGTCGTGGGCTCGCTAGCTGTCGCGCTGTTGTCGGTGTCGATCGCCCTCGAGCCAGCCTATGCGTGGCTGTCGCGCGGCTCGCCTCGCTCAGACCAACTCGAGACGCGGGTTCAGCCGAGCGAAAGGTGGCACTGGTGTGGATTGACCCCGCGCTGTGCAGAGGCGCGCTATGGCCGGCCCCATCCTTTCGAAGCTGGATCCAATGAGGTACGGCATGATGCTGACGAGCCTGGGCAAAGCGTTGACGCGTTGTTGCGCGAGATGCTGCAGGGCGGCTCGGCGTGCGTCCCCGCTGTGCCAGAGCACTGGCTTGGGGCCGCCGAAGTGCCGTTCAGCGACAATGCCGTTGATCCAGAGCCATGGATCGAGGCGTTCGATGGCCTCCGGTGTCACGCGCCACAAGGGAACGTAGTCGCGCGAGAACATCACTTCCGAGCCGTCCGTTAGCGTCCAGTATCCATAGGGCAACCAGAGCCGTGACGGCACGTGATCGGGTAACGGCGTGCGGGGTGTGACGACCTCGGAGTCGGCGCAAGAACCGAGACCGGTGTCGAATAGAAGAATGGTCGGGCGGCCTGACTGCAGAAGATAGGCCGGTCGGTCCAGTCGGTGGGCCTTCACTTTGACGATTGTGCCCGGCTTACCCTGACCGGGCGGACCGAAATAGCGACGCCAAGTTGACGCGCAGAGATTGAGGTGAGCGTCGATAGAAAGTGGCATCGCAGGCAACAGTCTGGCTTTGTTCAGCGCGTACTGGACGTCGCCCGGATCGAGATCGAGCGCATCGGACAGGCCGAAAACGATGCTCAGGATGCCCCCTGCCGCCATTATGGGGGCGTTCGCGGTGGAGGTAACTGTAAGCTCGTGCCAGTCCCGATAGCCGAGCTCGTGGGCGAGCACTTCATGCACGGTAGCAAGCTTTGCGGTTGGCAAGAGGCGAGCCAGAGCCTTGGCAGCCGCCTTGGGACGAGAAAGATCTGAGATTGGGATGCGCATGATCCTGATCCGACGGTGCGTATTGGCGACGTGTCCACTTGGCCCCATGCACCCTGGACTAGGTTCATATGGGTTAGTCGAACGCTCCTGCCCTTAGGCTTCGCCACTGTGGACGGCATGGCCGGATCAGCCGCAGCCTAACCTATCCTAGTCGCCAGGGGGCTTGGCGAACGGACTTTATGAGCGATCAATGCGGTGTGGATTGATGACGTCATGCTGGATCGCCAACTATCCCGGCAACAGCGCCACCGTGAGCTACCTGTGCATAATGTATGGTCGAATACCTGAAGGTCAGAAGATTCAATGTATCACTCGCGATCACGAAGCTTACATGCTTCGGACACGCACCGCTCCGCTCGATGTTTCAGAACCGATTGAGCCACTATGAGCCTAGCCCGCCCTTCTCATGAAGCCCGTCCGTGGGCGCTCGGTTTGTCGATGGCACATGGCGGATCTGCTTCGGCGATGATCCATCGACACCGCTGGGAGCGGCGTGTGCAGACCCGACAATGTTCCTTTGTTTGAAGTTGCGATCGGGGTGGCGACGGCGGCTCAGGCCGCGGCTCTTCGCAGCCTGTCGTGGGCGATGGCGAAGGTCACCTGATGCGGGCAGGATGACGCGAAGGCGATCTTCACGCGGCGCACGCTCTTGGTGATCAGCGCACCGATCTTGAGGAGCTTCAGCCGGATGGTGCCGCATGTGGCCTGGGCCAGCTCGGTGTCAGCAAGACCGATGCGCCTGAGCGCGGCCAGCACGACGTAGGCGAACGCCGCGAACCAGAGCCGCAGTTGATTGGCACGCATCGACGCTGCGCTGGTGCGGCCGGCGAACAGATCCGCTTGGCATTCCTTGATACGGTTCTCCATCTCGCCGCGCGCGCAGTAGACGTCCTCGTAGAGCTGGCGCGCATCGCCATCCGACCAATGCAGCGAGGTGACGACGAAGCGCGGGTTGGCCTTATCATCGAGCCATTCAGCCTTGGCGACGACCTTGCGCGGCGTCGCCCAGCCGTCGCGCGTATCCCAATCGTCGAGAACTGCGAACCGGCGTTCCGCCCGACCCGAGCGGCGGCTGGCGCGGCGGGCCAACACCAGCTCGCGCTTGATGGCGCCGACGAGCCGCACGTTGCGAGCCAGGCCGAAGATGAAGTCGACGCCGTTCTCTTCGCACCATTCCATCAACTCGTCGCGTGCGAAGCCCGAGTCCGCGCGCAGGATGATGCGGACATCCGGCCAGCCCTCACGAATCTGCGCGACGATCCGCGCCACCTCGTCCCTGGCGCCGTCGGCGGCATCCTTGTCGGCGCTGCGGAGCTTGGCGGCGAGCAGGTGCCGGCCGGCGAAGATGTACAATGGCAGATAGCAATAGCAGTCGTAGAACGCATTGAAGTGCCGCCCTTCCTGCTCGCCGTGGATGGGATCGTGCGTGGCATCGAGATCGATGATCAACCGGCGCGGCGGCTCGTCGTGGGCCTCGGTCATCATCGTCACAAACAAACGTTCCATCGCGGCCGGGTCGTGCGTGATCTTGTGATATGGGTCCGTCCCGACCTTCGCCGCATGCTCCAGCCGATTGAGGGTCGACTTGCCGGCGAGCGGCGCGCAATCCGAGCGCTTGGCGGTCAGAGTGCCGCCGAGCACGCCGAGCACCGGATCGTGGCGCAGCTGATCGTGATCGACGATGTCCTCGTAGCCGAGCGCGATACCAAAAATGCGCTGGCGCAGCATCGCCGCCAACTCGTGAACGGTGAACGCCGGGTTGCGCCCGTCTTGGAAGCATCCGGCGAGGCGCGACACGAGGCCGATCGCCTTGTCGGTCTGGCCGAGCAGCAGCGCGCCGGCGTCGGAGGTGATCGCGCCGCCGTCGAAAGCGCCCACAACCTGACGGCCTTCGACGGTTCCGAAGTCGAACGAATCCTGACTACACTCTGTCGGCATCGGGGCAGTCCCTCCTCGCGCGTAAAGGCGTTGCTGCACAACAACTTTCGCTGAGTCGGAGCCCCGGTGCGACTACCCTCTTTGAGAAACGCGGGCTAGGCGATCTGGATGAATTGATTCAAACTTGCCGCGACGAGGAAGCACGCAGCTTTATTTCAGAAGCAGTAGCTTGCTACCGAGCAGGTGCGTTTCGATCATGCATTGTGTCAACATGGATTGCTGTCGTTTATGATCTCCTCGCCAAAATTCGCGAGCTGTCGCTGGGAGGCGACGCGCAAGCACAAACCATTACAGCAGAACTCGCCAATCTGCAGCCGCGGATCGAACTGAACGACATGGCCGCAATAAGAAGAATACTCGAAATAGAGCGCGATATCGTTGATACTGCAAATGCAGGCTTTGCCTTCTTCCACGGGCAGCAAATGGTTGATTTGAGGCGACTGCGAGACGACCGAAATAGGTGCGCGCATCCCACTTACCAAGGAACGGACCAACCCTATTCGCCAACGGCGGAACTCGCGCGGTCGCATCTCGTGCACGCTGTCCGACATGTTCTTTCAGTCCCTCCCGTGCAAGGACGCGCGGCCACCGCTCATATTGTTCGTCTTGTCGAATCGAATTTGTTTCCCATCGACCCTGAGCAAGCAAAAATACAGCTCCGCGCTGGTGGGCTAGAGCGCCCAAAGGAGAGCTTGGTGCGGGCGGTCATGGACAACCTCGTATTCGGGATGTTCGAGGGGACACCGCAAATTAAGGCGCGGCCTCAGACTGCCGTCGCCATTCGGGCGGTTCACGAGCTATTCCCAGGCCTAGCAGAGCCACGTCTGCGCAGAGCCTTAAACGTGATTGGACGTAGGGCGCCCGACCAAGGATTGGAAATATACTTTCTTCTACAGACGTTCCTTGTCGAAACCTGGAACTCCCTAGAACAAGATAATCAAAATCGACTCACTGAGTTCTTGCGTCAAGCGGGACCAGTCGTGACCCTTCGCGTTCTTCCGGCTTGCTTGGAGATACCTGCGCTTGCGGTGGAAACGGCGGCGAAGGTCCAGGCGTTAGACCATGCTGCACTTGGCGAGCTGCTAAAGTACAGCAAGCACGTCGTGCCTATCGCTCGCGCAGTGGATGTCTATTGTTCTGCACGAAGCTGGGACCAAGCCAACACGTTCTACCAGCACGTGATTGAACCCATTCTTCATGTGCTCCAGCCGGCCCAGCTTCGACGTATCCTTGTCGCAGCGAGGGACGAAGGAGCTGACCTCCTTGGCGCACACAGCTTCAGCAGCTTTGCACGCTATGTATATCAAGCTGAAAGATTGCCGCGCGTAGAAGCAGTTGCAACACTTCGCGGCATCGGAGGTGAACACTTGGTGGCATGGATTGCGCAGGGTTGACGGATCGCATTGCCTGCAGGATTTGAAGCTGATGGAGATAGCCGAGTTCGAGGCTGCGCTAGCTGCCGGATAACCATGTCGGCAGCCTGACGGCACCAGCAAGTCACCTAGCAGCGGCGATGCTGAGGCCTTTCACACCATTGATGACTTCTCGCTCGGCTTCCTACGGAGAGCGGAATGAAGAGCGGATATGTTCGGCAGGCTGTATTGGGTTTGGGGGTAAGCAGGCGATTCTCTGTTTCATGGGATGTAGCAACTCTGTGCGGCGCGCCGCCGAATAAATGCGTTCGGCTGCCAACGCGTCGTGGACTGACATCTCCTTCGTCACCGTCAAGCAAATGCCTTAGGCCCTACCAGGCAGCCCTCTTCCACGAGCGTGCGTCCAGGTCATGCGTGTCGGGCCGACGATCCCCGTAACCGGTCGACCGCGAAATGGTTCGAGCGATGGCTGCCATGCCACCAAAGTGAAGGTGTCCTCGCGGCGAATGACCGCGATCTTGCCGGTTGGCGTCGTGATGGCGTGATCGTAGGTACCGGTGATCCGGACTCCGGGCGCGGGTGGCACAAAGGCGGCGTTGAGGCGCTGTGAGACATCGGCAGCGAGCTGCTGCATCTCAACCTGACGCAGTGCCTTCAGCATGTCGGCGCGCGGCACGCGCTTGCCGCCCTGCGTCTGCTCGATGAGCTGCCGGCTAACGAGCCAATCGGTGCGCGCCTTAAGGGCCTTGTCCGCCTCGGTAGTGAAGCCTGTCGTCCGGATCTCCGGCTGCCATCTTGTCACGATGGCCTGGTCGAGCCAAGTCGGCCCCTCGTAGGTCGTCTGCCGGTCGAGGTCGGTCGCGGACAACAGATGCAGGCGCGGCACCGATGATGGCTTCTCGTTCAGGCCGCCACCAGCAAGGGCGACGATGTTGCCGCGCGCCGGCACGGCTTCGGCCTTGAGACGGCCGAGATCGGCGTAGTGCACGCGCCCGTCGACGGCATCGATGATCACCCAGTTGCGGTCCGTGATCTCATCGACCATGCCGACGCCGACCACCTTACCGACGAGCGGCGCCTTGCGCGGTCCGCGCTCGAACAGCGCCATGGCGGCCGCACCGCGCTCGATGCCGGCTTCCTTCAAGGCGCGCTGCATTGTCTTGAACTTGTCGGCGCGATCGCCGAGCTGGCGCAGCTTGGCCTCAGCGTTGGCGTCGAGAGACCACACGCCGGCTTGCCGTTCTGATGCGAGCCCCAACCGTTGCAATGTCCGCAGGCGCCCAATCCGCAAGGTCCACTCCGTCGGATCATTTTCCTCGGTGGCGGCGATGACGAGGATGTTGTCCTTGGCACGCGCCATGAGCTGCCGATCGAGCCGCGTCAATCGCTCCTGACCAACTTCATCGAAGAGCTTCTGTAGGCGCTCGAGCTGTGTCTCGGGGCCGAGCTCCAATGTCACCAAGGCTTGGGCACGGGCACGCACGCCATGACCGACGTAGTCCCTGGCCATGACGAGGTCGCGGCCCTGGTGGTCGCGGCCGCGGATGACGACGTGCGTGTGCGGATGGCCAGTATTAAAATGATCCACCGCGACCCAGTCGAGCTTAGTATCGAGGTCTCGGTCCATCTGCGCGAGAAGATCGCGAATGAACGGCTTCAGGTCCGACAGCTGCGCGCTGTCCTCGGCGGAGACGATAAAGCGGAACTGATGCGGGTCTTTTTCCGAGCGCTCGATGAAGACGGCGCCGTCGACGTCGTCGCGCTGTGCGTCGTACAGCCGGCCCGCCTCTCCATCACGGGTCACGCCATCGCGCTGGATGTACTTCAGGTGCGCACGCGCTGCCCCCATCTCGCCAGCGGTAGTGCGCGTGTAGCGTGCCTTGACGATGACGCGGCGGCCGCCTGGTGCGATGAGGCCGGCGGCCGCCCGCACACCGGCGCCCATGCCGCGCTTCGGCATCGCCGATGTAATGTGGCCACGCTGCCGCACGGCACGCGCGCCGGCGCGGCCGGTCTCCCTAAGCATCTGCGTGTTGGTGCGCAACTGCGGATTGCTTGCGGTGTCGCGGATGCGTCCGAGCTTCGGTTTGAAGTCGTCTTGAACCATCATGATCCCCCAAGGGTGCGTTGTGTCGGGGAAATGCTGCGCGGCTCGAATCCGTCAAGATGGAGTCGTGGGAAGTCCTCGGTTTACAAGGCACATTTCGTACACTGACTCTACGATCGTGAGAGCGGAGTCGCGTGAAGTCCAGGAACGACGGGACATCTTCGTACCAACGACTCCACCTTTTTATCTTGATGTCCTCCCCAGCCATCTCACACGCCACTTCCACCCCGAAATCACGCCCCGAAGGACGCACTCGAGATCACTATCCGCAATCTCTGGCAGTGTGTCGAGGCGCGGCAAGAAAGGAAGGACGGCGGCTCGGAAGCGCATCGAAGGCGGCGGCGATGAGGGCGGGAAAAACAGGCTTCAGCCTGTTGCTCGCGCTCATCATCGGCTGTGGCACAGCGGCATGTCGGGGTGGGCGGGTGGGCCTCTTCGCGGAACGCGAAGGAGCCCTCGCGCCGGCGGCGGCGCGAGGGCTTTGAGCCGAAGGCTCAATCCTGCGGCGTCCAGATCAGGGCGTAGGCGTTCGGATCGGACTGGCCGGAGGCTCGGCCGAGGTTGGCGTAGAGCGTCTTGCCGAGCTCAGGCGCTGAGATGGAGAGCGAGATGTACTCCTTGCCCGAGGTCTGGCCGATGCGCTGCCAGCCGGCGCCGATTTCGATACCTTGCGACATCACGCGGAAGTCCGGCTGGTTGTCGGAGAGCTTGTCGCCGACCGGCAGGATGGCGATCGACGCCCGGACGGAGAGGGTCTTGAGCTCGCCTTCGTAGCGGCCGTCGTCGCGCTTGG
>JBFWXN010000084.1:0-22551 GCA_050187415.1 Hyphomicrobiaceae bacterium | reverse complement strand
ACGCTGATGCTGCCCGTCGAGGTCCGCATCCTGCCCACCTACAAGGTGGTTTCGGACCTGGGGCTCCTGAATTCCTATCTCGGCCTCACGCTGCCGATCATCGCCTCGGCAACGGCCACCTTTCTCTTCCGCCAGTTTTTTCTGACCGTGCCGGACGAGCTTGCCGAAGCGGCGCGCATCGACGGCGCCGGGCCACTGCGCTTCATGAAGGACATACTGCTTCCGCTGTCGCGCACCAATATCGCGGCGCTGTTCGTCATCATGTTCACGTTCGGCTGGAACCAGTATCTGTGGCCGCTGCTGATGACCACCGATCCCGGCTATCAGACGGTTACGATCGGCATCCAGCAGCTCATCAGCGTGGCCGATACGGATCCGCAGTGGCCGCTCGTCATGGCTGGCGTCATCCTCGCCTTGCTGCCGCCGGTCGTTGTGGTGCTGGTCATGCAGCGACAGTTCGTCAAAGGTCTTGTCGAGACCGAGAAGTAAAGGGCACGCAATGGCCGGCTTGAGCATGCGCGGCGTGAAGAAGATCTACGCCAACGGCGTCGAGGCCATTTCGCGCATCGATCTCGATGTGGCCGATGGTGAGTTCGTCGTCCTGGTGGGGCCATCGGGCTGCGGAAAATCAACACTTCTGCGCATGATCGCCGGCCTCGAGACGGTCACGCAGGGGGACATCGCCATCGCGGATCGCCGGGTCAACGACCTGGAGCCGGCGGACCGCGACATCGCCATGGTGTTCCAGAATTACGCGCTCTATCCGCACATGAGCGTCTACAACAACATTGCCTACGGTCTACGCAATCGAGGAACCCCCAAGCCGGAGATCGAGACCCGCGTGCGGGAGGTGGCCCGTCTTCTCGAGATCGAGGCGCTGCTCGAACGCAAGCCACGGCAGCTCTCCGGCGGCCAGCGCCAGCGCGTTGCCATGGGCCGCGCCATTGTCAGGCGGCCGGCGGTGTTCCTCTTCGACGAACCGCTCTCCAACCTCGATGCGAAATTGCGTGTGCAAATGCGCGTCGAGATTCGCCGCCTGCAGCGCGACCTCGGCACGACCAGTATCTACGTCACCCACGATCAGGTCGAGGCCATGACCATGGCCGACCGTCTGGTCGTCATGAATGCCGGCAAGGCCGAACAAATCGGCACGCCGCGTGACGTCTACCAGGCACCCGCGTCCACCTTCGTCGCTGGTTTCATCGGCTCGCCGGCGATGAACCTTCTCGAGGGGCGCGTTTCGAGCTCCGGTACCGAACTCACGTTCGGCGGCGTAACCATGCGGCTGGCGAAAGGCGGCGTGCTCCCCGCGGGCTCGGACGTGATCGTCGGGATCAGGCCCGAGGACGTGCAGGTTGGTGCTGGCCGGGCCGATCTCGAGCTCACCGTCGATCTCGTCGAGCATTTGGGCGCGGAGACGGTCGTTCTCGGCCGCACCAGTGCCACCAGTCGGCAAGCTTTTGCGCTGCGCAGTCATGGCGACGTCGACTTTGCTGCGGGGTCGGTCCTGGGCTTGTCTCTGCCCTGCGAGAAGCTGCACATTTTTGATGCCGCGAACGGTACCCGCTGCAACGTGACTTGTGTCGCGGCCGCCGAGACGAGCGCAACAGTGCCTCTATCGACGGGCTGAGGTCCGAGCGATACTGCCGATCGGCGCGAAACAACGTCTTCGACGCCCATGTGGCGACGTCGCTGTGACCAAAGATCAGGCACGCTTGCCTATCCTTCGGCATTGAGACCGGCGCGCTCGCAATTAGCATGATCGAAGCTTGGTGGACGATGCGGACCTCGTCCGGGCCGGCAAGGAGGCGGTCATGCAGGAGCATCGCAGTGGCGAGCGTAATGTCTGGAGCGATACGTATCGCGGCTATCGGATCGCCGCCAATCGCGAGCAGTCAGTCTGGCGCGTGACGCTCGGCGACGAGAGCCTGCCGGGCGTCGGCTTCGACTCGCCGCAGGAGGCGACCGCCTGGCTTCGCCGCCGCGTCGACGACCGTATCGCCGAAGCGATCTTTCCCGGCCTCGCGCGTAGGTGACGGTCGACGGGGCATGACGATCAGGTTCGGGCCGCGGTGACGATGATGGGCGTCGGGGCCGGCTTTATGACCGCCGGATGGTTCGACGAATGCTGCCAGGCCGCGGGGTTGGCGGCGACATAAGCCATAGCAAGCCCTATGATCAGCGTGCTCAGTGCTGCGCCGACGATCGAGAACATGGTGTGCGGCATGTCGAGGCTCCTTTCGCAGAGAGGAACGCTCGATCCCGGAAACCGTTGCCCGTCGGCCGCGACGGCCCTGTGGCTAGGTCTCGGGCCCTCGCAATTCGATCACGTTTCGGTCGGCGTGGCCTTCCCGTAGAGCGCGAGGAACATATCGACAGCGCCGGTCGTCACGCGGTCGGCCTCGGCATCGTCGACCGGAGTGTCGATGGTGCCGTAAAGACGTGGGCGCACCAGGCTGGCCTGGCAAAGTTCGAGGAACTGGTGGGCTGCCAGCTCCATGTCATCGATCTGCAGCTCGCCGGCAGCGATTCGCTTCTCGAGATAAGTCTTCAACGCCCGGCTGACGCGACGAGGCCCGGCCTCGTACATCTGTCGCCCGATATCCGGCATGCGCTCGCATACGCCGATGACGATGCGGTGCGCCTGGATCACGTGCGGACGGCCAAGCGTCTGCGCGATCATCCGACCGAAGCGCGCCAGGGCCTCGCGCGCGGCCAGCTCGGGATCGAGGGCCTCGAGAATATGCGCGATGTTGCGATCACGCTCCTCACCGACGACAGCGGCGAAAAGTTGCTCCTTGCTCGGATAGTAGACGTAGAGCGTCGCCTTGGAGACAGCGGCCTCGGTCGCGACATCGGCCATCGACGCCCCGTCGAAACCCATTCGCCGGAATACCTTTGCCGCTCCATCGAGGATCTGGCGCCGCTTGCGGGGATCCGTGCCGGCTGCGGGGCGCCCCCCGCGCCGGATGTCGGGTGTTTCCCGACGGGAGACGGCTTCCGGGTCGTTCATGCTGGGTCTGAATGCCTCCTGTGCGCTGGGCGGTGCTCTCGCGAACGGCGATTTGTCGCACTGCAACAAAGATGTGAACCGAACCGTTCAGTTCGATGTTGTTTTGCGCGCCGATCGTTGCTATGTCAAGATCAATCAAACTGAACTGTACCGTTCAAATCGTTCTCGATATGACCATGAGCAAGCCAATGAGCCGTCCCGCGATCAAGCCGGTCCAGGTTGAACCGGACGTCGTGCAGTCCGTAGATGCCGAGAACCGCACGTCGCCGGAGAACCTTGGCCCAAGGCTGCGCGAGGCCCAGTCCGAGCAACGGCGGGAGACGCCCCCCGGCACGTCCCACCTCGGCTCGTCCCACCCCGGCACGTCCCAGGAGGCGCGCAAGCAGCCGGGACCAGGCCCAGTGACGCCAGGCCCAGTGACGCCAGAATCGGAGCAAGACGGCCGCAGCAAAGCCGACGCCCCAGGGGCGGCCGAAGCGGCGCCGCCGGGCGAGAAGCGTGGCCCGGGCAAGAAAAAGCTCATTCTCGGGCTCGTCGGCGCCCTCGCCATCGCCGCCGCGATCGGCTACGGCGTTCGCTGGTGGACGGTTGGCCGCTTCCTCGTGTCGACCGACGACGCCTACGTGGGCGCCGATATAGCCCAGCTCTCCGCCCGCGTGGCCGGGCGCATCGCCAGCGTCCCTGCCGCGACCAATCAACATGTCCGCAAGGGCGATGCTCTCGCCGTGCTGGACGACACCGACTACCGATTGGCTGTCGATCAGGCCAAGGCCAAGCTCGCAACACAAGAGGCCGCTGTCACCCGTTTCGTGCGCCAGATCGAGGCGGCGAAGGCGGCCGTCGTCCAGGCGCGAGCGCAGCTCGATTCCGCAAATGCCGAGAATGAACGCGCCCAGGCGGATTTCAAGCGCATCGAAGCGCTTGCCAAGAGTCAGTACAACTCCGTCGCGTCGCTCGATACGTCCCGCGCCAACCGCGACAAGGCACTGGCGAGTGTCGAGGCTGCGAAAGCGGGGATTACGTCGGCCGAGGCCAACATTCTGGTTCTCGAAGCGCAAAAGACCGAGGCTCGGCGCACGGCCGACGAATTGCGGGTCGCCGTGGCCAAGGCCCAATGGGATCTCGACGCGACGGTCGTGCGGGCGCCCATCGACGGCTATGTCGGCAACAAGAGCGTCCAGGTGGGCGACTATGTGACCGCCGGCAAACGTCTTGCCGCGGTGGTGCCGGACGAGGCCGTTTATATCGACGCCAATTTCAAGGAGACACAGCTCGCGGGCATACATCCCGGCGCCCGGGTGACGGTCGCCATCGATGCGGTCGACGGCAAGCCGATCGAGGGTACCGTCGTCAGCATCGCTCCGGCCACAGGCGCCCAGTTCTCATTGCTTCCTCCCGAGAACGCCACCGGCAACTTCACCAAGATCGTGCAGCGCGTGCCAGTGCGCATAGCCGTGCCGCGTTCCGTCGTCGCGCGGGGCGTCCTGCGCCCCGGCTTGTCCGTCGTGGCGACCGTCGACCTGCGCACGGGTACGGCAGGCTCTGCGGCTGCCGGCACGAGACCATCGGGTGAGCACACCCGCACCACATCGAACATGCACGCCACCTCGAATCAAGGCGCTACCCGATGACATCGGTTGCCGCGAGCGCAAGCGGGGTGCCGGCGGGCGCGGGCGGCGGCCAGCGCATGATGCTCGGCGTACCCGCGAGCCAGCTTTTCGCATTCCTTGCCATGGTGCTCGGCATGTTCATGGCGATCCTCGACATCCAGATCGTGTCGGCGTCGCTGTCCGAGATCCAAGCCGGGCTTTCGGCTAGTGCCGACGAAATCAGTTGGGTTCAAACGGCCTATCTCATCGCCGAAGTCGTGATGATCCCGTTGTCGGGCTTCCTGTCACGGCTGATGTCGACGCGGCTGCTGTTCACCATCTGCGCGGCGGGCTTCACGGCTTCGAGCGCGCTGTGCGCGACGGCCACGTCGATCGACCAGATGATCGTTTATCGCGCGATCCAGGGCTTCATCGGCGGTGGCATGATTCCGAGCGTGTTCGCGGCAGCTTTCACCTTGTTCCCGCCGTCGAAGCGGTCTGTCGTGTCGCCGCTGATCGGCCTCATCGCCACGCTCGCCCCGACCATCGGTCCGACGGTTGGTGGATACCTGAGCAACGCGTTTTCCTGGCACTGGCTTTTTCTCGTCAACATCGGGCCCGGCATCATCGTGACGATTGCCGTCTGGAACCTGGTCGATTTCGATCGGCCGAACTGGAGCTTGTTCGATCGGTTCGACTGGGTGGGGCTCGTCGCCATGGCGGTGTTTCTCGGCTCGATCGAATATGTCCTCGAGGAGGGCCCGCGCTACGATTGGCTGGACGATCCGACCATCGCCTTCCTCTGCGTGACGTTGGTCGTCGGTGGCCTGATCTTCTTCTGGCGCGTCTTCACGGCGCAACAGCCCATCGTCGACATGCGCGCCTTCGGCAACCGCAATTTCGCGTTCGGTTGCGCCTTCAGCTTCGTCATGGGGATCGGGCTCTACGGACTTACCTACCTTTATCCCGTCTATCTGGCGCGGGTGCGCGGCTACGACTCGCTGCAGATCGGCGAAACGATGTTCGTGACCGGACTGGCGATGTTCTTCACAGCGCCTATCGCCGGTCGTCTGTCGCAGAAACTGGACCCGCGCGTGATGATGATGCTGGGCTTTGGCGGTTTCGCCCTCGGCACGTGGCTTGCCAGCGGTATCACCAGCCAGTGGGATTTCTGGGAGCTGCTGGTGCCTCAGCTCCTGCGGGGCTGCTCGCTCATGCTGTGCATGGTGCCGATCAACAATCTATCTCTGGGTACACTGAGCGGGGAGCACGTGAAGAACGCCGCCGGTTTATACAACCTCACGCGCAACCTCGGCGGCGCTGTCGGCCTCGCGGTTATCAACACGATCCTGACGAACCGGACGGATCTGCACGTCGAGCGCCTTGGTGAAAGCGTGCGCTGGGGTCGTCCGGTCGCGGAGGAGACGCTAGCCGGCCTGACTCAGAAACTGTCGAGCCTGCCCGATGCCAGTCTGGCCGCCTTGAAGCGGCTCAGCGGACTTGTGCATCAGCAAGCGCTCGTCATGGCGTTCGCCGATGTGTTCGTCGTGCTGACGGCGCTCTTCGCCAGCTTGACGCTGTTCGCGTTCCTCATGCAGAAGCCCCAGGCGGCAGCTCCGCCCGACGCCGGACACTGATCCGGCGCTCGAATGTCTGCTCGTTGGCGAGCGGACCACGACCTGTCGGCGCGCGCGACGCCTTCCCATCCAATTCGGAATGGCCCTAGGATGGGGCGCGCGCGGTACGCCTCGCGCCGGCAATCCTCGAGGATCCTCATGTCCGAACGCTCAAATCAACGGATCGCCTACTTCAACGGCAAATACGTGCCCGAGGGCGAGGTTCGCGTGCCCTTCCGCGACCGCAGCTTCCTCTACGGCGACGGCTGCTTCGACATGACTCGCACGTTTGCAGGCAAGCCCTTCCGGGTCAAAGAGCACATCGATCGCTTCTACCGCTCGCTCGCCTATCTCGGGATCGACATCGGCCTGAAGTCGTCCGAGCTCATCGAGATCACGCACGAGGTCGTGCGCCGGAACGAGCATCTGCTCGGCCGCGGTGATGACTGGTGGGTCGGACAGCGCGTCTCGCGTGGCATCAAGAGCGTCGGCGAAGGCCTCGATCCATGGGAGGAGATGGGACCGAGCGTGATCGTCGACTGCATGCCGCTGCCGTTCGCAGCGCGCGCCGCGCACTACCGCGACGGTATTCGCGTCGTCGTTCCCTCGGTGCGGCGCACGCCGCCGGGATCGCTCAGCCCGCGTGTGAAAACACACAACTATCTCAACATGATCATGGGCGACATGGAGGCGCGCGAGCGTGACCCGGACGCCTGGGCGGTGCTTCTCGACGAGAACGGCAATCTTTGCGAAGGGATCGGCTCGAACATCTTCATCGTGAAGGACCGACGTATCGCGACGCCGCAGGGCCGATACGTGCTGGAGGGTATCTCACGGCAGACGGTGATCGAGTTGGCTCGCAAGGAAGGGTTCGAACTCGTCGAGCGGGACATCGATCTCTACGACGCCTATACGGCCGACGAGGTGTTTCTGACCTCCACGAGCCTGTGCCTGTGCCCGGTCGCGAAGGTGAACCACGCCACGATCGGCGATGGCAAGGTGCCGGGCCCCGTGGCATCGCAACTGCTCAAGGCCTACTCGGATTATGTCGGGATCGATATCCCGCAGCAGTATCTCAGCCGATTGACGTGAGCGCTGCACACGCTCGCAACGGCCAATGAAGGGGCCCCGTGCGTGAGTTAAGGGCACCGCAAGGAGGAATTGCGCAATGACGGACATCAAGATTCTGGCGACCGGGCTCGGCTTTCCCGAAGGTCCGGTAGTTTGTGCGGACGGCTCCGTCATCCTGACGGAAATCCGCAACGGCCGCTGCACCCGCGTGACGCCCGACGGCAAGGTGAGCCTGTTCTCGGACTGCGGCGGGGGACCGAACGGATTGGCCTTCGGGCCCGACGGCGCTCTCTATCTTTGTAACAACGGCGGCAGTCGCTACGTCGAAGGTCACTCCATGGGGCTCGGCCCGCACCCGGACTATAAGTTCGGCTACGTGCAGCGTCTCGATGCCAAGACCGGAGCGGCGACGCTGCTGTACAAGGACGTTGCGGGCAATCCACTCTCCGCGCCCAACGATCTCGTCTTCGACAAGGAGGGCGGCTTCTACTTCACTGACCTCGGCAAGCGCTATCCGCGCCGCCGCGACAACGCGGGCGTCTATTACGCGCTGCCGGACGGCTCGATGGTGGTCGAGGTCGCCTATCCGATGCTCAGCACGAACGGTTGCGGACTTTCTCCCGACGGCAAGACGCTCTACGTCGCTGATACCGAGGGTGCGCGGCTTTGGGCATTCGAAGTGCGTGGGCCCGGAAAACTGAAGCCGAAGTCCGAATTCGCTCCGCACAGCGGCAGCATGATCGCCGGCTTGCCCGGCAAGGCGCGCTTCGACAGTCTCGCGGTCATGGCCAGCGGCAATATCTGTGTCGCCACGCTCGTTACCGGCTACATCACGGAGATTTCGCCGAAGGGAGACATCGTGCGCGAGGTCAAGATGCCCGACGTCTACCCGACCAACATCTGCTTCGGCGGCGACGACATGCGAACGGCCTACATCACGCTCTCCGACAAGGGGCAACTCGCCGTCATGCAATGGCCGGAGCCGGGACTGAAGCTGAACTTCAATTGATGGCGGCGCCCGCCCGCCGATGCCGGCGGGCACCGGCGACCGCCGGCTCCTGCGTTGCGGCGTGAAAGACGGAACCCGGGTTGTCGGGTCTTCGCGACGTGTGATCAGGATCAGCCTGCACCGGGCGTCTTCTGGTCGAATCCGACGAAGACCTCGAATTCGCCGGGACGCGAGCCGACCGGTACGTCGAACGACACGGTATGCACCGACGAGAAATAGCCGACAGGCTTCTCGGCGGAGACCAGCACGTCAACCTTGCCTTGCTCGGTGGTGACGCGCGCGCGCTTCGCATCCGTGACGAAAATGTTCACCGGCAGGCTGACCGTACCGGGATGGCCCTTTGGCCCGAGCAGTACGCGGCCCGAGAAACCGTACTTCACGGTAACCCGTGTGCCCTGGATCTGGCACTCGCGCGCGGTCTGGGTTATTTCGCCGCGATGCAGAACCGCCAAGCCATCACCGATGCGGCCCTGTTCATAGACCGTCACGTGATGATCGCGCGGCCATACCGAGAATCGCGGGCAGCCGCCGGCCACGTCACCGCCGACGGACATCGGCGCGTTGGCCTTCGCCGCGGACAGCATCTGCTCGTGCGTCACGGCCTTGTCTGCGGTCTTCGACGCGTTGCCACCGCCGAACATTCCCCCGCCGATCCCGGACGTGATCGAGGACATGCCGCAGCCGGTAACCAGAGTCGCCATTACGGCTGCGCCGGCCATGCGGCCAAGCACGCGCGTTGCGACCGTTGATGTTCGAGCCACGATACCCCCGTGTCTGTCAAGTCGCGGCATCTGACGCACCGCTGACTCACTCCCCGTGCAGCTCACGGGCGGACCATCACCCTTGTTCAAACACGATGTCAAGTGTAGCACGATGAGTTTTAGGGGTGACGCGTTGTGCCGATGCCCTATCCCGAGATCAGCGCCCGCCATGTCCTCACGGGAGCCATTTGTCCGCATGCCACAGACCGCACGTCCACCACTCACCGTCCTGCTCGCGGCACCGCGCGGCTTTTGTGCCGGCGTGGACCGCGCCATCCAGATCGTCGAGTTGGCATTGCGCAAGTACGGCCCTCCGGTCTACGTGCGGCACGAGATCGTGCACAATCGCTACGTCGTCGAGTCTTTGCGTCAGAAAGGCGCCATATTCGTGGAGGAGCTGGACGAGATCCCCGATACCGACGCGCCTGTGATATTTTCAGCACATGGGGTGCCGAAGTCCGTTCCTGCGGCGGCCCGGTTGCGCAACATGTTCTACCTGGATGCGACCTGCCCATTGGTCTCAAAAGTGCACGTGGAGGCCGAGCGCCACCATGCCGCCGGGCTCGAGATCGTACTGATCGGCCATGCGGGGCATCCAGAAGTTATCGGCACCATGGGCCAGCTTCCCGATAACGCGGTTCGGCTGGTGGAGACCGTCGAAGACGCCGAGCGTCTGACCCCGGCCGATCCGGACCGCCTCGCCTGGATCACCCAGACCACGCTGTCGGTGGACGACACGGCACAGATCGTCGCGGTGCTGCAGGCGCGCTTTCCGGCCATCGTCGGGCCGCACAAGGAAGACATCTGCTACGCGACCACCAACCGGCAGGCCGCCGTCAAGGCGATTGCGCCCCGCTCCGACTGCGTCCTTGTGGTTGGCGCACCCAACAGCTCGAACTCGCTGCGCCTCGTCGAAGTGGCCGAGCGCGCCGGCTGCCCGCAGTCGATGCTCGTGCAACGCGCGGGCGACCTGCCATGGGAGCGCCTGGGGAGCGTGCGTCGGCTCGGCATTACGGCCGGAGCATCTGCCCCCGAGGTGCTCGTCGACGAGATCATCGCGGCACTCGGCGAGCGCTTCGACGTGACCATCGAGCAGGTTCGCACGGCCGAGGAGCGGATCGCGTTCAACGTGCCGCGCGAGTTGCGGGACGCGCCGCCGGTCGCCGGCTGAGCAGACGGGCGGGAGCGGGACGATGGCAGTCTATACCGACGTCGGCGACGAGGAGATTGCCGCCTTCGTTGCGAGCTACGGCCTTGGCGAGGTGCTTTCGTTCAAGGGTATCGCCGAGGGCGTCGAAAACACCAATTATCTGGTGGAGACCGCGCGCGGCTGGTTCATTCTCACGCTCTACGAGAAGCGCGTGAACGCGGCGGAGCTACCATTCTTTCTGGCGCTGATGGAGCATCTGGCCGGGGCGGGCCTGAACTGCCCAACGCCGGTTCGCGATCTCGACGGGCGCAACCTGCGTCAGCTTGCGCACAGACCGGCGGCGCTCGTCACGTTCCTCGAAGGCGTCTCCGTGCGCCGCCCCACGGCCGAGCATTGCCGCGAGCTGGGAGAGGCCCTGGCGCGGATGCATATCGCGGCGGCCGATTTCGCCATGATCCGACCGAACGGGTTGGGCCTCGCCGCGTGGCGCCCACTCTACGAACGTTTCGCGGCGCGAGCCGGCGAGATCGGAATTGGCCTTGCGGGCATGATCGAGGCTGAGCTTGCCTTTCTGGAGGCCGGTTGGCCGACCGATCTGCCGAAGGGCGTCATCCATGCCGATCTCTTTCCCGACAACGTCTTCTTCCTGCACGATCGGCTGTCCGGGCTCATCGATTTCTATTTCGCGTGCACCGACGCCCTGGCCTACGACGTCGCAATCTGCCTGAATGCCTGGTGTTTCGAGCAGGACGGCGCCTTCAACATCACCAAGGGACGCCTGCTGCTCAAAGGCTACGACAGCGTGCGCAGCCTATCGCCGGGAGAGCGGGACGCCTTGCCCATCCTGGCGCGCGGGGCGGCGCTCCGCTTTCTGCTGACGCGAGCCTACGACTGGATCAACACGCCGCCGAATGCGCTGGTGAAGCGCAAGGACCCGGGCGAGTACACACGGCGTCTCAGATTCCACCAGGCGATCAACAGCGCGAGCGAGTACGGTCTCGCCAGCGTAGGCGCCGAGGAGGCGCGATGACGGCCGATCGTCCGCACGTGATCATTCATACGGATGGCGCTTGTTCGGGGAACCCTGGGCCGGGGGGCTGGGGCGCCATTCTGGTTTCCGGTGCGCACCGCAAGGAACTGAACGGCGGCGAGCCGCTGACCACCAACAATCGCATGGAACTGACGGCCGCGATCGCGGCGCTCGAGGCGCTGAAGCGGCCGTCGCAGGTGGAGTTGTGGACCGACAGCAACTACCTCAAGGACGGCATCTCGAAATGGATCCACGGCTGGAAGCGCAACGGCTGGAAAACCGCTGACAAGAAGCCCGTCAAAAATGCCGAACTGTGGCAACGCCTCGACGCGGCGCGGGCGAAGCACACGATCGAGTGGCACTGGGTCAAAGGCCACGCCGGCCATGACGAGAACGAGCGCGCCGATGAACTCGCTCGCGAAGGCATGGCGCCGTTCAAGCTGCGGTGAACGCCCGGCGCGCAGGCGCGCACCAGCGAGTGCCGCCGCATTTGTGACAGCCGATCCCGGCAGCGGATGCCGGGATCGGTGAAGGTTTTCGGTGTCAGCCCTTTTTCACCGGAATGGCAACGTGCTCGACAGGCACCGGGTGATAGCGGAAGCCGTCACCATCCTTCGACATGTAGCCGTAGCCGGGCCATGGAAAATGGTAGGCCGCAATCGGCACCTTGTTGGCTGCGAACATCTCGAGATACCGCACGCGCGTCGCGGCGGACTGCTTCGGATCCGTGTCGTAGGCGAACTCGAGCCGCGGCTTCTTGACGAGCAGGACCTGGTGATGGGTCAGGTCGCCGATGAGCGCCAGTTGCTTGCCACCGCTCGACAGCATGAAAACCATGTGCCCGACCGTGTGCCCCGGTGCCGACATGGCCGTGATGCCCGGCAGGAACTCCTCGTTGTCCTTGATGAATTTGATGCGGTCCCGGTAGGGGAGCAGATTCTTCCGCGCGTGAGCGACGAAATCCTTGTTCTTCTTCGGGTCCTTGTCGTCCGTCCAGAAGTCGAAGTCCGCCTGGCTGAGGTAGATCGTTGCGTTGGGGAAGAGCTTCTTGTTCTTCGCGTCGACGAGGCCGCCGATGTGGTCGATGTGGGCGTGACTGCACACCACCGAATCGATCTGCGTCGGCTTGATGCCGGCCTCTTTGAGGCTTTGCATCAGTCGCCCCGTGGTGGGGCCGAACATCTTCTGGGCACCCATGCCTGTCTCGAACAGCACCAGGTTCTTGCCCGTGTTGACCACCGGCGAGTTCTGCTCGAGCACGACATTGTTTGCCGGCAGGAACTCGTCGGTCAGCATCTTGGCGATGTCCTCCTTGCTGGCGCCGAGAAAGGCGCCGCCTGGATCGCCGAGCGGCAATGGTCCGTCGGACACCATCGTGATCTGCATGGCGCCGTGGTTGAAGCGATAGAAATAGGGAACCTGGTTCTTGAGATGGGGCGCCTTGGCGAACGCGGCATCAAATCCAAGTCCACTGGAAAGCGCAGCAGCGGCGGCGCCCGCACCCAGCATCATGGCGCGTCGATTGAACAGAAGGTCGGACATTGTTTCCTCCAGGAAAAGGGCGCGTCCCCTGTGCCGGAGATCGGCCCGCGACAAGCTTAGACGCTCCGCCGACGGCGCACCATCACGAAGCCAGCACGATCCATGTCCCGGAATAGGGCCGCGCAAGCGGAAGCGGCCGGCTCTTGATAAGCCGGCCGCTTCGAAGGTCCATCGAGTGGTCCCGGCTACAGCAGCCGACTTGTCATTCGCCACAGGTCGAGGCGAGTGTGCCCGCGGATTTCACGCTCAAAGCGGCTTTGGAACGTCATGCCACCGACGCGTCGTCGAACCTCGAATCGTCGAACCCGATGCGGGCCGCGGGTCGCATTCGCGGTCCGAAGCTTTAGTTGAAGATCACCGGCATGCCCGCTTTGGTCAGGGCGTCGGCGCGTGCCTTCATCCACTCGTCGTGAAACTTGTCGTCTGCCACGTTCTTCGCAACGAAGGCCTTCCAAGCCGAGGCCAGCGTGTCCTGGCGCTTGATGATCGCCTGGTTGTTCTTTTCCTGCTCGTCCTTCCAGATACCCTTCTCCTTGTAATATTCCACCGCCGCAGGATGATACGGCATGACGTAGGTGAGATTCTGGTTGGCGAGTTGGTAGCCGTCCATGCCGGGACCGGCTTCCTTGAACTGCTCGTAGTTCTCCATGACGGCCTTCGTCAGCCCAAACGCAACGTCGTCGCTGACTCCCTTGTTCACGACGAAGATCGGGTAGGGGTAGGATGCGCCTTCGAACGGCTCCGTGTTCTTTACGCCTTTGGTGAAGTTGGTGACCTTCGCCTTCGACCACCATGGGGCGATTGCCAGCGCGCGATCCCAGCCGGCCTTGTCGGAGTGCGGCATCGGAGGGAAGTAGAGTCCGCGCGGAGAGGCCGCGATACGGGAATAATTGGACGTGATCGTGCTGCCGAAGACGCCGTCCGCCTGGCCATTGATGACCGCTTCCAGCGATTGACCGAAGCCCGGTACCTCGACCTTGGTGACGTCGTTCCAGGTGAGCCCGGCAAATGCCAGATAAGCCTCGGCTTGGATGTTGAGTGCGGGTGCACCCTTCACGAAGGTGACGCGTTTGCCCTTGAGATCGGCCGCGGACTCGATCCCGACATCGGCAGCGACGGCAATCTGGGCGCCGTTTCGGCCGATGTTGTTGAACAGGTTGAAGATCTGTTGGGGTCCCCACCGCTTGTCGGCGAACATGAAGACGCCTTCCTGGGCGAAGTAGGCGGCGATGCCGCAGGCACACACCTGCGTCTGCCCCAGCTTCAGCGGCGTCATGCGTGAGACGTCGTTCTTGCCCGGAATGATACGCAGATTGACGCCGTAGTTCTTGGTCAGCATCTGGCCGAGCCCAACCGACTGCGAGTAGCCGGACGAACCGGTCTCGTAGGCCGACCACGAGATATCCTTCGGCAGCTTCACGTCGCGGGCGGAGGCGGTAACGGCCATTGCAGCCAGAGATACCGCCACGGACGTGGCTCCTGCCAGTGTCCTCATTCCTGTCATTGTCATCGTTGAGTGACTCCATGTGGTTGAGATCTTGCCTCGAGCCAGTCCCGAGGCGGAGCGCCGCCGCGCGCGGGGCGATAACGGGGCCCGGCGCACATCGGCTGCCCGCGACGACTGCCGTCGCGGGGCGTTTCGATTGCTTCGAAATTATGCCGGCGCTGGTGCCCCCCGTGCACGGCCCAGCCAGGCGAGGCCCAATCCGATGGCGGCAAGCACGCACGCAATCTCGAGCAACTCGAAGTGCGTGAAGCCGACCATCTTGCCACCCGGCATGGCGAGCACGATGCCGGCGAGCACCAGAAGAATGCGGCCCGGCCAAGCCAGCAGGTTTCCGTCGAGCCGTCCGATGCCCCACATGTATCCCTGCAGAGCGCCGCAGATGAGGGCGATGCCGGCGAGTGCCGTGGCGAGCACGATGACGACTTCGAACGCCGGAGCGCGGCCTATGAGTGCTGGATTGAGCACGAAGAAGAACGGCACGAAATAGATGATCGAGCCAAGCCGCATGGCTTCGAAGCCGGTGGTCATCGGGTTCGACTTGGCGATCGATGCCGCCGCGTAGGCGCCGAGGGCGACAGGCGGCGTGATGAACGAGATCATGCCCCAGTAGAGAAGGAAGAGATGCACGGCCATCTTGTCGAGGCCCTGGCCGACGAGTGCCGGCGCCAGCGTCACGGCGAGAAAGAGGTAGGCCGCCGTCACCGTCATGCCGATCCCGAGAATGAAGCTCGTGATCGCGCCCATGAGCAGCAGGAGCAGCACATTGTCGCCGGCAAACTGGACCAGCGTGTACGTGAGGCTGCCGATCTTGCCCGAAAGCGACAGGGCGCCGATGATCAGACCGACGCCCGCAAGGATGGCGGCAAGCTCGGCGAAGAGCCGCCCGACGGCCGTGATGAAATCGTAAAGCCTTGCCAGGCTCCAGCGGTGCGCCTTCGAAAACTGATTGATCACCAGAAGGGCAAGTGTCGCATAGTAGGGCGCCTGCGCCTCGCGCTGCAGATAGAGCAGCATGACCATCAGCACGACAAAGACGGCGACATAGAACCAGCCTTCGCGCAGCACCGGCCCAATCGAGGGCAACTCGGCTTTCGGCAGGCCTTTCAGGCCGTAGCGGGCCGAGTAGGCGTCTATCTGCAGGAAGAGGCCCAGATAATAGAGCAGCGACGGGAAGATCGCGGCAATGACGATTTCCGCGTAAGGAACCTCGATAAAAGTGGACATGACGAACGCCGTCGCGCCCATCACCGGCGGCATGAGCACGCCGCCCGTCGACGCGCACGCCTCGACGCCGCCCGCGTAGGCCGGGCGGAAGCCCACCCGCTTCATGGCGGGAATGGTGAGAACGCCCGTGGTGAGCACATTGGTGATCACGCTGCCGGACATCGAGCCCATCAGTCCCGACGAGAAAATCGCGACCTTGGCCGGCCCGCCGCGATGACGACCGAGAAGGGCGAACGCGAGATTGAGGAAGAAGGAGCCTCCGCCCGTCATCTGCAGCGCGACGCCGAACACCAGGAAGCCGATCACAAGATTGGCGAAGGCGTTCATCGGGATGCCGAGGACACTCTCGGTGCCATAGATATGGAAGCCCGCGGTGACCTCCGCAGAGACGGCCTGGCCTTGCAGCACGCCCGGCGTCCACGGCGCGATAATGGGATAGACCGAAACCAAGAGGCAGATGACGAAGATGGCCGTGCCGCCCGCGCGTCGCAGGGCTTCCAATACGATGGCCCACATGACGAACGCGAGCGCCTTGCCGTGCGGCGGCGCGTTGTACTCCCAGCCCTCGTTCAGGAGCGCGTCGCCCCGGATGACGAAATAGAAGGGGATGGCGAAGGCGGCGAGCGCGAGCACGATATCGTACCAGGCGGTATGGTCGCGCGCGCCGGAATACATCGGGTAGATCAGAAAGACGATCGGCAGGAGCAGACCCAGCATCATGTAGAAGTACTGAGTTTCGAGCGGCACCCAGGTCCCGAGCACCGGACCGATGCCAAATATCAGGTACATCGACAAAGCGACCGAGGCGAGGGCGCTTGCGGCCACGACCAGCTTTGCCCAGGGCGCGAGCACGCGCTGGGCGGAAAGCTCGGATGCTGTGGCAATCTTTTCACCCTCGGAAACGTCCATGGACATCTTCGTCATTCTCTCGGGTTGAGCACGGGTGGAGCGGCAGGGCATCAGGCCGATCGGAGGCGGCCTACCGGCGATGCGACGGCGCGTGGGATTTCGAATGACTCATTTTGAGTAGTGCCGGGGGCGAGACACTGCGCCTGGCCGGGTCGGCGATGTCTCGCAGCCTCGGCATGCCGGCGGTAATGGCCGAAGACGTGCCGTCCAACGATCCGCGCGCGTCGGCCGTCAGGGAGAGGTGATGTGGCAGATCCGGAGCAGCGCCGGCGACGAACAGCAGTCGCGATGTTGGACTGGCTGCGGCTCTGGCATCGCGCTCGGACACGAGCCGCCCTCGCGTCGGGGTTTCGGGCACTGATTTCTCTCCCTGGCATTTATCCGCTCGCGTCGAAACGCGTCGGGCTGCTCGTTGCTGGCAGCAGGGAGAGCGTAAGTCGTTCGTTGGGAGGCGGTCAACGTCCAATGGTAGGTGCGCGCCACCAGAGATGGTGCGCCCAAGAACAGATCGGTCTCAGCGGGACTTCACGTCCCAGAAATCGCCGCGGAAATAGAGGAGGGGCTGCGCCTCCTCGCGAAAGCGGCCCTCGCGGATGCGCCCGATGAAAATCGAATGCGTCTGGAACTCGTGCTCGTCGACCAGTTCGCAGTCGAGTGTGGCGAGCGCGCCCTTGAGGGCCGGGGCCCCCGTGACGAGCGTCTCCCAGGCATCGGCATCGAACCGCGCCTCACCCTCGACGATCTTGGTCGAGAAGCGCTTGGCCAGGTCGAAATGCTCCTGCGCGAGAAGATTGACGCCGAAACACTTGCAGGCACGGATCGGCGCATGCGCGCTGGCGGCCCGATTGACGCAAATGAGAACCGTCGGCGGAGTGTCCGAGAGCGAGCACATGGCGGTCGCGGTGAGACCGGTCCGGTCACCGGGCTTGCCGACCGTAATGATCGTCACAGCGCCCGCCTGATGGCGCATGAGGTTCTTGAACTTGGCAGCATCCATTCTGCTGGCTCCCGGGGCGCTTGATCGGATCGGCTGCGCGCCTGAACCGTCGGCGTAGCCTCGTGTGTGCTCGCGGCGACGTCGCGGCGGCGTGTCAGGCTAAAGCCAGATAGCGCCCCGCCGCAACGTCTCAGACCTTCAATTTCCAATTGCCGATTTCCGCCTTGGGCAGCCCGAGGTTCTCGCGCAGGGTCGGGCCCGTGTAATCGTGGTGATAAAGGCCACGTCGCTGCAACTCGGGAACCACGAGCCGCACGAAGTCCTCGTAGGCGCCGGGAACATGCGTCGCTGCCACGACGAAGCCGTCGCAGCAGGTGTTGAACCACTGCTCCATGCCGTCCGCAATTTCCTTGGGCGTGCCGACGAAGCGAGGAAACTCACGCACTGTGCCTCGGCTCGAGAACTGGACGAAATCGCGGATCGTCGGGTTCGTCTTGCCGGAAAGTGCCGTCACGCGGTCGATGATCGCTCTGAGGCCGCTGATGCCGGCCATTTCATCGTCGCTGAAGCTATCGTCCATGCCCTTGGAATAGAAATCGAAATTGAGGGCTTCCGAGAGCAGCGCGAGCCCGTCGACCGGTTTCGCCAGGCTGTCGATGAGCGCCATCTTGTCCTCGGCCATCGCCTTCGATTCCCCCGGCACGACATAGATCGCCGGGGCGACGGCGACACTCGCCGGATCGCGACCCATCTCGGCCACCATTCCCTTGAACTTGTCGTAGGTGCGCTTTCCGATCTCGAGGTTCGGCAGCACCCAGAACACGAGTTCGCCCCACCGCGCCGAGAATGCCTGTCCGCGTCCCGACTGGCCGGCCTGGATCACGACGGGCCGACCCTGCGGCGAGCGCGGCACCGTGAACGGCCCCTTGGAGGTGAACCATTTGCCCTTGTGGTCGAGGCGGTGCACCTTTTCAGGATGGGCGAACAGACCGCTGGCCTTGTCGACGACGATGGCGTCGTCCTCCCAGCTGTCCCAATGGCCGAGCACGACGTCCATGAACTCGTCGGCCATGTCGTAGCGAAGATCGTGCTCGAGATGTGCGACTTGCCCCATGTTGTGGGCCTCGCTGTCGTTGAGCGAGGTGACGACGTTCCAGGCCGCGCGACCACCGATCATCAGGTCGAGTGTCGCCATCACGCGGGCCACGTGGAACGGCTGATAGTAGGTCGTCGAGTAGGTCGATCCGAGCCCGATGTGGCTCGTTGCCATGCCCATGCAGGTGAGAATCGTGACCGGATCCATCTTGACGACGCGCGCGCCATTGCGAACCGCTTCGGAGTGGTCGTTGCCGAGGATGTCCGGCATGGCGAGGCGGTCGTCAAAGAAGCACAGGTGGAACTTGCCGTATTCGAGCGTCTGGGCAATCCGCTGGTAATACTTCGGGCCAAGGAAATCGGTCGCCGATTGCGGATGCCGCCACGAGCCGATGTAGTTCGAGCAGTTCTGCGCCTGCATGAAGCCGATCAGGGCCATCTCGCGCTTGCGGGCCATAGTCTTCGTCCTTTGAGGAGCCTGCGGCTCTGCCTTGCTGTCCGGACAGGTTCGATACGCGCTTTTTCGCGTTTCGTCATGCCTTTCCGCAGGGTATGATTTTGGCGACTGTTGGCCCCGTGCCTGATGAGCGCCGCGGGAGGCCTCTGCGGTCCGGCTGGTTAGTGCGGATCGCACGGCGCCGCAGCTCCGACGCCAGCTTAACCAATTTGCCACGCTTTCTTCAGGGGGACAAATGAGGTTCAGTGCCTGCGCAGGGAACGCCGAGGCAGGCGATTCCCCGACGAGCAATTCGGACGCCGGGAGACGCGCCTTGTGAGCACATACGCGACGGACGATCGTCTTTGCCCAAGTTGCGAACGCGATACCTACACCAAGCTTGCCGCCTACTCGCATCCCGATTGGCCCGTCGTACGGTGCACGAACTGCGACTTTGTCTATCTGCGCATCGCACCGAACTATGAGGCCCTCGAAGAAGATCTCGCGTGGGAGAAGACCGCCGCCAAGGAAGCCAAGCGGCGCAAATCGTTCTGGCTCTACCGACTCGACTATGCGACGCGATTTCGGCTGAAGATCGGTAATGCGTCGGACCGGCGGTTCATCATGCAGAATGTCGCGCCGGGTGGCCGCGTGCTCGATATCGGGTGCGGCGGCTCGAACCGCATTCCGGAGGAGATGGTGCCGTTCGGCATTGAGATCTCGAAGGGGCTGGCCCAGCAATCCGACCCGATTTTCCGCCGGCACGGCGGCTACGTCGTGAATGCGTCGGCCATGGACGGCCTGGACCGCTTCGAGGACAATTTCTTCGATCGAGCCATTTTGCGCTCCTACCTCGAGCACGAATTGAAACCGCGGGTGATCCTCGAGAAACTCCATCGCAAGCTCAAGGTGGGTGGTACTGCGGTGGTGAAGGTGCCGGATTTCGACTGCATCGGCCGCCATCTCATGGGACGCAACTGGTGCGGATTTCGCTATCCGGACCACCAGAATTACTTCACCCACAGAACATTGGCCGCGATGGCCGCGAAGGCAGGCCTCCAGTGCGAACTCAAAAACGTGGTGCGGGGCCTGAACGATAATCTTTATGCCGTTCTGACGAAGCCGGCCGGTCAGCGCCGCGCGCCCAGTATGGCCGCCGAGCAGGCTGCGGGTCCGGTGGCTTGACCGTGTGCGAGACCACAGGCGCGTACCATGCAAGGCCCGTCAGCGCCCGGTCGGGAGCCGGGTGCGGTGTCGCTTCGTTCCAGTTTCGGTGCGCACCGCTCTTGCCAGCGTGACGCATTGGCGGCTAGGGAGTGCTGCCGGCTTCTGAGCGGATCGCATCGCCTCTTGTGGTGGCGGCCGGCTCGGAGCGGCTTACTCCAGACGTGGCGCCCAATCCCATGCTTTCTTCCTCCGAACTCCTGATCGAGCTCTTCTCCGAGGAAATCCCGGCTCGGATGCAAGGCAAGGCGGCCGAGGACCTGAAGCGGCTTGTCGTCGGCGGCTTGGCGGCGCGTGGATTGGCTGTTGGCGCGGCCATGGCGTTCGCGACGCCGCGCCGGTTGGTGCTCGTCGTGCAGGACGTACCTCCGATGTCGCCGGCCGTATCGGACGAGCGAAAGGGGCCCCGCGTCGGCGCGCCCGATGCGGCTATTCAGGGTTTTCTCAAGGCCGCGGGGCTCGGCTCCATCGGCGAGGCGCAGGTGGTCGAGGACGGCAAGCGGGGGAGCTACTATGTCGCCCGGATCGAGAAGCCCGGCCAGCCAGCGCCGGTGCTGATCGGCGACGTGCTGACGGATGCGATGGATAAGTTTCCGTGGCCGAAGTCGCAGCGATGGGGCTCTGGCCCGTTCACGTGGGTGCGCCCCCTGCACTCGATCATCTGCCTTTACGGCGGGGAGGTCGTGCCGGTCGAGGTCGGCGGCATCACGGCGTCGAACGTAACGCGTGGCCATCGTTTCCACGGCAACACCGCGATCACCGTCACGGGCTTCGAGGACTACGGCACGAAGCTCAACGCCGCGAAGGTGCTGCTGCCCTCATCCGAGCGCGCCGAGATGATCCGCGAGCAGGCGCTGGCGCTGGCCAAGAAGGCGGGCCTCGAGCTGGTCGAGGATGAGGCGCTGCTCGCCGAGAATGCGGGCCTCACCGAGTGGCCGGTGGTGCTCTTGGGCGCCTTCGACGCCGCCTTCCTCGATGTTCCGGGTGAATGCCTGACCACCTCCATGAAGACGCACCAGAAGTGCTTCTCGCTGCGCGATCCGGCGACAGGTGGGCTCGCCAACAAGTTCCTGATGGTCTCGAACCTGACTGCGCCCGATGGCGGCGAGCACATCATAGCGGGCAACGAGAAGGTGATCCGCGCGCGGCTGTCGGATGCCCGCTTCTTCTGGGAGCAGGACCTGAAGCGCAAGCTCGAGCCGATGCACTTCGAGCTGAAGGGCATTACCTTCCACGAGAAGCTTGGCACCCAGTGGGACCGCAAGGAACGCGTTACCGAATTGGCGCGCCAGATCGCGGGCAGCGTGGATGCCGAGCCCGACCTCGCGGGCCGCGCCGCGCAACTGTGCAAGGCGGATCTGGTCTCGGGGATGGTCGGCGAATTCCCCGAGCTGCAGGGCCTGATGGGGCGCTACTACGCTTTGGCTGAAGGCATGAACCCGAAGATCGCGGCGGCGATCGAGGAGCACTACAAGCCGCGCGGCGCCTCCGATACGGTCCCGACCGCGCCGGTTTCGATCGCCGTGGCGCTGGCCGACAAACTCGACACGCTGGTGGGGTTCTGGGCGATCGGCGAGAAGCCGACAGGCTCGGGCGACCCCTATCAGTTGCGGCGGGCGGCGCTGGGCGTGATCCGCATTGTGCTGGAGAATGATCTGCGGGTGCCGTTGATCAACGTCATCGAGCGGGCGGCACATCTCCACGATCAGACGCAGAAAGTGAACGCATCAGCGTCGGTTGATTGGGCGGGGCGGTCGATTCGATCCAGTTCCATCGACCTCCTCTCGTTCTTCGCCGACCGCCTCAAGGTGCATCTCCGCGAGAAGGGCGCGCGGCACGATCTGATCGACGCGGTGTTCTCGCTCGGCGGACAAGACGATCTCGCCCTCATCGTGCGCCGTGTCGAGGCGCTGGACGACTTCCTCAAGACCGACGATGGCGCAAACCTGCTGGCGGGCGTCAAGCGGGCGGCCAACATCCTGGCGATCGAGGAGAAAAAGGACAAGCGCACTTACGCCGAGGCCTACGACATCGGGCTGCTGGTCGAGAAGCAGGAGACGACGCTCGCGGCCGCCATCGAAGGCGCGCGGCAGGATACGGTCGCGGCGCTCAACGTCGAGAATTTCGCGGGCGCCATGAACGCGCTCGCCGATCTGCGCGGACCGGTCGATGCGTTCTTCGAGAAGGTCACGGTCAACGCGTCCGATGCGAAGCTGCGCGAGAACCGGCTGAAGCTGCTCTCCGAAATCCGCGCGGTGACGCAGAACGTGGCCGATTTCTCGAAGATCGCCGGCTAAAAAGGGCGGCGGCCACTAGAGTCGTTCAGCGTTAGGCGGAATCGGGGGATTCCCAAATCAGTGGGGTTCTGATTCAAGATGTGTGCTGGAGGTTGGAGGCCAGCACACATGGCAAAGCCCTACTCCGCAGACCTGCGAGCG
>JBFWXN010000083.1:0-23917 GCA_050187415.1 Hyphomicrobiaceae bacterium | reverse complement strand
CCCGGCGAAGCAGTGCATTGGGCGTCCGGCCTCAGCCGCTCGACCCTTGCATGGGGCAGCCTCGTTCTTGCGGGCGTGATGCTGCTGTCACTCAACCTTGCGGCATCGCTTTCAGCGCGCAATGTCAAGGCGGATCTGACGCAGGACCATCTCTATACGATCTCGAAGGGCACCAAGCACGTGCTCTCGACAATCAAGGAACCGATCAACATCCGCGTCTACTACTCGCATCGCCTCGGCGAGATCGCACCAACCTTCGCCCGACAGTTCGACCGCCTGAAAGGGCTGCTCGAACAATACAGCGATCTTTCGAGAGGCAAGGTGCAGGTGACGTATCTCGATCCGGAGCCGTTCTCGGACGCGGAGGATCGGGCGTCGGCGGCGGGTCTCAAGGGCCAGCGGCTCAACCAGGACGGCGAAACCGGCTATTTCGGGCTCGTTGCCTCGAACCTCACGGACAACGAAACTGTAGTTCCGTTCTTCTCGCCGGATCGCGAGCGCTTTCTCGAGTACGACCTGACAAAGCTCGTCAACGGACTTGCAAATCCGAAAAAGAAGATCGTCGGCCTGATCTCCAGCATCCAGCTCGACGGCGGCATGGATCCCATGAACCCGCGTGGGCAACCGCAGCAGCCGTGGATGATCATGGAGCAGATCCGCGAGTTCTTCGAGGTGCGAACGCTCCAACCCAACGTAAAGGAGATTCCGAAGGACGTCGACGTCCTGATGCTCGTGCAGCCGACCGTGCTCACCAACGATGCCGCATACGCCATCGACCAGTATGCGCTGAGCGGCGGCCACATTCTCGCTTTCGTCGACCCGGTCGCGGATTCCGTGCCGTCGGCCGGTCCCATGAGCATGGGTGCTCTGCCGGTCAGCTCGGACCTGCGAAAGATCATGAAGCAGTGGGGTCTCACGTTCGACACCGGCAAAGTGGTCGGCGATCCGACGCTGGCGCGCCGCGTTCAGTTCGGCGGCGGTCCGGGCGCGCAACCGATCGTGACCGACTATCTGGCTTGGTTGCAGATCGATCAGCAGCAGATCAACAGCAAGGACCCGCTGGCTGCCTCGATCAAGCGGCTGAACCTCTCGACGGCGGGCGCCTTGAAAAAGGTCGACGGCGCGACGACGATCATACAGCCGCTCATCGATACGACTGCAAAGAGCGGGCTCATCGAGGCGGACAAGGTAAGGCTGCAGCCCAATCCGATCGCGATCATCCGCGACTTCAAGTCGGGCGGCACGCCCCTCATGCTGGCAGCGCGGATCGGCGGCGAAGCGAAGACGGCCTATCCGGACGGTCGCCCGAAGGATGACGCGAAGAAGGACGGCACGAAGCAGGACGACAAGACGAAAGACGAGACGAAGACGCCTGACAAAGCGGCCGGTGGCAAGATCGAGAGCGCCAAGGCGGCGGCCAAGCCCGACGCGTCGCACATCGCGGCCGGCAGGGTGAATATTGTCGTCGTTGCGGATGCCGATATGCTGGCGGACCATTTCTGGGTCGAGGTGCGTAATTTCCTCGGCCAACAGGTGGCGTTGCCGCAGGCCGACAATGCGGGCTTCGTCGTCAACGCGCTCGAGAACCTGTCCGGCGGCGCGGCGCTGGCGGATTTGCGCGGACGCGGCGTGGTGGAGCGACCGTTCGATCGCGTGCGAGACATCAGGCGCTCGTCGGAGTTGCAGTACCGGCAGAAGGAAGAGGCGCTCCTCGCCAAGCTCCAAGACCTTCAGCAGAAGCTGGCCAAGGTCGAGACGAAGGGTCCGGATGGCTCGCCTCAACAGGTGATCCTGTCCGACGCGCAGAAAGCCGATATCGAGAAGTTCCGCAGCGAGATGGTGACGGTGCGGCGAGAGCTGCGAGACGTGAAAGCCGCGCTGCGGCGCGATATCGACCGACTGGATGGATGGCTGAAGTTCGTCAACATCGCGGCCGTGCCGCTGCTGATTGGACTCGGTGGGCTGGGCGTCGGCCTGATGCGCCGGCGCAATGGGCGCAACGGGTCTTGAGAGACCGGGGAGAGGAGGCACGGGCGTGATCAAGCCGCAGCAATTCATCGGCCTTGCCGCCGCGACCGCAGTGTCGGTGGTCCTGGCGCTCGGCGTCTACATCAGCAATAGCAACGACTGGTCGAAGGGCACCATCGAAGGGGCCCCGTTCCTGCCGGATCTCGCTTCGCGCATCAATTCCGTCGGGGCCGTGGAAATCACCCAAGGCGGGACGACGCTGACCCTCGCGAGGGACGGCTCGGCGTGGAAGGTGCGCGAGCGCGACGGCTTCCCGACGAAGCCCGAGGGACCGCGTGCGCTTCTCGTCGCCTTGGCGCAGGCACAACTGGTGGAGCCGCGGACGGCGGTCGCCGAGAAGCTATCGCTGCTCGAACTCGGGGACCCCGCGGCCAAGGATTCGAAGTCTCGGCACGTGCGCGTACTCGACAGCGACGGCAAGGTGATCTCCGACGTGATCCTCGGCAAGACGCGCTACGATGCGTTCGGCTCGGGGAGGGGCGGTGTATACGTTCGGCGCGCCAATGAAACCCAGAGCTGGCTTGCGACGGGCGATCCCAAAGTCACCTCGGACCTGAAGGATTGGATCGAGACCAGCGTCTACAAGGGCGATGCGGCGACGATCACCAAGGTGACGATCGAAAATCCGGGTGAGGAACCCCTGGTGATCGAGAAGCGACCGCCGGCGGAGAAGATCGCCGGGGAAACGAAGGCCGAGGGCGCCAAGGCGCCAGCCACCACTCCGGCGCCACCCAAGCCCGACGAAAAGAAGGGCAAGTATCAGCTCGCCAAGATGCCGGACGGCAAGAAGCTGAAGGAAGGGGCCAAGCTCGACGACATCGTCGAGGCGTTCGGCTCGATCAATCTCGACGATGTCAGGAAACTCGCCACGCCGCCGACGGGCGACAAGGTGCAGGTGATCAAGGTCGAAGCCGACAAGGGTCCGATCGTCACTTTCCACCTGCGCACGGACGGCGATGCGCATTGGCTCTCGCTCTCGGCGACCGGCGAAGGCGACGCGAAGAAGCAGGCCGACGAAATCAACGCCAAGGCCAAAGGCTGGGAGTACAAGATCCCGAAATGGAAGGCCGATCAGATCGGCAAGCGCCGCGCGGATCTGTTCGAGACGACTTGATCCGCGGCCGCGATCGATCGCGCCAGGGCGGCATTCAGAAATCTCGGAGCGCGGTCCCGTTGTGGGGCCGCGCTCTTTTCATGCGTAGATTGCCCCGATGCCGCCAACGTACGTCGGAAGCAACCGTTTTCAGCGCCGGAACTGCCCGCCGCCATCCATGTCGATCATGGCGCCAGAGAGGTACTCGACCTGCGGTGCGCAGCAAAGGACAGTGAGAGCCGCCACTTCCTCGGGCGTCTTGATCCGGCCGAACGGCAGACTGCTGGCGCCGAGCGCCTCCTCCCAGCGATTTTCGTCACCGAAGGTAGACTTGGCCCGCTGTCGCGAGATGGTCATGATGCGGTCGGTGAGAGTCGCGGCCGGGTTGATACCGAAGACGCGCACGCCGAAGTCGACCGAGCGCGAGCCGATGGCCTTGGTGAAGGCATTCAAACCCGCATTGCCCGTCGAGCCCGCCACATAGTCCCAGCGTGGCGCAGGCCCAGCCATTCCGATGATGTTGCAGATGATGCCGGCCTTGCGCGGCTTCATGGCGGCGAGCGCGAGCTTGGTCATGTGGATGTAGCCGAAGACCTTGAGCTGCCAGCTCTCGATCCAGCGCTCCATGGTCAGATCCTCGATGCTGCCGCCGGGAATGGCCCCCGCATTGTTGACCAGGATGTCGATGTCGCCATAGCGCTGCATGGTGCCTTCGCGCGCCGGTCCTTGCGAGAGATCGGCCGCGTGGACCTCGACCTGAACCTGATGGCGCGAGCGAATCTCGTCAGCCGTCTTCTGCAGGACGTCAGCGCTGCGCGAGACCAGGATGACGTTCGCACCCTCAGCGGCAAAGGCGTGGCCGCAGGATGCGCCGATGCCTTTCGAACCGCCGGTGATCAATACTTTCTTGCCCTTCAATCCGAGATCCATGGGATGTCGCCTCCGGTGACTGCCGATTTTCTAGGTATGGGTCGGGTTTTCGCTATTCGTGCATGATGGCACCGGCTCGCATCGATGGCGAGCGGCCGATCGGGCCGGGAGCCCGCCGTCACGCTCAAGACTTCGCGGCCGCCTCGGGAAGGCGCATAGCCATGCGCAAAATCCTCTTGTGATCGAACGCAAGCTTCAGGCGCTGCCAATTCGAGACCCACTCGACAGCAGCAGCATCATCTCCAGCGATAGCTTTCGCCGAGCGGACGCGCGTGAGGTAGGCGATGCCGACCGTGTGGCCGCGCGGATCGCGTGTCGGATCGGAGAACACGCCGATGAGAACTAATTTCCCGGCCTTGACGCCGGTTTCCTCCATCAGCTCGCGCCGGCACGCGTCCTCGACCGTCTCGCCCACATCGACGAAGCCGCCGGGCAAGGCAAAATGGCCGCGAAACGGCTCGTTGCCGCGGCGGATGAGAAGTACGCGATTTTCGGGATCGAGGACCACGCAATCGGCGGCAAGGAGAGGGGTGACGGGTTTGGCCATGTTTCTCCCTTTGAGCAGGCCGCTGACGGCAACGGAGGCGCCTAGCACGCATCCCGCGCTTTTTCTTCCCCTATCGTGCCGAAGCTGTAACCTAGGCCAATAAACTCGGAGGACGCATCCAATGGCTACCATGAAGGTCGGCGACGCCATCTCCCACATCCTCAAACGCGAAGGCGTGGAATGGGTGATTGGATATCCGGTCAATCATATTCTGGAGCATGTCGCCAAGATCGACGTACGCCCGATCATCGTGCGGCAGGAGCGCATCGGTCTGCACATGGCAGATGCGATCAGTCGTGTGACTTCAGGCAAGAAGCTCGGTGTTTTCGCCATGCAGCATGGGCCGGGCACCGAGAACGCCTACGGCGGCGTGGCACAGGCCTATAGCGAATCCATCCCGATCCTCGTCCTGCCGATGGGTTACGCGCGCCGGATCGCCTGGGTCGATCGCAACTACAATGCGTCCGTCCAGATGCGCGGCATTACAAAATCGGCCGAGCCGATCACCAGCGCGAAAGAGATCCCGAACATCTTCCGGCGTGCCTTCCAGCAGTTGCGTTCCGGGCGCGGGGGGCCGGTACTGGTCGAGGTCCCCACGGATGTGTTCAACGAGGAGGTCGATCCCGAGACCTATTTCTCCCCCTCGCCGATCCGCACCGGCACCGACATGGAGGCCGTGCGCGAGGCGGCAAAGCGACTGGTCGCGGCGAAGCGGCCGGTGATCTACGCAGGGCAGGGCGTGCATTGGTCGGAAGCCTGGGACGAGCTGAGGCAGCTTGCCGAACTCCTGGCAATTCCGGTCACGACGAGCCTCGAAGGCAAAAGCGCCTTCCCCGAGACGCATCGGCTTTCACTCGGCTCGGGCGGTCTCGCCATCCCGCAGACGGTGCGCACCTTCCTCGACAAATCGGACCTCATCCTCGGTATCGGCTGCTCGTTCACGGAGACCAACTTCGGGGTGAAGATGCCGGCCGGACACCAAGGCATCATCCAGGCGACGCTCGATCCGGCCGATATCAACAAGGACGTCGCGGTGTCTCTTGGCATCGTCGGCGATGCCAAGATCGTGCTGCAAGGACTGCTCGACGAGGTGATCAAGCTGCACGGCAGCTCGCCCAAGGACCCGAAGGCCGTCGCTGCCGAGATCAAGGACGTCTACGAGCCGTGGCTCGCGAAGTGGATGCCGAAACTCACCAACAACGATGCGCCCCTCAATCCCTACCGCGTGCTGTGGGACCTGCAGCATACGGTCGACATCGCCAACACCATTATCACGCACGATGCCGGCTCGCCGCGCGACCAGCTCTCGCCGTTCTGGAAGCCGGTCACGCCGCTCTCGTACATCGGCTGGGGCAAGACCACGCAGCTCGGCGCGGGGCTCGGCTTCGCGATGGGTGCCAAACTGGCAAAGCCCGACCAGCTTTGCATCAACGTGTGGGGCGACGCGGCGATCGGCTTCACCGGCATGGACTTCGAGACCGCTGTTCGCGAGCGCATCCCGATCCTCTCGATCCTGCTCAACAATTTCTCGATGGCGATCGAGCTGAAGGTGATGCCGGTCTCGACCGAGAAGTATCGCTCGACCGACATCTCGGGCGACTACGCGGCCATGGCGCGCGCTTTCGGCGGATACGGCGAGCGCGTGGAGCAACCCGGTGACATCGTGCCGGCGATCAAGCGCGGCATCGAGGCGACGAAGAAAGGCCAACCGGCGCTGTTGGAATTCATCACGTCGAAGGAAACCGAGGTCAGCCGCATAGGATGACCTGACGCGGTGGGTCCCGTTGCAAGGCCTACCGGCCTCAACTTTTGGACGCCTCGGCGAGAACCTCGGCCAAGGTTTCGAGTGCCTTGGCAGAGAACGTACGCATGTTGGCGGCGCGGTCGCCATGACCCGTCTCCAGCGTCAGGACGCGCTCGACCGGCCCCGCAACGGCAATGCAGGTGTGACCGGCCGCATCGCCGTAGCGATTGCCGGTCGGGCCGGCGGCGCCTGTCTCGGCGAGCCCCCAGGTCGCACCGAGCCGGTGGCGCACGGTACGGGCCAGAAGCTGGGCATAGGGCTCGCTCGACGAACGCAGACCTTTCATTTCGGCGTTGGTGATACCGAGAAGAGCGGTGCGTGCTTGCAGCGTATAGACCACGCCACCGCCGAGAAAGTAGGCCGAGGCACCTGGAACGGCGAGTAGGGACGCTGAAATAAGGCCACCGCCGGAGGATTCGGCAACGCCGAGCGTTTCCCCCCGCGCCTTGAGCAAGCGTGCGATGGTTTCGGCAATAGGAAGGAGCGTTTGCACCGGGGGCCTCCGCTGGCAGTTGGGGAACAGAAAGACACTGTTGCAAGGATCGACAGACGTGGGAAGTGCACGCCGACGAGATCGTCCTGGTTTGTCAGCCTGGGCGAGGCGACCTACATGAAGTCGGACGATGCGAGGTTATCGGCTCGCTGACGATCGATAGGAGTGCGGTGGCGTTCGAAACCTGGCTCAGACCTGACGAGGCCGGCCTCTATTGCGTGCCCGGCGACTTCCACATCGACCCCGCACCGGGCGTCGCGCGAGCCATTGTCACGCATGGTCATTCGGATCACGCGCGACCGGGGCACGAGGCCGTGCTGGCGACCCCGGAGACGTTGGCTATCATGGAGAGCCGGCTGGGCGACCGCGCCGGCCGCGTGCGTCAATCTCTTCGCTATGGCGAGAGGCTTCGCATCGGCGATGTCGAGGTCAGGCTGGCGCCGGCGGGGCACATCCTCGGCAGCGCGCAGGTCGTGATCGACTATCTAGGCCAGCGCGCGGTGGTGACAGGAGACTATAAGCGGCGCGGCGATCCAACGTGTGCGCCTTTCGAACTGGTGCGCTGTGACCTGCTGGTTACGGAGGCAACCTTCGGCCTGCCGGTGTTCCAGCACCCGATGGACCGCGGCGAAATCGGGCGGCTGCTTGCGTCGGTCGCCACTTTTCCGGAGCGCACGCATCAGGTTGGCGCCTACGGCCTTGGCAAGTGCCAGCGACTGATCCTGCTCCTGCGGCAGGCCGGATATGACCGTCCGATCTGGATGCACGGGGCGATGGTCGAGCTGTGCCATCTCTACGAGCGGCTGGGCGTGAGGCTGGGCGATCTCAGGCCGGTTGCAGAGGCGACGTCGAAGCTCGCCGGAGAGATCGTGCTGTCGCCCCCGTCTGCGCTCGGCGACAGGTGGTCGCGCCGGCTCGCCGATCCGGTCATGGCGTTCGCGTCAGGTTGGATGCGCGTCCGCGGGCGCGCGCGCCAGCGCGGTGTCGAGCTGCCGCTCGTCATCTCGGACCATGTCGACTGGCCCGAGTTGATCCAAACTATCGAGGAGACCGAGGCCAGCGAGATCTGGGTGACGCACGGGCGCGAGGAGGCCGTCGTCTACAAGGCGCGCCAGATGGGGCGGCGCGCGCGGGCGCTCGCGCTCGTCGGGCGAGAGGACGAGGCCGAATGAGGGCGTTCGCAGAACTTCTGGATCGGTTGGTCTACACCCCCCAGCGCAATGCGAAGCTCCGGCTTCTCGTCGATTATCTCCGCGCGACACCCGATCCGGATCGCGGGTTCGCGCTCGCGGCCTTGACGGACGGATTGGCGGTAAGGCTGCCGATCCGGCGCACGATCATGGAGCTGATGGAGCGCCGTTTCGATGCCGAGCTGTTTCGCATGTCGCGCGACTATGTGGGCGACACGGCCGAAACGGTGGCGTTGATCTGGCCGTCTCCCCAGGCCCGCGCGCACGCGCCCCTCAAGCTTGGCGAGGTTGCCGAGGAAATCCGGCTGATGGATCGCCAGGCTCTGCCCAGCCGGCTCGAGACGTGGCTCGATGGGCTCGATACGCCAACCGAACGTTGGGCGCTCCTCAAACTGCTGACAGGGGCTCTGCGGGTCGGCGTATCCGCACGGCTCGCGAAGACGGCCGTCGCGGAGCTCGGCGGACGCACGGTGTCGGAGATCGAGGAGGTTTGGCATAGCCTGCGGCTGCCCTACCGCGACCTGTTCGCTTGGCTCGAAGGGCGGGCGGTGAAACCGGACAGCGCCGGTGCGCCCGTCTTTCGACCCCTCATGCTGGCACAGCCGATCGACGAGGCCGACTTGGCGACGCTCGACCTCTCTCAGTTCGCGATCGAATGGAAGTGGGACGGCATCCGGGTGCAGCTTGCGGCCGGGCGCGGTGAGACCCGGCTTTTTTCGCGCTCCGGCGACGACATTGGAACAGCATTTCCCGACGTCCTGTTGCCGACCCGGTTCGATGCGGTCCTCGACGGGGAGTTGCTGGTGGTGCGCGACGGAGCTGTCGCGCCGTTCAACGATTTGCAGCAACGCCTCAATCGGCGGAGCGTGACGAAGCGCATGCTGACCGACTTTCCGGCCCATATCCGCTTCTACGACGTGCTGTTGCTGGAGGGGGAGGATTTGCGAGCCTTGCCGCTCGAGGAGCGTCGCCGCCGTCTCGAAGACTGGCACTCCCGTGTGCGGCCGCCCCGGAGCGATCTCTCGCATCTGCTACGCGTTCCGGACAAGGGCTCACTCGACAAGCTCTGGTCCGATACGCGCGCGGCCGAGATCGAGGGGCTGATGCTCAAGCGCCTGGCCAGTCCTTATCTCGCGGGGCGCCCGAAAGGCCATTGGTTCAAATGGAAGCGCGCGCCGCTGACGATCGACTGCGTGCTGATGTACGCGCAGCGCGGCTCGGGCCGACGCTCGTCGTTCTATTCGGATTATACGTTCGGGCTCTGGATGCCGAGCGGGGAGACCATGACCCTGGTGCCGGTGGGCAAAGCCTACTCGGGCTATAGCGATGCCGAGCTGCTGCAGCTCGACAAGTGGATCAGGGCCCACACGACCGAACGCTTCGGCCCTGTGCGCGCCGTGGAGCCCGGACTGGTGCTCGAGATCCTGTTCGACGACGTCCAGAGATCGAGCCGGCACAAGTCTGGCGTCGCGATGCGCTTTCCGAGGATTGCGCGGATCCGATGGGACAAGCCGGCGTCGGAGGCCGACGTGCTGGAACAGCTCACCTCACTCCTTAAGTCTCCCGAATAGGCTCCTGATCTCTATTGCGCAATTGCGAAACCAGCGTCGCGTCGAACGTTGACGCTTGCGTTAATTTGAGAAAAATCAATCGCTTGACATGTGTCGCGTGCGCAACGTAGCTGACGTCTTCGGGACCGTTTCCGAGCCGGCATGCGTAGATGAATGAGCGGACGAATTCGTACTCTTTTGGAGTTCATGGCGATGACCGCGCAACAGAACCCACCGAAACTGGATTTTCCTTTCATGCCCTGGGCGAGCTTCATGGCGATCCCGGGCGCTCATGAGCCAGCGGGCCAAGTCCCCGGGGCGTGGGCTCTCCTGAGCCAATCAGCCGCTGCGGCAGAGCCTGTGGTGCGGAGCGCCGCCAGGGCGCAACTCGAGCTGTCGAGCTTGGTCGGCACCCGAGTGAAGGCATGGTCTGCAATCCCGGAGACCTTATCTCGCTGCCGCACGCCGATGGACCTGATGCAGGCACAAATGGCCTTTTGGCAGACGGCCGCGCGCGACTACTCGACGGCATCGCGCCATGTCATGGCAGCATGGGCCAGCGCCGTAGCCGGAGGGTCGGGTGAGCCGCTCGGCGACAAGGTTGCTCCGCGCGACTTCATCACCTTCCCCGAGACAGCCGATGCTACCGAAGAGCGGCGGCATCCGGGGGCCTCCCGACGGGCCGCGTGAGAATCTGGCCGGCGCGTCGCGGACAATCGGCGATGAGGCTCGGGTTGTCGTACCGTCCGAGCCGGCAGCGTCGGCCGAGCCCGATGCCTGCTAGACGCTTGGGCGCGCCTCGCAGGTGGTGGGTTGGTCGGCGTGCCACATGCGCCCGTTCCACAGGTTGGCTATGTTCGGAGGCGTTTCCTCGCCACCAAGGGCGGTGCCGAACTCATAGAGCTCGAAACAGTTCTCGCTGATGCGTGTCACGCGAAAGCATCCACCGACCCCCGGCGGCGGATAGGAAAAACAGAACTCGCGATTACGGATCCACCATCGGCCTCGCCAATGATTGCTGCTTTCCCGATAATCAGTCGTGCCATCAGCGCCGATCGTTTCCGTCCAGGGACGCTGGGACGGATAGAGGCCGGCCAAGGGCCTGCCGGCGAAGGCCGCACGGATGTCATCCCCGGAAAGCCAGACCAGGCCCGAACGCTCGCCTTCCGCGGCCATGACGGCAACGGAGCCGGCGAGATTTGCCATAGCGATCGCAAAAGCGGTCAAGAGGCGCATAGCAGGCTCCTTGCGGCGATGCAGGATAAAATGACCTTTCACCGTGTCGAAGCGAGGGCAACAGCCGGTCATACGGCCGCAGCACGCGTGAAGTGCTCGGTATAGTCGATGAGCCGATCGAGGGCAGCGGCGGCAGATGAGCCATCCCCCGACGCGATGGCCCGCGCCTGTGAGGCATGCAGGCGGGCACACAAGGGAAGGTCTGCCGCGGTGCGATAGTGCTGGTACCAGAACCGTCGCGATTGACCATTGATGAGACGCATGGCGCCGGCGGCATAGTCATTGTGTGCCGCCTGCATGACCAGCAGGTTCATGGCTCGATCGAGCCGCATGAAGGCGCGATCATCATTGGTTTCGGCCGCGCTCTCCATGCCGAGCGCGATTTCACGCAGTTGGGTGCGCTGTTCGTGCGAGGCACGTTGGGCGGCGGTCCGCGACAGCAGGCGCTCGAGCTCTCTGCGGACCTCTAGCACGAGAAGCTGGCGAGCAGGATCGGTGCCCGTGACCCGGACGCCCTTTCGGGGCAGCACGACGACGAGACCTTCGCGGGCGAGCCGCTGGAGGGCCTCGCGCACGGGCGTGCGTCCGAGGCCGATCTCCTGACAGATGGCCTGTTCGGACACGTTCGATCCCGGCGCCATCTCCAGTGTGACGATGCGCTCCTCCAGCACCGCATAGGCCTCGTCGGTCAGCGAAGCGCAGGCGGCCTCACCCGGCATCGCGGGCCGTGGGATTTTTCTCTGTGCTGCCTGCATTGTCTGCCTGGAGACGTCGCCCCACGATCTCGACTGCATCCTTGGACGACACGACGGGTACGATTTCGAAGTCGGCAAGGTCGGCCCAGTTCAAGATCCAGTCCTGCAAAAGCCGCGCGTCGTCGCATTCCATCAACTGGAAGCAGCGCGCGAGATTGGCCTCGACCCAGCTTCCGACATAGACGAGCCCGTCAGGCGCCATGCGGCCCTTGTCTCTAAAGCGCGCATAAACGGCTTTCGCGTCGCGGCCGCGGAAGTTCTCGATGACCATGAACAACATGAGCGGTTTCGCTCCGCGCACCCCTGGGCTTTGGCACAGTCTAGCTGCCGACCCGCCCCGCTGCCAACGACGATCAGCGTCGAAAAAGATCGCTCCTGGCGCCCGTCGGTGACATACCCTGGACAATCCGGGGTTGGTATTTCGCCGGCGCATCCGCTGGACCAGAGGAGACGACGAAGCGTGCGATCAGCTTTGCCCGATTGGCTGGCGCTCGCCGTCTTCGGCGGCCTGGTGCTGTGCGTGACACTCTATGCGCTCTCTCTCTCGGTGCATTTCCCGCCGGAGCATCGACGCGCTTCGATGCGCGGAGCGGGCGGGCGCGCAGTGCTCTGGGGAACGGCGACGATCGCGCTTGTCGGCGCCCTGATGGCACTTCGCTTGGGGCTTTCGGCGTTGCCGGGCTCCATTGCCGTTCTTGCGGGCGGCGCGATCGTCCTCGCCGCACCCTTCGTGCTCAAGCCGTTGCCGGACAGTCTCATCGACGACCGCGGCGGATTGCTTCTCTTTTCGGGCCTTGCGGGTCTGCTGGCGCTGCTGTCGCTCAACTACTGAGCCGGGCCGGCCTCCCGCTCCCGACACCGCAGGGCGAATTCGAGAAGCCAGCGATGCTGGCTGTCCATCTCCGGCACCCAGGTTTCGCGTGCCAGCGAAACGGCTTTGATCGCCTTGCCATCGGTAAGGCCGTGATGAATGAGCACCGATGCGATGAGCAAAGGGGAGCGACCCAACCCCGCGTAGCAGTGTGCCGCGATGCCGCGTCCATCGCGCAGGCGCTCGGCCAGTTCCGGCATAACGCTCTCGATCACGTCGAAGCTCGACGGTACGCCATGGTCGGAGATGGGGACATTGAGGAATTCGAGGCCGGCCTGCGCGCACCAGGCCGCTTCGTCGGCCAGGCCGACGTCGACGGCTTCCTCGGGCTCGAGCATGCTGATCAGCATATCAATGCCGGCCGCCTTGAGCGCCGCGAGATGTTTCTGGCTGCGCGGCCTCGTCACCACCGCCAGGCGGCCCCCCAGAGGCGGATCGACCCAGTAGATTTGCTGCTCCGACATCCACTTCATTCGCGCCACCATCCAACCCTCGTTGCCGGCCTGCCTAGCAGCCGAAGATGGCAATCGATTGAACGCCGGCCGAGAACGGCTCGATCGGCGGGCGCGGCGCAGGGAAAACCACACCGCGCGCCCCCGTTCACGGGACCTCTCAGCCTACTCGGCGGCAGCGGCCGTCACGTACTTCCGGGCGGGAGGCCAGCTCTTCGGCCCGATGCGCCGATGTTGCGGCGACATCCTCGGTTCGACGCCTAGGGCCCACGCCGCATGCCAGCCCCACCGGAGATCGTCCATGAAGCCCCGCGCCAGGGCGACCATGTCGGCCTCGCCATCAGCGACGATCGCCTCGGCCTGCGCCGGCTCCGTGATCAGGCCGACGGCCATCACCGGCATCTTGACTGCTTTCTTGATGGCGGCGGCGAACGGCACCTGATAGCCGGGTTTCAACTCGATCTTCTGCTTTGGGGAGTTGCCGCCCGAGGACACGTCGATGAAATCACAACCGAGCGCATCGAGCTTCCTGGCGAACGCGATCGAGTCCTCGATGGTGATGCCACCGTCGATCCATTCCACCGCCGAAATGCGAATGCCCAGGGGCTTACCGGCTGGGAACGCCTCGCGCATGGCGGAAAAGATCTCGAGGGGCAGGCGCATGCGGTTCTCGAGGCTGCCGCCGTACTGGTCGTTGCGCCGGTTGGAGAGCGGGGACAGAAACTGGTTGAGCAGATAGCCATGGGCCGCGTGGATCTCGATCAGATCGAAGCCGGCGCGGTCGGCGCGGACGGTCGCCTGGACGAATGCTTCCTTCAGCTTGGCAATCTCGTCGGCGGTCATGCCGTGCGGTGTGTGCCAGCCTTCGTCGAACGGGAGGTCCGACGCCGACTTGGTCTGCCACGCATCCTGTTTCAGCGAGGCGCCACCGTCCCACGGAACCTGCACGGAGGCCTTGCGGCCGGCGTGGCCGAGTTGGATGCCGACCGCCGCCGTGCCCCAGCGCTTGCAGGTCTCGACGACGCGGCGCATGGCTGCTTCGTGCTCATCGGTGCAGAGTGCGGGGCATCCATGGCTGATGCGGCCTTCCATCTCGACGCCCGTCGCCTCGGCGATGACGAGACCGGCGCCCGAGTTCGACAGCGACCCCAGGTGCTGGGTATGCCAGTCGGTCATCTCGCCCTTTTCGGCCGAGTACTGGCACATCGGAGCGACGACGATACGGTTCCACAACTCGAGGTCGCGAAGTTTGATCGGTGTGAAAAGCTGGCTTGTCGGCATGGAGGATCCTTATGCGATCGGCTGGCGCGTGAGGCGGCCTGTCTTCCGTCGCCTCCTGATTAGCGGGTGAGAGGCCGGCCGGGCAAGCGGCTGACAGAGGGCCGATGCATCGTCGGGTTCGATCGGCGCCACCTGCGATGGACCGCCGGATGGCAGCGGGCCGCCCGCACATGGGTGGACACGGTTACGCTTTTCGCGTAAATGCCGTGACGATACCGACGCCTCGGCCACGAGGCAGCGTTCGGTGTCCGATCCGTGGTAGCTCAACGGTAGAGCAACCGGCTGTTAACCGGTTGGTTGTAGGTTCGAATCCTACCCACGGAGCCACTTTACAGTGCTCGAATCATCCCCACAACTTATTGATTTCATTCTTAATTGCCCGGTGCAATCACGCCTTGCCGGCGGCACCGAGTCAAGTTCTGCGACACATTTCGTGACACAAAACGGGACACGCAGACCAGCGCAATCGGTGCGAGGCTCGCATGGCCAAATTCGCTGAGGGCACCAAGGTTGCCACGGACAAGAGCCGCGTGGAGCTCGAGGGGCTGCTGCAGCGCTACGGTGCCGACAGCACGGCCGTCTTCAACAGCCGTGGTGAAGCGGCCGTCGCCTTCGAGATGCGTGGCCGCCGCATCCTTTTCCGGCTCAAGATGCCCGACCAAGACGACGCCCGTTTCACGCATCGCCAAGGCGGCTTCCGTGGCAAGGAGGCGCGCTCGGCCGACGGGGCCAGGACCGCGTGGGAACAAGCCTGCCGCGAGCGCTGGCGCGCGTTGGTGCTGGCCGTGAAGGCCAAGCTGGTCAGCGTCGAGGAGGGTGTGGAGACGTTCGAGGAAGCCTTCATGGCGCACGTCGTCATGCCGGACGGCCGGACCGTCTCCGAGCACGTCAAGCCGCGCATCGCCCAGGCCTACAGCGAGCAGAAAATGGTGCCGCTGCTGCCGGGTCCAAATACTCGGTGATCGGACAGCACGGGCGGCGGTTTGCTGGCCTAGTCCCGCGAGTCGCCCGGCGGCGTTTCGGTGGTTACGTCCAAGCTAGGGCTCGCTCCGTCGGTACCGACTCGGTAGTCCATCGCCATAGCCTGGAGTGCGCCGGTCTTGAGTGCCTCGGCGTCGGTGCTCGTTTCGCTTGCCACCGACAAGACGGCTTTGGCGAGTGCGAGGCGCGCGGCCTCAGTGCGCTTGGGAACGTCCTGGTACTTGTGGGCGATGCTCGTCCACGCGGAGTCAAAGGCGTCAACCATGATTTTTATTGTAGCGGGGTCGAACGATGCTCCCTCGACCAGATCACGGGCGCGCATGGAACCCTCCCCATAAGGTGGCGGCCACAGTGAGCTTGATTGATCCCAAAAACGAGCAACCTCATACCACCACGAAACTGGAGTATCTTCTAGCCGTTAAGACGACCGCCTGATGCGAGGCCTACGGTCGCGCCCTCACCAGCCCGTTCTCGATGTGGAAGTAGGCCTTACGCGCGCCGCATCGGGTGCATTTGAGGCGCGGCTTCAACTCGTTGTAGGGCGTGCTCATCGGCACGGCGAACACCGCGGCCCACTCCTGCGGCGTGCGCGTCGGACCCTGGTGCCAGCAGCCCTGGCACATCACCGTCAGGCTATTTTCGTGGCGACATTCTGCAGGTCGGCCGGCGGGCCGGTGTAGCCCCTTGTCGCCATCGCTTCGTCGTGCCCACGTCCGCGCCCTTCGCGCAGAGGCAGGTAGCACGAGTACATTTAGAGAACAATCGGTGAGGCTCGACCGCCGTGGGTAGTGTCTGGAGACACTACTCAGCTATGGTGTCGCCGGCATGTTCGGAGGCGCTCCCGTGGATGCCATTTGCTGTTGAAGTAATCTCACAAGGAGGGCGTGCAGATCCGCTAGATCTACTCCGCCGCTAGGGAGACTGGCGTCGGCTGCTTTCAGCGCCGCCACGTACTCATCTCTGTTTTGAACAAGAAGCTCGGGAAGTATAGGTGCGCCGCGGAGCCAACCGCCTGATGTAACACACAGTATAAAATAGCACGCGGCGCGAGCGGTTCGACCATTACCGTTGTTGAACGGATGAATGTGATTTAAGCGCCAGAGCACGTAAGCAGACAGTCCAACGGCATCTTGCGACGACAGACTAACATTTACTGTATTTATAAAATCGTCCATAAGGTCGGGGACGCGAAAATGTTGTACTGGCTTAAAATCATCACCAACTTGGACAAGCCACGGCCTATATTCTCCGGGGTTCGTATGAAGACAGACAATAGCGTGGTAGTTTAGCGCTTTAATTATATTGTGAGAAATGAACGGTTTCCCGCTCGCAACCGCGGCGAGAACAACAGACCTCAAGAAATCATAATGGCGATTGCCATTAGCAATCGCCATTTCTTCGTAGACTGGATGGCTCTCGGACTGAGCGAGCTCAAATAAGATCACGTCCTATTTGCCTTGCTGGTCAGCCAATACTTTCATGACGCGTTCCCGGGTCACGCCGCTCTTGCGATCCAGTGATCCCATGATGAATGAGATGCGTTGCTCTTGCACCTCTTTGGCGGTTGGATTGCCCATGGCTGCCGTGCGCAAGGCGGTCAAGAGAGATTCGTCGGTCTTTAGCTTAGACATCGCTGCGACCTTTCTCCGTTTCGACACCGGCATACAACCTAAGCACGAATTATGCCGGAATCAAGTTAAGGTATAATTAAGTTTCGTGCCTTGCCCGACACTGGAAGCTCCCCAGTCACAGACGCGTTGCCGCATGCCCGGGGTCAAACACAAAAAAAAGCGCCCCCGCACCGGCCGGGGGACCGATGCGGGGGCTGGGGACCGGCGCGGGAGAGCGAAGGGTCACGCCGGTATGTCGTGAGCGCGCGACGCGCGCCCGGCGGCCGGCTCCGCGTCAGCGGAGTGGCCGGGCGCCAAGAAAACCGCCGCTACCTCAACGCTCCGAACACCACCATCACCACCACGGCCAGAAGGGCGAGGCCGATGCGGCGGTCGTATTTGGTCTCGAAGCGGGCGAGGCGATCGAGCGCAGCGGCGCCCTCGGCCCGCCAGCGCCCACCGGCCGGCTCCCCGAAGGAGAATCGGTGGGTGTCACGAAGAATCCGGCGGGCCGCGGGTCGCGTGCCGATCACTTCCCCGCCAGCGCTCGCAGGATGTCCACCGCCACCGCCCACGAGCCTGTGATCCAGGCCGCCAGCGGCAGGATGATGTACGGCGCCAGCACCTTGACGAAGCGCTCCCAGCCCGCCATGCGCGCCTCGGGCCGTTCCTGAGGCCGCTTGTCGATCGACCGCTGAAGATGGTCCATGCGTTTGTCGCCCAGCGCAAGGCGCACGTTGATCGCGTGCACGTTCGTCGAGATGTGCCCGACCTGCTCCGCCGTCGTCTCCGACCGTTCGAGCAGCCGGCCGAGAATGCGGTCCAATGGCTCGGCGTAGCTCGGCGGCGGGGTCGGGGTGAATGGCGGCGGCCAGACGGGCGATCCGTTCGGCGGCGTCATCGGCGTCGCTCCATTCCTGTCGTGCGAGCTGCATCCTTCAGCCTCCTGCTTGCGCCGGACGCGCCGGCGGCCGGCTCCCCGCCAGGGGAGTCGCCGGCGCCAACGAAGAAGGCGCGACAGTGCGCGCATACGCCTGCAGGCCGGCAACGCGGTCGGTGCATTGGCCATAGAGCTGGCGCGTCGTCGCGTAGTAGCGCCGGCGGCTGTCGGGGTTGCCCTCGTCGACCGGAATCATCACCAATGGCGGCAGCGGCGCCAAAAGATCGGCCGGCGCCGGTGAGATGCCGGTTGGGATCGGCACGGGCTCACTGGCGCAGCCGGCCAGGGCGAGGCACAGCGCCAAAATCACGGTCACGCGCCCGGCGGCAGGCTCCGCGTAGCGGAGTCGCCGGGCACCACGAAGCATCGTGTGCATCTCACCTGATCCTGTTCAGCTTGGCGATGATGTCGGCCGGCAGAGCGCAACCCGCCGCTGGCGTCACGGGCGGCGACAGCGCAGCTTCGGCGGCAAGGCGGCGATCGGCCTCGGCGGCGGTGCGCCTGGCGCGGCCGTCGGCGTCCAGCACGGCGAGCTCGGCGTTCTTCACCTTGAGCGCCTCGGCATACTCCGATCGCACGCGCGCCTCGCGGCGGTCGCCAGCCCAGTCGATCAGCAACGCCGAGTACGTGATCCAGCCGACCACCGCCCAGGTGACGGGCGAAGTCAGGAGAGAAACGGCTCGGCCGCCGAGACCGAGCCCGGCAAGTGCAGCCGTGATCATGGCGCGCTCCCTTTCGCGGCTTCCGGCCGGCTCCCCGCAGGGGAGTCGGAAGCCGCCATCCCAGAAGGCTGATACCGACCCGCGCGCGCGTCCTCGACCATCCAACGACGCAGGAAGTAGGCGCCGATTGCAACCAGCACCGCGCCGACCAGCAGCACGAGCAGGCCATTGCCGTTGATCAGCGCGGCGAGATCGCGGAAGCTGCGGCCGATGATCGAGAGCTTGCTGGCTCCCTCGCTGACTTTGCCGATACCGTCCAGGGCCGTGGTCACGGCGTCGGGGGACGGCTTCGGCACGGTGGGCAGGGCCTCGGACGCGACGGCCACGGTGCTCGTACTCACGGCCACCGCCTTGCCGGCCTTGCCCAGCGCGTCGACCACCTGCGCCTTGCGGCTGGTCGCCTTGATGTCGGCGAACGTCGTCGTCTCGGCGGTGCGCGCGGCCTCGAGGTCGGCGTCGTCCGGCCACCAGGCGACGATGCGCTTCATCCACGCCACCCGCTCGGCGAGGCCGTTCGTGCCGCCGTTGACGCGTCGCGAGACGGCCTCGACCGAGCCGGTATCGGCCAGCGCGTTGCAGCCCGAGGCGTGCCATTCGGCGAAGGCCGCCTGCCAGCCTATCTCCGGCCGCTCGAGCAGCGCCGGATTGGCGACGCAATCGACGCCGAGCTCGCGCGCAGCGAGCGCATAGGTCTCACGGCCCGTGCATTGCAGCGGTCCGCGGCCGATGAACCTGGCGCCATCCCCGGGCTCGGTGTTGCCGAGCTCCGGTCGGTTGCCGTAGACCACCTCGGCGAAGGCCGCGCGATCCTTGGCAAGCACGGCCGCGATCGCCGCAGGCGTCTGGCCCTGGAAGTGCGGGTCGCGCTTGGCGGCGAGCTTGAGGCGATAGGCGAACACCTCCTCGATGCGCTTGGCCGAATAGCCGAGGTTCTCGACCAGCCCGTTGCGGGGGGCGCCGGCCTTGCCGTCGTCGCGCAGCCCGGCGGTCTCGGCCGACACTTGCGCCAGGAAGTGCTGCAGGCGCGCCGGCGTCGACACGTCCCAGCGCTCGCACCATGCGGAGTGATGCGCGGCGAACGCGTCGAGCCACGCCGGATCGGCGTTGCGCCAGAGCGCGGCGAGGTCGTCGCGGGTGAGAACAATCATGGACCTTCCCCGAGTTAGGCCTTTCGTTGGCGCGCGGCGACCTCGCCAGAGGCGAGCCGGCCGCCGCCCGCGTCAATCAAACGCCTCGTCGATCTGATCGTACGCGACCACCGTGCCGGCTTCGATCGCGGCCAGTACGGCGGCCTCGGTCGCGAACGCGGCCGCGATGTGCGCCCGGGCGGTGGTGATCACCTCGAGCATGTCGGCGGTGGCGAGCGACACGAACCCGCCGGCCATCTTCCACGGGCTTGGGTCGGCGCGCAGGCCGGCACCGATAGCCACGAACTCGGCGATCAGCTTGGCTTGGCTGTCGCGATCGGTCTGCACGATGTGCTCGCCCCAGGCGCAGCCGCCAACTTCGACTGCGTAACGCACGCGCCCGGCGTGCACCCGCAGCGCCTCGACAGAGATCGGCGGCTCCGGCGGTGGCGGCACGATCTCGTCGCCGGCGAGTTGCCAGCCCTGTTGGGCGTCATCCGGGCAGGCGACGCAGTGCACCACGATGTCGCGGTGATAGCGCTCGGCGAGGGCCTGGTCGGACGGCGCGTCGATGATCTCGGCGACGACACCATTCGCAATGCGCGCGAATTTCATGCGATTCCCCCCCTTACCAGCGCACAATCACGAGACCGGGGGCGCCGTTGCCCCCAGCCAGTGCGCTGCCGCCAGATGCCCCTGTGCCGCCAGTACCAAAGCCGCGGCCTGCCGCCCCTGTGCCGAAGTTGTCAAAAAATCCAAGCGGCACGCCGGGGATGCCGCCCTTGTTCATGATGTGCAGAGGTATCGCCGCGGTGTAACTACTTGGGTTTCCACCGGTGCCGCCGAGACCTCCACTGATATTGATGTCGCCGCCGGTTCCCGAGCCGCCCAGCCCACCGGAAATGAGCGAGTTGCGGCCCGACGGCCCGCCAGCACCGCCCGTGCATGACACATGGGCCCCGAACGAGGATGTTCCGCCCGCCCCTCCGGTGACTGCCGCATTGGAAACGCCTGCCCCGCCCGCGCCGACCGTCACCGCGATTACATCGCCCGGCGTGACCGTCACCAGTTTGCGTGCATAGCCTCCGGCACCGCCGCCAGCGCCCGCCGAGCCTGCGGCCAGCCCCGTTCCGTCGCTGGATGCGCCACCGGCGCCACCCGCCCCCCACACATCAACCGCAACCTGCGTGATGCCGTCCGGCACCGTGAACGTGCCGCTGGCTGTGAACACCTGCACGTTGCCGACGGTGTTGATCTGCGCATCAGGCTTGCCGACGCGCGCATCGGCCCACGGCAACAGCAGCAGCGCGCCGGCGCCGGAGTTGGCGGTGGCGCTGTAGACCGCCTCAGTCGGCCGGTTGGCGACGATCTCGCCGCCGACGAGCGCCGCATCGGCCCACGAGCGGATGGCCTTGGTGACCCCAGCGAACGTCGCCGTCGCGGCGCCGCTATTGGTGTGGTTCGCTATCAGGCGCGTAAGCTGCCCACCGAACGGCGAGGACGGAACGTCGAATGCACCCGAGGCGAGGAGGGTGTAGGCGTTTGCGGCGCCGGTGCACGCGAACCACGTGGCGCCTGACGCCGAGCGCGCGATCGACTGCCGGAGTTGGGTCAGTACCGTGTGGTCGGGTGTGAGGCCGGCGGCGACCAGCTGCGCCACGATCTCGCGCTGCGTGTGCTCGAGTGCCTCACCGGGAAAGTAGCTGCCTTCCTGGCCGATCGACGGATCGCCGTTGACGTAGCTGGCATCGACGTCGGCGTTATAGATTCCCGGCGCCCCGGGCGTGGCGCCCGGCACGAAAGGTGGCTGGTATTTCATGGGATAGAGGTCTCCTTTGCGCCTTCCAACTGCGCTGCGCGCAGCCGGCCGGAAGGCGCGGTTTGGTTTTCGGTGGTCGCTGGCGACTCGCGTGCCGCGAGCCGGCCGCCAGCGACGCGGCTCGGCCGCGGCGATCGGGTCTTCGCATCACGCGGAGGCGGCATTCGCTCTCAACACGGCTCAGCTACGCGCGCGGCGGCCGGCTGCGCTCGGCGCAGTCGCCGCGCGCCACTAAATTCCCGAGTAATCAAAAATCAGCCGCGTGTGCGCCGGCTTCAGCATTTGCAGGATGCACTCGAGGTCCTCGGCGCGGCGGATGCGCAGGTGCGGGTCCTGTCCCGCGCGCCCGCCGCCGGCGCCGACGGCGAACCAGGTGAGGCGCGCGGCAGGCACCGACACCGTCCACACGAAGCGGATATAGGGCGTGCCGCAGCCGGCGCCGCGAACGATAAAGGGGCCGTCGACGACGCGCGTGGCGCCGCACTGCGTGATCCCGCACTGGGCGGGGATGTACTCGGTGATGGTGACGGCATAGCCGAGCCGGGCGGCCAGGTCGAAGAAGTATTGCCGGCTCTGTGCGCCGGGGCGGCGGGCGAGTTTCTCGCGCACTTGCGCCTGGCGCTCTGCGATGGTGAGGTCGGTGACGGGCAGGCACGGCTCAGGCAGGCCCAGCACGCGCTCCCAGTCGGCCAGCAGGTCGAGCGCCGTCGGCGGATAGGCCTCGATGTGCAGGAAGCGCCAGGCGTCGGCGGCCCAGCGCGCGACAATTCCCATTAGGCCGAGCACCGTGCCGAGCAACGTCGTGCCCCGCGCCCTCGGCCAGATCGGTCCCTCCGGCAGCAGCGCCATGAACGCATGCGCAAAGGTGCTCGCGTCGCGCTTCGGTGACGGCATGAAAGAAAATCCCCGGCTCAGCTACGTCACTGGCGGCCAGCTCCCCACGCGCGGATGCCGTGTGGGCATCCGGAGCGCCACGAAAGATCAGTCGCCAGCGACCACGAAGACTCACGCGTAGGTCACATCCCCCAGCACGATCAGATGCCCGAGGCTCGCCGGCGTGGTGTTGGCGAGCGCGATGTCGTGGTGGTCCTCGCCGGTCGCCGCCGAGATCGCCTCGCGGATCCACGAGGCGTAGATGATCTGCCCCGGTGACGCCTTGGCGCGCAAAATCTCGGCAATCTCGAGCGCGATGTTGGCGCGGACGGCCGGCGTATCGCCGACCAGGTCGTCGATGGTGAGGTCCAGCGCCTGCGCGATCGGCGCCAGCACGTAGCACTCGGCGACGGTGACCGGGCGCAGCGCGTCGATATACGCCTGCACCAGGGCCACGTCCTCGGCCTCCGGGAAGCCGCCGCCCGACGCCCGCACCTCGTCCATCATGAACCGAACGGTAATCGTTCCGGCGCCCATCTCGCGTGCGGCCCAGGCGCGCGTCACACCCGGCACCTCGAGCGCCCAGGCGACGTAGTCGTGCGCGGCGCCGCCGTGCGGCGGCTGCTGGATGCGGGCGATGTACCGCGCGATCAGGTCCACGATCGGCTCGATGTCGGCACCGCCTGCGAGGCCGGGCGCGGCCACTGTCGCCTGGCCGTCGATGCCATCCGGCACGTTGGAGAACGACAGCTGGGCGCCCTCGTCCAGATTGCCGACCGCGCCGGGGGTCAACGCCCACACGTCGACCACGCCCGACGAGCCCGCGAGCGTAACCCCCGCCACCACCTCGTAACGGATCTCGCGTCGCGCGCCGGTGGCATCGATCGCCGTGGTGACGAGCTCGGCGCCGGTCTGGACGACGGCACCGACGTCGCCGGCGACGGTCACCTGGCCGGAAGCGGCGATGGCCGGCTTGCGGCCCTCGGGCAGCCAGATCGAGGCCCAGCGCTCGGCGTACTCGCCCTCGGCCGTGTCCGGCATCATCATGCGCGCCAGCCAGGCGAGGTGCTGGTCGTTGTCGTGGGTGAGCGCTGCTTGCGTGTCGCCGACCACGCGCAGCACGCTGTTCGGCTGCGAGGCGTCGGCGCCGGGAAGGTGCTGCGCAATGTCGTCGCGCACCTGCAGCCGGCGGGATCGCAGCGCCGGAATGGGCCAGGGCATGTTTTCTAATCTCCGAAGCTGTAGGCGGCTCCCGCCGGCACTGGTTCGATGATCGCCGTGGCGAGCAGGCCGGCGTCGAGATCGGCCGCCGTGTAGACGAGGCCGCCGGCCACGCTGTCGCCGATCAGGCGGCAGGCCTGATCCGGGAGATCGCGCAAGGCCTCGTCGAGGTCCGGCAGCGATATCGTCACGAAGTAACCGGGCAAGATGGCCTCGGGCGAGACCTCGGTCGGGTTGTCAGGGTCGCTGTGGTCCCACACCGCGCGCGCCAGCACGACGCGCTGCCCGGGTATGACGCGAGACATATCCCACTCGCCATCGGGAGCGTAGACGGCGAGGGCGGCTTTGGCGTCGGCTTCGCTGTCGAACTTAAGAAAATGGTTTAGCATTGTCC
>JBFWXN010000082.1:0-24196 GCA_050187415.1 Hyphomicrobiaceae bacterium | reverse complement strand
CGAACACGGCCGGGGATTACGATAAGCCATGGATGGGAAAGAAAGCGAAGGCCTGAGGTGTGCGTGTCCTGCGGAAGCCCTTGGCGGGCTCGTGTCCAGCAATGCCCCTACCGATCCTAGAGACGCCACGGCTGATTCTGAGGCCGCTTCGTCGCGGTGACGAACCCGATTTCCTGGCGCTGGCGGGGGATTGGGAGGTGGCCCGGATGACGAGTGACATTCCGTTCCCCCTGCTGCCGACCCATGCCAGGGCGTGGTTGAAGCCAAATACGAACGATGTGCGATACGCCATCGACCTGCACGGGCGCATGATCGGAAGTGCCGGCTATTTCCGGCGGCGTTCGGGTGCGGCCGAGCTCGGCTTCTGGGTTGGCCGGGACCATTGGGGCATGGGTCTCGCAACGGAAGCTGCTGCCGCGTTGGTGCGCCGTGGCTTCTCCATCGACGGTCACACCGCGTTCTCGTCGGCTCATTTCGTCGACAACCCAGCGTCCGCGCGGGTGTTGCAAAAGCTCGGGTTCGAGGCCATGGGCCGCTCGCGCATGTGGTGCTCGGCGCGCGGGATGGAAGTGGAGGCGGTGGGACTATGGCTGACGCGTGAACGTGCCGTCTCCGTGCTCGGTCCGATCGACTGTCCGACGCCACTTCGCCCGAGCGGCGGCCGGATCGGACGATGGATCGGTCAGGCGCGCAAGGCTCTCAAGGATCATGCGCGGCACTGAAAGCTGCGAGTCCAATTCGAATACTCAGGCAAGCTCGTCATGAAATTTCTAGATCAAGCAAAGATTTACGTGCGCTCCGGGGCCGGCGGCAACGGCTGCATTTCTTTCCGCCGCGAGAAGTTCATCGAATTCGGCGGGCCAAATGGCGGCAACGGCGGGCGGGGCGGCGACGTCATCGTCATGTGTGTCGACAACCTGAACACGCTGATCGACTATCGCTACCAGCAGCACTTCTTCGCGAAGAACGGCGAGCCGGGCATGGGCCGTGATCGCAGCGGATCGGACGGCGACGACATCGTCATCAAGGTACCGCCGGGCACCGAGGTTTTCGGCGAGGATCAGGAAACGCTGCTCGCCGAGCTTCTCAACCCGGGTGATCGCGCAGTGATCGCGAAAGGAGGCAATGGCGGTTTCGGGAACGCACACTTCAAAACCTCGACGAACCGTGCGCCACGCCACGCGAACCCTGGCCTGCCGGGCGAAGAGCTGACCATCTGGCTGCGGCTGAAGTTGATCGCCGACGCGGGCTTGATCGGGCTGCCCAACGCCGGCAAATCAACGCTGCTCGCGGCGGTGACGGCCGCGAAGCCGAAGATTGCGGACTACCCATTCACGACATTGCATCCGAACCTCGGCGTGGTGCGGGCGGGCGACGTGGACTTTGTCCTGGCCGACATTCCCGGCCTGATCGAAGGTGCCAACGAAGGCGCGGGCCTCGGCACGCGATTTCTCGGCCATGTCGAGCGATGCGCGGTGCTTCTCCATCTCGTGGATGCAACTCAAGACGACGTCGGCGAGGCGTATCGGACCATTCGGCGCGAAATCCGCGCCTATTCGCCCGAACTCGCCAAACGCAAGGAGTTGGTCGCGCTTTCGAAATGCGATGCGCTCTTGCCCGACGAGATCGACAGAAAGTCGGCCGAGCTCGCCAAAGTGGCGCGTAAAAAGCCATTGGCACTCTCAGCCGTCTCCGGGTTTGGAATGAAGGAGGCGCTCTATGCCATCACGCGCGAGATCGTCCGTCGGCACGACAAAGAGGAAGCTGAACTCGTCGAGGCCGAAGGGCGAACGCGCTGGCTGCCATAAAGCATTCTCGATGGAAAGCGGACCGGCCCGGTAAAATCTGCTACGTGCGGAGCCGGGCTCAACTTTCGCCGTCCAACTCCGAAGCAATCTCGTCATGGCCAACGCCGAAATGTCCGCGACCCTTCCCGAGTGGCGCAGCGCAAGACGCATCGTCGTCAAGATCGGCTCGGCTCTGCTCGTCGATCGGGCAACCGGGCGCCTGCGCGCGACGTGGTTGAACTCGATCGCCGACGACATTGCGGGCCTTATTGGCGAAGGCCGCGAAGTGGTGCTCGTTTCGTCGGGTGCGATCGCGCTCGGGCGCCACGTCATGGGTCTCGCCAATGGCCCGCTCGAACTCGAGCAGAGCCAGGCGGCCGCAGCGGTCGGGCAGATCAGCCTCGCATCGGCTTGGCAGGATGTCTTTCGCGTGCGGGGGCTGACTGCGGCGCAGGTCCTGCTCACGCTGGGTGATACCGAGGAACGACGGCGCTATCTGAACGCTCGTCGCACAATGGACACGCTGATCGCACGCCACATCATCCCCGTCGTCAATGAAAACGACACCGTCGCGACAACGGAAATCCGATACGGAGACAACGATCGCCTGTCGGCGCGCGTGGCCTCGATGATGAGCGCCGATTGCCTCGTGCTTCTCTCCGACGTCGACGGGCTCTATACGGCCCCGCCTGCGCAGGACCCGAATGCCCGACGGCTGGACGTGGTTACGGCGGTGACCGCCGATATCGAGGCGATGGCCGGGGATGCCGGCTCGGAACTTTCGAAGGGGGGCATGGTGACCAAGGTCGCCGCCGCGCGCATCGCGATGGGGTCCGGCTGTCACATGGTGATCGCCTCGGGCAAGGTATTGCATCCTCTCAACGCGATAGCGGCCGGGGCTCCGTGCACCTGGTTCCTGGCCCCTTCCGACCCCGTAACCGCCCGTAAGCGCTGGATCGTCGGCAATCTCGAGCCACGCGGCTGGATCGAGATCGACGACGGCGCCGAAAAGGCTCTCGCCGGCGGCAAGAGCCTCCTCCCGGCCGGGGTTCGCAGGGTCGACGGCGACTTCGGTCGCGGCGACGCGGTGATCATTCGCAATAGCGCGGGGCGGGAGATCGGTCGTGGACTCGTCGCCTACGGCTGCGCGGAGGCAAGGAAAATACTCGGCAAGAAAAGCAGCGAGATTGCCGAGATCCTCGGTCACTCGGGACGAGCCGAGCTGATTCATCGTGACGACATGGCATTGGCGCCGGTTTGACCGTCGGCATTCGGTCGCGGGGTGTGGCCGCTCGGCGATCAGTTTGAAAGGCTCCGACCGGCGAAGCCCGGCACGAAGCCTTGCGCTCTTATTTCAGAGGCGACGCGCCGCGCCACGGCGCCGGAAAGATATTCTACGACGAAGATCGACTTGCCCTTCGATTTGGCCCGCTTCAATAGGCTGACGCTCGACGCAACCATGCCCCGCGGATTGCGTGCGCCGTCGTGGTTGACGCCATGGAACAGGTCCTCCTTGGCAACCCCGTCGATAGCGGCGACGTAACTGTCGCTCGTCAGCAGCTCCTCGGCATTCTGTGCAACGATGGCAACATCCGGTTTTATGGCGCGCGCCTGAGCAGCGATTTGGCGGACAAAGGCGATCATGGCCGCGCGCGAGCCGCCTGGCGCCTCGACGCTCTCATAAGTGTCGATGCGATCGAGATAGAGGCCGTCGTACCCCTGAGCTAGAATGCTCTTCACTCGCGCGGCGACGACAGCCTTCCAGCCGGGCTCCCAAAATTTGACGGCGTAGTTGCCGGCCCAGCCCTGTGTCCGGCTGGTCAACCATGACGGCGAGCCCGAGGCGCAGCAGCGCTTCCAGTAGGCGCGGCCACGCTCGGCTTCGCCGATCGACAGGTACGCGAGCGCCGCGCGGCGGGCACCATCCGGCCGGGTCCTGAAACGGGCTGCGCCGCCGGCATGATCTGGATCGACGACGACGACGTCGGCGCTCGAGGCAGCGATATGGCCGACATTGCCCTGTAGCTGGTAAGCCCACGTCGTGGCGGACGTGACGACGCTCTTGTCGGCTGCGGCTTCCGGCATGGACAACAGCAAGCCGCATGCGAATGGCACAATGAGATATGCAACTCGATCGACGGATCTGCGCATGTTCCAACTCCGATCCAAAGGTTCTGCAACCATCACCTGCCTGACCCTCGCGCCGGCTCATTAGCGGTCGAAGCGTCGAAAGAATGGCCCTTCGAGCGACAATGGTTAATCCGAGTGACGCCGATCTCGGCGCGCAGCGACCGCCAAATGTGCTATGAGGCGTCGATTGACCACGACGACCTGAGCATCACGGACGAGCCCCATGAACCGGCCCGAGCGGATCGAAAACGCGACTATCGAGGATGTTATGCTCGACATGGGGCTCAAGGCTCGAGAAGCGGCGCGATTGCTTGCGCTCGCCCCGCGCGAGGTCAAAGACACGGCGCTCACCGAGGCCGCCCGTCGGCTGCGGGAGCGCACAGCCGACCTGCTCGAGGCCAATGCGCGCGACCTCGCCGCGGCTCGGGACCGCGGGACGAGCGGATCGTTTCTCGACCGACTGGCACTCGACGAAGTCCGAATTGCGGCGATCGCGAAGGGCCTTGATGAGATTGCGGCTCTGGAGGACCCCGTTGGGGGAGTCCTCGCGGAATGGCGCCGCCCCAACGGATTGCTGATCGAGCGCGTCCGAACGCCGCTGGGCGTCATCGGCATCATCTATGAAAGCCGCCCCAACGTCACAGCAGACGCGGGCGGATTGTGCCTCAAGGCCGGCAACGCGGCTATTCTGCGGGGTGGCTCGGAAAGCTTCCATTCAAGCCGCGCCGTTCACGCCTGCCTCGTCGAGGGCTTGCGTGCCGCCGGCCTCCCCTTGGATGCCATCCAGCTCGTACCCACGACGGACCGCGAGGCGGTCGGCCAGATGCTTACCGGGCTCGGAGGCACAGTCGACGTGATCGTCCCACGCGGCGGCAAGAGCCTGGTGGCGCGCGTGCAGACGGAGGCACGCGTGCCGGTCTTCGCACACCTGGAGGGCATCTGTCATACCTACGTCGATCGCGGCGCCGATCTCGAGATGGCAACCGAGATCGCCGTCAACGCCAAGATGCGACGGACGTCCATCTGCGGCGCAACGGAATGCCTGCTGGTGGATCGCGGCGCGCCGGCCGAGTTCCTGCCGGCACTGGTGCGGGCGCTGCTCGATGCCGGCTGCGAGGTGCGGGGCGATGCGGCTGCTGTCGCTGCCGACGCGCGCGTGACGCCGGCGAAGGACGACGATTTCGGCCGCGAATTCCTGGACAAGATCATCGCCGTAAGAACCGTCGATGGCGTAGATGGTGCCGTCGCGCATATCGCCAAATACGGGTCGCAGCACACAGACTGCATCGTGACGTCCTGCTTCGGCACCGCCGAGCTATTCCTCAAACAAGTCGATTCGGCCATCGTGCTGCATAACGCCTCAACGCAATTCGCCGATGGCGGCGAGTTCGGCATGGGCGCGGAGATCGGCATCGCGACGGGTCGCATGCACGCCCGCGGACCGGTCGGCGTGGAGCAACTGACGAGCTTCAAGTATGTCGTGCGTGGCGACGGGCAAGTGCGTCCAGGCTAGCTGCACGCGCATTTCAGCCGCATTCGAAGCCTAATCGGTGCCCCGGGTGGCTCGGGGAAAACGGTACGTCGAAGGCTGTACCGACGGTTATCGCCGGGGTTTCATGCGTGTTCGTAACGCTCTGCGCTTCTTAGTTCTTTCGTTCTTCGCACTCGGCGGTCTATGCGGCGCGTGGCAGGCTCCTTTGCGTGCCGAAAGCACCACCGCGGGGCGGGAAATCACCGTCGAGGGCGCACGCACCCTTTCTGCGGACGAAGTGCTCGCCCGCCTCGAGGCAATGCCGCCCGTCGCCAACGATGCGCTGTATGCCGATGCGGTGATTTCCACGCTGATGGCGACGGGACTTTTCTCCGATGTCCGCGTCGAGCAGCGCAGGCGGGCCGTGCACATCCATGTGGCCGAGCGACCCGTGATTGCGTCGGTAACGTTCTCGGGCGCGTCGGAGGTGGAGAAGAAAAAACTCGAAGAGACCGTCAAGTTGAAGGCGGGCGGGCGTTTCACGGCGGCAAAAGCACAAGCCGATGCTGTCAGCCTGCGTGAACTCTATCATCGTCTCGGGCGCATTCAGACCACCATCGAGCCGAAATCCACCCCGCGCGCCGACGGGCGAGTCGACGTTGCGTTTTCGATCAAAGAGGGCGCGGTCAACAAAATCGAGCGTATCGACTTCGTCGGCAACCGCGCTTTCGCCGCGGCGGAACTGCGTGACGTCATCACCACCTCGCAATCCGGCTGGTTCGATATCCTAAAGGCCGCCGCATTCTACGATCCAGAACGGATCCAGGCCGATCGCGAGCTGGTTCGCCAATACTATGCCAATCACGGCTATCCGGACGCTCGCGTGACCCACGTCGAGGCAACGCTCAGCGCTGACAAGTCCGCCTATGCAGTGACCTTCTCCATCGACGAAGGGCAGCGTCTGGCCTTCGGTCCTGCCAGGATCGAAAGCAGCATCGCCGGGGTCGATACAAACCAACTTCAGGCTGGCAATCGCGTCGAGGCCGGCAATGTCTACAGTCAGGAGAAAATCGAGAAGTCCGTCGAGGTCATGTCCGAGAGTCTTGCCAGGAACGGGCACCCCTTTGCCCGCGTGCAGCCCGTGGCGCATCGAGACCGGGCAAGTGGCCGGGTGGACATGGTGTTCCGCGTCGAGGCCGGAAAACCCGTTTACGTCGAACGCATCGAAGTCAAGGGCAACGTGCGCACACGTGATGACGTGATCCGCCGCGAGCTGCGCTTCTCGGAAGGCGATCCGCTGAACGCATACGCGATCAAGGCCGCGACGCGACGGCTGAAGCGTCTCGGGTTCTTCAAGAGCGTCGAGATCAAACCGGAAGCGGGCTCGACACCCGACAAAGCCAAGCTGACCGTGGCGGTGGTCGAACAGGAAACCGCTGAGCTATCTTTCGGCGGCGGGTATTCAACCACCGAAGGCGTGATCGGAGACATTGCCCTTACCGAGCGGAACCTGTTCGGCGGCGGGCAATATCTGCGCCTGAAGCTGGCCGGGAGCTTTACCCGCTTTCAAGCGGACATCGGTTTTACGGAGCCGCATTTTCTCGGCACGCGCACGTCGGCCGGCTTCGATCTCTTCTACAAGGACGTCGATAATACCCAACAGGCGAGCTACAAGAGCCTGAAAGCCGGAGGTGTGCTCAGGCTCGGCTATCCGATTTCGGACGAGCTGACGGCCAGCGTCAACTACACGTTCGTCCGCAGCAAGCTCTATGACGTCGGGGACAACGCCTCCACGGCCGTGCGTGAGGCGCTCGGCAATTCGGCAGACGGAACGGCCACCTACAACACGTCATCGGTCGGCTATGGAACCATCTACGACACGCGCGACAGCAAGCGAATGCCGACCAGCGGCGTTTCCTTCACACTGTCACAGGACCTCGCCGGCGTCGGCGGTGACGTGCAGTACCTGCGCTCGACGAGCGACGTGCGCGGCTATTATCCGGTCAACGACAGCATTACGCTCGCCGGCCGGGTCAGGGGCGGTCTCATCGAAGGATGGGGCGGACAGGACGTGCGCCTCCTCGATCTCTTCTACAAGGGCGGCGATCTGGTACGCGGATTCGAGACCGCCGGCATCGGGCCGCGCGACACGCTGAGCGCCAACAAGGACGCGCTGGGTGGGCGCATGTATGTCGGCACCACGGCGGAGACGCTGTTCGATATTCCGGGAGTTCCGAAGGATCTCGGCGTGAGGGCGTCTGTGTTTGCTGACGCAGGCTCGCTCTGGGGCACCAACACGACCGGCGCCTCGGTGCCGGGCCTCGCTGGAAACACCGCCACCCCGAGGGCGTCGGCCGGCGTTGGAATCGTTTGGGATTCGCCGCTCGGACCGTTGCGCGCCGACTATGCCGTGCCGCTTGTCGCCCAGCCCTTCGACAAGCTCCAGCCCTTCAGCTTCGGCATGGCCGGATTCTGAAGGGCCGCACTGCGGATCACGTATTCATCGAGTTGAAGAAGTCGCCGTTGGTCTTGGTGGACTTCAGCTTGTCGATCAGGAATTCGATGCCGTCCATGGCGCCCATCGGATTGAGAATGCGCCGCAGCACGTAAACCTTCTTGAGCTGGTCGCGGGGCACGAGCAGGTCTTCTTTCCGGGTACCGGAGCGGGCCACGTCGATGGCCGGGAAGACGCGCTTGTCCGAGACCTTGCGATCGAGAATGATTTCTGAGTTACCGGTGCCCTTGAACTCTTCGAAGATCACCTCGTCCATGCGGCTTCCAGTGTCCACCAGCGCAGTGGCAATGATGGTCAGCGAGCCACCTTCCTCGATGTTGCGGGCCGCACCGAAGAAACGCTTGGGGCGCTGCAACGCGTTCGAGTCGACGCCGCCGGTCAGCACCTTGCCGGACGACGGCACGACCGTGTTGTAGGCGCGGCCGAGGCGGGTGATCGAATCGAGTAGAATAACCACATCTCGCTTGTGCTCAACGAGACGCTTTGCCTTTTCGATCACCATTTCAGCCACCTGCACGTGGCGCGACGGCGGCTCGTCGAAGGTCGACGAGATGACTTCTCCCTTGACCGAGCGTTGCATGTCCGTGACCTCCTCCGGGCGCTCATCGATGAGCAGCACGATCAGGAAGCACTCCGGATGGTTGGCGGTGATCGACTTCGCCATGTTCTGGAGTAGCACCGTCTTGCCGGTGCGCGGCGGGGCGACGATCAGCGCGCGCTGCCCCTTGCCGATCGGCGCCACGATGTCGATGACGCGGCCCGACAGGTCCTTGATGGTCGGGTCCTCGATCTCCATCTTGAGCCACTTGTCGGGATAAAGCGGCGTCAGGTTGTCGAAGTTGACCTTGTGGCGCTGAGCTTCGGGCTCTTCGAAATTGATCTTGTTGACCTTGATCAGCGCGAAGTACCGCTCGCCCTCCTTCGGGCTGCGGATCAGGCCCTCGACGGTATCGCCGGTGCGCAGCGCGAAGCGGCGGATCTGCGAGGGGGAAACGTAGATGTCGTCAGGGCCGGGAAGGTAGTTGGCGTCCGGCGAGCGCAGGAAGCCGAAACCGTCCTGGAGCACCTCCACCACACCGATACCGGTGATCTCGATTTCCTTGGCAGCGAGCTGCTTCAGGGTGGCGAACATGAGCTCCTGCTTACGCATCGTGCTCGCGTTCTCGACGCCGGCTTCCTCGGCGAAACTTTGCAGTTCCGTCGGCGTCTTTGACTTCAGTTCCTGAAGTTTGATCTGCTTGATGATCTCTTGCATGTGGAACTCTCTGGACTTGCAGTCACAGTGAAGGGATCGCGTCGAGACGCGCGTAGGGGGGAGTAGATGGCTCGAGCGAGGCGAGAGCGTCTTCTGCCTTGGAGCAGCGATGTCCGGCGGTCGCGGCTTCCCAAAGTCGGGCGGGCGCCCGAGAAGCTGTGTCGATTCGCCTTAGATAATAGATCATTCGGCGATTGCAAGCAAAGGCTATTGAGCAATTGCGAAATCAAAATGGCTTCACGATCACGAGAACGACGATGACGATCATGAGGACCGTCGGGACTTCGTTGACGATCCGCCAATGACGGGCCGGCTTACTGTTGCGATCCTCGGCAAACGCCCGCGTCGCGGCTGAGAGATAGCCGTGCACTCCTGAAAGTGCCAGCACGGCCAATAATTTGCCGTGAAACCAGCCTGCCTTCCACCAACCACCCTGCCAGGCCAGCCACAAGCCCGCGACCCAGGCCACGATCATGGCTGGGTTGATGATCACCCGGAGCAGCCGATGCTCCATGACCTTGAAGGTCTCCGACTGCTGCGAACCTTTCTCGGCGTCGCAATGATAAATGAAGAGACGCGGCAAATAGAGCATGCCCGCCATCCACGAAATGATCGCGATGACATGCAAAGCCTTGACCCAATCATAGGCCGAAGCTTCGGCGGCATATGCAAGTCCGCCGAACGCGGCGGCTGTCAAGGCCAGCGCAACAGCGGCCCGGACGGCCACCTTTGCTCGATTGTTGTCGTCCATGCGGGCAATCTACAGCGCGTCGAGCGCCGGCGCACTGCGTCGAGGTTGCCCGCACCCGTAGGCCGCTGGGCGGGTGCTTGCCACCCGCTCCCATTCGCGGGTGGGCATTTAACAAAAGGAGGGCACAACGCTCCCCTCAGCTCTCGTGAGGCCCGCGCATCTGGCGGAGCGCCGCCTCGATGCGGCGCCAGTCGCGAGCAGAATCGTGATTCTGCCGTTCGAGCTTTGACGCGAGCTGGGCTGCTTCGGCGATGGCCTTTGGACCGTGGATTTCGAATAATCTGCGAGCGTGCTGTTGAACCTCGATCGCAAGCATACCGTTCTCCTTCACTCGTCACCGTCGCGAGGCACTCGCCGCTACTCGGGCAGGACGTCGAGGCCGCCTGCGGCGACCCCCGTCGGGCGTGATCCGGTGACACAGCCCTGTGGGCCGAATTCAGCCACCTCTCACGATCTCGACCAACCGGGCGACATTCTCGGGTGGCGTTTGGGGGACGATGCCGTGGCCAAGATTGAAGATGAAGCGCTTGCCCTCCATCCGCTCGAGAATTTCGCGCGTGCGCTCCTCCAAAGGCTCGCCGCCCGAAACCAGCAGCAGAGGATCGAGATTGCCCTGAACGACAACCGGTTCGTCGTCGAACGCCTCAGCCATCATGTAGGGTGGCATGGCCGTATCGCAACCGATGCCGTCGACGCCCGTTTCGGAAACGTACCAAAGCGCCGACCCGCCGGCGCCACGCGGGAAACCGATGATCGGAACGTCGGGATGCGCGGCCTTCACGCTTTCCACGATGCGCTTGGTCGGCTCGACGACCCAACGGTCGAACTCGTCGTCGGGTAGAACACCAGCCCATGTATCGAAGATCTGCAAGACATCGGCGCCGGCATTCACTTGCTGTCTCAGGTAGTCGATCGAGGTTTCGACCAGGATATCGATGAGCGCCTCGAAATTGTCGCGATCGCGATAGGCCCAGAGCCGGGCTGCGGCCTGGTCCTTGGAGCCGCGACCTTCGACCATGTAGGTGGCGACTGTCCACGGGGCACCGCAGAAGCCGATCAGAGCTGTGTCCTTGGGAAGATCCTGGCGGACGCGCGCCACCGTTTCGGCGACGAGACCGTACTTGGCGCGAGTCGCCGCCGGCTGCAAGCGCGATAGATCGCCAGCGCTGGTGACTGGATCGAGCAAGGGGCCTTCACCCTCGGCGAAGCGCACCGCCTGGCCGAGGGCATCAGGGACGAGCAGGATGTCCGCGAACAGAATGGCGGCATCGAAGCCGTATCGCCGGATCGGTTGCAGGGTGACCTCGGCGGCCATGGCCGGCGTGTAGCACAGGTCGAGGAAGCCACCCGCCTTGGCGCGAACCTCACGATATTCGGGCAAGTAGCGTCCAGCCTGGCGCATGAGCCAGATCGGTGGCGGGGAGGTCGCGATGCCCTTGAAGGGCTCGAGGAAGCGAAGGTTGTTCGCTGATTTCGGGGGGGAGGACCTTGCCACTTAAATTATTCCAATTTTCTCTGAAGTTTCTGTTTTGACTCTTACCTCGGTGGATTGCGGAGATTGGGGCGGCCGAGTTGCGTGGCGTGCACGATCCGAGGGTGTCGATTGAGGGATGGCAGATGAAGTATCGAGTCCGGTGCCGGGCCACAAGAGCTTCAAAGGCACCTTGAGTCAGTGACTTGGCGCAATGTTGGCTCGGCAACGAGGTATCTACTCCTTGTTGACAAGCTGTCGTGAACGCCGGAACAACGGATTGGGCGATGACTGACGGGGCATGCGCTCGACCAAAGGTTCGAGCATGGCTCGACTGTTGAGGAGGCGGTGGAGAACTGGCCAGTTCTTCCCGGTGTCGCGGTCCCGCGCGGAGCGGGTCGGGAAAACCCAGGGTTTTGTCAACAGATGTCCAACGTCGCGACGAGCTATTTCCATCTGCATCTGATCTCGGATGCGACCGGCGAAACGCTGACAACGATAGCAAAGGCGGCGGCCGTTCAATACGCGCGGGTCAGGCCGATCGAGCATGTCCATCCGCTGGTCAGGACGGCCCGGCAACTCGAGAGGGTGCTTCAGGAAGTGGCGTCTGCTCCCGGTATCGTGCTCTACACACTGGTGCAGCACGACCTGACGACGACGCTCGAAACGCGATGTCGCGAGCTTGGCGTGCCCTGCCTGCATGTGCTCGAACCGGTGATGAAGGTGTTCGAGTCGTATCTCGGAGCGCCGAAGACGCCGATCGTGGCCGGGCAGCACGTTCTCGACGCAGGCTATTTCCAGCGGATCGATGCCCTCAATTTCGCGATGGCACACGATGACGGTCGGCTGCCCGATGATCTCAATACGGCCGATATCATCATTCTCGGCATATCGCGCACGTCGAAGACGCCGACCAGCATCTATCTCGCGCAGCGCGGTTACAAAGTGGCCAATGTGCCGCTCGTGCCGGGGATCGATCCGCCAGCGGTGCTGGCGACGCCACATCGCGCCTTCGTGGTAGGGCTGGTGGCCAGCGTCGAGCGTATCGTCGAGGTGCGGCGCAACCGGGTTCACCTGCTCGCCGACAAGGACCTGGACGAGTATGTGGATCGTGCGCAGATCTCGGCCGAGTTGACGAGTTCGCGCAAGCTCTTTCAACGAAACGGATGGCCCATCATCGACGTAACGCGACGCTCGGTCGAAGAAACGGCGGCGACGGTGATCAAGCTGCTCAACGAGCGGCGCGCGGCGGAGACAGGTAGCCCTGACAATGACGACTGACCGTGCGCGATCCCGGCTGATCCTCGCCTCCCAGAGCCGGAGCCGGCGGCAGATGCTGCGCGCAGCCGGCCTATCGTTCGATGCGATTGCATCGGGCGTCGACGAAGTGCGGATGCGTGCGGATATGGAGGCGCGAGGCACCCGGGTCGGTCCTGCCGCCATTGCGGGCGCCCTAGCTGCCGCCAAGGCCGAGGACGTGAGCCGGGCGAACCGGGAGGCGCTTGTCATTGGTGGCGATCAGGTTCTGGCGCTGGGTGATCGGGTGTTCGAGAAGCCAGCCGATCTGGCCGCCGCGCGGGCGCACTTGATGGCCTTGCGCGGCAAGGCGCACGTGCTTGTCTCCGCGGTGGCGCTGGCCGAGGCCGGAAACGTCGTCTGGCAGCACACGGAGACGGCAACTTTGTTGGTCCGTCCCTTCTCGCCGGCTTTCCTCGATCGCTATATCGAGAGAGTAGGCGAGGACGTTTGCCAGTCTGTCGGCGCCTACCAGCTCGAGGGTTTCGGGTCGCAACTTTTCGAACGTATCGAGGGCGACTATTTCACGATCCTCGGGCTGCCGCTGATAGCGCTGCTCGGCGAATTGCGGGCGCGGGAGATGATCGAAACATGACGAACGCTGCGGTGATCGGCTGGCCGATCGAGCATTCGCGCTCGCCGATGATCCATGGGCATTGGCTCAAGACCTACGCGATCGAAGGCAGCTACTCGAAGATTGCGGTCAAGCCGGAAGACGCGGCTGCTTTCGTGCGGTCACTGGCCGAACGCGGCCTCGCCGGCTGCAATGTCACGCAGCCGCACAAAGAGGTTGTTTTTCGCGCCGCCGACGTGTGCGAGGCGTCCGCCGAGGCGGTAGGAGCGGCAAACACACTTTGGATCGAGGACGGCCGGCTGTTTGCGGCCAACACCGACACTTACGGTTTCATGAGGCACCTGGACGTCTCGGCGCCGGGTTGGCGCGTCAAAGATCGACCGGTCCTTCTGCTCGGAGCAGGCGGGGCTGCACGCGGCATTGTCTACGGGCTGCTGGAGGCGGGCGTGGGCGAGGTGCGCGTGGCCAACCGGACGCTTTCGCGCGCGGAGGACATGGCCCGGCACTTCGGCTCGCGTGTGAAGCCGTTTGCGTGGCGCGATGCCGAGGCCGCCAGTGCGGATGCGGGACTCCTGGTGAATACGACCTCGCTCGGCATGCCGAAGGTGGGGCCACTCGACTTCGATGTGGCGCGGCTTCCGAGCGATGCAACCGTCGCAGATATCGTCTATGTGCCGCTCGAAACAGATTTGCTCCGCCAGGCTCGGGAGCGAGGGCTGTGCGCCGTCGATGGACTCGGCATGCTGCTGCACCAAGCCGTGCCGGGATTTGCGAAATGGTTCGGCGTCACGCCCGAGGTCACGGACGCGCTTCGCAACATCCTGGTCGCCGATATCGAGGGACGCTGATGCTGATCATAGGATTGACCGGCTCGATCGGCATGGGGAAATCCACCGTCGCCAAGCGGTTCGCGGCGAACGGCATAGCCGTTTGCGACGCCGACGCAGAAGTGCACAAGCTCTATGCGGCGGGGGGCGCCGCGGTCGCACCTATCGAGGCGGCATTCCCTGGCGTGACGGGGGTCGATGGCGTCGATAGACCGAAGCTAGCGGCGGCGCTGCTGCGAGATGCGTCCGGCTTCAAGCGGCTGGAGGCGATCGTGCATCCCTTGGTTTATGCCGCTGAGCAAGCATTTCTCCAGGCGGAGGCGTCGCGTGGGGCCGAGATGGTCGTTCTCGAAATCCCCTTGCTGCTGGAAGGGGGCGGTGAGCGCCGCGTCGACGTCGTGGTTGTAGTGTCGGCACCGGCGCAGATGCAACGTCAGCGGGTCCTGGAGCGCCCGGGTATGACGGATGCGAAGATGGACCAGATCCTGGCGCGTCAAGTTCCGGATGCCGAGAAGCGCAAGCGCGCCGATTTTGTCGTCGATACGGGCTCGCCGATCGAGGACACGCTTGCCGAGGTCGATCGCATCATCGAGTTACTGCGTGGGCGCACCGGAAAGGCATATGCCACGCACTGGGCGGGTTGACCGCACATCTCCCGGCGGAACCCGCGGGTCAATCAATACTCCAGGATCGCACGGCCGAGAATCGCGCCCGAATGCAGGTGATCGCAGGCCTCATTGATCTCCTCGAGGCGGTAGCGGCGGGTGATCAGCTTGTCGAGCGGGAACTTTCCCTGCTGGTGCCAACGCAGGTACATCGAGAAATCCTGGTCGGGATAGGCGGCGCCGAGGCTGCCCCGGAAGATGCGCTGACCTTGCACGATGAGCTGAGGGTCGATGGTGATCCTTTCTTGCGGAATGCCGACAAGTACGGCCGTGCCGCCGATGTTGCCGGCGCCCTGACCGCCGCTGCGCACGGCTTGCAGGATCTGCTCGCAGGTTCGCTGCTTCCCGATCGCATCGAAGGCGTAGTCGACACCGCCCCCGGTCAAGTCACGGATGGCCTCGACGGGATCGACGTTGCCGGAGGCGTTGATGGTGTGCGTAGCGCCGAACGACCGCGCGAAAGCGAGCTTTTCGTCGGACAGATCGACGGCGATGACGGGATAGGCTTCAAGGATCGAAGCAGCGCGAATGGCCGAGAGGCCGACGCCGCCCACACCTAGGACAGCGACTGACTGACCCGGGCGCACCTGGGCGGTGTGCATGACCGCGCCGGCCCCGGTCAGGACGGCGCAACCCACGATGCAGCTCACGTCGCGGGGGTGCTCCTCGGGAATGGGCACAACCAACTCCTTGCTCGTCAGCAGATCCCTGGCCCACGTATAAACGTGGCCATGCGCAAGGGAGCCCTCGAACCGGGCACCGGTCGGCTGCCAATTCTGGCGTCCGCGCACGGCCGTCCGCGGAACCCACGAGACCAGACACATGTCGCCGGCCTTGACGTGCGTGACGCCCTTGCCGACGGCGGTGACCACGCCGGTGCCTTCATGGCCGAGCAGCAAGGGTCGGCCGAGGGCCGGATTGTGCATCTGGTGCAGTTGGGAATGGCAAACGCCGCTCGAGTAGAGCTTCACCGTTACCTGATCCACGCCGGGATCGGGAAGCTCGAGTTCGTCGATGCGAAGGCGTCCGCCGGTCTCGGTTTGTATGGCTGCTACGGTCTTCATGCGGACGTCATTCCTTCCCAATGGGCCGTTGTACGGCTTTCAGACACATCCGGCGCCGAATCTCGATTCCAGGGTATGCCGAACATTTCTGCTTGCAAGCGGCTTGGCGCGGTTGACTGTCAGGGTTCGCTGTCGCGCTCACCCGATCTATGTCGCAGGCCGCTCCCGTGACCATAGGCCGGTGGAAAGATCCTGCGCTGGGCCTTGTCGCAGCGGCACGATCGCGTCACCTACGCTCCGGGGAACGGGGGAGATGGCTGATGCAGCGCGAGGTGGTGCTCGATACGGAAACGACGGGCCTGGATGCCAAGAACGGTGACAGGCTGATCGAGATCGGCTGCGTGGAAATCGTCAATCGCATTCCGACCGGCATCGAATATCACGCCTTTTTCTGTCCCGAGGACCGCGAAGTCCACCCGGAAGCCTTCCAAGTGCACGGCATTTCGACAGAGTTCCTGAAGGACAAGCCACGCTTTGCCGATGTGGTCGACGAGATCCTCGCCTTCCTGAGCGATTCGCCGCTGGTCATACACAATGCGCAGTTCGATGCCGGCTTCATCAATATGGAGCTCAACCGGATAAACCGACCGTTGATCGCTCGGGAGCGACTGGTCGATACGCTGGAGATCGCACGGCGGAAGCACCCTGCCGGCCCCAACTCGCTCGATGCCCTGTGCAAGCGCTACGGCATCGACAACTCGAAGCGGACGAAGCACGGAGCCCTGATGGATTCGCTCCTGCTCGCGGGGGTCTATGTCGAGCTGCTCGGGGAGCGACAAACGACACTTCAGCTTGGCACGCGCGGCTCGAACTCGAGCGCGACGATTGCCGACCGCGCAGCTTCCATGGCGAGGCCTCGTCCGTTGCCGGCAAGGATCAGTGACGAAGATCTGGCCGCGCATCGGGCTTTTGTCGAAAGCCTCGGAGGCAGGGCGATTTGGACGCGCCTGGCTGGCGACCCGGCCGGCTGAGTGTTGCGCCCGAGCATTGACCCACCGCTCGTGCTTCGCCACATGACCTTAACGAATACGGCTGGAGCTTGAACATGGAGCGGAAGCATGGTTCAGCGATTGACCGATGACGCGCGGCGGACTGCCCTTGCAACGCTCGACGGCTGGAGTGGTGTCACAGGTCGCGACGCAATCCAGAAGACCTTCAAGTTCAAGGATTTCAACGAAGCTTTTGGTTTCATGGCGCGGGCCGCGCTGGCCGCCGAGAAGATGGATCACCACCCAGAATGGCGCAACGTTTGGAACACCGTCGAGGTGGTTCTGTCGACGCATGACGCGGGTGGGTTGACCCAGCGCGATATCGATCTTGCGGCCGCCATGGACGTGTTCGCGGTCTGAGGTCAGTCGCCGGGCCAGCGCAGACGCTGGGGTTGCGAGCCACCCATGCCGAAGCCAAAATTGATCGACTGGCCGGTCGGAGCGGGCCGGAACCTCGCACGGCTTGGGCTGCGGCGATCCGCGACGGCGCGCTGACCCGAAGATCTCGGGGGGCGAGCCATGATGGGCGCGGCTGTCGGTGTGGTTCCGGCAGTGGGTACAATCGCTGCGCCCGATGGTGATCGGGCGGTATCCGCGTCAACAGAAGCTATGCGGTCGATCGGGATTCGGGCATCGGTAGCCGAGTCAGCCACGGGGCGCGGCCCCTCATCGGCCAGCAGTGATTGTTCGCCGCCGTCGCTGTCCGATCCAGCCGACTCGGGACCGTAGCTCCGATGCCGGGCAAGCTCGCTCGGGGCCCAGGGTTCGGGCCGGCACTTGCACCCGCCGACAAGCTGCTTCCTATAGCGAAAGGCATTGGGAAATTGCGTGTATGAACGGCCTGTCAGGTCGACCATCTCAGTTGCGTCGCCGGACGAACTCGGATGATAGAACAAGACCGCTTCCGATCCGCAGCTTCGGCGACAGATCTGCGCGTCGTGGTTAAACCGATCGCGGGTGACGGAACCACTGATCGGGAAGTAATAGCCATCACAGGTGCGCACGCACAACGTGCGGAACTTGCGACCGGAGACCGGAGCCCTGTCGTAGCGATCGTCTGGCTCGGTTGGACGTGCGACGGGTTCCCGGTAGCGAAGATTTGTCGACTGGGCTGGGCTTTGCTGGCTGAACGGTTGGGATCGATGGCCGCCAAACCCGAACAAGCCGTCAAAGAAGCCTTGAGCGTTTGCAGCGGCCGGAGAACAGGCCAATGCGGCGCAGAGTGTGGAGACACAACGTTTTGCTGACATAGATGCTCAGCTACCCGGCACTCGAGTGGGACGCGACCGCCACGGCGTGTGGCGACGTATCCCGGGTTATCGGTGCCGGAGGCAAATATTCTCTGAACAGCCGGATGCCTGGCTGCGACCCGCGTCAATTGTCACCGAACATGCGGTCTTGCCAAGCTCGGCTCGGACCGGAGGAAGGTACGAAGCCACGTTTGCGCGGCGTATCTTCATCGAGGGAGCCGAGGCGAATGACCGGAGCCTCTCGGCGGGTGCCGGTTCGACGGGTCCGCGGCGATTGGTCGGGGGGCGTCAGAGAAGCCGTCCTGGCAAGCTTCTCCATCTCCTCATTGGCCTTCTCTTCGGCGAGTTCGCGCGCGGCATACTCGGCCTTACGCGCTGCCGTAACCTTGTCCTTCAAGCGAAGCGCCTCAGCTATGGCCGTCTTGCTGCCGCGCTCCGCCGCCTCTGCAGCCGCAAACAACTTGTGGCGGTCCTTGGCGGCTTTCTGCCATGGCTGTGGCTGGCAGCGGCACTGGGCGTCGTAGCGCGTACGGAAAACGAAGGCTGATTTCAGCGCCGTATACGGGAGGCCGTCGAGCGAGACCATTGTCGCTGGTCCACCCCCCGGAATGGGATGGACGAACAGGCGAGCCGGGCTGCCGCAGGACGATTGGCAGGCGGAAGCGTCGTCTTCGAACCGATCGGAAGTGGTTGAAAAGCTGATCGGCCAATAAAAGCCGTCACACAGGCGCACACAATAGGTCTTGAAGGTGTCCTTGCTACCGTGATGGAAATCGGCGGCGGGGTCGTTTTCCGGCGCGTCGCTCGATGCCCGCGGAGCAGTGGTCACGGGTGTGGCAGACGCCGAGGTCAATTGCGTGGTGCCTCCCGAGAGGTCTTCGGCGCCGACAGAGGCCTGCTCCGACCGGGGATCCGCGGCGAAAGGTGGCGCCGACCACTGCGGTTCCGGCAAGGGGCGTCCACTGCCATCGATGATCTTGGCATCCAACAGCCCGATCACCGTTGCGCCGACACGGTATGCGCTCCAGCCCGTCAAAGCCGCGATGGCGACGATCGTTGCCACGTACGCCCCGAGGCGGAGCGCAGACTGCATGCCGAGCTGGCCGTTGAACATTGCGATACGCCGCGCACTCTTACGAATTACCTACAACCCCAAACCGTCTGCACACCTACTACTCACATTCCTTCAGTGCGCCAAGCGGTTTTGCCAAGAACGTGAATGCTTCGTTGAAAGTTCCCGAAGCGGTCAACGAGGCGCCAGCCGCACGGCACCATCGAGGCGAATGGCAACCCCATTCAGCATCGTGTTCTCGCAAATATGCGTCGCGAGTGCGGCATACTCGGTGGGTTTTCCGAGCCGCGAGGGGAAGGGCACGGATGCGGCCAGGGCCTCGCGCGCATCGTCGGGCAAACCGTCGAACATGGGTGTGTGGAACAGGCCCGGCATGATGGTGGCAACACGAATGCCCGATTGGGCCAAGTCGCGCGCGATCGGCAAAGTCATCGACAGGACCCCCCCTTTCGACGCGGCGTAGGCAACTTGGCCGATCTGGCCCTCCTCGGCGGCGACGGACGAGGTGCAAACGATGACGCCGCGCTCATGATCGTCGCCAAGCGGGGGAAGCGTCTGCATGTGAGCCGCGGATTTCGCGATCATGAGAAACGTGCCGATGAGATTTATCTGCACGACCTTGGTGAAAGATGCGAGGTCATGCGGCTCGACGGCGCCGGTGTCGCGGTTCTTGCGTGAGATGCGTTTGCCGATCGCGATGCCGGCGCAGTTCACCAGAAGGCGCTCGGATCCGAGAGCCTCGCGGGACGCGGCCAAGGCCGTGTCGACGCTGGTCTCGCTGGCCACATCGCACTGGAAGAACTTCCCGCCGATGGCCTCAGCATGGGCTTTGCCGCGGTCTGCGTTGAGGTCGAAGATGGCGACCTTCACCCCCTTGGCCGCCAGGGCCTGAGCTGTCGCACCGCCGAGACCCGAGGCGCCACCGGTGACGACAGCGGTAATGTTGGGACCGAGTAGCATTGGCCTCTCCTGACGTTTTGCAGCGATATGCGCGATTGAAGGGCGATCGGGGCTGTCATACGGTTCGCCGCTGGCGCGGTAAAGCGCATGCAATCCCGAACACCTGGAGGCATCTGTGGCTCCGACCGCGCAGAACCGTTTGATCGACCTCTATAGCGACACCCAGACACGACCGTCCGCCGGCATGCGCAAGGCGATGGCGGAGGCCGAAGTCGGCGATGAGCAAAGGGGCGAGGATCCGACGACGAACCGGCTGCAGGAGCGGATTGCGGAGCTTGTCGGCAAAGAAGCCGCTGTATTCCTGCCGTCCGGGACGATGTGCAACCAGATAGCGATGCTGGTGCACTGCCGGCCGGGCGACGAGATTATCGGCTCGGCGGAGACGCACGTTTTCACTTCGGAAGGCGGTGGCGCCGCGGTTCTGGCCGGGGCTCAAACTCTCTGGATCCCAAGCGAGAAGGGCATTTTTACGGGCAAGGAGGTCGCCGAAGCGATCCGAACGGGTGATGGACGCCACAATCCGATCTCGAAGGTTGTGGTGATCGAGCAGACCGTCAACCGAGGCGGAGGCGCGATCTGGAAGCCCGATCAGATCGCTGACGTGGCGGGTGTCGCCAAGTCGCATGGGCTGGTCGTGCACATGGATGGAGCGCGGCTGCTCAATGCCGTGGTGGGTTCGGGAATCAGCGCGGCGCGGATGGCCCGCGACGTCGATACCGTGTGGCTCGACTTGTCAAAAGGGCTGGGCTGCCCGATCGGCGGCGTTCTGGCTGGATCGAAGGCGTTCATCAGCGAGGCGTGGCGCTGGAAGCACCGTCTCGGCGGCGCCATGCGGCAGTCGGGCATTGTGGCCGCGGCCGGGGTTTATGCGCTCGATCACAACATCGAAAAACTTGCCGAGGATCACGCCAATGCCCGGCGGTTGGGTGAGTATATTTCGAATGTGCCGGGGCTTGCGCTGTTTACGCCGAGGATCGAGTCGAACATCGTTTTCTTCGATCCGTCAGGGGCCGGGCTCACGTCGAAGCAGGTTCACGATGCCCTACTCGAGCGTGGTGTGAGAATGGGGCTCACCTACGGTAATATGATCCGAGCGGTCACACATCTCGATGTTTCGCGGGCGGACATCGATCTGGTCGGAAAGGCCCTCGACGAAGCCGTGGTGGCGCTGAAGCGCTAGACGGGTTGTTGCCTTGGGGCTTCGAAACCGCGGGCCCCTCCAGGTACGTGCGTCTGCGCAACCTCAACTTTCTCACATCAGTCACGGATAGGGCCGCGTCCAGCATGGCGTTCGAAAATCGGGTGCTCTTGTGGATGTGCGCGCTTGTGGCCGTAAACCAGCTCGGTTTCGGCGCCATGATCCCCTCACTTCCGCTGTATGCGCAGTCATTCGGCGTACCGGCGTCGGCAGTCGGCATTGCCGTGGCCGTCTATGGGCTTGCCCGCTTCTTTACCGCGGTGCCCTCGGGTCGTTTGTCCGATCGTCTCGGGCGCCGGCCAACACTGGCGATAGGGGGGCTGATCTCTGCCGCTGGGAATCTTTGGTGTGCGGTGGCAAGCAGCTACCCGGAGTTCATCATCGCGCGCTTTGTCGCGGGTGCCGGAGCCGGGCTGATCGTGACGACAGGTCAGATCGTGCTGGCCGATATCACGACGCCTGAACGCCGAGGGCGCATGCTGGCGCTTTACCAGGGCACCTTCATATTTGCCGTGGGCATCGGGCCATTTCCCGGAGGGCTGCTGGCCGAGCACTATGGGCTTTCGGCACCCTTCTGGGCCTACGGATTCGCTGCCCTGATCGTAACGGGCATCGCCTGGATCATGGTGGGTGAGACGAGAGATATCGGCAGGGCAGCCAGCAAGCACATGGGCGCCAGCCTTTCATTCGTCGATCAATTTCGTCTGCTGACAGGGAAGCTCGGCTTCGCTCTGATCAGTGTCATTGTTCTGATCGGGGCCATCGTTCGAACCGGCGGGATGTTCACTGTCATTCCAATCCTTGCCAAGGAGCGGCTCGATCTTTCGGTAAGTTCGATTGGATTTGCTTTGATGCTCGGCAGCGTATCGGGCCTGGTTGCGGCCTATCCGCTCGGCTGGGTGACAGACCGTTTCGGGCGCAAAGCGGTGATCGTGCCTGCAACGGTGATATCTGGCTCGTCGATGCTGCTTTACTGTCTGGCACCGGATTATGCGTGGTTCATGGGAGCGAGCATCGTCTGGGGCGTCGCGATCTCGGCGCTCGGCACGGCGCCGGCTGCCTATGCGGCCGATTCGGCTCCTCCCGGCATGAATGCGGCTGCGATGAGCACTTTTCGCATGATTGCCGACGCCGGATACGTGGCGGGGCCGCTCTTGCTCGGATCGATCGTCGATCTGCTGGGCGCCAGCGCGGCGCTATCGACGGCGGCGGTAATGATCATCGTGTCAGGGGCGTTGTTCGCGGTGTTCGCGCCGGAGACGTATCGGCGAAGCGCGGCCGACAAAGCCTGAACGATCGGCCCAGGCGCCGGAACAGTCAAATTCGTCGCGAGCGCAGAGCCTTGACGTGGCCGGCGTAGATCCTGTGCGCAAATTGATTCACGTGTGACATTCCGGCTCCGGCCTATGCAACTACGCCCAGGGCGCGTTTCCAGAACTCCAACATGTCGGCGCGGAAAAGCTCGGCGTCGCCCGGATTGCTGCCCAGTTTCGCGCCTTTTTTTCCATATCCGGCTTTGACCGAGTAGATCATGACATCTCGGTCGACCAGAGCTGGGTTCGGTGCATCTTCGAGCGGATGCACGAAGGCGCCGTTGTCGGCAAGGTAGGTCGTCGGAGCGTGGGGCGAGACCGAACCCTCGGCGATCTCGATGACCGGGCTTCCGCGGTCGAAACTGTGGTGGGCGCCGGCAACGATGCGCACGGATGCGCAGCCACCAGACAGTCGGATGGCCTGACAGTGCCCTTGCACCTGCATGGGCGAGCACCACTCGTCACGATCGCCGATCACGGCGCGGATTTCTGTTTTGCCGACTCGGGGGTCGAAGAACTGATGTCCGCTCCAGGGGTAAGCCGCGAACACCGCGATCGGGCCCTTGCCCTCGCCGATTGCCGGATCGGCAAAACGGCGTGTTGCAGCCGTCAAAACCGCAGCTCCGCCTCGGCTATGACCCTGGGTGCCTGTTCGGAGGGGATCGATCGCGGGATGCGCGGAGACGACTTTCCATGCTGACAGCACATCGAAGGCGCTGGCAGCAAACGAGAATAGGGTCTGCCTGGCGGCTGTCGAGGTGACGCCGCGGGCACTGAAGCTATCGAGTACGAAGGCCGCGATGCCGGCACTCGTCAACGTCGCGGCGTGGGCCAGGTTCGCGTCGGTGACACCAAGGCTTCCGGGAATGATCAGGACGACCGGCCACGCGCCGGAGCCGCTCGACCCCGCCCTCGGGAGAAACAGCTTGCCGTCAACGGTGAGGCGCTGCATTGCGTCGGGCTCGCTGATGGCCTGGTAATAGTTCACGGGAGACGCCGACGGGACGTCGAGATTTTCACCCCGGATGCCGTTTGCGAGTACGACGTCTCGATCTCTGAACCGCGCACGTACAGCGGTTGCTTCGGCCATTGGGACCTCCCAGGGACAATTATGGATCGAGCGTCCGATCGAACGGCTGCATCGTCAAGCCCGGGTAAACCGACGGTTGGATCAATCCTGCATTTTCGAGAAGAAAGGCCCGACAATATCCGAGTAGTCGTCGGTCCAGGCGCGCAGCCCCTTGGCGTCGAGGGCGGTGGCGCCTTTCATCTGCCCGAACGGTGCCAACGCCTCTGCCGACTTGGCGAAGACGGCGACGGTCGAGGTCGTCTGGCCGTAGCTGCCGTCTGCCTCCTCGTCGGCAACAATCACCCCATGAGCGCCTTCGACCAATTTGACGGTCGCGGCGAGCACGGCGTCGAGATCGAGATATCGGTTGGAGACGTGGAGGACGGCCGCGCCAATCGGACTGGTCTTCTTGCGGTAGAGCGCAAGCGCCTCTGCCGTCATCAGGTGGATCGGCACGGCATCGGAAGTGAACGCATCGACGACGATGAGGTCGAATGCGCCGTCCGGTTCCTTGGCAAGGGTGAGGCGTGCGTCACCCA